>DEYK01000050.1:22204-36539 GCA_002364485.1 Phycisphaerales bacterium UBA3160
TCGACGGCATCCTCGGAGCCGAGATTCCGAAGCGCGAGAGTCTGTTGCGGCTGCCCTCCGAAACCCGCCCGATTGAGCAGATGCTGTGCCTTCCAGTAGTCGAAGGACGCAGGCTTGATCTTCTTCAGTGAGGTGGTGGGCATATCGGGGCTCCGCCTGTGCATCGCTTTATACGGAGATCATTCCTTCGGCATCCCCATTATGCGTCGTTCTTCGCCAAATCGCCCCCGGAGATTCGGAACAGACGCATCAAACCGTATTTTTCCGCCCCAGTCGTTTGCGGACCAGCAGTCGAAGCCGCAGGGCGTTGCCGATCACGGTGACATCGCTCAATCCCATCGCTCCGGCCGCGATCAGCGGGCCCCATGTGCCCAGAAGTCCGAACGCCGCCAGCGGGATCATCGAGGTGTTGTAGAAGAATGCGAAGAACAGGTTCTGCTTGATGTTCCGCAGTGTGAGGCGTGCGAGTTCGATCGAGTGGGCCACGGCCGTGACCTGATTGCCGGGGATCACGATCGAGGCGGTCTCGATGGCGATGTTCGTCCCCGAGCCGAGCGAGATGCCCACGTCCGCCATGGCCAGGGCGGCGGCGTCGTTGATGCCGTCTCCGACCATGATCGAACGTCCCGGAATCGCATCGAGGAAGGCCGACTTCGACTCCGGTGTCTGCTCGGCATGGGCCGATCCGGGTTCGATGCCGACTTCGGATGCGACCCGTTCGACGACGCTCCGACGATCACCCGACAGCATGTGGACGTCGATGTCCAGATCCCGGAGCATCCTGACCGCGTCAGGTGATTCGGGCCGAAGCGTGTCCGCGATCGTGATGCGGCCGGCCAGGGCTCCATCGACGAGGACCTGGCAGGTCGCCTCCGGATCACGACCGATCTCGATCCGATGCGTCTCGACCATGCCGGAGACGCCTTGTCCGGTGGTCGCCTCGAAGTCGGTGACCGCAGGCAGTTCGATCGTCCGTTCGTCCGCGGCGTCGACGATCGCTCGGGCCAGCGGATGTTCGCTGGGCGCCTCGACCGCGGCCGCCAATCGCAGCAGGGTGTGCTCGTCCATGTCGGGGCCGACCGGTTCGATCGAGGTCACGGAGGGGCGGCCGATCGTCAGGGTTCCCGTCTTGTCGAAGACGACGGTCGTCGCCTTGCCGGCGATCTCGAGTGCTCCGGCGGATTTGATCAGGATGCCGAGGCGGCTGCCCTCCGCGGCGCCGACCATGATCGCCATCGGCGTCGCCAGTCCGAGAGCGCACGGGCAGGAGATCACCAGCACGGTGACCATCGCGATGACTCCGTTCTGGAACGTCATCGCGTCCCCCTGGACGATTGCGGCGATCGACCAGCCGACCAGCGTGCTCGCCGCGATGGCGAGCACGACCGGAACGAAGATGGAACTGACGTGATCTGCCAGTCGCTGGATGTTGGTCTTGGACGCCATCGCGTTGGTCACGAGTTCGGCGATGCGGGACACGGTGGTGTTGCGGCCGTCGACTTCGGCCCGCATCAGAAGGCGGCCGGTGGTGTTCATGCTGCCGGCGATGAGAGGATCGCCGGCGGTTCTCGATACGGGAATGGATTCTCCGGTGACCACGGATTCGTCGAGATCCGACGTGCCCTCGACCACGCAGCCGTCGACGGGGACGCGGGTGCCGGGGCGGATGAGCAGGACGTCTCCGGGTTCGACGTCGGCGCTGGTGAGGGTCACGAGCGTGCCGTCGGCATCCTGTCGTTCGGCCGTTTCGGGTTGGAGTTCAAGAAGATCGCGAACCGCGGATCCGGCCCGTGTGGTCGATCTGGCCTCGAGCCAGTGTCCGAAGCTGATGACGCCGAAGAGGGCGGCCGCTTCGGGAAAGTACATCGGCTGACCGCTCTCGACGCCGGTCAGCATGATGATGAACAGGATCACCGAGTAGACGTAGGCGGTGGTTGCCCCGATCGAGATGAGCGTGTCCATGTTCGTCGTTCTGTGGCGGGCCGCCGACCAGGCCGAGACGTAGAACCCGGTGCCCACCGCGAACATGACGAGCGTTCCCAGGCAGAACTGAATCCACTGGGCGGCGACGGCATTGGTGGTCCAGTGGAGCACCATCATCGGAATCCAGATGCTCAGCCCGATGAACGCTCTTCGCTTCCACTGCTGCTCGTGCTTCAGCTGCCGCTGTTCGAGGGCACTGCGAAGTTCCGCTGGTGTCTGTCTTCGTTCCAGCGGCTGGGCGTCGTAGCCCGAAGCCTTGATGACGGCGACGAGGTGCTCGTTCGCCAGGTCCGCTCCGCGTACGGTGGCCCGCCCCTGCGTGAGGCTGACGGTCGCCGAGTCGACTCCGTTCGTCGATCGGAGGGCGGTCTCCACGGCGGCCGCGCAGGCGGCGCACGCCAGCCCGTCGACGCTGAACATCAGTGATGAACCGGAATCGGTGCTGTGCTTGGGACTGCTCATGACTGGAGTATGATACGCCTGAGCAGTTGGACGGGCTTTTTTTGCCTCTGGAGGGACATTGGCAAGTTGCTTCGATACACTGTGCGATCGATGAACACCCGATTTGGATCATCTCGCCCCTCGCCGCTCTCAGGTGCTCCGGCCCTGCTTGCCGTGATCGCGATTCTGGTCGCTGCCCCGGCAATGGCCGGTGCATCGCAGTCCCCCCGCCATGTGGGAATGTCGCTTGCGAGGGCCGCGTCCGTCGTCGGGGTCGGCCGTGGGCTGGTGCAGGCGGCTGATTCCGCTCCGTGCCATCTCGCCGATGCGGTTCGGGCCTGCGGCTCGGGTGCCAGCGTCGTCGTCGAGGGATGGCAGGGGATCGTGTGCCAGCTCGGTCCGCTTCGCCACGTCCTGCCTCCGCCCCACGATGCTTGAAGTTCCCTTCGGCTCGCCGGTCATCCGTGCGGGCAGTGCGACTTTTTCAGGCATCCGGTGTGAGACAGACCAATGGCAATTCCAGTTGTATCCAAGGTAGGCAAGAAACTCTTCGGCACCCGCAACGATCGGATGGTGAAGCGATACCTCCAGATCGTCGACCAGGTCACGGCCCTCGATGAGCAGACGCGGCGATTGACCGACGTCGAACTTCGGGAGAAGACGACCGAGTTCAAGCAGCGCATCGAAGACGGTGCGACGACTGAGCAGCTGATTCCCGAGGTCTTCGCGGTCGCCCGCGAGGCGATGGACCGCTCGGTCGGCATTCGCAACATCTTCAATCCGATCCACGAGTTCGATCCCGATCGACTGCCGGCCGAGGCCAGATCGCTCTACGACCAGGTCAAGGCCGAGATCGACGGGCTCGAGGCGCGACCACCGACGGAGGATCTGCTGGGCAATCTCCAGCCCATCGAGCCGTGGGTCTGGGTCGACATTCCGCCGGCTCTCTACGAGGCGGTCCGGGCCCTGGAGCCGAAATCGAAGCCGCCGTTCCGTGCCCGACCGTTCGACGTCCAGATCATCGGAGCCATCGTGCTCTACGAGGGACGCATCGCCGAGATGAAGACGGGCGAGGGAAAGACCATCGTCGCACCGCTCGCCTGCTACCTTTCCGCGATCAGCGGCGAGCAGGTCCACGTGGTCACGGTCAACGACTATCTCGTGCAGCGCGACCGCGACTGGACGTTCCCGTTCTTCAGGCAGCTGGGACTCCGGGTCGGGGCGATCCACCCCCAGCACATGCAGCCGCTTCGTGTGAAGCAGATCATGTACATGTGCGACGTGGTCTACGGAACGACCGCGGAATTCGGCTTCGACTATCTCAGGGACAACATGAAGCTGACCGTCCAGGAGCAGGTCCAGAAGCGCCGTGATCGGGCGATCGTCGATGAGGTCGACTCCACCCTGATCGACGAGGCCCGGACGCCGCTGATCATCTCGGGTCCGGCCCACGAGCACGCGCCCCGCTACGAGATGGCCGACAAGCTCGGCATCCATCTGCTGAAGGAACAGAAGCCGTGGACCGATGCCGATCACAAGGTCCAGTCCTGCCTGGTCGAGGCGTCCGGCATCGAAGGGGACATCCGCAACGTCCGCGACAAGGAGGACGCGAAGCCGCTGCGCGACCGTCTGCAGGCGATCCGGGAGCGGCTGCCCGCCCTGGAGGAGGCCCGCGATCGATTCTCGCAGTACTTCGAGATCGAACTCGACAAGAAGAAGGCGACGCTCACGCACGAAGGAATCGCCGAGGCCCAGCGGGTCGCCGGCGTCGGATCGTTCTACGTGGGCGAGAACATCGATCTGCCCCACCTTCTGGAGCAGTCGATCCGCGCCCATACCGTCTACCAGCGTGACCGGGACTACATCGTCGCGCCCGACGACAAGGGCGACATGAGCATCATCATCGTCGATCAGAACACCGGTCGGAAGATGATCGGTCGACAGTGGTCGGACGGTCTGCATCAGGCGATCGAGGCGAAGGAAGGCGTTCCCATCAAGCAGGAAACGCAGACGATGGCGACCATCACCATCCAGAACTTCTACAAGCTCTACGACAACCTGTCCGGCATGACCGGTACCGCGGACACCGAGGCGACCGAGTTCTACGAGATCTACAGTCTCGACGTGGTCGTGATCCCCACCAACGTACCGGTGGTCCGCGTCGACCACGACGATGTGGTCTATCTGAATGTCAAGGACAAGTCCGACGCCGTGCTCGAGGAGATCAACTCCTTCCACGACGTCGGTCGTCCGATTCTCGTCGGCACGACGAGCGTCGAGAAGTCCAAGGAACTCTCCGATGCGTTGATGAAGCAGTTCGGCATCAAGCACGAAGTGCTCAATGCCGAGCAGCACGACCGCGAGTCGGAGATCATCAAGTACGCCGGAAGCATCGGTGCCGTGATGATCGCGACCAACATGGCCGGCCGTGGCACCGACATCAAGCTCGGGCAGTTCGACACGCCGCAACTCCTCGATCACTGGAAGCAGCGGGGCATCTGTCCCCGGGACGTCTCGGCCGATCTTCCCGAGGACGAGATCGTCCGTCGAGTGCATCGCCACATGGCGTCGCGTGAACTGGGCATCAAGAAGTCGGAGGTCGCGGACATGTCCGACGACCAGATTCGACGTCGCCTGCTCGAACACTGGTTCGTCGCCCACTGCTGGGGCAAGGCTTCCAAGGTGGGGTCGATGTCCGAGAAGGCCATCCTGTCGGCATTGGATGATTCCGACACCTGCATGTACCACAATCTTCGTCTCTATCGGAACGTCGAGGACCTGGGGGGGCTGCACGTCATCGCGACCGAGCGACACGAATCGCGTCGCATCGACAATCAGCTGCGTGGACGTTCGGGGCGACAGGGTGACAACGGCTCGTCGCGATTCTTCCTCAGTCTCGAGGACGATCTGATGAAGATGTTCGCCGGGCCGACGACGCTGAAGATCCTCAGCAAGCTGGGCATGAAGGAAGGCGATGCCATCGAGCATCCGATGCTGAGCCGGGCCGTCGGGCGTTCGCAGCGGAAGGTCGAGGAACGCAACTTCCTGATCCGAAAGAACATCCTCGAGTACGACGAGGTGATGGATCATCAGCGTCACTCCTTCTACGGAATGCGTCAGAACGTCCTCGAGGGACTCAAGGTCAAGGAACTGATCTTCGAGCATCTCGACAACGCCATCGACGACGCGGCCTGGCGGTTCCTCGACGGGAGCTACACGGGCAACTGCATCGCCGAGTGGGTCCGGGAGCATCTGGGGGTCGGAATCGATCCGGATCGCATCAAGGGGAAGGATCGCGTCGACCTGCATGAGGCGATTCGAAACAACGCGAGATCCGAGGCCTCCAACATCATCGAGGTCACGCTCGGCGAATTCCTGTCCGACGAGATCGATCTTGGCAAGGGCAAGGTCGTCGAACGCGACGTCCATGGTGACGACTTCACCGGTCTCTCCAACTGGGCGAGATCCCACTTCGACGGTGATCTCAAGGTGTCCGCTCTTCAGGAGATGAGTCGCGATGAGATCGTCGATTCGCTGCAGCACGCGGCCGAGCGGAAGATCGATTCCACCAGTCTGGACGATCTGGACACCTTCCTGGTGGAGGACTACGCCAAGCAGGAACTGGCGACATGGGTCTCCTCCAAGTACGACATCGAGTGCAAGGCGGAGGAGTTCGCGGACATCGAGACGCCCGAACTCGCGGCCGAGCTTCTTCGCGACAAGGCCAGGGAGCTGTATCGCCAGCGTGAGTGCCGATATCCGGTCGACTTCGTGATGGATCTGACCACGAATCTCATGCAGCAGGATCCGCGGAAGGCGTTGACGCAGTTCACGGCCTGGGCCCGGTTCCGGTACGAGCTCGACTGGGATCCCGACAAGCTGCCTTCGACCAATCCGATGGTGCTTCGCGACGTCCTCTACAAGGAAGCCGAGAAGTGGGACGAAGAGAAGGTGCGTGCACGCGCCGCCGGTTCGACGGCATCCGGAGCGGATCGTGAATCCGTGGATGCCTGGTGTCTGGAGAACATCGGAGTCGCGATGCCGCCGAAGTACGACGAGCGGTTCGAAGAGGATCCGGTCGAAGCGGTCCACGAACTCCTGACGGAGGCGATGCGTGCGGAGATGATCCAGTTCGAGCGATGGATCCTCCTCCAGATCGTCGACGGAGCCTGGAAGGATCATCTGCATTCGATGGATCAACTGCGTGAAGCGATCGGATACCGGAGCTTCAGTCAGCTGGATCCCCGCATCGAGTACAAGCGCGAAGGCGCGAAGCTCTTCGAGGACATGACCATGGAGATCCGCGACAAGGTGACGGATCTGATCTTCAAGGCCCGCCTCCAGCCTCAGGTCGCACAGCGACAGGAATCGCAGCCCGAGGGCGCGCCGAACGCAAGGCCTCCGGCCACCGCGCAGGGGGGGGCACCACCGGTCGCCGCCGCCGCCGCCGCCGCGGCCGCCGGCACCAACCAGCAGCGACGGGACATCGAGCGGGCCCAGACGGCCGGCGGAGGCGCCACGCCGCCCCCGGCCCGAAAGCGTCAGCCCGCGGCCGGGGCTGCGGCCGTCGGTCGCAATGAAGTCGTGACCGTGCTCGATCCACGCAGCGGCAAGAAGGAAAAGATGAAGTACAAGAAGGCCAAGCCGCTGCTGCAGCAGGGATGGCGTCTGGTCAACGACTGATCAGGCGGCGGCGGGCCATCGGCGAGCGGTGGCCAGCGGGACCACGATGGCCAGGCCGGCTGCCGGAAGCAGCCACCAGGTCGGCGTCTGCACCATTCCCAGTTCGGCGAGGATGAACGCGATCAGCAGGGCGGCGCCCAGCAGGATGAACACCGGTCTCGTCCGCGCGGCCGGAATCGGCCACATGAATGCAAGCACCCACACGGGAACGGCGAGGCCGTAGAAGCCGAGGAATCGAAGGTAGGTGTCGTTGAGCAGCCAGACTTCGGCGATGCCGAGGCCGGCCGTGAAGTAGACGATCCACACCAGCGAGATCGGAATGCGTGCAACTCGAACGAGGCTCCGGCTCGAGCCCCAGCGGCCCGGGGCGGGGTCGTCGGTCGCTCGCAGTTCACGGATGTGGGCTCCGATCGTGAAGATCAGCTGCAGCACCCAGAACACCATCAGGATTCCGAACGGATCCGGATGCTCGATCGGCCAGTACGACGCCACGAAGAGCAGGATGGCCATGAACGAGATGCCGAAGACCGCGAAGGAGTGCGAGCTCGGAGTCTCCTGCCGTGCACGGTGGAACGTGAGGTCGAGGTAGGGCGACAGGAGGAATCCAAGAACGATGATCGGGGCGGCGCCCCACAGTTCGATCGAGGAGATCGTTCCGGTGCTTTCGATCTGCCGCATGGAGTCCGTGCCGAGGATTCCGAAGCACGTCATCGACCAGACGAACAGGGCTGCGCCGGTCAGCAGCCAGCCGGTCCGCGGCAGTGTCGCGACGAGGGTTCCCAGCAGGAGCACCGCCAGCGGCACCACGATCGTCGCGATCGTGCTTCCCATGAGCGTCTTGAAGTCGAGGGTTCCTGAGAGTGCGGTGATCCAGAACAGCTGGAAGGCGATCGTGATGCACGAGAACCATCGCATCGCGCCCCGATGCCGGCGGACCAGATGTTCGGAACGCTCCCGCGAGCCGACGATGTAGCCCATGGCGGCGCAGCCGAGGACATTCGGGATGGCGAAGAGCCAGAAGCCGGGCCAGCCCCATCGATCGATGAGCAGCAGCGGGAGCCACATGCCGATGCACCAGGTCCAACTGCTCGTGCAGAAGAGGCCCCAGCCGATGGTCTTGAAGAGGGAGCTCATGCGTCAGGGGGCTCCACGATGCTCGAAGCTTCGTTCAGGCCTTGGAATCGCGTCGCGAAGCGTGCTTTCGCTTGCGTCGCTGCTTGGCCTCGATCATTCGCTTGGGCGTGCAGTGGAACGTCATCGAACAGCGACCGACGCGAAGATTGCGTCCGCGGTTCTTGAGAATCTGGTTGATCTCCAGATTCAGGTCGATGTTGAACTCGCCGCCGCCGCCGATCTGTTCCTGAACGGATTCGATCACGTCCTCGCCGCCACGGATCGTGTACACGGCGGGTCCCAGGCACGGACGAAGGAACTCGTAGTGCATCTGCTTGCAGACGACGTTGTAGTCGCTGCCGCATTCGGAGAACAGGAACATGCCCGCGGCCACTTCGGAGTTGCCCAGCAGGGCGGCTCCCGCCATCGCGTTGTACCAGTTCCGGTTGACCCGCTTGAACGGAAGGATCGCCGCGAACCGCGACTGGCCTTCACGCCGCATCTGGATGCCGCTTCGCCAGGCGAAGGGGAGCCAGATCAGGCTGCAGACACGGTGCCAGAAGTTGTTCTTGGTGCTGAGTCGGCTGATGAACGCCTCGAGACGCTGGTACAGCGTCGGGCGCACTGGCGTTCCATCGGGCTGGAAGCCCATGGTGGATGGAAGCTCGGTCTGTATTTCCGCTCGGGTCATCACGGCGCTCGCTGAAGTGGGGGCACCGGTACGGCACGATCTCCGTGTGACCCCTGAAGAGTGGGTATCTTAGGTACTCGACTTGCCATGATCCAGCCCGGACCCTCCGGATTCGACCGCAACCTCCTGGAATCCCCCCTCATGTCCATTCATCGAATCGCCACATGCTCCTGGAGTCTTCAGCCCGAGGATCCCGAATCACTCGTGGACCGATTGAAGAAAACCGGTCTCAAGGCCGTCCAACTGGCTCTGACTCCGCTCGTCACGGATCCGACCCGATGGTCCGATACCTTTTCGCGGCTCGAAGCGGCGGGCATCGAAGTGCTCAGTGGAATGATGGAGCCGCTCGAGGAGGATTATTCCACTCTTGAGTCGATCGCCCGCAGCGGCGGAGTCCGACCCGATGCCACCTGGGAGGGCAATCTCCGGATGGCGTCCGCGATCGCGGAGTGCGCCGCGGCGAACGGCATCGAGCTCGTCACTCTGCATGCGGGGTTCATTCCCAAGGATGCCGACGATCCCGAACGCGGGATCATGCTCGATCGACTCGGTCTGATCATCGACGTCTTCGCGAAGCACCGGGTGCAGGTGGCGTTCGAGACGGGACAGGAGACGGCAACGACGCTGTTGGAGCTTCTGGATCTGCTCGATCGAAGCAGCCATCTCGGAGTGAACTTCGATCCGGCCAACATGATCCTCTATGGCAAGGGTGATCCAATCGACGCGTTGCAGGCGTTGGCGCCGCATGTCCTGCAGGTGCACATCAAGGATGCCCTGCCCGCCGGGGCTCCCGGAAGTTGGGGAAGCGAGATGCCGGCTGGAGAGGGGGCGGTCGACTGGCCCGCCTTCCTTTCGATCGTCGAGGGTCTCGAACGTCCCATCGATCTGGTCATCGAACGCGAGGGCGGCGATCGGCGCATCGAGGACATCCGCAAGGCCATCGCCATGCTGGGAGACGAATCATGATCCGCCGCTTGCTCGTCCTGACTTTCGCGTTGGCATGCTGCGGATGCACACGTCCGCCTGCGGCAATCGGAGGGTCGCCGGAACTGGTCTACGAACAGGGCGCCGTGGCGGCGGATCATCCGTTGGCTTCCCAGGCCGGAGCGGAGATGCTCAGGCGTGGCGGCAACGCGGTCGATGCCGCGGTGGCCGCGAGCTTCTGCCTGTCCGTCGTCGATCCGTTCTCGTGCGGTATCGGTGGTGGAGGCTTCATGGTGGTCTGGGATCCCGCCACGCGGCGCGGATTCGCGCACAACTATCGCGAGACGGCACCGGCATCGATGCGGCCCGAGACCTTCGCCGAACTCGACGACCCGCTCGCCTCCAGGTTCGGCGGACTGGCCGTCGGAGTACCGGGAAACGTCCGGGGTCTGCTCGAGGCCCTCGAACGCTGGGGGACGCTTGATCGAGCGACCGTGCTCGAACCCGCGATCCGGCACGCGCGCGACGGATTTCAGGTCAATGCGGCGTACCTCTCGGCGGTGCAGTGGGTTCGCACGATGCGTGACGAACATCCGGGTCTGCAGGACGTGTCGCAGTGGGTCTGGGACCATCTCTGCGGAGGAGGGGATCTCCGGATCGGGGACGTCCTCGTGCAGCCCGGGCAGGCCGACGTGCTGGGGCGAATCGCGGACCACGGAGCCGCTGCCTTCTACGAAGGCCCGGTGGCGGACGCGATCGTGCGGGCCGTCTCCACGTCCGGTGGCGATCTGACGAGGGCGGACCTTTCGGGGTACCGCACCAGCACCACCGATGCATTGAGATCGACCGTCGTCTTCGATCGGTACACGCTGCTGTCGATGCCGCCTCCGAGCAGCGGAGGCATCGCGATGCAGCAGATGATGCGCATGATCGACATGCGGCTCGACGACGTGCCGAATCCATCGCCGACGAACCCGGCCTGGGTCCAGCTGGTGGTCGAGTGCATGAAGCATGCCTTCGCCGATCGTGCGACGCATCTCGCGGACGGAACGTTCCATCCCGTTCCGGTCGATCGACTGCTTGCCTCCGAGTACCTCGCCGAGCGGGCAGGATCGATCGATCTTCGACGAACCGGGTCGCCGACCGACTACGGATCCTCGGCACCGCCGCCCTCGGACAGCGGCACCAGTCACATCAGTGTGGTCGATGCCGACGGCATGGCGGTCGGTTGCACCGAGACGATCAATCTGACCTTCGGATCGCTGCTGGCCGTGCCCGAGTTCGGGATCGTGCTCAACGACGAACTCGACGATTTCACTGCGCGACCCGGCAAGGCGAACGCCTTCGGACTCAGGCAGAGTCCGGGAAACGCCCCGGCTCCCGGGAAACGGCCGCTCAGTTCGATGTCGCCGACCATCGTGCTCGAAGGTGATCAGGTCCGTCTGGTGGCGGGAGCCTCGGGGGGGCCTCGGATCATCACCGGGACCATGCAGGTCATTCTCAACTGTCTGCTGCTGGAGATGACTCCGGCCCAGGCGGTCTCCGCAGCCCGGTTCCATCATCAGTGGCTTCCCGACGTGCTCCAGTTCGAGCAGGGATGGACGGCGGATGGGGTCGTCGATGCGATGGAATCGATCGGGCATGCGACTGGACGCCGAGACAGTGTGGGCGTGGTCCAGGTCGTCGAAGTGCTGCCTGATGGCCGCAAGCGTGCCGCCTCGGACCCTCGAAAGGGTGGAATGCCCGCCGGGCACTGAGCCCGGAAGCCGCTGAACACCTACAATGCACGGATGCCCGTATACGTCTACAAGGTGATCGAGCCCGACGGCTCCGACGGAGAGCGATTCGAAGTCATCCAGAAGATGGCCGACGATCCGCTCACCGTGCATCCGGAGAACGGCAAGCCCGTGCAGCGGGTCATCACCTCCGCGAACATCGCCGGCAACTGGACCGATCACGCGACCAACCAGAAGCTGTCGAACAAGAATCTCGATCGGCTCGGATTCACCAAGTACGAGAAGGCCGGCGACGGCTTCTACGAGAAGAAGGCGGGCGACGGTCCGGATCTCATCTCGGCCGATTGACGGTCGAGTCGATCACGGCTCTTCGGGGTAGTGGGCGTTCCAGATTGAAATCAGATCGAGCAGGTCCAGGATCTCGACGGTTCCGTTGAAGTTCGTGTCGTGCGGTCCCGTGCCGAGCAGCCGCTGCATCTCGTAGAGATCGAGTGTGTTGACCTGCCCGTCGCCGTTGACATCTCCAGTGAGCATGTAGGGGGGCAGGATGGGAGTGCACCCGGCACAACTGGCGTTCGCGTCATAGCAATCGCCGGAAATGCATGGCGCATTGTTCACGAAGCAGTAGTGCCCGTTGTAGTCGTTGATCGTGAAGTACGAGTCGGGGTCGAAGCCGCCGGACAGCGCTGCCGTGCAGGCGTCTTTCACATCCTGCATGTACTGGCGTCGTCCTGTCGTTCCCATGCCCCAGATGCCGTCGGTGCCGAAGGAGATCTTGTGGCAGTTGGCCAGATTGCTGTCGGCATTGTTCTGATTGACCTCCAGCGCGATGCTTGCGAGCTTTCCATTGCTGCTGGCCCAGTTCAGGACAGGAAATGCGAAGTAGAGGATCCCATCCCGGCCCGTGCCGCCGGGAGCACAGTGGGAGCCTTCCAGGGTTCCCGTGCACATGTCGTTCAAGTAGCAGGGGACGTTTCTGTATGCCATGAGCACCATGCGGTCCAGCATTCCGAATGCGCATTCCCAGCAGTCCCTTTCAGTCGTACCGGGGCAGGGGAGATCCTGGGCGTGATCGCTGATGACGCCTGCGATGGTCATGGAGGCGCCCAGTGAGGCCTTGATCACGGGACCGTTCGAGTTGTGGCTGTCCACGCTTGCTCGAGTCGTCTGCAGAACCGAAAGGTATCCACCGTAGACGCTGCTGTCGTCATGGGGTTCGACTTCCAGGAACACCTCGATCATGGGATGGCCGTTGGCGTCGAGGTTCTTCTTCCAGGTGTGCGGGGTTCCGCTGGAGTCCTGCCACGAGGCGGTATTCAGGCAGTCGAGAAATCGTGATGTGGCCTCGGCGATCGACGAGATCTGGGTGGAGGACGCGACGAAGGCGTCGCTGGCGACCATCAGTGAGACGCGGTGGTGTTCGGCATCGGCCTTCATGATGAAGTCGGCGAACTTCTGGGAATCGTAGGCGCCGTCTCCCATGGATGCCGCATTCAGGATGATGCGGCCGCCGACGAGTGTGGGGTCTGCCCCGGAGTCCATGAAGGCGAGCAGTTGGTCCGACTGCGAGGCGTCGCTGACGACGGTTTTGTTCCAGCAGAACAATCCCGTCTTCTCTGCTGCAGCCTCTGCCGTCTGCATGGTGCTGAGGCTGCTCAGGCCGATGAGGCATGCGAAGACGAATCGTTGCGGGATGATCATGTGTCGTTCCCCTCCGGAGAACCACTCTATATGCGAAGACAACCGATCCAAAGGATCGGTTGTCTTCATTGGACATTTGTTTTGATCGGGGTTCAGCCGCCGAGGGTGTAGCGGACGAATGCCGTGATCTTGGCATCGGTACCCAACGCATCGGCGACGGTCATGTTCTCGTCGAGTACGTACTTCTGGGCGACGAGGGTGTTCTCCTCGAGGTACTTCCGCACCTTGCCGTCGGCCATCATGGCCGCGATCTCCTCGTTCTTGCCGGAGTCCTTCGCTTCGGCCAGAGCGGCTTCGCGAATGGATTCGATCTTGTCGGCGGGCACGTCGTCGGCGTCGATGCCCAGGGGGTCGTGGAACACGATGTGCTGGCAGATGCCCTTGAGGGCGTCCGCATCAGCGGTGCCTTCGACCTGAAGCAGGCAGGCCCGCTTGCCGTCGTGGTGTACGTACGCTCCGTACGAACCGCCGTCGAGGCGGCGGCCGCGGGCGAAGTTCACGTTCTCGCCGGTCGTGATGCGCAGATCGTCGACGTACTTGCTCATGTCGTCGGTGGGGGTGATGTCACCGCCATCGAGGGCGAGCGCCAGACTTGCCACGGCATCGGTGGCTGCGAGGAAGGCGTCCGTCTTCGCGGTGAAATCGGTTTCGGTCTGCAGTTCGATGATGGCGGCCTTCGATCCGTCGATGGCGACGCCGATGCGTCCCTCTCCGGTGGTTCGTTCGGTCCGAGTGTCCATCTTTCCCTTGCGCTTCTCACGCAGCCAGGATTCGGCGGCATTCATGTCGCCGCTGTTCTCCTGAAGGGCCTTCTTGCAATCCATCATGCCAAGCCCGGTCTTCTCTCGCAGGGCCATGACATCCTTGGCGGCAATGGTGCTCATCGTCGTAATCTCCGGGGTGCTCGTCGTGGTGCTTTTCGTTGTTGAAACGTGTCGTCGTTGGTCAGGCCTGATCCGGGGTCGATTCGGCCACGGGTGCCGGTGCCGCCGCTTCGGTCGCGGGAGCCGATTCCGATGCAGGGACCGCTTCGGGGGCGGGAGCCGCTTCGGGGGCTGGAGCC
>DEYK01000050.1:36869-59522 GCA_002364485.1 Phycisphaerales bacterium UBA3160
CGCTTCGGGGGCTGGAGCCGCTTCCGGAGTCGGAGCGGGATCGTCCGAACGGAAGGAACTGCGGCTGGAACGTCGCTTGGAGGACTTGGGAGCTTCATCGGATGAAGCCTGCTCCTCGTTGTGGGCGCCGCGTCGCTTCAGTCCCTCGTTGATGGCTTCGGACAGTTCGCGGAGGATCACGTCGATGGATCGCATCGAGTCGTCGTTTCCGGGAATCGGGATGTCCACCTTGTCGGGGTCGCCGTCGGTGTCGATGAGAGCGATCGTCGGAATGCCGAGATTCCGTGCTTCACGCAGTGCGTTGACCTCGCGGGTCGAATCGATGATGACGATGGCTCCGGGATGGTTCTTCATGTTCCGGATGCCCTGCAGGTTGCGGGTGATCTTGCGCTTTTCACGCATCAGCTGCGAAGTCATCTTCTTGGAGTAGGTGTCGATCTCGCCGGACTCGACCAGACCTTCCAGTTCCTCGAGACGCTTCAGGCGTTCGCGGATGGTGCGGAAGTTGGTCAGCGTGCCGCCGAGCCAGCGTTCGGTGACCCATGGCATGCCGGTCTGCTGGCAGTGGGTCTCGATGCTGGACTGCGCCTGGCGCTTGGTGCCCACGAAGCACACGTCACGTCCCTGGGAGACGATCTTGGTGATGTACTTCTTGGCGGTCAGCAGTCCACGGATCGTGGACCGGATGTCGATGATGTGGATTCGATTCCGTTCGCCCCAGATGTATTGCTTCATCTTGGGGTTCCAGGCACTCTTCTTCTGTCCGAAGTGAATGCCCGCTTCCAGGAGATCCTGTACGAGTTGGTCGGCCATTGGAGACCTTTCGAGCAGCGACACCGCAGGATGGCCGTGGATCCGTCCCGCTCAGGGCGCTTGGGAACGAGTGTGGTGCGTTCGCACCGGTGGAGTATTCGATTCGGAATCGTCCACGATCCATCCGAATCGCCCGGGAGGAAAACCCGGGGAAACGAAGAGTGTACAGATTTGGGGGGGGCCAGGCAACGATTGGGCTGAAATCAGCCTTGCAGCAGGCTGCCGGGCAATCTGGCTTCAATTCCCTCGATGTGGTGCCGCAGCCGTCCTCCCACGATGGTGGCGAGGGCTCTTCCCTGAACCGACCATCCCGTGAAGGGGCAGTTTCGCCCCTTGGAGCGGAATGCGTCGGGATCGATCCGCCATTCGAGGTCGGGATCGATGATCGTGATGTCCGCGATGCCTCCCGTCTCGAGTCGTCCGGCTCCCGAGGCATCAAGGCCGACCAGTGCGGCGGGAGCGGTCGTCATCATTGCCAGCATGGACGGCCAGTCCAGTACGCCGTCGTCGATGAGGGCCTGCTTGTAGAGAGGCAGGGCGCACTCCAGTCCGACGATTCCGAACGAGGCGGATGCGAAGTCGGTCGCCTTCGAGTGGGCAGGGTGGGGTGCATGATCCGTTGCGAGGATGGAGATCGTTCCGTCGGCGATTCCTTCCTTCAGTCGGGCGATGTCCGATTCGGTGCGAAGAGGGGGATTCATCTTCGCGGAGGTGTCGTACCCGTCGCATGCCGCTTCGGTCAGCAGCAGATGGTGCGGCGAGGCTTCTCCGGTCGCGGGCTGACCGGTGGAGCGGGCTGCGCGGATCAGATCCACACTGCCGCCGCTGCTGAGGTGCTGTGCGTGGTATCGGGCTCCGATGTCCGCATTGATCGTGAGATCGCGTTCGATCATCGCCTCCTCGGCTTCGACCGGCCAGCCGATCAGACCGAGTCTCGTCGCCAGCGGTCCGGCGTTCATCGCCGCCCCCCGTGTCATGGAAGGGACCTGACAGTGCTGCATGAAGCAGGTGTCGTGTTCGTGGACCGCCTCGAGTACGGAACGCATCATCGCGTCGTCCTCGATGCCGTCGCCGTCGTCGGAGATTCCGATGGCTCCGGCCGCCACGAGTTCGCCGATCGGAGCAATTTCGCGGCCCTTCCTCCCGATCGTGCCGCATCCGATGGCATGGATGCGGGCGAGATCCCTTTCGCGTCCGCGTTGGATGACATGGCCGATCCAGGTCGGATCGTCGAGGGCGGGAGCCGTGTTGGGCATGCATGCGACGGTCGTGAAGCCGCCGGCGACGGCCGAGGCCGAGCCGGATCCGATGGTCTCTTCGTGGAGCTGCCCCTGATGCGGATCGCGAAAGTGGACATGGATGTCGAGCAGACCCGGGCAGACGATGCAGCCTTCGGCGTCGATGACCTCGGCCTGAGGTGGATCCAGGGTGGAGCCTGTCTCGATGTCCGCAATGCGTCCATCGACGATCAGAACGTCGCCGGTTGCGTCAAGGCCCGAGGCGGGATCGATGATCCGGCCTCCACGAATCAGGAGGGATTCCATGGATGCATTGTACAGGGAGGCTCAAAAGAAACGGAGGCTCCTCGAACGAGGAGCCTCCGGAATCGTTGTCTCGCGTTCCGTGTGGAACGGATTACTTCTTGCCCGACATGGGGCATCCACCGCAGTTGGCGGACTTGGACTCTTCCATTGCGCCGAGGCTCGACTGCTTTGCGGCGGGCATCATCTTCTTGCCGGCGCTCGGGCAGCAGCTGGACTTCTGGCTGCAGGAAGGTGCGTTGTCCGTCGCGCCGAGGCTGGGCTTGGCGGCGGGCATCATCTTGGCGTTGTTGGCGGTACTGCTGCACTGCGACTTGCATGCGGATGCACACGAGGATGCGCAGGAGGGGGTGTCTTCGGCAGCGCTCAGGCTGGGATTGGCGGTGGTGCCATTGTTGGCACAGCCGGCGATGGCCAGGACGAGGCTGATTCCGAGGGTCTTGAGGATGAGCTTCATTGTTGTTCTCCAGAGTTCTTATTTGTCAAAGCCCGGGATGTCCGAGCATCGGTTGCTTGTGATCTATTGAATATAGCAATGGAATCGGCCTGAGGCGGGGTGGTTTCATTCATTATGTTGTTTCTTGGCCTTCCATGGCCGTATTTGGCGGGGTTGGGCCATCTTGAAGGTCTAAAATGAAATCAATGAACCCTGAATCCGATGAGCAAGTGCAGAAGCGTCTGGCCGAGCGGGTTCGTGGCCTGCCGGACAGTTCCGGCGTCTACCTCTTCAAGGATGGCCAGGGGCGGGTCCTCTACGTGGGCAAGGCCGTATCGCTCCGCAGCCGAGTCGGCTCCTACTTCAACGCGTCGGCCGATCTCGGACCTCGCAAGCAGCCCATGCTCGCCAAGATCCGCGAGATCGACATCATCGAGACCGAGGGCGAATGGGATGCGCTGCTCCTGGAATCGCGTCTGATCAAGGACACGAGACCGCACTTCAACACCCGATTGAAGGATGACAAGACCTATCCGTATCTGGCGGTGACGACTCGGGACGAGTTCCCCGGAATCTACATCACCCGCATGCCGGCGGAATATCCCAACGCGAGGATCTTCGGACCGTTCACATCGAGCGGAGCATTGCGGGAGGCCCTGCAGCTGCTTCAGCAGGTCTTTCGATTCCGCACCTGTCATCTGGACATCAGAAGCGACGACCCCGGGAATCGATGGTTCCGGCCGTGCATTCTCCATTCGATCGATCTCTGCACGGCGCCCTGCGCCAACAAGATCGAGAAGGATGCCTATCGTTCCGACATCAACCGGTTCCTCCGGTTCCTCGATTCCCAGCGGTCGACGGTCATCAACGAACTCAAGTCGGAGATGGCCGAGGCATCCGAGGCACGGGAGTACGAGCGGGCCGCGTCCATCCGCAATCAGCTGGATGCGATCCAGAGGTTGTCGGAGCGGGAGACCCGCCGGCGTGGAGACGGCGGAGCATGGCAGCCGGAAGTCACGGTCTTCGCGACGGATCCTTCGGCGGCGCTCCGATCCCTCCAACGTGCGTTGGGGCTCGACGCGCCGATCCGATGCATGGAGGCGATCGACATCGCGCACCTCGGTGGTCGCGAAACCGTCGGTTCGAAGGTCTGCTTCATCGACGGACGTCCCTGGAAGGAGGGGTACCGTCGATACCGGATCAAGAGCGCGGGCAACGACGACTTCCAGTCGATGCGTGAAGTCGTGTCCCGTCGCTACAACGACGCCGGCAGCGGCCTCGAACTCTATCCGGACGTGATCCTCATCGATGGGGGGCGTGGTCAGCTCAACGCGGCGCTCGAGGTGTTCGAGACGCTCGATGTGCAGCCACCGCAGGTCGTGTCGCTTGCGAAGAAGGAGGAGGAACTCTATCTCCCCGATCGCGAGGAGCCGCTCAAGCTCAGCCGTCACCACGGGGGTCTTCGGTTGTGCCAGGCCATCCGCGACGAGGCACACCGCTTCGCCCAGCACTATCACCATCTGCTCCGGTCACGGAAGATCAGTGACGCCGAAGCGGACTCCTGAGGAACGGGGAGACGGCGTGCGCCGGGCCGCTCAGGCCGGGCTGGGCATCATGTCGCCCGTCGATTCCTCGTCTCCGCCCGTGGAATCGGTGCCGGAAGTCGGAGGCGGTGGCGGGGTCTCGGCATTGAGGAGTTCGGCGACGGTCGGTCGATCGAGGGTGTCGCCCGCGACGAGAATCTGCACTTCGTCGCTCTGAAGCGTCTCGTACTTCAGCAGGGCCTCGGCGATGGCTTCCACCTTCGCCCAGTGCTCGTCGATGATCGTGCGGGTCTCTTCGTAGGCCTCGTCGATGAGTCGCTTGATCTCCTCGTCGATGATGCGAGCCGTCTCCGGCGAGTAGTCCTTGTCCGACACGTAGACTTCCTGAGTGTCCTGGCCGGAATAGCGGACGAACCCGAGTCGATCCGACATGCCCCATTCCAGGACCATGTGCCGGGCGTAGTTCGTCGCCATCTGGATGTCCATCGAGGCACCCGAGGAGATGTCCCCGGTCCTGCGTTCCTCGGCGATGCGACCTCCGCAGAGCACCCGCATCGTCGCACTGAGGTACAGGCGGCCGTACCCGTAGCGATCCCGTTCCGGAAGGCTGAACGTTGCGCCCATCGCCTGTCCGCGGGGAATGATGGTGACCTTGTGCACCGGGTCGGCCTCTTCGAGCAGGGCCTGGACGAGCGTGTGGCCCGCCTCGTGGTATGCGGTGGCGATGCGTTCGCGTTCCTCGATCTTGCGGCTCTTGCGGGCACGTCCGAACCGGATCTTGTCACGCGCCTCCTCGAGGTCGTGCAGTTCCACATGGTCCTGGTTGCCGAGGGTGGCGAGGATGGCGGCTTCGTTGATCAGTGCGGCCAGATCCGCTCCCGAGAACATCGGAGTTCCACGGGCCAGCCGTTCGAGATCGACGTTCTCGCCCATCTTGATGCTTTCGGCATGGACCTCGAGGATCATCTTTCGTCCCACGAGATCGGGAAGCGTCACCTGCACCTGTCGATCGAACCGTCCCGGACGCGTCAGCGCAGGGTCGAGCACGTCGGACCGGTTGGTGGCGGCGATGACGATGACCTGGTCGGTCTGTTCGAATCCGTCCATCTCCACGAGGATGGCGTTGAGCGTCTGCTCGCGTTCGTCGTGTCCGCCGCTGCTGAATCCTCCTCCGCGTCGACGACCGACGGCATCGATCTCGTCGAGGAAGATGATGCAGGGCGAGTTCTCCTTGGCCTGCTTGAAGAGATCGCGGACTCGACTGGCGCCGACCCCGACGAACATCTCCACGAAGTCGGATCCGGAGATGGAGAAGAAGGGGGCTTCCGCTTCGCCGGCGATCGCCTTGGCCAGAAGCGTCTTGCCGCATCCGGGAGGCCCCACCAGAAGCACGCCGCGCGGAATGCGTCCGCCCAGTCGCTGGAACTTCTTGGGGTTCTTGAGGAACTCCACGATCTCCTGGACCTCTTCCTTGGCTTCGTCGATCCCGGCCACGTCGGTGAATCGGATCTTGGTGGTGTCCTTGGTCGACAGGCGGTGCTTCGACTTGCCGAAGCTGCCCAGCATGCCGCCCGGTCCGCCACCGGCTCCGCGCATCGATCTCGCGATGAGGAACCAGATCAGCAGTACCAGCAGGAGGAACGGGCCGATCGTGATCGCCAGCTGGAGCCAGACGCTCTGTCCGGTCTTGGCGGTGTGATCGACTCCGAGGGTGTCGAGGGTGTTGAGATAGAACTCGCGGTTGCCGCCGTCGATCGTGAAGTAGACCGGGGCGGGTTCACTCGTGTTGTTCAGTGCCGGATCGTGCGGGCGGATCATCGCGATGATCCGATCGTTCTTGACGACCACGGGCATCGGGTTGCCGGGCGACTCCTCGGCGAGCTTTCCCGAGGACGGGGTGATCAGCACCTTGAAGGCGTTCCAGCTCTTGATCTCCTTGCCGGAGGGGGAGTTGTTCAGCAGGGCGAGGAAGATGAACAGCGAACCGATGATGAGGACCCAACTCATCAGGCCTCGGCCGAGTCGTCCCTGGGGAGGAGGCGGCTTCGGTGGCTGATTGCCCCCGTTGGGAGGCTGCTGGTTGCCGTTCGGTGGTCCCTGATCCTGTGACATGAGTCGGGTGTCCCTGGGGTCTGGTGTGCTTCTGGGCCTGCGGTATATATGGAGGGATCCGCCGAGGAGGATCCGTCATCCGAACATGAGTCCATTCTAGGCGAGGGGCGATGAATAGGCCCCAAGAGGTGGATTTTACCACGCTGCCTGCATCTCATCGACCATATCGGAAGCCAACTGCTGCACAACTGCGACTTCTCCGATCTGGAGGTACTCGCCGGAGGGTGGGCTGGGCACGAAGAGCCCCGCCCCTTCGAAGTTGCTCCGAGTGACGATGACGGCATCGGTCTCCAGATCCATCCATTCGAAGTTGATCGTGACGCCGACGATGACCTCTTCGTCCAGTCCGGTGGATTCGTTCTGCGACAGGCTGGTGAGTTCGACCGCGGTGATGCGACCGGTGAGAAGGGAGTCCGCCTTGTACTCGCTTGTGACCTTGTACGGGGTGCGGCTCTCGATCTCGGTGATCAACGCCTGCGTCAGCAGGAATCCCATCTCCCTGAAGTAGGTCTCGTTCTCGATGACGGGGATCGCCACGGTCGCGTACTTCTCGGGAAAGATCGACTGCGTTGAATAGCCCGTGGTCGGATCGCTGGAGCATCCGACCTGGACGCATGCCGTGGTCAGCATCAGGATGGCAAGCAGATGGATCTTCATGGGGCGGTCTCGCCCTCGGTCGTCGTGGTCGGTTCCTGGCCCGTGCGGATGTCGTCCTCCATCTGCACGGCATCGACGATCGGGGCGTCGTCCGACCCGAGGATCGCCTGACGCAGGATCGAATAGTCGGGAGCGCCCTTGATCACGTGCTCGGGAAGTTGTCCGAGAATGACCGGGATGAGCTCCAGGGCCCGGACGCACGCTCCGGATTCCGGATAGCGTTCGACCAGGTTCCTGATCGCGAACTCGGCGGCGATCGGATCGCCGACCCGTTCGTACCAGAGGGCCGTCGTCAGCAGCTTCTGCGCCTCCGATTCGGTGATGCGCATGATCAGGGCGCGGGCACCGATGCGTTCGGCCTCCGCCGGATGGGTGGCGATCAGCTGCCGCAGTTCGGCCTTCGCCTCCAGCAGGCCGACGGCGTCGAACTCGGGTCCCTTGAAGGTCGCGAGATTCGCGTAGATCAGTCTTCGGCGTGCGGTGTCGAGCGACGGGGATCGTGGATACTTCTTGATGAAGAGGGCGTACATGTCGGCGGCGAGGCCCATGCGTCGCTGCCTGAAGTAGAGGTCCGCGAGTTCGAGACCGGCCTGTTCCGCGAGCTGGCTTCCCGGAAGGCGTTCCTGGATCCGGATGAACAGTTCCTCGGCCTCTTCCGTGGCGCTCATGATCCGGAGGCCGAGCACCTTCCTTCGAAGTCCGTGGGCGTACTGGACCGCGATGTCGTACTCGCGTGTGAGTGCGGTCGTGAACGCCGGACTCGAGGGGTATCGTCGAACCACGTATTCGTACTCGTAGAGCGCTTCGTACTCGTCGTGCAGGGCGACGAGGGCGTCTCCCTTGAGCACCATCGCCTCGGCCATCAGCTGGGAACGGGGGTTGCGTTCGATCCAGCGTTCGATCAGGTTCAGGGCACGTCCGGCCCGTCCCTCGGCGAGAATCCGCCGGGCCGAGGCCAGGCGTCCCTCGGGCGAGTCGACCTTCGGGGACGACTCGAGCTCCCAGGTGTCGTGCTCGTCGAGCTGATAGGACTGCTGGCCAGCGGCCGGCAGGGCGAGCGTCATGAAGAGGATGGCGGGTCCGAGAACCTGCGCAATGGATCCAACGCGTGAAGGCATGCCGGCATGGTACGGGATCCTCGATGATGTCTGTGGGATCCGGTGAGGGTTCATGTTCTCGGACCATCCACAATGCTCACCCAGTCCGTTTCTTTCGCTCAAGCCGACCTCGACCCGGGTCGATGTCGGGTCTGCCATCGTCGTGGAGGTCAGGTCGTGTCGACCGGCCCCCGGCTGTGGGAGGAGACTGTCGTGGATCTTTCAACACTCGTCGGCTTGATCATTGGTTCCGTATGCGTCGGGATCGCCCTGCTTCTGGGCGGCTCGATCGTGGCCTACGTGGACCCCATTTCGATGCTCATCGTCATCGGCGGGGCTTCGGCGGCGACGCTGACCTCGGTGCCCCTGGCCCGATTCCTGACCCTGCATCGAATCAGCTTCAAGACACTGATGAATCGCATCAAGACACCTCGTGAACAGGTCGGTGAACTGGTCGAGCTGGCCGAAGTCGCCAGACGCGACGGAATCCTCGCCATGGAGCAGCGCATGCAGGAGATCAAGGATCCGTTCCTGCTCCGGGGCATCCAGCTCGCCGTGGACGGCGTCGATCCCGATGCAATCGAGGAGACGCTGCAGATCGAACTCGACAACCTCATCGAACGGCACGAGGCCGGGCGGAACATGTTCGAGCAGATGGGCAAGTACGCCCCCGCATTCGGCATGATCGGAACCCTGATCGGGCTCGTCGCGATGCTCTCGAACATGGAGGATCCTTCGGCGATCGGCGCCGGAATGGCCGCTGCGTTGCTGACGACCCTCTACGGGGCGCTGCTCGCGAACCTGGTCTTCCTGCCGCTGGCGGACAAGCTCGAGAACCGCACCTACGAGGAATCCCTTTCGAAGCAGATGATCATCCAGGGAATCAAGAAGATCCAGCTGGGCGACAACCCCCGCAACGTGGAGATGAATCTCCGGACGTTCCTCGCGCCGTCCCACCGAAGCGTCGAGCCCTTCGTCGAGTACCGGCAGGCCGCATGATGAACACCAGAAGCATTCAACGTCGACGTCGACGCGCAAAGCGTGGAATCCCGGGATGGGTCGTCACCTTCGGTGACATGATGGCCCTGCTCCTGTGCTTCTTCATCCTTCTGCAGATGTTCTCCGAGTTCAAGCGTGACCACGAGTACCAGCGGGTCGTGACCGCGATCAAGGAGGCCTTCGGCTTCTCCGGTGGTGTCGGCGTGCTTCCCACCGACGACATTCCGGTTCGCAGCATGGTCGAGATCCTCGAGACGATGTCCATTCCCAAGGATGGTCAGGAGTCCCGCATGAGCCAGAGCGCGGACGAGGGACTGGTCGGCCAGCACACCCAGGTCACCCGGGTCCATGACGGAGTCCGGTTCACCGTCGGCGGAGTGCACCTCTTCGATCCGCACACGGCGGAAGTCACCGAGGCGGGCCGGACGGAACTGCGTCAGCTTGCGACCCTTCTCGCCGGCCGACGCAACGTGATCCTGATCCGGGGCCATGCGGCTGCGAAGTACCTGTCGGCCGATGCACCGTGGGCCGATCTCGACGAACTCAGCTACCAGCGGGCCCGATCCGTGCATCGGGTGCTGCTTGCCGAGGGCCTGGAGGATCAGGTCTTCAGGATCGAGGCGGTGGGGGCCCGCGAGCCGCTCGTCGCCCAGGCCATGACGGAACAGGAACAGGCGGAGAACCGGCGGGTGGACATCATCCTCACCGAACGGTTGTCCGATTCCCTTCAACTCGACTCGGCGGCCCCGGTGGCCGACGCGTCATTCGGAGAGTAGATCCATGGATCATCAAAACGAGAGACACAACAATCAGACGACGCCGGTGGCGGCAAAGGGTCGTCGCTTCGGAACCCTGCTCCTGATCGCCGGAGTCCTGGCCGTGGAAGCGGCTGCCTTTCTCGGATTCATGACCCTTGCGGGCGGTCCGGAGGCGGCTCATGCCGGCAGTTCGATCGAAGTCGTGCCGGCCAATCCCCACGAGGAGATCGTGGAGGTGCTGGTGCTGGACTCGAGGCTCCAGAACAACCGTTCGGGGATCACCTACGTCTGCGACACCGAGATCTGGATCCAGGTCAGGGGACGGCACATGAAGGCGGTCGAGCAGGAAATCGCGCGTCTGAACAACGAAATTCGTGCGGAAATCAACTCCACCTGGAAATCCTCGGAGCCGAGGCACCTGCGTGAACCGGGGCTTGAGACGGTGACGCGCAAGATTTACGCGTTGCTTGCCGATCGATTCGGCCATGACGTGGAATCCGGTGAGTCGATCGTCCTCAAGTGTGTGATCGTGGCTGGGACCGGCTTCCGAGCCGACGCCTGATCGGGCGATCTCAGCGACGATTCGAGGAAACTGCTCCCAACGTCCGATGACGAGGGTGCTCTTGCGCTTTCAACGGCGGAAGGGCCTTCGCGCGCTACACATCGGGGCGATGGGCAGGATGCCCTCGTCACCTTCAAGCGTGAATGCAGCCCCGTTCCAAGGAGCCACGGATGGCGAACCAGGAGCAATCAACCCCCGGCAACTCCGGACAGCAGTCCGGACCCACATCAGGCGATGCAAACGCCGTGCCGGATCCAACTCAACTCGAATCCGCCGATGCGATGGCCGACGAGGCCCTTCGGCGAGTCGAAGCGGCCGCGGATCAGCTTCGGAAGGAGACCGATCTTCGGCCGGGAACGACCGATCTGCCGGATCTCGGCCCTCCGTCGGTCCGTCCGGCGGCGGGAGCTCCCGATCTGACGATGCTCCACGACGTCGATCTCAACGTGACGATCGAACTGGGGCGGACCCGGATGTTCGTCGAGGACGTCGTCCAGCTCGGTGCCGATTCGGTCATCGAACTCGACAAGGCGGCTGGCGATCCGGTCGACGTGTTCGTGAACGGCCGCAAGGTCGCGCGGGGCGAGGTGCTGGTTCTCAACGACAACTTCTGCATTCGTGTCAGCGAGATCATCGCCGCGGAAGCGGGAGCGATGCAGGGGGACCATGGGGGCGGAGTGGTCCCCGCCGAGCAGATCGAGCTGAATCGAGGGGACGCGCAGGCGGGCTGAAGACGAGTCATTAAGGGGACAGGATGTCCCGCTGGACCGGAGAGGGTCCGGATACGCCAGGAAGGCGAGTGGCCAGAGTGAGTCGAGTGATCCAAGCAGGTGTCGCCTGCGTAGTTCTGATCTGCACCGGCATGGTGCATGGGGTCGACGAGGTTTCCTCGGCGACCGATGTCGTGGGCCCGGCCATCGCCGCGGCCCCTGCCCCGAAGCATGAAAGTCGCCCGCTCGGCGTTCCGAACGGAATGCTCGAATCGGGTCCGTCCGGAGCCGAGACCGCATCTCCATTGGGCGAACTCGATCCGAGAAACAACGATGTCGTCCGGGTTGTCCTCGCGCTCGCCGTGGTCGTCGTACTGCTGCTGGGCGTCAGGAAACTGATGCGGAGAGCGGGTGGCGCATTGGGTGGAGGCGGGCGTCCCTCGGGCATCCTCCAGATCCACGCCCGCTATCCGATCGCACGTGGCCAGCATCTGGTGCTCATCCAGGTCGGCCCCCGGATGCTGCTGGTGCATCAGGGTGGCGGATCGATGCGGACATTGAGCGAGTTCAATGGCGACGACATGAACGACATCCGCGGTCGTCTGGAATCCGGTGGCCGCGGGCCGCAGGCGTTCCAGCGATTGCTGCAGGACAAGCAGTCCGATGCCCTGGGGGGTGATGAATCCGAACTGGTCGACCTGACCCGGAACGGAACCGGCCTTCTGAGAAAGATCCTCGGGGGGACCAGGGCAGCATGAGCAGTCGCCCATCCAGCTCGGTGCGCGGAAACGGGAAGGCGATGCTGCTTGCCGCCGCCGGTCTCCTGATGCTGGGGACGCCGTGCGTCGCGGCGGTCACGGCTCCGAGCGATCTGAATCCGCTTCTGGTGCTGCAGGATGCCGCCGACGCGGTACCGGGGATGGACGGAAGCCTCAGTACGACGCTGAACATTCTCGTGCTGCTGACGGTGCTCAGTCTCGCGCCATCGATCCTCATTCTCTGCACGTGCTTCACCCGCATCGTGATCGTGCTCGGCCTGCTGCGTCAGGCGCTGGGAACGCAGAGTCTTCCTCCCAGTCAGGTGATCGTGGGACTGAGCCTCTTCATCACGTTCGTGGTGATGACCCCCACGATGGGTCGCATGTACGAAGACGGCATCAAGCCGTACGTCGACGGGCAGGAGGAGAACTACGAGGTGGCATGGGATCGCACCAAGCAGCCGCTTCGCGACTTCATGTTCTCCCAGCTGGAGGCGACCGGCAACTGGTCCGGGGTCTACATGATGCTGAACTACCGGGGCATCGACACGTCCGATCCTTCGACCCTGAAGAGATCCGATGTCGACATGCTCACGCTGATACCGGCGTACGTCCTCAGTGAGTTGAAGGTCGCGTTCCTGATCGGGTTCCGGATCTATCTGCCGTTCCTGGTGATCGATCTGATCATCGCGAGCATGCTCGTCTCGATGGGCATGCTCATGCTGCCGCCGGTGCTCATATCGCTTCCGTTCAAACTGCTGCTGTTCGTCCTCGTGGACGGCTGGCAACTGGTCGCAGGTTCACTCATCACGAGCGTGATGCAGCCGGAACCGTTGCAGTCGCTGGCCGAGGTCGCCAGTGGGGGAGGTCCGTAGATGGCGCTGCTCGTCCGGAAATCGTCGAAGGAGATCGATCGTGGCTGGTGAAGGAATCGATGCACTGCGCATGGCGCTGATGTACACGCTGGTGCTTTCCGCGCCCATTCTCGGGGCGGGACTGATCGTCGGGCTGGTCGTCAGCCTCGTGCAGGCCGTGACCCAGGTCCAGGAGCAGACGTTGAGCTTCGTTCCGAAGATCGCCGCGATGCTGCTGGTCGCGATCGCGCTGATGGCATGGATGATCATGAAACTGTCGGACTTCGCTCTGGAGATGTTCACCGCGTTCTGAATGCGGGCACGCCACATGAGCTTCCATGAATTCACTGATCGCCCATCTCCCCGCAGCACTGCTCGTGATCTTCCGAGTCAGCGGCCTGATGATCTTCGCGCCTGTCTTCGGTTCCAACGTGGTGCCGCTGCGGGTACGGATCCTGCTTGCGTTCGTGATCGGAGTGGCGATCTATCCGCTGCTGCACGGGGTGGGTGTGGTCTCGACGGAGGGGCTTCGGCTGGATCTCTACGCACTCGCGCCGCTGGTGGCGTTGGAGGTGCTGGTGGGTCTGGTGATCGGACTGGTGGCCTCACTGCCGCTGATCGCGATGCAGATGGGCGGGCTGCTGATGGGGCAGCAGATGGGACTTGGATTCGCGACCTTGTACAACCCGGCGATCGGGGAGGACGCCGACGTGCTCGGACAGCTCCTCTTCTTCCTTGCCCTCGTCGGCTTCCTCGTCGTCAGTGGACACGAGGCGATCGTGACCGCGGTGATGAACAGCTTCGGACACGTGCCGCTTGGCGGATTCGTGATCGATGCCAGCCTGGTGACGTTCCTGACGGGAATGCTGCTGGCGGCGTTCGAGGTGGCGATCCGCGTCGCGGCCCCGGTGCTGGCGATCATCTTCCTCCAGAGCCTCGCCATGGGGTTCGTATCGCGGACGGTGCCGCAGCTGAACATTCTCAGTCTTGGATTTCCGCTGCGGATCCTGGTGGGCATTCTGGTGCTCATCGCCGGACTCGCGGTGATCGAGGAGGTCGGCATGGAAGCGATCGACGACACACTTGGTGCCATCATGAACTGGGTCCAGCCCAAATGAGGAGCTTGCCGAATGGCCGATGATCTCGGCGAACGCACGGAAGACGCGACACCACGTCGATTGCGTGAAGCGCGCGGCGAGGGTCGGGTTGCCCGCAGCAGCGATCTGACGGCGGCGATCGCGCTGATCGGCGCGAGCTTCATCCTGTGGTCGATGAGCGGCACGTTCGTGAGAGAGGGTGGTCTGCTGCTGCAGCGGCTCATCGACGTCGACGTCCTCAGTGGAACGCTCGATCCGGCCGGCGCCTGGCAGGCCCTTGTGCACATCTCGAGCGGAGCGGCCGGACTGGTGTTTCCCGTGCTGCTGATGATGCTGATCGCGGTGGCGGCGGCGCAGCTGCTGCAGTTCGGACTGCTGATCACCTTCAAGCCACTTGAACCCAATCTGGAGCGCCTCGATCCCATTCAGGGCCTGAAGCGGATCTTCGGCATCAGCGGGCTGATCCGCGTGTCGCTCGATTCGATGAAGGTGCTGGTGGTGCTGCTGGTCGCCGGTCTCACGGCCTGGCAGTACGCCCCCGACGTACTCGCTCTTCCGCTGCTTGACATGCGGGCGATCGCGCCGAAGGTCGGGTGGATGCTGGTCGATCTCAGTATCCGCATCGGCGGCGTGCTGCTCCTGCTCGGCGTACTTGATCTGCTCTATCAGCGATGGAAGTACAAGGAGGACCTGAAGATGACCCGTCAGCAGGTCAAGGACGACATGAAGGATGCCGAGGGCGATCCCGGCCACAAGCGACGTCGGATGCGGATGATGCAGCAGCTCGCGATGCAGCGGATCGCGTCATCCGTTCCCGAGGCGGACGTCATCGTCACGAACCCGGAGCACCTCGCGGTCGCCATCAAGTACGACTCGTCCAACATGGCCGCGCCGGTCGTGGTCGCGAAGGGGGCTGAACTCGTCGCCTTCCGCATCCGGCAGCTCGCCGAGCGGAACGGCGTTCCGATCGTGGAGCGCAAGCCGCTGGCCAGGGCGTTGTACGCACAGGTCGAGGTGGGCGAACCGATCCCCGCGGACCTCTTCAAGGCGGTCGCCGAACTGCTCGCCTGGGTCTATCAGCTGGAAGGACGGATGGCATCATGAGGCATCGGAGCGATGAACGGGCATGAGTCGATTGAACGCGCATTCCGACGTGAAGGTCTCCGGTGGATTCGGCGAAATGCTGGATCGGATCGGTCACCACAAGCATCTGATCGTGCCTCTGGCGATCCTGCTGCTGCTCGCGGTTCTGGTGGTTCCCCTGCCGCCCGCGATTCTTGACGTCCTGATCGCCGCCAACATCGCACTCGCCGCGGTGATTCTGCTCACCACCGTCTACATGGACCGTCCTCTCGAGTTCAGCGTGTTTCCTGCGCTCCTTCTGGGAGCGACGCTGTTCCGTCTGGTGCTCAACGTCGCATCGACCCGGTTGATCCTGAATGCCGACGCCCCGTCGCCGGAGTCGGCGATGTACATGGCCGGAAACGTCATCGAGTCGTTCGGAACGTTCGTCGCCGGGACTTCGGTCATCGTGGGAATCATCATCTTCTCGATCATCGTGATCGTGCAGTTCGTGGTGATCACCAAGGGCGCCACCCGCATGAGCGAGGTCGCGGCCAGATTCACCCTCGACGCGATGCCCGGAAAGCAGATGGCCATCGATGCGGACCTGTCCGCAGGCATTCTCGAGGAGCAGGAGGCACGGGACCGTCGCCAGGAGGTGACGCGCGAAGCCGACTTCTACGGAGCGATGGACGGAGCGAGCAAGTTCGTCCGCGGCGACGCGATCGCCGGTCTGATCATCACGCTGGTGAACATCCTCGGTGGCATCGCGATCGGGATGGCCATCAAGGGATGGACGTTCACCGAGACCGTCTCCGTCTTCACGAAACTGACGATCGGGGACGGCCTCGCCTCCCAGATTCCCGCCTTCATCGTTGCGATCGCCGCCGGCCTGATCGTGGCCAGAGCCGGCGAGAAGCAGACGATCGGAGACGAGATCCCCCGCCAGCTGGCATCGCAGCCGCTGGCGTTGTATCTGGTGTCGATCTTCCTGGTGATCCTCGCCTTCACGCCGCTTCCGACGCTGCCGCTGCTCTTCGCTGCGGGCGGACTCGCGTTCATCGCGTGGAGCCGGACTCGAATGGACGAACGAAACGAGGCGATGGAGGAGACGGAGGCGAGATCCGCCGCCGCGCAGGAGTCGGCCGAGGAGCCTGCGGTCGAGGAACTGCTTTCGATGGACGCTCTGGAGATCGAGATCGGCTACGGGCTCGTTCAACTCGTCGATACCTCCCGGGGCGGGGACCTGCTCGACCGGATCGGGGCGATCCGCCGTCAACTCGCGGTGGAGCTCGGGCTGGTCGTGCCGCCGGTCAGGATCCGCGACAACGTGCAGCTCGATGCGTCGACCTACCGGGTGAAGCTTCGAGGCGAGATCATCTCCACCGGAGTGGTGCACCCCAATCTGCTGATGGCGATGGCGGCTGGAATGGCCGCCGAACCGATCGAGGGAATCGCGGGGCGCGAACCCGCGTTCGATCTGGACGTCGTCTGGATCGAAGATGCCCAGCGTGGACGTGCCGACATGCTGGGCTACACGGTCGTCGACGCGGCCAGCGTGCTGGCGACCCACCTCGCCGAGCTCATCCGTTCGCACGCGTCCGAACTGGTGACCAGAGAGGAGGTCGGTCGTCTCATCGAGCAGTTGAAGTCGACCTCGCCGAAGCTCGTCGAAGAGGCGATCCCCGCCATCGTCAAGCCGGGGGAACTGCAGAAGGTCCTGCAGAATCTCCTGATCGAACGAGTGCCGATCCGCGATCTCGAATCCATCATCGAAACCCTCGCCGACTGGTCGCCGCATTCCAAGGATCCCGCCGTGCTGACCGAGTATGTCCGCAACTCGCTGCGTCGCACCATCTCGCATCAGCACGCCATCGTCGACGAGCACGGAGCGTTCAAACTGCACTGCGTGACGCTGGATCCGGATACGGAGCAGCTGGTCAACTCGCACATCGAGCGCACGCCGGCGGGAACCACGCTGTCGATGCCCCCGGACCGGGCGGCTCGCCTTGCCGCTTCGGTATCCGCCGCGGCCGAACCACTGGTCCGCGCCGGACACCGGATCATCGTGCTTGCTTCACCGAACGTGCGATCGCAGGTCCGGAGCGTGCTGGAAACGCATGTTCCCGGCGTGATCGTATTGGCATACAACGAAATTGAACGGGACATCGATGTCGAGTCCCTCGGACTCGTGCACCTGGAGGCGGAACCTGTTGCCGCCTGAACCCCGTCCGGGTGACCGGACGCAACCGCAGCCATGGAGGGCTGAGACTTGAAAGTACGAACCTATCTGGCACATTCGATGGACGAGGCCGTGCAGGCCGTTCGTCGGGACCTCGGCTCGGATGCCGTGATTCTCGAGACTCGTGCGACCAGGCGGGGTGGATTCCTCGGGATCTTCTCCCGTACCCTCGTCGAGCTGCGCGCGACCACCGCGGATCAGGTGCGTCCCAAGAAGGCGCCGACCAGTCCCGAGCCTCCCGTCATCACGACGTCCGTTCACGCCCGCAAGGCCTATCTGGAGTCCGGCATCGACCCCTCCAGCACGCCGCTGGGGCACGAGGCCCGTCGCGAACAGACCAGGAGCATGGCCAGATCCATGCTCAAGGAGATCGATGTCCCGCAGCAGCCGGCGCAGGTGACGGCTCCCTCTCAGGAGGGGGCATTTCGCGACGAACTCGACGAGATCAGGGGGCTCGTCGAACGTGTGCTTCACGTCCAGCAGCATCGGACGCCGGACGAGACACCGCCCGTGGCCGAGGAGGTCTTCGATCTGTACATGGATCTTCTTGCCCAGGAGTGCTCGGAGGAACTCGCCGCCGATGCCCTCAACGCAGTGACGTCCACGCTCGCTCCGGAGGAACTGGTCGATCGGCAGCGGGTCAGGCACGCGCTGGTCGATCATCTGGCGACGTTCATCCCGGTTGCGGACGGATCGCTTCTTTCCACTTCACCGGACGGGAGACCGCTCACCATGGCGATGGTCGGCCCGACCGGAGTTGGCAAGACGACCACGGTGGCCAAGATCGCCGCGGCCTATCGCCTTCGTCAGGGCAAGAAGGTGGGACTGATCACACTCGACACCTACCGCATCGCCGCGGTCGAACAGCTTCGCGTCTACGCGGAGATCATCGGAGTGCCGATGCATGTGGCGAGGTCCAGGGATGAACTTGCGGACACCATCGAACGCATGTCCGATCTGGACGTGATTCTCATCGACACCGCTGGTCGAAGTCAGAAGGACACGGATCGGATCGCGGAGCTTCGCTCGTGGTTGGAACAGATCGATCCGCACGAGGTGCATCTCGTCCTCGCATCGACCGCGTCGCGTTCGGTGCTTCTGAGCGAGGCGGAGGAGTTCTCCCAGGTCGGAATCGACCGCGTCATCCTGACCAAGCTCGACGAGGCCGTCAACTTCGGAATGCTCGTCGAGGTCACGCATCGCATCGGACGCAAGCTCAGTTTCCTCACCACCGGGCAGGAGGTTCCCGACCACATCGAAACCGCCCGCCCCTCGAGGCTCGCCGAACTGGTGCTCAACGCCGGAGGTGTCTCATGAACGATCAGGCCACCCGATTGAGATCGATCATCGGTGATGAACTGGTGTCGAGACGGCTCGAACCGACCCGTCCCTCGACCATTCCCGGCACCTTCACGCTCGATGAGGATTCGACCATGGCTGCAACGATGCGCCGCAGCGCAAAGGCCATCGCAATCACCTCCGGCAAGGGGGGGGTGGGCAAGAGCAACATCGCGGTCAATCTCGCCGCAGCGATGGCGCAGACGGGAAAGCGCGTCGTCCTGCTCGACGCCGACCTGGGACTTGCCAACGCCGACGTGCTCTGCAGCATCACGCCGCGTCGAACCATCGAGCATGTGTTCGAGGGCCGTGCGACGCTTCGCGAGATCATGATCCCGGGGCCCGGCGGCTTCATGCTCGTTCCCGGTGCATCCGGCGTCGCGGACATGGCGGATCTGGATCCGGAACGTCGTCAGATTCTCATGAGGGAACTGGTGCGTCTCGAACGAAGTGCGGATGTCATCCTGGTCGACACCGGGGCCGGCATCAGCCGATCGGTCGTCGGTTTCGCGGCGGCGGCGGAGCGTGTGCTCGTCGTCTGCACGCCGGAGCCCACTTCGATCACCGATGCCTACGGGATGATCAAGTCGCTGCTGAGCGCCTCCCGGGACATCTCCATCCGACTTCTGGTGAACATGGTTGAATCGGAAGCGGAAGGCCGCGACGTGCACCTTCGAATGCAGCAGGCCTGCTCGACGTTCCTGCGGTATCCAATTGAGCTGGCTGGACTTGTGCCACGGGACCCCGCGGTGACGCAGGCGGTGAGGAATCAACTTCCCTTCGTGATCGGATCCCCCAACGGTCTGGTGACCAGGCGAATCCGCGATCTGGCGGCATCGGAGCTGGGTGAACGGGTTCCGAGACCCGGTCAAAGCCCGCAACATGGGTTTTTCAACCGATTTACACGCTGGTTGGGTTTTTCTGACGATGTTGAACAAGCCGGGAGGTGAGAAGGATTGTCTTCCGGTAAGTAGGACTGTGACACATGGATGATTCACGACAACAAAGCATGGAACTTTCCCGCTGGAAGGCACTTCCGTCACGTTTGGCGGCCGGTGTCGGTCTCTTCGGGTTCAGTCTCGCCGTTCTCAACGGAATGCTTGCCGGCAACGAGCCGGTTGTGATACTTGTTCGAGCGATGCTGGCGATGATCGTCTGCTGGGCACTCGCCTGGTGCGCTGGAACAATGATCGTGTTGGCCGTGTCTCATGACTCGTCCGGTGATGCGCCCGAGGAACCGTCGAATGGGCAGGATGATGTTCAGGACTTGGACATGAACACTGCCGATTCGATCACCGCATGAAGCCCCCCCTTGACCGATGAGGGGACCGCATGCTAGGTTTATGTTGGTCGATCATGATTCGAATGGACTCGAATCGGCACGATCGGGCTTGAACGCATGATGCGTTCGACATCAACGGCGACATGGTCAAGGAGCGGACCGATGCCGAAGGCAACCACGAAGGCTGAACGGAATTCAGTCTCGTCAGCAACGGGGAGCGCGAGCAGCGGGGCGAAATCGCCCACTGCGAGTAACTCCAGAACGAAGAAGAAATCTAGACGCAAGGCTGTCGGTACGGTTACCGCAGAGGTGCTGCTGGACATGGAAGTTGGGGAGGTCTGGGTCCTGTACCAGACCGAGCCGACGGACGTCGTCCGCAACTACCTCATCGAGAACTACCTGCCGCTGGTCCGGTACACCGCCGAGCGGATGCATACGCGTCTGCCGTCGGAAGTCGACGTCGAGGATCTGATGTCCTCGGGCCTCTTCGGCCTGATGGACGCGATCGACGCCTTCGATCTCGACCGGGGGGTCAAATTCGAGACCTACTGCACCCAGCGGATCCGAGGAGCGATCTTCGACGAGCTGCGGGCCATGGACTGGGTCCCCCGTCTGGTGCGTTCGAGGACGGCCAAGGTCGAAAAGGCCCGCCGATCGTTCGAGATGCAGCATGGACGCCGGGCGACCGACCCCGAGATCTGCAACCGGATGGAGGTCGACAAGAACGAGTTCGGGAAGCTGTCCCGCGATTCGAGGCCGGTCGGCGTCGTCTCGCTGAACCGCAAGTGGTTCGAGACGGATTCCAACAAGGACGTCAGGGAGATCGACGTCGTCAAGGATCACCGCCAGGAGAATCCGGTGACCCAGCTGCAGCGGGACGATCTCAAGCTGCTGATGACCAAGGGACTTTCCCGGGCGGAGCGGCTCATCATCATCCTCTACTACTACGAGGAGATGACGATGAAGGAGATCGGGATCACCCTCGATCTCTCCGAGTCCAGAGTCAGTCAGATGCACTCCTCCATCCTCGCCCGTCTCAAGGCGCAGATGCAGCATCGAACCAAGGAGTTCTGAGTTCAGTCGCCGATGGTGCGGATCGAATCGGCCACGCGGATCTCCGCGGTGGTCTTTTCGAGGACCTCGTCGACGGTGACCCCGGGAGCGAGTTCCGTCAGGACGAACCGCCGCTCGGCCGGATCCATCTCGAGGACGCAGAGATCCGTGATGACCATGTCGATGCACTTGAGACCGGTCAGCGGGAGCGTGCATTGCGGAATGAGTTTCGGCGAACCCTTCCTGCTGACGTGATCCATCATGACGATCACCTTGCGGACTCCGGCGACGAGATCCATGGCTCCGCCCATTCCCTTGACCATCTTTCCGGGGATCATCCAGTTGGCGATGTCGCCTTCCTGGGAGACCTCCATCGCGCCGAGAATGGCGAGATTGATGTGACCGCCGCGGATCATGGCGAAGGAGTCCGCCGAGGAGAAGAAGCTGGCTCCCGCATCCGCGGTCACCGTCTGCTTTCCGGCGTTGATCAGATCGGCGTCGACGGCCTCCTCGGAGGGGAACGGCCCCATGCCGAGCAGGCCATTTTCGGACTGCAGGTTCACCTGCATGCCGTCGGGCACGAAGTTGGCCACCAGGGTGGGCATGCCGATGCCGAGGTTCACGTAGAAGCCGTCCTGCAATTCGCAGGCGGCACGTTTGGCGATTCCTGTGCGGTCCAGAGGCATGGGAGGGGATTGTAGGGGATCCCACGCTTCGCAGGGAGCACGTCCTCGGATACACTCCGTGGATGTCAACGAATACCCAATCCATCGCCGAACTCTGGCAGCATCCCCTCGTCGTCGATCCGGCGACCGCAGGCGATGACTGCGTCATCTCCACCAACCCCGCGACCGGAGAGGCGCTTGCCGCCGTCCGTCTGCAGTCCAAGGCCGACTACGAGGCGGCCATGGTCCGTGCCCAGGAAGTGCAGAAGCACTGGCGCATGCTCCCGGCTCCGAAGCGGGGCGAGCTCGTCCGCCGCATCGGCAACGCCTTCCGTGAGAAGGAGCAGGAACTCGGCGCACTGGTCACCATGGAGATGGGCAAGATCCACCCGGAGGGAGTGGGTGAGGTCGTCGAGTGCATCGACATCGCCGACTTCGCCGTCGGACTGTCCCGTCAGCTGTACGGACTCACCATCCATTCGGAACGTCCACTTCATCGGATGTACGAGCAGTGGCATCCTCTGGGAACCATCGGAATCATCACCGCCTTCAACTTCCCCGTGGCGGTATGGGCCTGGAACGCCATGCTCGCCGCCGTGTGCGGAGACGCCATGGTGTGGAAGCCGAGTCTCGTGACGCCGCTGTGCGCGATCGCCATGACCAACGTCACGCACGAGGTCATGCGAAACCAGGACATCTTCAACCCGGAAGGCTGCGACCCGTGCGATCTGTTCGCTCTGGTGATCGGAAGCGACGAGGAGGTCGGCGAGACCATGATCGCGGATCGTCGTCTGCCGCTGATCAGCGCCACCGGCTCCTGCCGCATGGGACGCCACGTCGGAACCGCCGTCGCCAAGCGACTCGGTCGCTGCCTGCTCGAGCTGGGCGGAAACAACGCGATCATCATCACCGAGAACGCCGATCTCGAACTGGTCATCCGCGGCACGCTCTTCGGTGCGGTGGGGACCGCGGGACAGCGATGCACCTCGACGCGACGGCTCTTCTGCCACAGCAGCGTGGTCGATTCGGTCGCGGAACGCATGGCCACGGCCTACGAGTCCGTGCCCATCGGC
>DEYK01000043.1 GCA_002364485.1 Phycisphaerales bacterium UBA3160
CGGTGGGCGTTACCCACCACCGTGTCCTGTCGTGTTCGGACTTTCCTCACCCTTCCGGCGAACCGGTCGGGTGCGGCCGTCTGTCCACCACGCAATTCTACCACACCCTCCCCACCACGTCACGAGGGAACTCGGGTGGTACACTCGACGCATGTCGAACCCCGTACGCGTGCTCATCTGGGCAGATCGCCACCAGGAATCGCTGATCGAACGCAGCCTGGAGACCGATCTCATCACCCTGCAGTCGATCGGAAGCCCCGACGATCATGCCGGGAGGGATCTTGCCGACCGCTTCTCGATCACCCAGGCCACCGACCTCAGGGCCTCGCTTGCGGAGGGTGATTTCGACATCGCCTGGATCACGGCTCGGGACGTCATCGACCATCCGATGCGGGAGGCGATCCGATCCTGCCAACGGCCGGTTGCGACCTCGACGCTTCCGATCGATCCCGTGCTCGATCTTCTGAGCGAACCGGATCACGGCATGCCGGCACGATTCGTGCCGCGCATGCGTCAGAGCCCCGGCTGCGTCTCCGCGATGCAGCTGATGGAGGACTTCGGCCGCATCGAATGCGTCCACGTATCCATGACCGCGGGGCAGCAGCAGACCGCTCCGTGGTCGCTGCTGTACGACTCGATGGACATGGTGCACGCGCTGCTCGGAGTGCCCGACGAGATCTTCGCCGCCCACGGCGGCTCACGATCCCTCCAGCCGGACGTGCTGACGGGCATCACCGGACACTTCTCGGTCGCACTCAGATTCCCCGGGCAGGCCGCGGCCTCCATCGTATGCAGCGATGGCGGCGGCATTTGGGATCGAAGAGTGCTCGTGCTCGGCAGCGGTGGACGACTCATCATCGACGATCACAATGTCGAATGGACCCTCCCCGACGGCACCCGGAGCGAACCGGACGACGCCGCGGAACCGACCGCCTCCAGCAGCGCCGGACGACTGGCCGCCCATCACCTCAGGCGGGTGCTCGAAGGAGTCGAGGAAGCCGAGGCTCCGGAGACCATCGGCCGAGTGCTCGCGTTGTGCGAATCGGCCCGGGTCAGTTGCCTCACCGGACAGGCCGAGGATCCGACCCAGATCGCCGGATCCGTGCTGCACTGAATCAACCGCCTGAGATCAGACGTTCATGCAGTGGGACCACGACACCGGGAATGACCCGTTGTTCCGCAAGGCGTTCGATGTGCCCGGCCAGTGTTCCGAACACGGCGGGAAACTCATCGATTGATTCGAAGGGACCCTGACGCTTCACCGCAAGGAACACGCTCAATGGCTCCTCGTCGAACCGCTGCTCGGTCAGCGACTGGGGCGTGGTGCGGGTCTTGATCTCGAGCGTGGCCTGCAGATTGGGGTCGTTGTCCAGGGCGATTCCGAGAAACGGCTGCACGTCGAGCAGCGTCTCCCGATCCGTCTCGACGAGGGCCGCGAGCGGCGAGTTCCCGAGCAGCGCGTCGAAGACGACTTCATTCCGATTGCTTCGGGTGTGCAGATCGAATCCGTAGATCAGTTCGATCGACTCGACTTCGATGGCGTTGATCGACAGGAAGAACGGTGCGATCTCGAGGATCAGGCGATGCAGGTCGTAGGCCTGCTCGACCGAACCCGGATTGACCCACCCGCTGCGGACGGATGTCTGCTGCAACGCCATCCAGTTGTACTGGCCGTCGACTTCCTTGGATTCCAGCGCCAACTCTCCGTTGTAACGGCGGAATCGCTCCATCGCAGGGTGCTGCTTGCGAATCCGATCGCACAGATCGAGCACGGTCTCGCGGGCCGTTGGAAGGTCCATCGTGACCGAGATCTTCTGGTTGACATAGAAGTCGGTGCAGAGGGCCCCGAGATTCATGGACATGGTCTTCTCCCGCCCGGTTGCTTCGCTTCATCCATACTCTATCAGTCAACCGTCCCGACGCATCGGCTCGAGCCGCAGGTAGGTCAGGCTCCTCCACAACCACTCGAACGGACCGTAGCGGAATGTGGACAACCACAATGGCGACCAGATGAGCTGGGCGATGGACAGGCACAGCACGATCATGAACTGCCCGGTCCGCTCCACGCTTCCGAACCAGCCCAGACCGTGTCCGAAGAAGAGCGTGATGCAGATGATCGACTGCAGCAGGTAGTTCGTCAGAGCCATCCGACCGACGGCCGCCAGTGCGGACTGCAGCCAAATCAGCACCCCCCACCTGACGACGAGCATCACCAGAGCGGTCCACCCCAGGGCGACGATGATGCTTCCCCAGTAGTTGTACTGGCTGGTGAGGAACTTGGTGACGATCGGATCCCACCCCGCAGCCTCGTGGGCGTGAAGCCCCCAGGCCACCACGGGCAGACCGACGAGGATGCCCGCTCCCAGCAGACACAGGTAGAACCCGGTCGACCGCTTCGCGGAGAAGACACCCCACTTGTACAGAGCCATGCCCAGAAGCATCAGCCCCCCGGCACGCCAGAAGATGAAGAAGAAGAACGCCTTCGTCTGCATCATCAGCGACATCGGAACCCGCACATCCATCTGCTCGAACCAGTTGCCACGCAATCCATCAAGTTGCCAGCGGATGCTCTCTTCAAGTGGCATGCCTGCATCCATCATCGCTGCAGCCTTGCCGGGATCGGAGGTGAGCAGGAAGCCGTAGCCGAGATAGAGCATCGAGACCACCGCGATCAGCACGACACCGAACAGGCCAAGAAGCAGTGGATGGAGCCCACGACACCAGACCACCAGCATGCCGCACAGCGCGTAGGAGACGAGGATGTCCCCGGACCAGAGCAGGTAGGCGTGCCCGAGCCCGATCACCAGCAACCAGATCATCCGGCGGTAGTGGATGCTCAGAGCGGATCGTCCGGTCGCCTCGAGTCGCTCCGTCAGAAGCACGATGCCGGCGCCGAACAGCATCGAGAAGATGGCCATGAACTTCATGTCGCCCAGCAACTGGCTCATGTACCAGATGATGTAGTTGGGCCCCTGCAGATCGCCGTACACCGTCGGATTCGTGTACGCCTCGAACGGCATGGCGAACATCTGGATGTTCAGGACGAGAATGCCGAGCAGCGCGAGGCCTCGCAGCACATCGATCGAGCCGATGCGATCCGACACCTTCACAGGCGACATGCCGGGTGAAGTCGTCATGAACGGTGGTCCCGGAGAATCCACTTGAGCACGGACTCGACGTCCGAAAGATCCTCGAGCACCAGATCCGCACCGGAATCATGCAGCCGCTCGGCCGGATGGCTGCCGGTGCAGACGGCCAGAACGCGACATCCGGCGGCCTGACCGCTGGTGACATCGTGTTCGGTGTCTCCAAGCAGCACGATGTCGACGGGATCCCGATCGTGTTCGGTCCGGAATCGTTCGATGGCCAGCGGCGGCAGGTCGTGGCGTATCTCACCCTCGTCGCCGAATGCCCCTCCGGTGAAGAGACCGGGGTCGATGCCGGCCGCCTCGAGCTTCATGTGGGCCGACTCCATGTAGTTGCCCGTCACCAGCGCCATCGTCACGCCGTCGTGGCCGGCGAGTCGCTTGATCAGCTCCACCACTCCGGGCAGGATCTGGACGTCATGGCCGGCCGCCAGAAGCGACTCGAGCTTCTGGAGGTAGCGGGCGCGGTAGCCGGAGTGATGTTCGTCGTGATCGTCGCGACCGATCGCCGCCATCGCCTCCCTGAAGATCAAGGGGTCCAGTCGACCGCCGAGTTCGATCCCGTCCAGGGAGAACGTCTCGCCGAAGAGTTCGACGCCGGCATCGACGAGGCCGCGGGCACCGATGCCTTCACTGGACAGCAGGGTTCCATCGATGTCCCAGAGCACGAGCATGGCGGTCGCCTCAGGAGGACACGGTCACGCCGGAGGCGGCCGTGACCTTCCTGGCCGCATCGGCCAGATCGCCGGCGGGCTGCATGGTCGGAAGCTCCGACTGGGCCGCTTCGAGGATGGCTCGGGCCGCTTCGACGTTCGTGCCTTCGAGCCGGACGACCAGTGGAACCGTGAATCCGATGTCCTTGGCCGCAGCGACGATGGCCTGGGCGATGCGGTCGCACTGCATGATGCCCCCGAAGATGTTCACCAGTACTCCGGTGACCTTCTTCTCGGAAAGAATGATGCGGAACGCCTCGGTGATCGCCTCGAGCGAGGCATCTCCACCGACATCGAGGAAGTTCGCCGGCTCACCGCCCTCGAGCTTGATGATGTCCATTGTGCTCATGGCCAGTCCTGCACCGTTGACGAGACATCCGATGTTGCCGTCGAGGGCCACGAAACTCAGGCCGAACTCCTTGGCATGCATCTCGTCCTGATTCTCCTCGGTGGGATCGAACAGCGCCGCGATCTCCTGCTGACGGAACAGCGCGTTGTCGTCGAAGTTGAACTTGGCGTCGATCGCCAGAACCTCGCCGTCGGGGGTGACGATCAGCGGATTGATCTCGGCCAGCGACGCATCACGTTCGACGAACAGCTCCGAGAGCCGGACCATGATCTCGACCGCCTGCTCGATCTGATCACCGCTGAAACCGAGTCGACCGGCGAGTTCGGTGGCCTTGGTCCGATCGAGGCCGTCCAGAGGATCCATCGGAAGCTTGATGATCGCGTCGGGGTTGGATTCGGCGACCGCCTCGATCTCGACTCCGCCTTCGGCGGATGCGATGAGGGTGTTGGTCTCCCGGGCGCGGTCGGTGGTGATCGCGAGATAGAGTTCACGCTCGATGTCCACCGCGGCCGCGACGAGCAGCCGCTTGACCTCGAGTCCCTCGGGCCCGGTCTGGTTCGACACCATCCGGTTCGAGAGCATGAACGTGGCGGCTTCCCGGACCGCATCGATCGAATCGACGACCTTCACGAAGCCGGCCTTGCCTCGACCACCGGCGTGGACCTGGGCCTTGACCACCACGAGCCCGGCCCCATCGGCCATGATCGACTCGGCCGCCTCGACGGCGGTCTCGACGGTCGTGCACATGCAGCCGGAGGGAACCGGAATCCCCGCCGATGCGAGCAGCTCTCGGGCCTGATATTCGTGGATCTTCATCGTTCTGGAACTCCGTTCGGGTGGATTTGGGCCAAGGCCGGGCATTCTACCACCGCACCCAGATGAGTTCTAGAATGAGACTCGACCAAGGAGAAACAACCATGGCCCGTACCCCCTCGACGATGTCTCCACTGGGAACGACCTGCCCGGATTTCACCCTGCCGGACCCTCGAGGCGGGAGGGCAGAACGCGATGGAATCATGGGCGATCGCGGACTTCTTGTGATGTTCCTCTGCAACCACTGCCCGTTCGTCGTCCACGTAGCCGACGAACTGGCCGCCATCGGCCGCGACTACGCCGACTCCGGAGTGGGGATCGTCGCGATCTCCTCCAACGACGCCGACACCTATCCCGACGACGCCCCCGGGAAGATGGCCGAAGAGGCCGAGGAGCGAGGCTACCTCTTTCCCTACCTGTACGACGAGACGCAGAACGCAGCCCGATCCTTCGATGCCGCCTGCACACCCGACTTCTTCCTCTACGACGCCGAGGGCCTGCTCGTCTATCGAGGCCAGCTCGACGACAGCCGCCCCGGCAACGACGCACCGGTCACCGGCGCCGACCTGCGATCCGCCATGGACGCCCTGGCGGCCGGAAAGCCGATCCCCGCCGACCAGACACCGAGCCTCGGCTGCAACATCAAGTGGAAGCACTGAATCGGAACTGCATCACGCCCCGTCGACGCACGCGCAGACCGCACTGCCATCGACGGCGCATCCCCAGTTGCCGATGACCTTCAACACGTCGTTGACGTCGTAGGGATCGCCCCACCCGTTCAGCACGGCCAGGATGTCTTCCACGTCCACGCGACCATCGCAGTTGAAATCACCTTCGCAGTCCAGGATCGGACAGGCATCGTCGAACACGTTGCCGCCATCGTCGATGAAGCCGTTGGCGGCGGAAACGACGGGAACGGTGTTCAGGCAGAACAGGGTGCTCTCGATGACCAGTCCGGCCTGCGGGTTGGCGGGGACGTCGCGGATCGCGCCGCCGAGGGCATCGCCACACCCGTACAGGTCCGGATCGTCGTCATCGCACCATGCGGCGACCGTGTTCTCTGCAAAGACGCAGTTCCGTATTTCCAGTCGATTCGGGTTCACCGACCGGGCGATGGCGCCACCTCTGGCATTGCCACCGCTGAAGCCTGGCTGCATGCCGATCAACGACCTCCTGGACGTCGCGTCATTGCCGAGGAAGCAGCATCGCTCCAGCGCCATCGAGTAGCCGCCATGGAAGATGGCCCCACCCTCCGCATCGGCCGCCTCGTCGCGCCCCATGTTGGGAAGACCGCTGGAACAGACCTCGTCAAGACAGTCCACTGCATCGTCGGTGCATGCGTCCGGCACCACCTCGTCGCACCCCATGCACTCGGGACAGGATTGGCAGCTGTCGTAGGCAACCCGGTTGCGGACGAATCGGCAGTCGGACACCACGAAGAGTTCATCCTCGTCACCCGGCCCCCTGGTGCTGATGGCTCCACCGACTCGCCCCGCCGCGTTGTCGAGGAAATCGCACTGCTCGAACGCCAGCCAGGAGCTCGCCTCACCATCAGGCATTGCAAAGATCGCACCACCCTCCCCGTCACCGTCCGATGAGCTCTGGGCCCAGTTGCCTTCGAAGCGAGTCCGCACGAGACGAAGCGTTCCCAGCGAAAAGATCGCACCACCGTTGGCATGGGTTCCGTTGCGGAAGAAACTGCAGTCGGTCATGCGGGCGTAGTTCGTTCCCCAGAGCATCACAGCACCACCACCCTCGGATGGCCCCTGACTCTGGCAGACATTGGCCAGATTGGAGTCGAAGTGGCACTCCTGCATCACAAGGTGCCCGACCGGCCCCATGATGCCGCCGCCGCACTGCCCCGCTTCGTTGCCTGTGAAGACGCATCCGGAGAGGTAGGTCCGGGCATATGGCACTTCAATGAGATCCGAACAGCACAACCCCCCGCCTGCGTTCTCGGCGGTGTTGTTCACGAAGGTGCATCCGTCGAAGAGGGCGCCGCCGTACTGATGGAAGTAGCAGTCGGGATCTCCTTCGTCGCAAATGCAATCCTCATCCCCCTTCCATTGGTCGACCAGATCGCACTCGGCCAGGCAGGTGCCCTGCTCGAAGCCGAACTCCGAGCAGTAGAAGGGCCGATCCAAACTGTCCCGCTGCGAACCACCGCCACCGTAGGTCGCGTGATTGCCGATGAAATCGCAGGAGCGGACTTCCACGTTGCTTTCCTGCCCGATGCCGACTCCTCCACCGAAGCCGTCGCACGCACCGGCAGCCGCATTGCCTCTGAAGGCGCAGTCTGCGAGTACAGCGTCCGAATCGAAGAAGGCCGCTCCGCCGCCCCAGGCCGCCGTATTGTCGCGAAAGAGACACCCCTCGATCATGACCGGAGCATCCTCCTCGCCCTCATCCGCATGCACGAAGAGACCGCCGCCGCATTCACGTGCATAGCAGCTGTCCCCCACCAGTTCCTCGTGGAACTGCACACCGAGGCAGTTCTGGATGGTGAACCCCTGACCGTGTCCACCGATGCTGATGCTGAAATCCTCCACGACGACCGACGGCTCGCAGAGGATCCCTCGACGGACATGCTCGCCATCGATGAAGGTCGTCTCCCGACCGTCGCGTGCGTAGAGCGTGAGTGACTTGTCTTCGATGTGCGCAACGGAATCGCCTGTTCCCCGATAGGTGCCGGGCCAGACCTCGATGCGATCTCCATCATCGGCTCGATCGATGGCGTGCTGCAGCGTCGCGAACGGCGCAGCAGCCGATCCGTCGTCATTGGCATCGCTTCCGTTGACATCCACGTACCACGTCGCGGCCGATACGAGCCCCGTGCACACGAGGCATGAGACGACGCTTGCAACACATTCCAACGCCCTCATGACTCGCTCCTCCGCTGATTCATCAATGCAGGCAAGACACCGCTCGCCCTCATGAATCTATGCGGTCTGCAGAGAATCCTGCGCCGGCAAATCAAATAGAAAGCCACCGGCTCCAACCGTTCTTTGAACATTGGCGGAGGCAGGCGTGGCCTCATCCTTTCGGGGCCCACCCATCACCGGCACGGCTGATCCTCGTTCCATTGGGCGATCACCCGGAGCAGATCATCAACTCCGACCGTGCCAGAAAGAGTGCAGCCAGCCACACTATTGCCTTGATCACCTGTGCCATTCTTCATGCTCCTTGCCCATTCGAATAGATCTTGCACCGACGACAAGCCGTCCATGCGATGCCAATGCCTTCTATGCCGCAAGCCATCGTCTTCATGCGCGATGTCGACGATTTTCTGGATTTGACATTCAGCGACGGATTCAGGATCTCGTGCTTTGGACCACGACACGACGCTGGTGCGGCGCGGCACGATGCTCGAAGAGATAGATCCCCTGCCAGGTGCCCAGGGCCAGCCGGCCGTCGACCACCGGGATCGACAGCGACACGTCGGTGAGCATCGAACGGATGTGCGAGGGCATGTCGTCGGGCCCCTCCATGGTATGGGTGAACTCGGACTGCCCCTCGGGCACGCTGCGATCCATCCACGCCTCCAGGTCGCGTCGAGCCGACGGATCTGCGTTCTCCTGGATCGTCAGCGAGGCCGAGGTGTGCTGCACGAAGAGTACGCAGACCCCGTCCCGGACACCGATCGATGAAACCGCCTCGTGCACCCGATCCGTGATCTCATGCAACCCCCTGCCTTCGGTCGAAACCGTGAGCGTGATCGCCATGGTCAATCCTCCGCCGGCGGGATCGGCCGCCCGTGCGGATCCTCGCCTTCATCGTGCTCCGAGAGTTCCTCGATCATCGACGCCGACGTGAAGTGCTCGAGTCGGTCCGCGGTGCCGTGGATGTGATCCGGGCGAAGTCCCAGACGCTCCCAGAGGAACCGCTCCCACAGCCGGTGCGTGCGCACCAGTGAACTGGCTGCGCTGCGCCCGGCATCGGTCAACTGCAACCGATCCGATTCGACCACGACATGCCCGGCCGCACGGACGCCTCGCAGCGCCGAAGCCACCACCCGACGGGGCAGCGTGATCGCTTCTCGGATGTCTCCGACGGACAGGGCGGACGAATCCTCGGATCGCCTTTCCTCGTATCGATACAGCAGGCCGAGAATGTCCTCCCGCGCGATGCGAAGCGACAACGCGCGGCGCACCATGGCCTTCGCCACGAGCCCGTGCCGGGGCGAGCACACCCACGCGAGCACGAACAGCACACCCGACATCACCGCCATCGCCCCGGAGGTCGACATGCCTTCGAATCCGAACCACCCGGGCACCACCAGCGCCGCGACATGGCCCAGCAGCGCGGAACCGATTGCGAGCATCAGAGTCAGAACCAGCATCGTTCCGTAGCGATCCGTGAGCATCCAGGCGGTCGCACCCGGGACGATGATCATCGCCACGACCAGGATGCTGCCCACCGTCTCGAATGCCGCCACCGCCGTGGCGGCGGTCATGGCCATCAGCACGCCCTGCACGAGCCGGGGGCGGAATCCCATCGCCGCGGCCAGGGATTCATCGAACGCCGTGAGTTTGAGTTCCTTGTAGAAGAGGAGGAACAGGATTCCGTTGATCACCAGCGCACCACCGTTGACCACCGCCCCCCGCGGCACGGACCACCCGAGGAGCTCGGTCTGGTCCAGATACGAGAGTTCGATCGAGCCGTAGATCACGACGTGGGGATCGATCACGACGTCGTCGGCGAAGGCGCGGATCAGGACCAGACCGAGTGCGAAGAGCGTGGTGAAGACGATTCCCATCGACGCCCCGATCTCCGTTCGACCCGCCCGCTGCACCAGATCGACGAGGAACGTGGTCAGGATTCCGATGACGACGGCCCCGGCAAGCATCACCAGTGGATCGCTCGTCGCGGTGATGAGGAAGGCGATGGCGACCCCGGGCAGCACGGCATGGCTGATGGCATCGCCCATCATGCTTCGACGCCGAAGGACGAGCTGCGCACCGGGCAGGGCGCAGGCCATCGCGCACAGCGCACCGGTGATCACCACCCACGTGTCGTAGAGCTGCCACGTCACGCCGGCTCCCTTCCGCCGATGGCATGCGGACTGGCCGGCACGGCCCCGGCGGCCGATCCCAACGCGACCTCGAGACTTCGGATCAGATCGCCGTCGAGCACGTGCTCGATGACATCCGCATCACGATCGACGTGCGTCGGAGCGATGTCGGCATGATGAATGAGGTACGCCTCCCACAGTCGGTGGTTGCGGACCACCTGGCGTGCCCGTACGCGACCTGCGTCCGTGAGGCGAAGCCGGTCTCCTTCCCGGACGATCAGCTTCCGTGCCACGCAGCGTCGGAGAATCCGCTTCATGCGGGGATCCGACCAGGAACGCCAGGATCCGAGCTCGCGGATGTCGATGACTCCGCTCTCGTCCTGCTCGAGGATCTCCCAGCACGCCCGGAGGAGATGCTGCCGGTCGATCCGCCGGTTCATCCTCAGTCGAAGGAACCAAAGCTGAACGATTCCCCTCCGTCCCAGCATCAGGCTGACGAAGAACAGCACGGCGCAGACGAGCACGATCACCGGACCGGTGGGCATCCGCGGAATGCTTGCACTGATCATCGCCCCGAGCCACGAACTGAATCCGCCGATGACTCCCGAAAGCACGACGACGGGCAACAGACGCTGGGACCAGAGCATCGCGGTGGATGCCGGAATGATCAGCAATGCGATGGCCAGGACCAGTCCGACCGACTGGATCGCCAGCACCGTCATGACCGCGACCAGGCCGGTCAGCAGGAAGTCCAGACCGAGCACCGGCCATCCACGGGCCGCCGCCCAGGACTCGTCGAAGCAGATCGCACCGAGTTCCTTGAAGAACAGCGCGACGATGCAGATCACGATCAGCGATGCGATCCCGATCAACCAGGCATCGCCCGACAGCATCGTCGCCGCCTTGCCGAAGATGAACGACTCCAGTCCGGCCGCGTTGCCGGTCGGCATCTGCTGCACGAAGCTCAGCAGGCAGATTCCCAATCCGAAGAAGACGCTGAGGGTGATTCCGATCGCGGCGTCATCCTTCAGATGGGTCGTGCGCCGGATCAGCACGATCGCCGCGATCGATGCCAGACCGGCGATGTACGCCCCCACCAGCAGACCGATGAGCGACTTCCCGGCGAACCCGAGCGCAAGCATGACCATGAACGCGACGGCGATGCCGGGGAGCGTCGCGTGACTGATGGCATCGGCGGTCAGTGCCCGACGACGCAGCACGAGAAAGGCACCCACCACGCCCGAGGCGATCCCGAGAGAGAGCACGCCGGCCAGAACCCACACGGTGTTGGCGTCGCGCAGCAGGAGCGCCCGTTCGAACGAATCCCACCAGTCATTGGGCAGATCGGCGAGCATCACGGCCGCTTGACGTCGCTGCTGCGGGCAAGCCGTTCGGACGCCTCGGAGAGGATCGTCAACTGCCCTCCGTAGGTCTGCCGCAACGCCTCGCTGGTGAAGACCTCGTCGACCGGTCCGCTGGCGACGACACGCATGTTGATGAGAATGACATGATCGAAGTAGTCCGTGACGGTCTGCAGATCATGATGCACCACCACTACGGTCCGCCCCTGGGACCGAAGCTCGCGCAGCACTTCGATGATCGTCTGCTCCGTCGCCGCGTCAACACTCGCAAGCGGCTCGTCCATGAGGAACAACTTGGCGTCCTGGGCGAGCGCACGGGCCAGAAACACCCGCTGCTGCTGGCCACCCGAGAGCTGACTGATCTGCCGTTTGGCCATGTCGGCCAGCCCCACACGATCGAGGGCTTCGATCGCCTCGCGCCGATGCCTTCGACCGACCGGTCGACACCAACCGACGGATCCATATCGGCCCATCGTCACGACATCCAGTGCACTGACGGGGAACTGCCAGTCGACCGATTCACGCTGCGGAACGTACGCCACGATCCCACGCTGCTGCTTCATGGTCTTGCCGAAGACCATCACCCGACCCGATGCCGAAGGAATCAGATCGAGTGCCGCCTTGAGCAGCGTACTCTTGCCGGCGCCGTTGGGGCCGACGATCGTGACCAGCTTGCCCGAGGGCACATCCAGATCGACATCCCACAGCACGGGTCGGCGGTCGTACGCAACTGTGAGATCGTGTATTGAAAGAGGGGAGCTCGCCGAATGCTCGGGGCCGAGCCGCGAGCCGCCGCTGTTCGGTTCAGGATGGTCCTTCGGTGACAAGACTGGCGGCTCCCCGGTATCCGCCCTTGGGCACGGAGCCTCCAAGCGCAGTGGACATCACGTTCACATTGTGCTCAATCATACCCTCATAGGTGCCTTCCCATGATCCGGGAGCTCCCATCGAGTCGGAATACAACGTACCGCCCACGACCACTTCCTGGCCGCGGTTCCGGGCACCTTCGACGAGGGCCTGGACGTTCCTGTCACTGACGCTGGATTCGATGAAGACGGCTGAGATCTTGTTCTCGACGATGAAATCGACGAGTGCGTTGATGTCGCTGATTCCCGCCTCGGATTCCGTCGTGATGCCCTGCACCCCGCGAACCTGGACACCGTAGGCCTGCCCGAAGTATCCGAACGCATCGTGGGCGGTGATCAGCACGCGCTGCGACTTGGGAATGGTGCTCATGACCCAGGTCACGTATCCATTGAGACCATTGAGTCGATCGACGTACATCGCGGCGTTGGCTTCGTAGATCTCGGCCCCCTCCGGATCGGCCTTCGACAAGGCGTCGACGACGACCGGAATTCCCGTGGACCACTGCACGACATCGTGCCAGACGTGCGGGTCGGGCTGCCCGGGATAGTCGGCGGATTCGATCAGGACCTCATCGTCGACGCGATCGGTCACGAGGACGACCTTCTTTCCCATGGATTGCGATCGCTCGAAGACATCGGTCATTCGTCCTTCGAGATTCATGCCGCTGGCGAAGATCAGATCCGCCGCGAGGACCTTTCGCACATCGGCCGACGTCGGCTGGTAGAGATGCGGATCGACGCCCTCGTTCATGATGGCGTCGACGGTGATCCGCTCGCCACCGATGTTGCGAACCATGTCCTTGACCATCCCCGTGGTGGTGACGATCTTGAGACTTGGCTTCGACTCGGCGATGGATGGCCGGGTCAGGAAGACGAGAACCGAAATGGAGATCAGCAGGATGCGAAGCATGGATGAAACCCTCTGTCGGCACCGAAATGGGTCCGACTAATTGAGATTGAGTCTCATCATGTTACCTCAGCCCATCGGACTGTCAACCGCCCGCTCAGTCCCGATCTGCATCCGTGGCCGGCTGCTCCTGGGCATCTTCATCGGGACGGATGCTGTCGGAAAGATCCTGAAGACCGTTCGCCGTACCGGTGCGGGCTCGATCCGCTGCATGCGAACTTGCATCTCCGACGTTGTCGGCGGCATTTTCGAGCTTCTCCCGCTCGTATTCGTCGCATCCGGACACGCTGAGACAGGCGACGCACATCACGATAAGAGGTAGGTATTTCATCACCGGATTGTAACGGCAACCGCTCCCCCTCCCTGAAAAGACCTCCGCACACCCCGTAAGAGCCATCCGATCGCTTCTTTTGAGAAACTTCGCGTTGCACGTGCTAGGAATCACCGGCTCGCGCAGATACATGATGAAGCGGACACCAACCGCGGGCTGAAACCAATCGGGAGCCGCATCCTCCCGTCCGAAACATCTTCATTCTTTCCTGCACGCCTGACCCGGATCGTATCCGGGTCAGGCATTTTTCAGATGTAGTCGGCCTCATCGAATCTGAGCGCCCCGGGGCGTGCGAGGAACGCGACAAGCATGATCAGACTGCATCCGCTGCAGACGAGAAACACATGCTGCGGCTCCATGCCCAGATGGATCAGTCCGATGAAGACCAATGCGGCCAGGGACATCAGCACGTAGCACAACGCATTGGCCGACGCGATGTACCGTCCCCTCTTCTGAGGGGGCGAAAGACGCTGCTGCATGGCCTGCAGCGGGATGATGAAGAAGCCGGCCGAGACGCCTCCACCCAGCAGAACGATCACCATCGTGATGAAGTCCAGAGGGAGCAGCCCGAGCAGCAGCCATGAGACGAACAGTCCGGCTATTCCCCATGGAACCATGCCGACGCGTATGGACCTGCCCGAACACCAACCCGCCACGCCGCATCCGATGCCGACGCCCAACGTGATGGCACCGAGCATGAGCGAGGTGTCCTGCGTGGTTCCACCCATCTGATCCTGAAGTTGCGGAATGACCGTGATCACGAGAATGGAGATGAAGTAGAAGAACGACCATGCCCAGACCGCCGGATACAGCGGACCACCACGCATGGCGGAAAGGTCGGCCCAGTATCGACCGAACGGATTCCACTCCCATCGCCGTTCGATGTCGGCAGGATCCAGTGCGGGAATCAGCAACGCCCCGAGCAGACCGATGAAAGCTCCCGGGATCATCACGAGACCGACAAGCAGACCATTCTTGCCGCCGTCCACGAGGAATCCACTGGCCCCGGTCGCCCCGATGATCGCCACCATCGTGAAGAGCACGATCAGACCGTTGGCGTTGCTCAGACGATGTGTGCCCGCCACCTCGCGGATCATGCCGTACTTGGCGGGATTGAAGAAGGCGCTCTGCGTGGCAATCAGCAGGAACCCCGCGAATGTCAATGGGAACGAGTCGAGCCACAGCCCCACCACGATGAGCAGGACGATGGGCAGTTCGAAGAGACGTACCCATACGACCATGGTCCGTTTCGAACAGCGATCGGCCAGTTGCCCCGCGTACCCCAGGAAGACGATGAAGGGAAACGTGAGGGCGAAACTGACCCAGCCGGTACTGGCCGGTCCCAGAACGTCCTCCCAGAGATTCGGCGCCACCACCAGAATCAGCAACGCTCCCTTGAGAAGGTTGTCGTTCATCGCCCCGGCGATCTGGGAGATCATCAGCCCGGTGAAGCCGCGTGTCCACAGTCGGGTCGGTTCTGCCACGCGACGCTGTTGGGACATCGGATCCATGATCAGGGAACCCCGGTCAGTGTTTCACTTCGGACAGTTCTGGCACACGAGGCCCTGCGACCTCGCCGCGACACAGCATGCATGATCACATTCGCCGCCTCGGGCCTCGGCATTCAGGCAGCACGCCGGAAATCCCCCGGATACCGGCGGCTCGCCACCCGCCCCCTCCTCGGTGACTCCGGAATCCGACGACGGGGCCGACTCCGTGGATCCGGCGACGAATGTGCCGCCGAGTTCGATGTCCAATGCAGGCCGACGGAGACGGATGTCGTCCACCGCGCCGGCCTGGACCTTCGTATCCCAGAGATAGAGCGAACGAAGGGCCGGCAGCGATTCGACCGCGGGCAGGCCGGCGTCGGTCACGTCGGTACCGAAGAGGTTCAACGACTCGAGATGCACGAGCTTGCGAAGATCGGACAGTCCGGCATCCGCGACACCGGTGCGTTCGAGCTTCAACGTTCGCAGTTGAATGCAGCGTCCGACCAGAGGCATCCCGGCATCGGTCACATCGCTGCCGCCGAGATCCAGACGCCACAACACCGGCTCCAGCGGCGTCAGCAGTTCGAGGTCTTCGTCGGACCAGGCCGGACGGGCCAGCGATGCATTGAGTTCGTACCACGGAGAGCCCCGATGCCTCGGCGAGACGAGACCGCCCCGCGCCTCGACCGCGGCCAGAGCGGCCCCGAGAATGCCCGGTTCGATCTTCGGCCCCGCTTCGGGAACCGGCGCGGCGGATGCCGTCGGGGCCGAGGCCTCGACCGGCACCGCATCATGCGGGGCACCCTCCGAAATCCATTCCTTCAGGACGTCAACCTGCTCCGCGTTCAACGGCTCCCCCTTGGGAGGCATGATGTCGTCGTGATCGGCAGGAAGCACGACCCGTTCGATCAGCTTGCTTGCATCGGGGTCGCCCGGAATCACCACCCACTTCGCCTTGCGATCGGCCGGAAACGCCGTTGCCAGCGGATACAGCTGGAGCCTTCCCTTCTGCTTCTCCGGACCATGACAGGATGCGCATCGGGCCTCGATGATCACGGAGGCCTGCGCCTGCAACCCGGACCCAGCCTCCTCTTCGACCGCCGGAGTCGCCGGGGCCGGAGTCGGGGCCGACTGCTGCTCGTCGAAGAAATACCCGGAGCCCCAGACCATCTCCCCCCCGAAGAAACTCGTCACCACGATGAGAACGGTGCCGACCCAGAGCCCGAACCGGTAGGCATGGAACGACCATTTCACCTGTGATGATCGCTCGATGCACCAGCAGACGGCCACTCCAAGAAGAATGCCCGATGCCGCGACGCCGAACCACCGATGCAGTTCCAACGTGGTCCCCGAACCATGCTCCTCGCCGAAACTCCAACCCGTCCAGGTCGCGAGACATGCTCCGATCGTACCGATCCACAGGCAGAACCCGGCGATCGACGATGGGCGATGATTTCGACTGAACACGAGACACAGTTCGACCGCCGCCGCGGTCAGGATCATCGCGATCGG
>DEYK01000006.1 GCA_002364485.1 Phycisphaerales bacterium UBA3160
CACCTGCTAGGATCGCCGTATGTCACGATCGACCATTCCGTGCATGTTGATGCGGGGAGGCACCTCCAAGGGAGCCTACCTGCTTGCCCGTGACCTCCCCTCCACCCAGGCCGACCGGGATCCACTTCTGCTGCGGATCATGGGCTCACCCGATGTGCGGCAGATCGACGGACTGGGTGGAGCCACCAGTCTCACCAGCAAGATGGCGATCGTCTCCGCATCGGTCCGCGACGATCGGGATGTCGACTTCGCCTTTGCCCAGATCGGCGTGGAAACGGACACGGTCGATACCGGCCCGACCTGCGGCAACATCCTCTCCGGCGTCGGCCCCTTCGCCATCCTCAGAGGGCTGGTGGAAGCGGGACAGGACGAAACCACCGTGCGCGTCTGGGATGTCAACACCAGTTCGAGAATGGACATCGTGGTGCCGACTCCGGGAGGTGTCGTCGAATACGAAGGCGACGCCTCGATCGATGGCGTTCCGGGAACCGCGGCCCCCATCCTGATCAACTTCCTCGACATACTCGGCCCGAGGTCAGGAACGGTCTTTCCCACCGGCAACCCGCGCGACGAGATCGAGGGTGTCCAGGCGACCTGCATCGACTCGGTCAATCCCGTCGTCCTCCTGCACGCCGACGAACTCGGCGAAAGCGGACACGAGATCCCCGCCGACCTGGATGCGGACCATCCGATGCTCGAACGACTGGAGACCATCCGCCGATCCGCATCCCTCGCCATGGGCCTCGGTGATGCGGCGGGCCATGCGTTGCCGAAGATCGCCCTGCTGTCACCGCCCGACGACGGCGGACACATCTGCTCCCGCTACTTCACGCCGACACACTGTCACGAGGCCCATGCCGTGAGCGGAGCGATCGCGATCGCGATCGCCGCCCAGTGCCCGGGCACCGTGGCGGAGGACATCGGCAGGCACGAACAGGGAGATCGCCGGATCACCAGAGTGGAGCACCCTTCGGGCCATCTCGATGTGGTGATCCACCTGGACCCCGATCAGAAGGTCCCCGATGCCATCGTCTCCGCCGGCATCGTCCGCACCGCACGCCCGATCATGGACGGCGTCGCATTCGTCTGATTCAGGATTGATCTTCGTTCCGTCGCGCCTCGGCCCTGGCCTGGCGAACCGAACGGGGAGGAATGACCTTCTTGGCCAACCCCAGCTTCTCGAGCAGCTTGATCTCGTAGTAGGTGATGTCGAACTCCCACCATCGATGCTGGTTGGAGGCGCTGGCCGGATCGTGATGGTGGTTGTTGTGCCATCCCTCGCCCACGGTCAGGAGGGCCACCAGCCAGTTGTTGGTGCTGTGGTCGTCCGTATCGTGATTCTTGTATCCGAAGATGTGCGACAGGGAGTTGACCGACCAGGTGATGTGCCACACCGCGACCGTCCTCACGAGCGCACCCCAGACGAAGAGGCTGACGCCGAACTGAAGTGCACCGGCCGCCGTGCCGTCGATCGCCCACCCCAATCCATATCCGACGGCGAAGAAGGCCACCGCATGCGCCACGTAGATCCAGACCCACATGTAGCTCTTCTCGAGCCGCATGTAGAAGGGGTCCTTCAGGATGTCGCTGGCATACTTCCTGTAGGTGTCGATGTTGTGCGTTCGCTTGTTCACGACCAGCAGCCAGCCGATGTGTCCCCAGAGGAAGCTCACCAGCGGGCTGTGCGGGTCCTCATGCTCGTCGCTGTGCAGATGGTGATAGCGATGGGTGGCCACCCACTTCGCCGGCGTATCCTCGAGGCAGCACAGCGCCATGACGGTGAAGGCGTGCTCGAGCCACTTGGGCAGAATGCAGCTTCGATGCGTGAGCACGCGGTGGTAGAGCAGATTGATGGCCTGCCCGAACACATGGACCCCCACCACCATGACCACGAGCCCGGTCCAGCTGAAGGCCCATGGCCAGATCGCCAGCAGAGCCAGTGCATGGACTCCGATGATGGAGATGGCGTACGGCCAGTTGATGCTGCCCTTGATGACGGTGTCAGGCAGGGGAAGCACCGGCTTGGCACCCGGTTCCTCGACCGGGACGGCGATCGGAACGGGTGAAGACACCGGAGTGGATCCGGGCCTGGGGGGGGCCTGAAGAACAGGCGATTCGGTTTGAGGAGGAGTTGCCAATCCGGCTCCTGTCCCTGAATGTCTCGGTCGGCACTGCAAACCGTTCATTCGTGGGGTTTTGTGCAGTCCATTGCGTCGTGATCGTAGCACAATCATATGCGCCGGATCGGACGGGGTCTCTACTTCAAACCATATTCCTTGAGCTTCCGGTACAAGGTCCGTTCGCCGATTCCAAGCACCTCAGCGGCCTGTTCACGGTTTCCACCGGTCATCTGAAGCGTCTGGCGGATGGCCTCCTTCTCGAGACGATCGAGGCCGACTCCGGCCAGACCTCCCAGATGAAGGTGCTCATCGTGATCACTCATCCGGATCTCGTCGGGAACGTCGTTTACGTCGATCACCGGTCCTGTACTCATCACGACCATCTTCTGGACGATGTTGAAGAGCTGCCGGACGTTGCCGGGCCAGTTGTAGGCGACCAGACGCAGCATCGCGGGCTCCCGGAAGGTCGGAGACGGCCGCTCCAGTTCGGCTGCATACTTTCCAGCGGCGTGGTTCACCAGAAGCGGAATGTCCTCCCGTCGCTCCCGCAACGGAGGGATGTGGATTTCGGCCCCGTTGATCCGGAAGTACAGATCCTCACGGAACTTCTCCTCCTCGATGAAATGCTGGAGGTCCCGATTCGTCGCACTGATGAATCGAACGTCGGTGGATCGCTCCGTGTTCGTGCCCAGCCGGGTCACCTCCCCCGTCTCGAGCACCCGCAGGAGCTTCGCCTGCATGGTCATCGGCATGTCGCCGATCTCGTCGAGGAACAGCGTCCCCTTGTCCGCGTACTCGAAGACACCTTCACGATCCTTTTCGGCACCGGTGAACGCACCCTTGACATGACCGAACAACTGATCCTCGAGAAGCGATTCGCTCTGTCCCGCGCAGTTGAAGGCGACGTATCGGCGATCCTGCCGCTTCGACTGGTTGTGGACGGCCTTGGCGATCAACTCCTTGCCGGTTCCGGATTCCCCGGTGATGAGAATGGGGATCATGCTGGGGGCGACCTGTCGAATGACCTGGATCACCTTCCGGATGCCCGCCGACTCGCCGATGATGCCTTCGAAGCCGAATGCGGAATCGACCTTGCCCCGCAACTGGACGTTGTGATGACGAAGATGGACGGTCTCGCAGGCGCGATTCACGAGATTGCGAAAGACCTCGAGATCCAGCGGCTTCTCGATGAAGTCGTAGGCTCCGCCCTGCAGGGCGGCCTTGGCCGTCGCGACATCGCCGTGGGCGGTGACCATGATGGTCTCGGCATCGGGCTGATGCTCACGGGCCATGGAAAGCACGTCGAGTCCGGAGGTCTCCTCCTCCATGCACAGATCCGTCACGATGACGTCGAAATTCCCGAAACGCAGTTCTTCCTGTGCCGCCGCAGCCCCATCGACGATGGTGCAGACGTGACCGACCCGCCGCAGCGCCTCCGCCATGACATCCGCGTGGTCGACCTCATCGTCCACCAGCAGGATCTGGGCATGCAGTTCGTGTTCGCCTTGATGCTCCGACATGCGGCACAGTGTACCCACCCTGCTCTCCTTGAGGCCGAAATGTTCAGTAGACGCTCCTCAGGCGGCGATAGAATGACTGGATGTCCGAATCGACATATTCCGAGCAGCACATGACCGAAGCATCCTCACTCTCACCACGCAGAACCGGGCGACTTGCCGAGGTCTCTCGAGCCGATTTCATCGGCATCGGCGGTTGCGGCATGTCCGGGCTGGCCCGGATGCTCCATTCGCTGGGAATACGGACTTCTGGATCCGACGCCGTCGCATCCCCCGTGACCGACGGCCTCATGGCCATGGGGTTGCCCGTGAGAATCGGGCAGGACGGATCCGGACTGCCCGAGGATCTCGATCTGCTGGTGACGTCTGCCGCCATCGCCCCCGACCATCCGGACGTACTCGCGGCCGAACAGCGTGGCGTCGAGATCAGGACCTATGCAGAGGTCCTGGGAATGGTCCAGGAGGGGCGCACGGCCGTATGCATCGCCGGAACCCACGGCAAGAGCACCACGGCCGCGATGCTCTGCCACATCCTGATCCGTTGCGGGTTCGATCCCGGATTCATCATCGGAGCCAACTGCGATCAGATCGGCGGCGGAAGCCGCACCGGATCGGACCGGATTCCCGACAGCGGACCGCTGGGGGGCGATCCCGGCATCCTGGTCAGCGAAGCATGCGAGTTCAACCGCTCCTTCCACCGGCACAACCCGACGGTCGGACTGATCAACAACATCGAGGAGGATCACCTCGACATCTACGGCTCCCTCGACAGCATCATCGAGGCCTTTCGTGATTTCGCGATGAAGATCCCCCCCGCCGAGGACGGTGGCAGCCTGCTGATCGCGCACGACGAGGCGCATCGCCAGCACATCACACCACCACTGGACTGTCATGTCGCCACCTTCGGATTCCATCCCGAGGCCGACTACCAGGTCGTGTGGGACCCTGCGGTCCGACGCACCGGAATCCTTCGCGACGGACATTGGACGATCCAGTGGACGAATCCGATGCCCGGAGCACACAACGCTCTGAACGCCGCGGCCGCCGTCATCCTGGCCCATCAGCTCGGAGCCGAGTGGGACGATGCCGCGGAGGCCATGGCGGCGTTCGAGGGCCTCGACCGTCGCACCCAGCGTCTCGGGACACGCAGCGTCGAGGATGGTGTAGTCGTCGTGTACGACGACTACGGGCATCATCCGACGGAGATCGAACGGACGCTCAAGGCGCTCCAGACGCACGAACAGCCCGGCCGCCTGATCTGCGTCTTCCAGCCGCACCAGCACAGCAGGACCCGCTTCCTCCTGGAACAGTTCGCCGAGAGCTTCGATCAGGCCGACGAGGTGATCGTGCCGCCGATCTACTTCGTGAGGGACTCCGAAGCGGAGAAGCAGCGGGTCAGCGCCGTGGATCTCGTTCGAAGACTGCAGGACCGCGGCACCGCCGCTCGGCACGTCGACTCCTTCGAACACATCGTCGAGATCCTGGAACGGGATCTCGTCGCCGACGATCTTCTTGTCATCATGGGAGCCGGCCCCGTCTGGACCGTGGCCAGGGACTACCTCGACAGAAGCGAACCATGAGCTCGACCAGTCGATCACAACTGTTCGGCGATCTCGACGTCACTGCGCAACTCGACGCTCCCATCGGAGCGGAGAGGACCTGGTTCGGGATCGGAGGAAAGGCCGATGCCCTCGTGAGTCCGCAGACCGAGGAGGCATTGGTCACCCTGATCGAACGCTGCGCCCAGTCCAGCACTCCGGTGCGGATCCTCGGCAAGGGTGCGAATCTGCTCGTGGACGACGATGGTGTCGACGGCGTCGTCGTGCTTCTGGACACACCTGCGTTCTCCGGGCTGAAGTTCAACCGCGAAGGCCGGGTGCATCGACTGCACGCGATGGCGGGAGCGGATCTGTTCAAGACGGTCAACGAGCTGAAGCGACAGGGACTGGCCGGCATGGAACAGATGGCCGGTATCCCCGGAACGATTGGAGGCGGGCTTCGCATGAACGCCGGCGGCTCCTACGGATGCATCGGCGATACGGTGGATACCGTCCGCTGCTGCTCGATGTCCGGAGAGGTTCTGTACTACGAACGTTCCCAGCTGGAATTCTCGTACCGCAAGAGCAATCTTCCCGAGTGCATCGTGCTTTCGGCGACGTTCAACCTCGAACCGGATGATCCGGTCGCCGTACGCTCTCGCGTCAGCGAGATCTGGGCCGCCAAGAAGGCTTCACAGCCGATGGCGGACCACTCCGCCGGCTGCGCATTCCGAAATCCCCTCGACCGTGATGGCGAGCGCGTTCCCGCCGGCCGCCTGATCGACGAGGCGGGACTCAAGGGACTGGCCGAGGGCGGCGCATCGGTGAGTACCCAGCACGGCAACTTCATCATCACGGATCCCAACGCCACGGCGAGCCATGTACGCCGACTGATGAGGATCGTCCAGGATCGCGTCATGGACCATCATGGAATACGCCTCGAGCCCGAGGTCGTCATCTGGGAACGCACGGGAATCACCGCGGAATGAACCGATCGGACCACATTCGCGTCGTGGTGCTGATGGGTGGTCCCGACGAGGAGCACGAGGTGAGCCTTGCATCGGGAACGGCGGTCGCGGAAGCACTGTCCTCGGTGGAGGGAATCGAAGTGGATGCCCGCGTCATCCGGACCGTCGACGCGGACGAACTTGCCGGCATGGATGCCGATGTCGTGTTCCCGGTGCTGCACGGACCCTGGGGCGAAGGCGGCGGGATCCAGAGCGAACTGGAGCGGGCCGGAGTCGCCTTCGTCGGATCCGGATCACAGGCCGCAGCCATCGCGATGGACAAGATCCGCACCAAGGAGATCGCCGCCGGACTCGACGTGCCGACCCCGGTCTGGCAGGTCCTCGAACCGGGGACCCGACGTACGCTCTCCGCGCCGGCGGTCCTCAAGCCTCCCGCCCAGGGCTCGAGCATCGACCTGTGCATCTGCCGCACCGAACCGCAACTCGACGAGGATCGGGCGAGACTGCATCGCTCATACGACAGACTGCTCGCCGAGACGTGCGTGACCGGTCGCGAACTCACGGTCGGCGTCGTCGGTGACCAGGTCCTGCCCATCATCGAAATCGTGCCGGCTCACGGCGTCTACGACTACGAGGCCAAGTACGACCGTGACGACACCGAGTACCGGTTGGATCCGGAGCTTGACGACGACATCGCGGAACGCTGCCGGACCAATGCCCTGACCCTCGGGCGGCATCTTGGATGCAGGGATCTCTACCGGGTGGACTTCATCCTCGAGAACCGGGTGCCCTGGATGCTTGAGATCAACACCATGCCGGGTTTCACCGGTCATTCGCTGCTCCCGATGGCAGCACGAGCCGACGGCAGGTCCATGCCGCAACTCTGCCACGACCTGATCACCATGGCCGCGAGCAGAGCTCTTCCCTCCCGCTGAAACCCGTCCTTGAGGCGTTGAATGAAGACACAGCCCCTTTTTGGTCGATGCCAAGGGGTGTTTCCACGATGCGTACCTCACTTCACAATCTGATCGATGCCTTCCGGACGGCCGGCTCCAGGATCCTTCATCCACCCGCAGCAGGGTGGATCTGCGGCGGCGGGCTCCTGCTCGGTATCGTGCTGCTGATGGGATTCAGCGGCGACTTCCTGAGGTCCCGGGTGCACACCCCAGTCGATTCCGTCACGATCAGGTTCCTCGATGCCCCCTCCTGGATCGGCGACTCCCTTCACGATCATCTCACCGATCTGGCCGCCCCCCGGTTGCTCGGAACCCCCTTGGACAGAATGGATCTGATCAACGCCCGCGAAGCGCTCATCGCCTCGGGATGCTTCGCCGAGGTCCGGCAGGTCCGCAGAACGAACCGTGCCACGATTGAAATCGATGCCACGTTCCTCAAGCCGCGGGCACGCGTCCTCAGCAGCTCGGGCCCCCTGCTGATCGACCGGGAAGGATTCGTGCTTCCCGCCGGCTATCGGGTCGCAACCGATACGCACCTGGTGAACGTGCTCAATCCGGCCTACGGAGCCCCGGAGACGACCGCTGGCCGATGGATGGGCGCCGACATCAACGCCTCGCTCCGACTGCTCGAACTGCTCGACGATCTCCCCTGGTACGACCAGGTGAAGGCCATGGACCTCGGCCAGTTCGATGAAGGAGAGCAGATCGTGCTGGTGACGGATCTGGGCACGAGAATCAAGTGGGGCTCGCCTCCCGGCCGTGAAGCGGCTCTCGAGGCGATGGCCCGCGACAAGATCAGCCGACTGGACTGGTTCAATACGCATCACGGTCGCATCGATCAGAACCATCGGGGCGAACTTGATCTCACCAATGCCAGCATCGTGATCAAACGATGACGATTTCGGACCGGGGCCTCGAGCCCGACCAGGGGAGCGCCGTCGCATGAGTTGGTTGGCGACATCGCTCATGATCCTCACGGAGTTCGTGCTCGTCATCGGGCTGATCGCGCACGTTCTGGTCCGCAAGAGCGGCAACTCCGAGACCAGACTCGCCTGGATTCTGATGATCGGAATCCTCCCCTTCATCGGCGCGATCTTCTATCTGCTGCTGGGAGCTCCTCGAGGAACCCGGCAGATACGCAGGCACGCGAGAGTCCGGGGCTGCTTCCCGGCGATGTTCGAAACCCGCAGCGAAGACCTTCCGAATCTCGAGACCAACGTGCCCAGGCACTATCGACAGGTCTTCTCGCTCATCGAATCGCTGTCCGAAACCGACGCCATGGGCGGTCATGAACTCGAGCTGCTTGGAGGAGACAGCGCGTTCTTCGAGCGTCTGATCGAGGACATCGACACCGCGACCGACTCCTGCCACCTGCTGACGTACATCTACCTCGACGACGAGGACGGCCGAAGAGTGGCGGAGACGCTGATGCGGGCGAGCGATCGCGGCGTCACCTGCCGCGTGCTTGTGGACGGGCACGGCTCGAAGCACTTTCTCCGCTGCGAGACCTGCCGCCGCATGAAGGAACGCGGTGTCCATGTCGTGGAGGGCCTGCCCTCCAGACTGCTGACGATGCTCTGGGCCCGCATGGACGTGCGGAACCATCGCAAGATCGTCGTGGTCGACAACGCCATCGGGTACATCGGCAGCCAGAACATCGCATCCGAATCGTTCGCCCCCAAGGCACGCTATGCCCCGTGGGTCGACTGCATGGTTCGAATGCAGGGCCCCGCCGTGCACAATCTTCAGGAGCTGTTCATCGAGGACTGGTACCTGGATTCAAACGAGGATCTCGGAAAGATGCTCGACGAAGTCCCGACGATCAAGCAATCCGAGACGACGGTCCAGATCATCGGCAGCGGGCCGAACTTCAGGAACGAAGCCTTGAGCCTCGCCATGCAGGCGGCGATCAACGCCGCGGAGCAGTCGCTGACTCTGACCACTCCCTACTTCGTGCCCGATCAGGCCACCAGTGTCGCGATCTGCAGTGCAGCCATGCGCGGCGTCAAGACCACACTCATCGTGCCGGCACGCAACGACTCGAAGCTCGTCGCACTCGCGAGTTCCGCCCAGTACGAGGCTCTGCTGCAGGCAGGGGTCGAGATCCATCTGTTCGAGGCGGGCCTTCTGCATGCCAAGACGATGGTGGTCGATCGCCAACTGTTCATGGTCGGGTCGGCCAATCTGGATCGAAGATCCCTTGAACTCAACTTCGAAGCATGTCTCTTCGGATGGGATCCGAACTTCGCGTCGAGACTGCACTTCCTGCAGAGCGGGTACCTCGATCAATCCAGCCCGCTCGACGAGTCGGCATGGATGCAGCGGAGCACGATGAAACGCCTGGCCAGCAATGCAGCCGGACTCCTCGCCCCGCTGCTCTGAAGCCCCTGCACCCCCCCCATTTTCACACCCGACCCGATCAGAGCCGATTTCAGCCGTTCCAGGTGTGTTTTTCAGCATATCAATCCCTGCAACCTGTTGAAATGGAAGTGTTTGCGGGTACATTGAAACTACGAGAGGGTCTGATTCGGACCCCGGAGTAGGAAGAGTGAAGATGCTTCAAGCAAGATCATCGGCCCACGGGTGCGCTGCCCTGCTGACCATGTGCGTGTTCGGACTGTCCAATCAGTCCGCGGATGCCGCACGACTGCTGCTTGAGGGACCCGGCACCGCGATCGAGATCGATTCCGGAATCATGGCCGGAACACTCGACGACGGCGTCCAGACGTTCTCCGCCGCGGACCTCGCGTTCATGCAGGCGGAACTTGCGGCTGACGGCATCGATACATCCGGACACATCTCCCTGCTTCTGGCGGAAACCGGAAACGGTCTCGCCTTCGTCAATCTCTTCGATGGAGTCGTCGGCCCTCCCCTGGCCGGTGGCAACGACAGCACCCTCGGCTACAACAGCCTCACCTCGAGCACTGCGGTACGACACTCGAACACCGACTCGGGCGGAAACCTGTCCTGGTTCGACTTCGGGATCACCCAACTCGTGGACGGCACCTTCGAATGGCAGTCCGGCACCACGTCCGAAGGCTTCGCATGGTCGAATCTTCAGGAAGGCGACGTCGGCACCGTGAGCTTCGTCGACCTCGGGCTCGATCAGCTCATACCGACCATGATGTTCCAGTACATCACCCACAACGGCGAATCCTGGGAAGTCGCGTCCTACGGCGAGTTCGCACCTGATTCGACCCAGTACAACCTGAGCTTCTTCGTCTCCGAAGTTCCTGCTCCCGGAGCCCTGTCGCTCCTGGTGCTCTCGGCCGTTCGACGACGTCGTCGTCGACACTGAGACCACGCCGCGGAATCAGCCTCCGCAGCCACCCCATCCACCGATCACCACCAGCAGATCCTCGACGTTCACGGTTCCATCCTGATTGGCATCGGCGTCGCAGATTCCGCTGCAGCCCCACTGCCCGATGACCATCAGCAGGTCGTCGACGGTCACCGCGCCGTCGCCGTTGAGATCACCCTCGCAGGGATCCTGATCGCAGACCTGCGGTTCGCAGACCGAATCCATTCCAAGCCATGTGGCTCCGAAGGAGACACACGTGCTCTCGATGATGTCGACGCACGTTCCCGAGCCGAGACAGCAGGCGCCCAGCGGCTGAGGACAGTCCGCAGCCAGACAGTTCGTGCCATCACCCTGGAACACGCCTTCGGCCGCCGAACAGACGTCCGGATCGACCGCGTCGAGACACGATCCGTCCGGAAGGCAGCAGGCGCCTTCGGGGAAGCAGATGATGCTCGAACATGATTCGGTTGCGTTGAAGATGCCGCCGCCCAGTGCACAGAGTTCGGCATCGACATCGATGCAGTCGCCCGTGACCTCGACGCAGCAGGCGCCGGTCGGCGCGGGACAGTCGACATCGGCGCATTGCACCAGATCACCCTGATAGGTCCCTCCGATGACATCGCAGTCATCGGCGGTGAACTCATCGGTGCAGGTTCCGTTGCTTCGACAGCAGGCTCCGGTCGGAGGCGTGCATCCCTGCGGCGTCACCGAGGCCCTGATGACCCAGTCTCCGCTGGGACGACAGAGCGTCGGGAGCGATTGAAAACTGGACCAGTCCGATCCACAGAAGCAGAAGGTCCCTGTGACGAGATCGATCCAGTTGCCCGAGGGGACATCGAGTCCACTCACGTCGGTGCACGGAAACGCGTTGTTGGTCGGATTCGGAGACTCGATGCATGGAGTTCCGGGCTCGTTGTGCTGATCGATGCGGACGCCGATGGTGAAACCGTGCGTCCCGTCGTCGTCGATGTTGATCTGCTCCGGATCCTGCGGATCGACGAGGAACTGGAGGATGGTTCCGGTCGTTCCCGGTGGCATCACCAGATGCGGAAGCAGGACGTCATCGGACGAGAACTCCGCCACGAGCCCGCCGGTATCGGGGGTTCCCTCGTAGATGCGGACGGACCATTCGGTCGTCGTCTGACCGATGGCGTTGGAGGTCGCGAAGAGGACCTCGAAGAGATCCAGTCGAAGAGGAAACTTGTCGGCAGTGAGCGTGTACGACGCAGCGGCGGTCTCGCCTCCGACGATTCCCGCCTGCAGGACGTACTCACCGGGCCCCCAGTCGGAATCACTGTGGGTGAAGGTCTCCTCCGGACAGTCTCCGCGTGAAGCAGGAAAGTGGGTCGTGACCTGCACCGCCGCCGGATCGAATCCACCCTGCGCCGTCTTCTTCATCAGGGACGGCCGGAGGATGATCCGCTGCACGGCGATGTCCTCGAGTTCCACCTGAATCGGAGCTCGAGTCCCCTCCTGTGCGAACGCGATTCCAGGCATTGCCAGGAGCAAGGCGGCGAAGATCGATTGACGTCGTCTTTTCAAGAGAATCCCTCCGTCTTCATTGTGATGGAGAACGGGATCAAGTCAATCGACAAGCATGGGCAAGAACGCCTCTTCGGACGATTGCCCGAGGACGAACCGCGTTTTCAGGCCTTCAGGAGCACTCAGTGACCCACGGAACCTCTGGGAGGATCCTTCAGGAAGAACGAAAGCGCAAAGGCGGCCAGCATCGTGATGGGCAGCAGCAGGAATGCGGTCCGGAAATCATCGGGCGAGTAGGCGTGGGTCTTCACGCCGCTGTCCTCGAGGTCGAGGAAGACGCCGACCATCCACTGCCCGATTCCGGCGAACAGCATCTGGGTGAGATTCACGAACGTGAGAGCAGTCCCCCGTGCGTAGCAGGGGTTCTGATCCATCGCCAACGGAAATGCGAGCACCAGGACGCTCACCACCAGTCCGATGCACAACAAGGTGACCATCAGGAGCGGTTCGTGATCGGGGCGGATCAGGAGCAGCGACCCGGTGGCGACGACTCCGAGCCCGGTGAGGATCTTGAAGAACACGGCCCGGCGATTGAGGTGGTCCGACAACCACCCGAGACACGGTCCGCCGACCGCCAGGCCGACGAAGATGATCGACACCACGTTCCCGGCATCGTTCTGCGAGATGCCCACGACCGTGTTGAGATACCGGAATCCCCACAATGCGGCGAACGATCCGATCGGCAGATACACCAGTCCGGTGACGAGACCCAGGAGGATCGTCTGACGGTTCGTCAGCACCTCCTTGATGCAGCGAAGGACACCGGGACGACCTCCTCCATCGCCGCCTCCGTCTTCACTCGAACCATGCACATGCTCCATGAACCAGGTCGGCCTTCGGGGCACCAGCACCAGCTGCATGAACGCCAATACGATCCCGACCAGGGCGAAGCCGTACATGATGTTCTGCCAACTCGTCCGGTCCACCAGATACTGCAGCGTGGATTCGGCGGTGATCGCTCCCAGCATGCCCAGCGTCACGGTGAGTCCCGAGATGAGTGCGATGCGACGACCCGGGAACCAGATCGTCGCGACGTAGACCGCACCGACGTACGCGAAGGCGGAACCGAATCCCATCAGGAACCGACCCGCCCCGAGGCCCATCAGGGAGTTCGCCATGGCGAAGGCCACCGCTCCCACCGAACACGTGATGGCGGCGAACGCCAACGGGAACCTTGCCCCGAATCGATCGAGCAGAATGCCGACGACGACCTGCATCGGTCCGTATGCGTAGTAGTAGAAGCTCATGCTGAGACCGATCTGGCCCGCACTTGCGTCCATCTGATGCTGCAGCGGGCCTTCGATGACCGCCGGCATCACCCGGATCATGAACTCGTACAGGAAGAACAACGCCGGCATCGCCCAGGCAAGCCATGCTCGGGACGGACCTTCCGGGTAGTTCAGATGCAGATGCTGCTTGCTGTGGGTCAGACCGGCCATGGGATCATCAGAGTGTAGTCGACCGGGTCATCCGACCCCGGAGACGGCTACAGTATCCGGATGCCCAGCGGCGACGACATCTCACGTCGGGAGCTCTTCCGCATCCGCGGAGGCTTCATGCGGCGCATGGCCGAAGCGACGGAGGAGGCCCGGGCGAATCGACCCGCCCCGCCGACGTCGCTGACGCTGCTGCAGCGTCCCCCGGGCGCCATCGCCGAGGGACAGTTCCTCGCCGCGTGCACCCGCTGCGGCGACTGCATCGAGGCCTGTCCGCCACGTGCCATCGTCAAGGCGCCCGAAGCGGCTGGAAACCGCGCCGGAACTCCGATGATCGACGCACTTCGTTCACCGTGCGTGATGTGCGACGATCTTCCCTGCATCGACGCATGCGAACCCGGAGTGCTCCGAAGGGACCTGCCGGTGAAGATGGCATCCGCCTCGGTCGACGAATCACGCTGCCTGTCATGGCAGGGACAGGAATGCAGATCATGCGTCGACAACTGCCCGGTCGATGGCGCGATCTCCATGGTCGATGGAGACGGGGATCATCGAGGCCCCCGCATCGACTCCACGCACTGCACCGGGTGCGGTGTCTGCATGAACGTCTGCCCGGCCTCGCAGAACGCGATCCGGCATCGACCGGCCGATGAACGACCGTTCGCAGCCCTCTGATGGACGGACCACGACACACCATGCAGATCGGGCTCGCAACCTGCAGTTCGCTTCCCGAATGGGAGGTCGACGACCAGCCTCTGGTCGAAGCGCTCCGGCGCCGCGGGGTCCGCGTGCACCATCCGGCCTGGGACGACGCGACGTTCGACTTCAGCACCCTTGACGCATGCCTGATCCGCACGACATGGGACTACGAACATCGCCGCGACGAGTTCGTCCGATGGGCACGGAACACCGCCGAGCATGTTCCGTTCTTCAATCATCCGCAGGTCATCGAGTGGAACACCCACAAGAGCTACCTGAAGGACCTCGCCGAAGCAGGCGTGCCGGGCATCCCCACCGAATGGATCGAGAAGGGCGAAGCGGTCGACCTGGCGGGAGTCCTGACGAGTCGTGGGTGGACACGCGGATTCCTCAAGCCGGTCGTGGGTTCCACGGCACGCGGCACGCTTCGATTCCATGACGACGCCGACTCCCTGGAGCGGGCCCAGACGTTCCTCGACGAGCGGCTCGCCGTCGAATCCATGATGGTGCAGCCGTACCTCGAGCGGGTCGAGTCCGGCGGCGAGGAATCGATCATGATCGTCGACGGCGAGGTCACCCACGCCGTCAGGAAGGTGCCGGTGCCAGGCGACTACCGGGTTCAGGACGACTTCGGAGCAAGCGACGAACCGATGACGCCGGATCCGGCCGAGGCCCGGCTTGCATGCCGAATCATGGAGATCGTCGCACACCGCTTCGGGATCGATCGACTTCTCTACGGACGGGTCGATCTGCTCCGCGATGCAACCGGCGCCCCCCTGCTGAACGAATTGGAACTGGTCGAACCATCGTTCTTCTTCAGGCACGGCAGGCAGGCCGGAGATGCGATCGCCTCGGCGATCCTGGCACGACTCTGAACTCAGTCGTCCGGCAGCAGGACCGCATCCGGGTCCAGCGCCTCGTGCCGACCCTCGCGACTGACCGACATCCGAAATCCGGGACGCAGCGTCGCGCTGCAGGATGCTCCCTGCGCGTCCAACGCGACCAGGCAGACCTGATGCGACGGCAGCAGGTCGAACTGACGCTCGATCCGTCTGAGCACTTCGACCAGCGCGTCGATCGGCGACGCTCCCCGTCGCATCGCCTCCACGGCGAGGAACGATCCACAGCAGCCCATGACGAGTTCCCCGCTTCCGGTCACCGAGACCGCGGCCACATCCGGATCCACGTACAACCCGTGACCGATGATCGGCGAATCACCCACTCGACCCGGAAGCTTGAATGGTGCTCCGCTGGTCGAACACGCCCCGGCGAGTGAACCGTGCCGATCGAGGCAGAGCGTCCCGACGGTGTCGTGATGCTTCCATGCGGCCTCGTCCGCCGCGAGAAAGATTCTTCCACTTCCCTCCTGATCGAAGGGACGCCCGGAATCGCCGACCTGATCGGGAATGGTCCCATCCACCTTCCACTGGTCGTAGGCTGCTCGGGCGGCGGGCGACAGCAGTTCCGCCCGCGGCTCACCCTGCTGGTCGGCATACGCATCGGCGGACGCTCCCGCGAGCATCACATGCGAAGTCTTCTCCATGATCGCTCTGGCGATCCTGACGGGATGCAGATGGGTGCTCAGGCAGCAGACGCTTCCACATCGGCTCGGCGAAGACATGATGCAGCCGTCGAGGGTCACGCGCCCCTGTGCATCCGGCAGCCCTCCGTAGCCGACCGAATCGATCTCCTCGTCGGCCTCGATGGCGCAGCATGAAGCCTCGACCGCATCGAGGCTGGTTCCCCCCGCATCCAGACCATCCCAGGCGACACGGTGCCCGCGAAGGCCGAAGGACCAGGTGGAAACGAGTGTCGGCATGTGTGTTGGCTTGCTCATTTGGTCCATTTTAGGCTGAATCCCAAGAAGAGTTTCGTGGACTGTAGGCCCGGGAGTCTGAATGCTACAATGGACCCCAAGCGAGCCTCCCGCCCGATGGCGGTGCGGCTCGCTCGAATTGGAGAAGCAGCATGGAATACGTCACCCAGGATGACAAGGACCGTCTGGAGAAGGAGCTCAAGGAGCGGATCCATCGCCGCAAGGAGCTTTCCGACCGGATCGGCCGGGCACGCGAGATGGGCGATCTCAAGGAGAACGCCGAGTACCACGCTGCCCGCGAGGACCAGGGCATGAACGAGGCCCGGATCCACGATCTGGAGGAGAAGTTGGCCAATGTGGTCATCGCCGACACCGAGGAGGTCCCCGACGACATGGTGTTCGTGGGATCGACCGTGCGGCTCAAGGACATGGATTCCGGCAAGGAGGAATCCTACAAGCTCGTCGGCGAAATGACCGGTTCGTTCGTCGACGACGTCATGGAAGTGACGCCGAGTTCCAACCTCGGTCTCGGTCTGATCAAGGCCCGGGTCGGCGAAACCATCCGCGTCGATCTCCCCCGCGGGGTCAAGACCTACGAGATCCTCGAGATCATGTGATCTCCCTGCGGAATCGAGATCGCATGACCGCACCCGAAACCATCTGGAACATCTACCTCGCCGGCGAGATCCATACCGACTGGCGGGACCGGATCGAGCAGGGCGCCGAGGCAGCCGGGCTGCCGGTCCGCTTCAGTGCACCGGTGACGGACCACGAGGCCAGCGATCGATGCGGGGCGGCGATCCTCGGCGACCAGGACGACCCCTTCTGGTTCGACCACACCGGAGCGAAGGTGAACGCCATCAGGACCCGAACGCTGCTGAAGCGTGCGGACATCGTCGTGGTGCGGTTCGGCGAGAAGTATCGACAGTGGAATGCGGCATTCGATGCGGGCTTCGCAGCCGCCCTCGGCACGCCGCTGATCATCATGCACGATCCGGACGACCGGCATGCACTGAAGGAAGTGGACGCCGCATCGCAGGCCGTTGCACGAACCCCGGAACAGGTCGTCCAACTGCTGGCCTACGTCATCGAAGGACGGCTGGACTGATCACGTCGCGGCGGAGCGGTTCGCCCGGGACGCGATGAACGACTTCACGCAGAAGATGACGAACACCAGGCACAGGACGGCCAGGATTCCCTGATCCAGCAGCTTGTTCAGCTTTTCGGGAGATGGTTCGCTCCCGAGCCCCTTGATCAGCATGACGACTCCACCGGCCACCCCGAGGAGCGCAAGCAGCACGTTCAGATGCATCACATGCTTTCTGACCGCGGGTGCCAGCATCGCAACGAAGCCGAACACGGTGATGGGGACTCCGAAGAAAGCGGGAATGGCTGCCGTGAACCTTGCTCCCTCGAACCCGGTCAGGCCCCAGAAGATGATCCCCTGGATGATCAGAAGAGCTCCGAAGAGCACGGACAGTCGCGGCATGTTTGGTGCGTTCATGTGATGAACCTCCGGTTGGAAGCCCATGGTACCACGACTGGGAAGCAGATCACGGAGTGCCCGTTCCCCAGTAGTTGATCACCAGCAGCAGATCGTTCACGTTCACGACCAGATCTCCGTTCACATCACCGGCGCAGAAAATCCCGCCACAACTCCAGTCGGCGATCACGATCAGAAGATCGTCCACTCCGACGAATCCATCGTTGCTGACATCGCCCGGCAGGCTCGTGCCTTCGATCGAGAAGAGGCCGTCGCTGAGGTCGGCCCCCCTGTTTCCATCGGCATCGACGACCTCGATCTTGATCATGACGGCGTCGCTGTCGACGTCCGGCACGGACCAGAACCATGATCCGTCATCGGCGGTCCCGCTGACGAGGATCTCGAAGGTCGCGCCCCCGTCGGCCGACATCGAGATGTCGACGGTGCGGGCACCGGCCGGTTCGTCATCGTCGCTGAGCCATTCGATCACCACGAGATCCCCGGGGTCGTAGACTCCTCCGCCGTTGGGCGTTCGAAGATAGGCCGTCGGATCCGCTCCGCCCGCGTTGGCCGGAATGTGCATCGTGATGCAGTGGAAGACACCGGCCGAGTAGGCGAGGCTGTCGGCGGTGACCTGGATGACCGTCTTCTCGGGCATCGCGTTCTGGACGGCGTTCAGCGCGTTGTTGTTCCAGGAGGAGGCGAGATCGTTGTAGCGGGGCAGGATCACCAGATCGTTGCAGAGCACCATGTTGGTGTACGTGTAGTGGGTCCAGCCGCTCGTGTACGAATTCGTTCGGTAGACCGTCCAGCCGATCGACTCGTAGTAGTCGGCCGTGTCGTCGCAGATGACGTCCTGCGTGCTCCCGGAATGGCTGGGCCAGTCCGCGATGATGATCTCGTCCTCACCGATGATCTGCATCCACATGTCGATGTGCTGGGTCGAATCGACCGAGGTCGGGAACGGAGCATGCAGTTCCGTATCGACGTTCTGGTAGTCCTGCCAGATCTGGCGGATCTCCGCTTCCGAGTATCCGGGATTTTCGTTGTTGATGAGTCGGGTTGCGGCAGCATCGCCGGCGTCGCTCGCGTGGTAGTTGCCACCACCATGCGTCAGGGGCAGGCGGTAGTAGTCGAAGTCCATGAAGTCGGCGAACTCGAGGTTGAAATCATCGTCGTTGGGTCGGGGACGGTTGTAGTTGTGATCGACGATCGCGCGACAGCCTCCGACACGCACCATGCGGGGTCCGTAGTCGCGGATCCATACGGTATCGGTCGACCGGACCACGGTGACGATGCGATCGGGATCCGCACCTGCCGAGATCATGCTGCTGCGTGCCGAGTTGGCCTCGCTGTTGCTGTCGCAGGCCACGTAGACGTTCGCATCACCGGTGGTCGTGATCGCCGCGGCCATCTGGGCGATCGTGCCGGTGAATCCCTCCCATGCGAACACGATGCCGTCCATCGGCTCGTATTCCGAACCGCACACGATCGGTCCGTCGGGAGCAGCGGTGGAGGGGAGCCCGCGCGTCTCGGGATGCGCCGCCATCCAGCGACGCTCGGTCTCCGTCATGTACCTGGGAATGTTGGCGCCTTCCGGAAAGACGAGTTCGCCCTTCACGATGCGGGGTTCGTCGATGGAGATGTCCCGCGGAATCGAGGACGACGCGGCCAGCGAGCCACCGAGAACGACGGCTCCGGGAATCAGAAGCGACAGCAGACGAATGCACATGAGGGGTTCTCTTTCCTTCGGTCCTGAGTGGTTGAACCGGGGATCCAGGCCCCCGATCCCTTCATTGGAGTCCAAAAACGGATCAGTTCAACCATTCACCTGAAAGATGACCCGAAAGCGGCCCCTGAAAGGGGTTTTTCTCAATCCAGATCCATATGACGGGTCTTCGGCCCGCAGGCGAGCAGAATCGCCGTGAGCAGCCCGGTGGCGGCCATCACCGAAAGAGCGGCCGGAAACTGCTGCTCCTTGGTGGCGAAGATCGCCGCGAGCCCGAGCACGATCTGGGGACAGAGCGCTCCGCCGATGTGCCCGATGCCGTCGGTGATGGACACGCCGGTGGCCCGCACCGTGGTGGGAAACAGTTCTGCGGTGTAGGTGTACATCATGGGAATGATCATCGAAATCGAGATCGCCGCGACGAAACCGGCTCCCATCACCATCCACTCCGACGGGAACCAGCCGATCAGAAGCAGCAGGATGGTCCAGGCCAGCGCAAGGAAGGAGCACGACCACTTGCGCTCGACACGATCGCTGAAGACGATGGCCAGGGCCGAACCGACGACGAAACCGATGGAGGCGATGCCCGTCAACCAGAGGCTCTTGCCAAGCTGGAACCCCTTCTGCACCAGAAGCTCATCGGACAGTTCGAGCCATGCGTAGTTTCCGGTGTAGTAGAAGAACCAGATCAACGCGAAGAACCACAGGCGGTTGCGATTCGGCGGATGCAGCAGCGTGGCGAGACTGCCCTTCCGATTCGTCGTCACCTCGGTGATCGACGACTCGTCGATCGGCGGCGGGGCCGCGCCCGAACGGACCGTCGAGTTCGCCTCCGCCCGTTCGATGACTTCCCGAGCCGCATCGATCCGCCCCATCTCGAGCAGCCATCGCGGCGAGTCCGGCATGTTCCGACGCATGAAGCAGATGACGAGTCCGCCCAGTCCTCCGATCAGGAACAGCAGTCGCCAGCCCCAGCTGAACTCGGGTACGAGCAATGCACCGACGAACGGCACGAAGGCGAACCCGAGAAATCCGCAGGCCACGGCCATGCTGGTGTAGCGGCCTCGTGCGCCGCGGGGAGACATCTCGCCCATGTAGGTCGTGACGCCGGCGATCTCCGCACCGATCCCCATGCCCGAGATGAACCGCCACATGAGCACCATCCAGAACTCCCAGGCGGTGGCGGTCAGGATGGATCCGATGGTGAACAGTCCCACCGAGATGTACAGGGCGATTCGGCGGCCGAACCGGTCGGCGATCCGGCTGTCGAGGAACGATCCGACGATGTATCCCAGCAGACTCGTCGTCACCGCCCAGTTGACGGTCGCCTCCGAGACTTCGAACTGACTCTGAAGGACCTTCAAGGACAGTCCGATGGTGATGATGTCGAAGAACGAGAAGAAGAACCCGAAGCCGATGACGGCCAGAAGGCTCCAGTTCCAGGGCCACTTCTCGATACGGTCGAATCGAGCCAGAAGCAGGCTTCGTTCCGAATGCAATGCGTCCGATGACATCAATCAACTCCACATGCCGCGGCAGATCGCCCGCGTCTGGATCTTCTCGGGGTATCCTGAGATGATAACTACATGAGCACACCCGAACCAGACCACACGCCCGCACCAAGACCGCTCGACGAGCTGCGGATCCACATCGACAAGATGGATCGCCAGATCGTCGAACTCCTCGGCCGCCGGGCCGAACTGGTCGTGGAGGTCGGGGAATCGAAGCGGGACACGAAGACGCCCATCTATGCACCACACCGCGAGCGGGCCGTTCTGGACAAGATCCAGTCGCTGAACACCGGCCCCCTGTCGAACCACACCTTGGAATGCATCTACCGGGAACTGATGTCCGGGAGCTTCTCGCTCGAACAGGCTCTGCGGATCGGCTACCTCGGACCGCAGGGATCCTTCAGCCACCTCGCAGCCGTGCGGCACTTCGGCCGTTCGGTCGATTTCGCCGAATTCGGTGCCATCGAATCGGTCTTCAGAGCGGTTGCGGCGAACCAGTGCGACTACGGGCTGATTCCCTATGAGAACTCGACCGGAGGCAGCGTCACCGACACGCTGGACGCGTTCCAGGAGTTCGATGTCCGGGTCTACGCCGAAGCCCAGATCGAGATCAACCACTGCCTGCTGTCGAACGTTCCCAAGAAGCGGATCAGACGAGTGGCCTCGCGACCGCAGGCGCTCGAGCAGTGCAGACACTGGCTGGCCCGCGAACTTCCGGATGCGGAACTCGTCGCGATGGCCAGTTCCTCGCTGGCCGTGCAATCGGTGGTCGAAGCCGAGGACGCCGCCGCGATCGGATCTTCACTCGCCGGTTCGCTCTACGGCGTCAACGTGCTCTTCGACGGGGTCCAGGACAAGCCCAACAACGTCACGCGATTCCTCGTGATCGCCATGCAGGACGCCCTGCCGACGGGCAACGACAAGACCACGATTTCCTTCGTCACCAGCCACGATCCGGGAGCACTCGTCGATGTGCTTGCGGTGTTCCGCGACGCGGGGATCAATCTGAGCCACATCGACAAGCGCCCCAGCGGCCGCGAGAACTGGCAATACATGTTCTTCATCGATGCCGATGCGCATCTCGAGGACCCCACCATGCGTGAGGCGATCGAGAAGGCCGGGAAACTCTGCCGGGTGTTCAACGTGCATGGCGCCTACCCAAGGGCCGAGCAGGTGCTCTGATTCCACTCCCGCCATGCCAACGGGTACCATGGAAGCACCCATGGTCGACATCGAACGAACCACCACCGCACTGCTTGAAGGGCTCTTCGATCACAAGAACGAAGCTGCGTGGTCGCAGTTCGATGCACGGTACCGCCCCATCGTCGTAGCCTTCGCCCGCAAGCTCGGCCTGAGCGAATCCGATGCCAACGACGTCGCCCAGGAGACGGTGTTCCAGTTTCTCAAGGAATACCGCGAGGGCAAGTACGACCGCGATCGCGGCAGACTCCGATCATGGATCATCGGCATCGCCCGCTTCCGCATCGCCGGCATCTACCGCAAGAAGGGCGTGAAACGCGAATACCGCGGCGAATCGGCCATGGTCACGATGCCGAACGAGGACGAGTGCTCCAAGCTCTGGGAGAACGAACGAAGAACCGTGATTCTCCGCATGGCGCTCCAGGAGCTTCGAGCCACCACGAAATCGCACGATCGGACCATGAAGGCCTTCGAGATGGTCGCAATCAATCAGGTTCCGGTCGCGACCGTCGCCAACGATCTCGAGATGACCCAGCAGGAGGTCTATCTGGCCAAGAGCCGTACGGCCAAGAGGCTCCGCACCATCATCGAGAAGCTCGACGAGACCTACGACGAGAATGCGACATGACCGCAGAGGGAAGAGACCAGCGTCCCCCCCGCCCGACGCACGATGAACTCGAAGCCATTGCCGCCGGAGCCACGATGAGTTCCCAGGTCCTCGTCTACCTCCGTGACTGGGATGAAGACGGCAGCGTCAACGAAGAATTGAAGAAACTCGAGAAGGATCAGGACTTCCTCGTGGAGTTCATCGAAGCCAATCGTGATCGGGTCAAGGGGCCCGCTCCCATCACCGAACAGCAGGCTCCCGACGGCTACGAGATCATCCGCGAACTCGATCGGGGCGGTCAGGGAGTCGTGTACCTGGCTCGCCAACTGCGAACCAAGCGAGAAGTGGCCCTGAAGATGATCCTGCAGGCGGCGTTCACCACCGAGCGGCAGCAACAGAGATTCCAGCGCGAAGTCGAACTCGTCGCCTCGATGAACCATCCGAACATCGTCACGGTGTTCGACAGCGGCACCACGCCCGACGGCCGACTCTTCACTGCGATGGAATACATCAAGGGAGTGCCGCTGGACCGCTTCCGGATCCACGACCAATCGGAGGACGGGCGTGTCCCCGATCTGAGGGAACAGATCGCAATCTTCCTCAAGGTCTGCGATGCGGTGACCTCCGCCCACCTGCGGGCGATCATCCATCGCGATCTCAAGCCGCTGAACATCCTCGTCGACGACGAGGGAGAACCCCATGTGCTGGACTTCGGACTGGCGAAGGTCGTCGGCCCCGAGGCGATGACGGATTCCGTGATGGCGGCCACGGCGGCCGGCGAGTTCATGGGCACCTTCGCCTACGCATCCCCGGAACAGGTCAGCGGTGATCCGGAACTGATCGACACCAGAACCGACGTCTACGCCCTCGGCGTGATCCTGTACGAACTGCTCCTGAAATCCCGCCCCTACGAACTCGGCGGAAGCATCAACGACATGATCAAGAGCATCATGGACATCCAGCCGATCAAGCCGACATCGGTCGAATCCGATTTCGATCGGGATCTCGAGACGATTCTCCTGATGGCCCTTTCCAAGGACATCAACCGACGATTCCAGTCGGTCCGCGACCTCGCCGACGACCTGGAGAATTGGCTGGCCGGCAGACCGATCATGGCCCGACGCGATGATTCGATCTACGTGCTGCGAAAATACATCAGACGGCATCGCCTTCCCGTCTCCCTCGCCGCCGGATTCATCCTGCTCCTGATCGCCTTCGCGATCACCATGTCGGTGCTCTTCGCCAAGGTGACCCTCGCCAACAATCGACTCGCCGGAACGCTTGGAATGGCTTCGGAGGTGATCGCCTCCGCGGATCCCGAGAACAACGAAAAGGCCCTGACCGCCACCACCGCCGTCGACATGCTCGAATCATGGTCCTCCGTGGTCAACGAGGATCTCGCCGACGAACCGGAGATCAGCATCAGGATGTTCAACGACCTCGGCGAGAGCTTCATCGGATTCGATCGATACGATCAGGCCGAGGAGCAGCTGCTGAACGCCCTGGAGGCCATGGATTCGCTTCAGCAGGGACCGAGCCGCGAACAGGCCAGAGCCCTGCACAACCTCGGCCGCATCGCATACAAGCGGGCCCGGTGGGACGAAGCCTACGCCTCGTACGATCAGTCGCTCGAGATGCAGCGCCGATTGCAGGATATGAGTCCGAACGCTCTCGCCAAGACGCTGCACCACCGAGGTGCGACGCTTCGAAAGCTCGGCAATGCTCCCGCCGCCCAGGACGATCTTCAGGAATCGCTTCGGATCTACAAGACGATCCTCGACAATGCCCAAACCGAGGCGGAGGAGATTCGCGTTCTGGGCGAACGGAACTCCGTACTGAACACGCTGGCGCTCATCCATTCGGTCGACGAACCCGAACTCGCCGTCACCTACTACAACCAGGCCATCAACGAACTTCGTACCAAGCAGGACGATCTGGAGATCCCCGACTGGCGAATCGGAAGGCTGCTGCACAACGTCGCACTCTGCCAACTTCGAATGGGAGAGCTGGAACAGGCCAAGGCATCCCTCGAGTCCTCTCTGTACATCAAGGAGGCTGGACTTCGCCAGCTGGAGGAGGAGGCCCAGGCGGCGGACAACGACGACATCGGCAATCGGCTCCAGTTGGCCAACAGCCGGTACGCGATGTCGACGGTGCTGCATCGCCTCGGCGACATGGAGAACGCCTGGAACAACGCCGAGCAGAGTCTTCGCATCCGTGCACTGGTGCTCGATGCGACGCATCCGAAGGTGCTCGACAGCCGTCAGCAGATCTGCGAGTTGATGCTCTCCGATGGAGATGTCGACGGGGCGATCGCGGAGCTGGAACTGCTTCGCCCGATGCGGCAGGCCCGAACCGGCAACAGCACGCAGTTGGCGACGATGGATCTGCTCAGAGGCCGTGCCTACCTCGAGATCGGAGAGCATGTCGAGGCCGAATCCGCCCTGGAATCCGCATGGACGGAGTTCGACCGACGAAATCAGGTCGACTCCGCCCGAAGCACCGCCGCGATGCTTGCGAAATCGTGCCTGGACCGTGGAGACGAGGCCATGGCGCAGGTCTGGAGAGACCGGTCCGTATCAGTTGAAGACGGGACGATCAGCGACGACGACGGCAGCCCATGATTCCAGCCAGCCCGAGCAGCGCGAGTGCTCCGGGAGCCGGCACCGGGATGAAGCTGACACCTTCGAGGCTCAGGAGATAGTTGCCGGTCGCTCCGTTCTGGGTCCAGCCGTTCTGGGTTGCATTGGCACCCTGGCCGTTCGCAGCGAAGACGCCGAAGGGATCGGCTCCCAGATCGAACATCGATCCCAGTTCGCTGACCGGCTGGCTGTTGAAGCCGCTGATCGCGATGTAGTACTTGCCGGGATTTTCCAGCTGGAATGAACCATCGCTCGACTGGTTGGTGAGAAAGGACAGAGGCGAAGGTTGACCGTCGATCAGCGAGTCGTTGTTGCCCAGGAGCGCTCTTCCATCTTCATCGAAGAGCCAGAGCATGGTGTCGAAGCCGCCTTCGGTGCCTAGGAAGTTGAGCCTGAATGCCTCGACGTCGGTGATGAGGACCTGATAGACGTCCTGATAGTCGCCCTGTCCGCGGCTGTCGCCGCTGAGCGAACCGCTGAGGAGCGACAACTGTCCGGAGCCGTTGAGCTTCTTCGAGGTGTTCACGGTCGAACCGGCGTCGTTGCCGTCGTCTTCCTCGTAGTTCGGACCGACGACCGAACCGAGCGATGTCGTCGCCAATGCGAATGCGACAAAGATCATCGATAGCATCTTGATGTTCATGGGGCTTCTCCTCAGTGGCAGAATGGATCCTGCGTTCCATTGGCCATCTCTTTCCGCAGTCCAGACTACCAGCCCGCGAATCGCGTGCAAGAATTTTCCTCGAGGCGAGCCCCGGAGCGTTTCAAGCACCGTTTGAACAGGGAAGAAGAGCATTTACGGCATCAGGAAGACACTCGATTTGGAGTCGTGATGCCGTCCCGTGCAACGGGTGCGGTGGCGGATCACCATCCAACTGCCAGAAGGAGTCGGTCGAGATGTCCACACGGATGCTCCTGGCGCGGGCATGCAGCACCCCGGGGGCTTCGAGGTGTCGCCCTCGACGCGTGCGGTGCATCCATGAGAGCACCTGGATTCTGGAGCGGGTCGGAAGAAAGACGACGTCGAGCAGGCCATCGGACATCTCCGCATGCGGAGCCGGATTGAATCCACCGCCGTATTCGCGACAGTTGCATACGAAGCACCATCCCGACTCGTGCTCGCGGACGATTTCATCGTCGAGCGTCAACGTCATCACGGTGGGCTTCCACTTCAGGAGCCGACGGACGATGCATGGAATGTAGTGCCAGTGGCGTATCGAATCCCCCCGTCGCCGTGACAGATCGTGGACGACCGCCGCATCGAAGCCGCAGGAGGCCATCAGGAGGCAGATCATCCCGTTGACTCGGGCAACATCCAGAGAACGGATCTCGCCGTGTTCGATCGCAGCAAGGATGGATTCGTAGTCGCCGGACATTCCGAGACTTCGCGCCAGCAGGTTCTCGGTTCCGCACGGGACCTGCCAGACGGGCGTACCGCTTCGAACCAGGCTCTCGGCTGCGAGACGAACCGTTCCGTCGCCACCGACCACCAACGCGGTGGTCGCCTCGACCAGCACCGGATCGAGCCATCCGGCGGGATCCGACAGTTCCGTGGGAACGTGCTCGACGTCGTGCCCGCCAGCCTGCAGCCTGCACACGAGATCCTCGGCCACGGCACGGGCGCGACCCGATCCCGAAACGGGGTTTGCAATGACTGCGACTCGCGGCATGCCAGGCTTTGATTCCATGATTTCCCGATGGAAGAACCGATCTTCGGTCCGAGGACGGCGTATCGTTACACGATACACACTCGTCACAGGCTGTCATCATGCCATCGCAACCACTCTCAAGACGCCACTTCCTGCAGCGATCCGCGGCCATGTCCGTCGGATTCGCCGGCCTGCAGCAGGTGCTGGCGGATGGCGGTTCTCCGCTTCTGGATCGAACCAGATCCGGATACGGCCCCCTGATCGAACAGCCCGGTGCATTGATCAGTCTGCCCGACGGCTTCCACAGCCACGTCGTGTCCGCCGCCGGCGAAACGATGAACGACGGACTGCTCGTCCCCGGAAAGCACGACGGCATGGGGGCATTCTCCGGACCCGACGGCGTCACCATCCTCATCCGGAACCACGAGATCTCGCCTGGCCATTCGACGATCGGTCCATTCGATTCCGGTGGTGCGGGGATCGAGGCGATCGACGCTCGTCGAATCTACGACGCGGGAGACCCCGCTGTCCCCGGGGCGGCTCCGTCGCGCGGAGGCACCACCACCCTGGTCTACGACACGCGGGCACGGACCGAACAGGGAAGACTCCTGCACCATGCGATGAGCCTCAGCGGCACCGAACACAACTGTGCGGGCGGGATCACCCCCCATTCGACGTGGATCAGCTGCGAGGAGTCGGTCGTCGGCCCGGGAGACGAACTGGGCCGTTCACGCCGCCACGGATACTGCTTCGAGATTCCCGCCACGACGACGCCGACCCTGGTCGAACCGAATCCCATCGTGCCGATGGGACGATTCAACCACGAGGCGGTTGCCGTGGATCCGCACAGCGGGATCGTGTACATGACGGAGGACCGCAACGACGGGATCATCTATCGGTACATTCCCGACGTGCGCGATCGTCTGCTGGAGGGTGGTCGACTGCAGGCACTCGCCGTGGCCGATGCCCCATCACGCGATCTGCGCAACTGGCCGTCCGAGACCGTCGCCCCCGTTCCCGCCGGCAGTACGTTCCAGACCAGATGGATCGATCTCCAGGACGTCGATTCGGACGACGATTCACTGCGGTACCAGGGCTTCGACCGTGGAGCCGCCCGATTCGCCCGCGGTGAGGGCATGTGGTACGGAAACGATGGAATCTACTTCGCCTGCACGACCGGTGGATCCAACCAGCGTGGCCAGATCTGGAAGTACACGCCTGCCGCCGTGGGAGCGGAGGCGTCCGGTCCGGCTTCGGAAACCGGCGGCCGACTCGAATTGTTCGTCGAACCCAACGATGCGACGGTCATCGAACACGCCGACAATCTGACCGTCGCCCCCTGGGGCGATCTCATCGTCTGCGAAGACGGACTCGCCGACCAGTACCTGCTCGGCGTGACGCCGGAAGGTTCCATCTACAAGCTGGCACGGAATCAGGCCAACCAGTCCGAGTTCGCGGGAGCCGTCTTCTCACCCGACGGCAGCACGCTGTTCGTGAACATCCAGAACCCGGGGATGACGCTCGCGATCACCGGCCCGTGGAACCGACGCATCGGCTAGCCGATGATTCTCGGCATTCCAAGGACGCGACGGAGGTCCAGCACCTGCCCGGCGTGGGCGCCGTTGTGGAACCCGACCCGCACCACGAGGTCGTCGATGCGGACCGGCGCACCGTGCCAGTCGAGCGTCGACTCCAGTTCGGATTCGTCCAGCGCACGAACCACTGCGGCCAGTCTGCGACAGGCGGCGGCGTACACCGCCCTTCCCCGGTCCATGGTCGGATAGTCCTCCGCCACGCCGCGGGGAGTGGAGTCGAACCGAACGAGTTCGGTATCGAATCGCCCGGCGTCGCTCCGCACGCCGTCTCCATCGAAGAAATCCGAATCCGGAAGCGGCGTACCGTCGATCAGCGACGCCAACCGGTTCATCGTCATCGAACAATGACCGAGCACCCAGATGAAGTGGTTGGGAAGTCCCGGCGACTGCACCGCACGCATGTCGTCGTCGACATCGGCGACGAATCGAAGCAGCAGTCCCTCGGTGGCCTCGATGGCCCTGGCGAGCGAGTCAGGGCCGCTCATCGCCGGGCTCCATGAGGTAGGTGTCCGGAGCCGGCTTCACGGCTCGGGCGAACCACCGGGGACGACGCAGGCCTCCGGGGCCGGGCGCGGGCTTGGTGCGCTTCATCCACTGCCGGTAGACGTCCATGGATCGTTCCGGATCGACGACCACGTCTCCGTAGCAGTCGCCGGGCTGGGCGGGACGCACCTTCACCTTCTGATGCCAGCAGTGCATTCCGGAGATCGGGTCGGGCTGCACCGGAAACACCAGGTTCTGGTGCACACCGCCGTCGGTCCACCAGATGCGGCCGCTGTCGGGATCATCGCTGTCGAACGCCCCGATGTGCTCGACGCGTCGGAACCGGATCGCTCCCGAATCCGTCTCCTGCCTCGTGACCTTCGCACTCGCCCACCGGTCCGTCCCCACGTCGTCGAACAATCGCCACCGCCCGAGGTGATGCGAACATGCGACGACACCGGGACGGATGGCCTCGGTCACCCAGGCTCGATTGACGAAATGTCCGATGGACGTCTCCAGTCGCACCAGCGAGTTGGCCTCGATTCCAAGTCGCATGGCATCGGAGGTGTGGATCCAGACCGGGTTGGTGTTCGACAGTTCGTACAGCCACTTCGCATTGGCGGATCGCGTATGGATCAGGGTCGGGAGACGGAACGTCGGCACCAGCACCATCTCTCCGTGCGCAGCATCCATCTCGTCGAGGTGCACGTGACTCTTGATGTATCCCGGCATGGTCTGCTCCGACCAGTTCCAGTCGTCCATCGTCTGACTGTGCAGTTCGAGCTTCCGGCTGGGCGTCGGAAATCCGACCACGGGTTGTCCATCCAGCTGCAGCCCCACCGGAGTTCCATCGCGGAGGATGGTGCCGTCCTGACCGACATCGGTGCCGGCGGTGTCCTCGAGCGGGGATTCGTGGCTCCGGTATGCATCGTCCTGCACGAGGAATGCGCCGAACTTCCGCATGTAGCCGAGGGGATCGAGACCTTCCTTGGCGGCGGCCTCGGGAAGACCCGGGACCGAGTTCTCGAAGATCCACTGGTAGTACTCGCCGATGGTGATCTTCTCTCCGGGGCGGTACGGGGACTCGTAGTGCTTGCGGATGCCGAGCGAGCCGTCCGGGTCGATGCGCCACGACAACTCGATCCAGAACTCGTCCTCTTCCCAGACCTCTCCGGGATTGGCTTCCCACGTGAACTCGACGGGATCGCCCATCCGCTCACGGGCGACGCGAAGAACCGGTTGTCGGAAGGTGATCCATTTCGCGGCGTGGGTCTCCTGGCTGAGCAGATCGTGCCGTTCCGCACCGAGTCCCATCGGCAGCACGTAGTCCGCATACTGCGCCGTCTCGCTCCAGGTCGGCGTCAATGCCGCGTGCACGCCGATGCGGGACTCGTCGCGCAGCATGCGCTCCCACATCATTCCATCCGGGTTGGTCCAGACGGGGTTGTACACGCGCGTGAAGTACGTATCGATCCTGCCTCGCCCCTCCTCGATCATGTGAGGAAGAAGGAACGACATCTCGTGGTAGGCCAGCGGAAATTCCGGCGGATACAGCAGTTCGTTCCATCGCTCCTGCGGAGGGGGCGAATCGAACGGCTTGGCCACGAACTTGTTGTGCGAATTGGGATTCGTGCCCCCTTCGGCACCGACGGCGCCCATGAGGACCACCAGGAACTGGAGGCATCTGGACACCTGCCATCCCCCCAGATTCCCGGCTGCGGCGTTGCGCCAGACGTGCGTGGCCAGCGACGGCCCCGCTTCGCCGATCGCCCTGGCGATCTCGCGGATGGAGTCCACGTCGATGTCGCTCTCGGCGGCGGCGGCCTCCGGAGTGGCGTAGGCGTAGTGCTCCAGCAGGGCCTCGATGAAGCCGTCGAACTCCGGCGCCGCACCGGGACGCATGAATTCGAGCGTCTCCCGCCAGTTGACCCACTGCTCGACGAACTCGCGGTTGTAGAGATTCTCCTCCAGCAGCACCCGGGCGATCGCGAGCAGCAGCAGCGGCTCCGTTCCGGGCCTGGTCGCAAGCCACCAGTCGGCACGCGAGGCGGTGTTCGACAGCCGGACGTCGATGACGCACAGCTTCGCGCCGTCGTTCATGCCCTCGACGATGCGCTGCGCATGCGGATTGAAGTAGTGGCCGGTCTCCAGATGGGCAGACAGCATCAGGATGAACTTCGCATTGGCGTGATCGGGGGAAGGTCGGTCCGCGCCCGCCCAGAGCGCGTAGCCGACCCGCGCGGACGAGGAGCACACGTTCGTATGCGAGTTGTGGGCATCGACGCCCCACGAACGCAGGACCCTGTCCATGTACCCGTCGGCACCGGGACGTCCCACGTGGTACATGATCTCGTCGTGACGGTCCTCGAGCAGTGCCGCACGCATCCGACCGGCGAGATCGTCGAGCACATCGTCCCAGCTCACTCGCTCGAACTCGCCGGAACCGCGTGTCCCGACCCGCTTGAGCGGATAGAGGATCCGTTCCGGGTCGTCGATCTGATTGAGGGTCGCCGGGCCCTTCGCGCAGTTGCGGCCCCGTGATCCGGGGTGATGGGGATTGCCTTCGAGCTTCCGGATGGTCTGCCGGTCGGCATCGACCCATGCCATCAACCCGCATCCGGCCTCGCAGTTGAAGCAGGTCGTGGGAACCAGCATCGAATGGCGTTCGACGCGCTTGGGCCAGGCGTTCGGATCCAGATCGACGACGTCGTCCCATGTCTCCACGGGAGGATAGGTCTCGAGTTGGATGACGGGAAGTGGTGTGGCTGACTTGGACATGTGCTCACTCAGGACAGTGGCGGCAGCTGGGCCGCGCGGACATAGGCGTGTTCGTAGTAGAAGAGTCCCAGCAGCACGGGAAGCCACGCAAGCGCCGGAGCGGCGGTCATGGCGAAGATGCCGAAGATCAGCAGGACGACGCCGTAGGCGAAGGCCGGAGCACCCCACAGCTTGACCACCCCGAGGAAGCCCGCGGCCTGCGTGGCGTTGCTGGTCGGATGATGGCCGTATCGTTCCTTCATCGCGAAACCGAGATGGGCAAGTACGGCGATGATTCCGATGTCGACGAGTGCGGTCGATGAAGCGGCCGCAGGCAGCAGTGCGACCGAGCCGGCCAGGGCGGCGAGCACCAGCAGATGCGGCAGCAGCAGACGCCCTTCCCACAGATCGCGCCCCTTGCACTGCGCGAAGAGAAACGCCGTGTACCCGGCCGCGAACAGACCGAGCACCGCATTGGGCCATCGCAGGCCGTCGGCAAGTCCTTCGGCCCCGACCAGACGCAGGAGGAGGATCGCGACCGTCAATCCGGAGAAGGCACCGAGCACGATGCCCCCCTTGACCAGCCAGCTCTTCCAGTTGGGACGGGTGAGCAGCCGGTAGAAGCGCATCGGTCGAGCAAGATCCTCGACCAGAAGAATCAGGGTGACGACGGTGAAGACGATGGCCAGCAGTTCCGGCAGCCACCGTGCCCCGAAGCCGTCCAGACCGAGCACCGCCGCGAACGGCGCGAGCATGGCGCCGCCCGCGGCGATGCTCTTGGTGACGAGGTACAACGCGACCGGCCAGCCCCATTCGACCTTGTGTCCGACATCGAGCACCACCTGGGCGTCCGGAACCGTCGGAACATCCTTCGGCCACGGCTCGGGCTTGGTGTCGCGCCTCTGGCTGAAGAGATAGGTGTCCGGACGCGCCGCTTCCCCGGGCTGCATCGCGATTTCGGCCGCCCCCTTGTAGTGGACGTTCGGACTGGTCCCCTGCTCGGGCCGCCGCACCTGGGTCGGATTGTTCCTGACCAGCAGGGAGACCTTGGAATTCGGATCGTCGAGATCGCCCGCGATGATCGCGTTGGTCGGACACACCACGGCGCAGGCCGGCTCCAGATTCTGCTCGACCCGGTGCGCGCAGAAGTGGCACTTCTCCACCGCTCCCTTGTCCTCGTTGAGGTAGATGGCGTCGTAGGGACAGGCCTGCATGCAGGCCCGGCAGCCGATGCACGCGTCACGATCGATGTCGACGATCCCGTCGCCCCGCTTCTCGAGTGCGTTCACCGGACAGATCGTCACACACGGCGCGTCGCTGCAGTGGTTGCACCGCTGGACGAGGAAGTGCCGCTTGATCTCCGGGTAGGCTCCCTCCTCGACGTACTTGACGGATGTGCGGAAGTTGCCGACGGGAACATCATTCTCCGACTTGCACGCAACAGTGCAGGCGTGGCAGCCGATGCAGTTGTCGTGATCGATGACGAACCCGTATTGCATGATGCAAGTGTAATCGTTCCAAAGGACGATCGCCCGCACTCTTTCGAGAACGGGCGATCGGATTGAACCGGGATCGATGAAACCGCTTATTCAGCGAGCTTCTTGTTGATCGTCTGGAGGATGTAGTTGAAGACCGGCAGATCGGATTCGGGAACCTGAGCCCGCTGGGCCTCGAGAATGCTCTTCATCATTGCAAGCTGATCGACCGGAATGTTGTCGACGTTGTCGAGGAACTGCTGGACCTCGTCCCGCTGGGCGGGCGTCAGCGAATCGAGACTCATCTCATCCTGCGCGGCCTTCGGCTCGGCGGCGACGTCCTGTTCCGCCTTCGGCTCCACCGGTGGTGTCCACGTCGAGACGCCGTCGATCTTCAGGCTGCCCAGATCACGCATCTGTGCAGTGGAGGCCGCGACATCGCCGCCATCGGGCTGCGATCGCCCACCGAGGTGTTCGGCGAGGAACTGTTCGGTGACCGAGTTGAAGGCCATGCTGTTCTCGGGCCGGGCGAAGCCGTGCCCCTCGTCCGGGAAGACCACGTAGGTCACCGGAATGCTGTTTGTGTTCATCGCGTCGACGATCTGGTCGCTCTCGGAGACCTTGACCCTCGGATCGTTGGCTCCCTGCCCGATCAGCAGCGGACGCTTGATGTTCGAGACGTGCGTCAGCGGCGAGATGGAATCGAGCCACTCGGTCTCGTCGGCACCACCGACGCGTTCGGTGAACATGATCTTGATCGGTTCCCAGTACATGGGAATGGTCGAGAGCAGCGTTCCGACGTGCGAAGGACCGACGATGTCCACACCGCACGCCCACTTGTCCGGATCACGCGTCAAGCCCGCGAGCGTGGCATAGCCGCCGTAGCTGCCGCCCATGATCGCGATGTTGTCGGGATCGGCGACCCCCTGGGCGACGGCCCAGTCGGCTGCGTCGTTCACGTCATCCTGCATGGCGTGATACCACTCGCGGTTGCCGGCATTGAGGAACTCCTTGCCGAAGCCGGTCGACCCGCGGAAGTTCGGACTCAGCACCGCGTAGCCGCGATTGGCGAGCCACTGGTGATACGGGTTGTAGCCCCACGAATCGCGGGCCCAGGGACCGCCGTGCACGAGCACGACCAGCGGCACGGGACCGTCGGCATTCGGCGGCACCGTGAGATAGCTCGGAAGCACCATGCCGTCGCGGGCGGTGATCTCCACCGGCTTCATCTCGGCGAGGTCGTACTGCTCCATGTCGGGTCGGTTGGAGAAGAGGTACCGCCCCTTCTTGCTGTCGCGATCGTAGATCCAGTACTTCACCGGACCACGATCCTGCTCGAACGCGACGATCCACGTGCGGTTGTCGAGCGTCATGTCGGTGATGTTGGCATCTCCGGCGTCCAAGGCGGCGATCGCGTCGAAGTCCGCCTTGAGATCGGGATCAAGCACCGTCCACGTGTTGCGGAGGTAGTTCGTCGAGACGGCCTGCGGCTCCTTGGTGACGGGATTCGAGAAGACGCCGCCGATGTCGGCCTTGTCGGAGGCGTGCAGCACGGTGGGATTCTCGCTGCCACCCTTCCGGGCCTCCATGGACACGAGCGCCGAGGTGTTCCGGCCGGTGGCGTCCATGGCGTACATGGTCTTGCCATCCTTGGAGAATCCCATGGGCTGGCTGTTGAGCGAATCCTCCATGGGCACCTTCATGAACTCGTACCAGTCGCCGTCGGCGTCGTCGCGAAGTTCGAACAGCGTTCCACCGTCCTCGAGCATGCGGGCCCGTCCACGTATGACCCACGCGTCGTCGGGCATCATCCCGACGTAGCCGTCGTCGTTCTGGAAGATCAGTTCCGATTCACCGGTGCGGGTATTCATCCGGTACATGTCCATGTTCCGCGGATCGCGCTGGTTCATCTGGACGAGAATCTCGTCGGGACGATCCCGATGCTGCCCTGCCAGGGACGCCTTCACTCCGTCGTGCGGCGTGAGATCGGTCGTGGTCTTGGTCGCGAGATCGACCACGTAGATGTGCGTGTCCTCGTTGCCGCCCTGATCCTGCATGTAGAGGATCTGGTCGCCGTTGACCGCCCACGAGTAGCTGCGGATTGGACGCAACGTGGAATCCGTCACCACTTCGGCCTTGCCGCCGTCGACGGGCATGATCCAGACGTTGAGGACGTCCTCGTGCGGGGCGAGGTAGCTGAGCTTCGTTCCGTCAGGACTCAGCTGGACTCCAGCCCGCTCCGGATTTCCGAAGAAGACCTCTCGTGGAATCAACTTGCTCTCGGCCGCTTCGGCATCATCGGCCGTCGCCAGGCTGCTCGCCCCCGGCACCAGGGCCAGAGCTGTCAGCAGAATGATTCCCATGTACACGATCGTGGAACTCGACATGACGTCACCTTTCGTTCTTGCTTGGTAGTGCGGCCGATCAGCCTCGAAGTCGAGATTGTACGCCATTCGATGGCACTCAATTGACGCCTCCACGCCCAAGATCAAAGAATCGCTGGAACGTTATTTCATTTTTTTGCCACCATGAATCCAAGGACGTGAGACATAGTTGTTCTAGAAGGCGTTGCCGTGGGGACCCGGACGAACTCCTGCTTGATCAAAGGCGTGCTCCATGCATCGAAAGCCCTGCGTATCGAAGTACCTCCTCATGATTCCCGCGATGCTCGTCGCTTCGGCGGTGAACACGCCTGCCCCGGCAGCCCTGACCGAGAGTCAGGTGCTGCTGCTGTACAACGGGCGTGTCGACGAATCCCTGTCGATCCGCAACGCGTATGTCGCACGACATCCCGATGTCCATCAGTTCGACCTCGATCTCGAGTATCCGACGCCGGACGAGAACCAGGGGGACTCGACTCCTCCTCCGGAGGGGATCACGAACCACTACATCACGTCAGCGAAGTTCATCGAACTCTTCGCCGACGAGCAGAGCGGCTTCCAGACCTACCTCGCCGAGCACCCGGACGTGGTGGCCATCGCGACCACGCGAGGGCTTCCCGCGGTCGTCAGCGACAACTTCGCACCACCGGTCAACCACGATCCTCCTTCGGCGGAGAACATCTGGGGAAGTTTCGAATCACTGCTCTCGCGAAGCGCCGTGGCCGTCTACAAATGGCAGGATTCGAACGACACGTCTTCCAGACAGAATCCGTTCAAGGGAAGCATCATCGCATTCGATGACAAGCTCGAACTCTGCGGAGAGTACGGAGGCATCTGCCCAGGGGATCTCTATCTGGTGTCGAGACTCGATTCCAGCATCTGCTCGACGGACTACGACGGCGATGGCGACAAGACGCATCTCGATGGAGTCCTTGCCCTGATCGATCGCTGCGGCGATCCGATTCCGGTCAACACGTACGCGACGACGATGCTGTACGACGACAATCCGTATGCAGACACGTCGGACTACGAGGCATGGTGCCCCAATCCCCTGAACATCAATCAGAACATCCAGATCGCCTGGGGTTCATTCCTTCGCGGCAACTGGTGCCAGATGGAGGATCACACGAGCCAGTTCCTGCACGGGCCGGGGCACAACCATTTCGATCCGACCACCGACGGTCCGTTCATGGAATACCCGACGATCAGCCTGATCACGATGGGACGGAACCATTGCGGCAGCGCGGACAATCCCGACGAACCGGTGACGAGCAACTATCTCAGAGGCTACGAGGCGCATCCCGCCGGCTTCCTCTCGACGTATGAATCCTACAACGGGCGGAGTCTTCACCAGTTCGGAGCGTCTCCCGGAGGCCACGGCCAGACGCTCGAGTGGATCGGCCGCGCCGGTGGTTCCTTCACGACCGGACACGTCCAGGGGATCACCACTCCCGAACTCAGCACGACATTCCTCACGATGCAGAATCTCTATCACGGCGGCTTCAGCTGGGGCGAGGCGATCTACAGTTCGATCAACGTCGGTGGATACGTGACGCCGATCGGAGATCCGCTCGCAAGCGTGACCCTGATCAAACCCGACATCAATCAGGATGCGGTCGTCGACGAAGCCGATCGCAACATCGTGCTGGAGCAGATGGGAAGTTCCGGACCTGAAGGCGACATCGACGGCAGCGGACTCGTCGACGAAGACGATCTTGCCGAGATCGATCTGGCCTATGGACGAACACGCCCCGAGATCGATGCACCGAACCCGGACTCCGGACTCTCCGCCTGCGGCGACATCACGCGAAACGGCGTGGTCGACATCGAGGACGTTCTCCAGATCATCTCCCACTGGGGGAAGTGCCCCTTCCAGGGTGATTGCCCGTCGGACACCGACGGGGACTACATCGTGGCGGTGGGCGATCTGCTGACGGTCATCGGCAACTGGAACAGGCTCGCCGGCGACGGTGACGAAAATGGAATCATCGACATCGACGATCTCCTGCTGATCCTGACTCTGATCGACCTCGAATCCGGCGACGAGGGCTGGGTCGACGGTGCAGACACCAACTGCGACGGCATGATCCAGTTCGATGACGTCAGCTACGTCATCGCCGCGGTCGAAACACCCTGACCGACCGCACGCATCATCACACATGCGATCCGTGGCCGGAACTCTGAAGCCATCATGCACCATGGTGCCGATAGAGTGCGTGTCCGATGTTCCCCCTGCTGATCGCCATCCTGTCCGGGCTGGGTTTCATACTCGCCTACCACACCTACGGTCGATGGCTGGGCCGGCGGATCTTCAACCTCGCTTCGGGCAACGTGACCCCCGCGAACCGCCTCGAGGACGGACACGACTACGTCCCGACCAGAAGAAGCGTGGTCTTCGGTCACCACTTCACCTCGATCGCCGGCACCGGGCCGATCGTCGGCCCCGCCATCGGCGTGCTCTGGGGCTGGCTGCCCGCCCTGATATGGGTCGTCTTCGGTTCGATCTTCATCGGTGCCGTCCATGACTTCGGAAGCCTGCTGGTCAGTCTGCGCAACGACGGCCAGACCATCGGAGACGTCGCGGGTCGACTTCTGAATCGACGCGTCCGCCTGCTCTTCATGATCGTGCTCTTCATCGGCCTGACGATCGTTCTGGCGATCTTCGGACTGGTCATCGCCTCCGTCTTCCGGATGTTTCCCGCCGCGATCTTTCCATGCCTGGTCCAGATTCCTCTGGCGGTCCTCATCGGCGTCTGGCTCCAACGCCGGGGCGCAGCGCTGCTGCTGCCGTCGCTGCTCACCCTGCTGCTGATGATCGTCAGCGTCGTCTACGGCGACGTGGGCATCCTCGGCATTTTCAACGACGCCCTCGCCGCCCTTCCAATGATCACGTGGGTGCTGATCCTTCTGGCGTACGCATACATCGCCTCGGTCCTGCCGGTCTGGATGCTCCTGCAGCCAAGGGACTACATCAACGCCCTCCAGCTCATCGGATCGCTCGGCCTGATCGTGGTCGGCCTGGTCGTGGCCGGTCTGGCCGGCGGCGCACCGGTCGGAGAGGAGGCGTCGCGTCCCCCGCTGGAGATCATCGCCCCGATCTTCCAGTGGGATCCCGAAGGCGCCCCGCTGATCATTCCATTCCTCTTCATCACCATCGCCTGCGGCGCGATCAGCGGATTCCACTGCCTCGTTTCAAGCGGCACCACGAGCAAGCAGCTTGCCAGCGAGGACGATGCCCGGTTCGTCGGCTACGGCAGCATGCTCACCGAAGGGTTCCTGGCCGTGCTGGTGATTCTCGCATGCACGGCCGGGCTCGGACTCGGCATCGCCGGCAGCGATGGATCGACTCTGACCGGCGAAGCAGCGTGGACAGAGCGATACGGATCATGGGAGATGGCCAACGGCCTCGGAGCGAAGGTCGGCGCCTTCGTCGACGGGGCGGCCAATTTCCTCGGCGCTCTTGGAATCCCGGCCGGCATCGCCGTCGCCCTGATGGGCGTGTTCGTCGCCTCCTTCGCGGGAACCACCCTCGACACGGCATGCCGGCTGCAGCGCTACGTCGTGCAGGAACTGGCTTCGACTCCGGGAACCATGTTCAGACCGATCCGAATCTTCAGAAATCCGCACGCCGCCGCCGCATTGTCGGTCGTACTCGCCGCCGGCCTCGCCGCCGTACCCGCTTCGGGAGACTGGTCCTGGGCCTCGATGGGATCAGGCGGACTGATTCTCTGGCCGCTCTTCGGGGCCACCAACCAGCTTCTGGCCGGACTCGCGTTTCTGGTGATCGCCAGCTGGCTCTGGAGACGGAGGAAGCCGGTCTGGTTCCTCGCCCTCCCCCTGCTGATCATGCTGGTGATTCCGATGTGGGCGATGATCGACCAGATCTTCATCGGCACCGGACGCGACTCCGCCTGGCTCGGCGATGAACGATGGCTGCTCGCCGGCATCGGCGTCGCGACCATTCTTCTTGAAGGCTGGATGTGCATCGAGGCGCTGCTGCTGATGCCGCGCATCCGCGGCGTGCTCGAAGGCACCGACGTGAAATCCGATATCAGTTGAAGATGCTGGCCAGGATGTAGTAGAAGACGATCGCCAGACCTGCACCGGCCGGAATGGTGACCACCCAACTGACGACCACATCCCGCACCGTCCTGAGATTGAGTGCGCCGATTCCACGGGCCAGCCCGACTCCGAGCACCGCACCGACCAGGGTATGGGTCGTCGAGATCGGAAGAGCGAGCCACGAAGCGATCACGATGGTGGTCGCCGCACCGAATTCGGCGCTGAAGCCACGACTCGGCGTCAACTCCGTGATCTTCGTGCCGACGGTCTTCATGACGCGCCACCCCCAGGTCGCGAGGCCCACTGCGATCGCGACTCCACCGAGGGCCAGGAACCACGCCGAGACCGGCGCCTTGGTACCGACGACCCCTTCCTTGATCGTCTCCCAGGCCGCAGCCATGGGACCGATCGCGTTGGCGACGTCGTTCGAGCCGTGCGCGAAGGCGACGAAGCCGGCGCTGATGACCTGGAGATAGATGAAGATGCGCTCGACCTTCCAGACCGAACTGCGTGTATTGGCCGGAGCAGTCGACTCCTGCTCCAAGGCGGTATTGAGCATGTCGACCTTGTTGAGCACGTCCTTGACCTCATCCTCGACCGAACCGCCGCTCGAGATGTTCTTGGCTCGACTGAGATGCTTCTTCGCACGTCCGAGTGCGCGGCTGAGATACAGCTGCCTCGCCGAGTTCTCCTCCACTTCACCGTCTGCATCATCGACGTCGATGCGTCGGACCAGAATGCCGGAAACGAATGCCGCGACCAGTCCGATTCCACCTGAGATGAGCAGGGCTTCCCAGAGCGGAAGATCGACACCCTTGAGCCTGTGCTTGAGTCCCTTCATCACGAGCACCATGGACAGGATCGTGAACACGACGAACACCATGTATGGCGTGAACCGGCGCGCAGCCTCCACCGGTCTTGGATTGTGGAAGATCTTTCGCAGAATGATGTTGAAGATGAAGTAGCTGATCGTGCCGCTGAGGACCGGAGAGACCACCCAACTGGCGACGATCCCGGACACCTTGCCCCAGTGGACGGCTTCGATTCCCGCGTAGACGACACCGAAACCGAGAATCGCACCGACGATCGAATGCGTGGTCGATACGGGCCACCCGAAGTAGGAGGCGATCATGAGCCACGTCCCGGCCGCCAGCAGAGCCGCCAACATGCCGCAGACGAACAGGGTCGGCTCAGCGGCGAAGATCTCGGGATCGACGATGCCCTTGCGAATGGTGTTGGAGACGCTCGCACCGGCGAAGTAGGCGCCGGCGAACTCCAGGACCGCGGCGATCAGCACCGCACGGCGAAGGGTGAGGGCTCCGGAGCCCACACTGGTGGCCATCGCGTTGGCGACGTCGTTGGCCCCGATGTTCCAGGCCATGTAGAACCCGAAGACGATGGCCAGGATCATCAGGGTATTGGGATCGGTGACCCCTCCGATGACGTCGGAAACCGTGGTTGCGATTGTGAAGTTCATCTTTCAGCGTCCCTGCGAGCTACTTGATTGCAAGCATGATGCGAACACGATTGGCCAGCTTCTCGGAGTAGTTGCTCAGGCCGCCGATGTCCCGAAGCAGGTTGCGCCAGAGCAGGAACTCGCCCTTGGACAGATCGTCCTCGTTGGCGAACAGCGCCTGGAGCATTCCACGCTGGATCACATCCGCCTCGTGCTCGTAGAGCGCCACCTGATCGACCATCTGCTCGACGCGACTCGCCTCTTCCCCGCCGAACCCCATCTCGGCCAGTTCATCGAGATCCGCGATGATCGCCCTGACCACCTTGAACGCCTGGACGTTCTTGTCGATGAAGTCGGAGAAGTGCACCTTGAGGGGATCGATCAGCGGAATCGCCTTGAACGACAGCAGGACACCGATGTCCTCGGCCTTGTCCGCGATCGAATCCTGATCGGCGAGCATCGCCATGAGCGTCGCACGATCGACCTGCATGAAGAGGCCGCGTGGAAGCGAGTTGCGGATGTCGTTCTTGACGAGATCCGCGTTGTGCTCGAGCTTGGAGACATGCTTGGCCTTGTCGCAGATCTCCTCGTGCGACATGCCGGACATGAACCCGTGAAGGATCTCGATGATGCCGTCGACGCACTCCTCGACCTGCTCCATGTGGACCTGAAGCGGGGTCAGGGGCGACCGACCGAATAGTTTTGCTACACCGCGCACGACTGCTCTCCAATGTCAGGAACCGGGTCGACTTGATCAGGCTGGGAGCGTACCGGATTCACCTTGGCATTTGTGTTAAGGGCTGGTTATTTCCCGACAGAGGAAGCCTGACTGTGAACGTGGCCCCTTGACCCACTTCGCTCTGGACCTCGACCGACCCGCCGTGGACCTGAGCCACATGCTTGACGATGGCGAGCCCGAGTCCGGTCCCCCCCATTTCACGGCTCCGGCCCCTGTCGACACGGTAGAAACGCTCGAACAGGCGATGCTGGAACTCCTTGGCGATGCCGGGCCCGGTATCGCTGACCGTGAAGTCGACGAAACCCGGAATGCGGGCATCGGCGGCCAACTCCACCGTCGATCCCGGTTCGCTGTAGCGGATGGCGTTGACCACGAGATTGGTGATCGCCTGGATCAGCAGTTGGCGGTTGACGAAGGCCTCCAGCGACGACGCGGGCCGGATCTCGATCGAGATGTCCCGCTGCGTCGCCTCGTCGAGGCAGTCCTGCTGCACGGACTCGAGAATGTCGGAAGGCATGATCAACTCCCTGGAGAGATCACCGATTCCTTCAGGCTCCTCCAGCCTCGCGAGCGAGAGGAGATCCTCGATGATCGCCGAAAGCCGGCGCGTATTCCGTATCACGATCTCGGCGTAGGAGGACCGGTTTGATTCATCCTCCTCCTCGAGCAGCAGTTCGGCATATCCCTGGATCGCCATGATCGGAGTCCGAAGCTCGTGCGAGACGTTGGCCGCGAAGTCTGTTCGGATCGACTCGAGCCTGCGAAGCTGCGTGACCTCGTTGAGAACGAGGACCACGCCGACGACCTGATCATCCACATTCAGCAGCGGCTCGCTGGTCAACTCCATCGATCGATCGTCGATCGCCAGCAGCTTGATCTCCTCGAACCGCCGCTCCCCCTGCTCGATCGATGTCTGCACGAAGCGGCTCAAGGCGGGGTCCCTGACGAACTCCTGCAGCAGATGCCCCCTGATGTCGCGACCCAGAAGATCGAACATGCTCTGAGCGACCCGGTTCATGCTCAGGATCCGCGACTCGAGATCGAGCGCGATGACCCCGTTGCTCATCGACTGGAGAATGCTCGTCAGCTCGCTGCCCTGGAGCCGCAGCTGACCGAGCCGCTGCGAGAGCTGGCCGGCCATCTCATTGAGAGACTCGCTCAGAAGCGAGAACTCCCGCCCTGGATAGACGGGCACGCGGTGGGCAAGTTCCCCCTTGGCGAACTGATTGGCCCCGTCGGCGAGTTCCCGCACGCTTCGGCTCAACCACCGGGACACGAGAAAGATGATCACGATGGTCGCCAGGAAGTAGACGCAGAGCACCACAACCACGGTCTGCGACACGCCGGCAAGCTGCTGCTGCAGCTGCGTCAGCGGCAGAGCGACCCGAACGACCTGGCGACGATCGACCGGACCCCGCCTGATCGCGTAGTAGACCAGTTCCTGCTGCAGCGTCGAACTGAATCGGGTGGCGGAGCCCGAACCGACACGAAGCGCCTTATCGATCTCGGGCCGAAACCGATGACTCTCCATCCTGTCCGGGTCCTCTTCGCTGTCGGCGAGGACGGCTCCATCCTGATCCACGACCGTGACGCGCAGGCCGTCCATCCACAGGTCGGCCCTGTTCAGAAGCGACTGGACACGCTCCCGATTTCCGTCGGCGGGTTCGATCGCGCCCGCCACCCACGGAGCAAGCGAACGAAGTTCGTTCAGTCGCTGCTCGCCGAAGAAGCTCGTGATCTTCGATTCGAGAAACCAGCCGAACACGAACACCAGCAGGAGCTGGAAGATCACGAGCAGGAACCCGACCTGCCACAGAAGTGATCGAGGGCGACCTGGAAGCATCAGGAAGCTTCAACTCCGAATCGATCCTCGAACCGGTACCCGACGCCTCGTACGGTCTCGATGCACCGGCCGGCATCGCCCATCTTCCTTCTCAGTGCGGTGATGTGTACGTCGATCGTGCGTTTCGAGAGGATCGCGAGTTCCCCATGGACCGTACTGATGATCTGATCGCGCGTGCGAACGAATCCGGGGCGTTCGCACAGGTACACGAGGATCTGGAACTCGGTGAGGGTGAGTTCGACCGGAAGTCCGTCGACGAGCACCTCGTGCCGGTCGAGATGGACCTGGATCAGACCTCGATCGATGATGTTGTCGCTGGATTCCAGCGGATCCCCGTCGCCATGACGCCGCAGGACGTTTCGAATGCGGGCTGCAAGCACGCGTGGGCTGAACGGCTTCGTGATGTAGTCGACCGCCCCCATCTCGAGACCGGTCACGATGTCGGACTCCTCGCCACGCGCCGTCACCATGATGATCGGAGTCTCCCGGGTCGCAGGCTCCCACTTGATTCGCCGGCAGACCTCGAGTCCATCGATGTCGGGGAGCATCAGATCCAGCAGAACGAGATCCGGCTGCTTCGAACGGACGAACTCCACCGCCGGCTCTCCCGCGTGCAGGACATCGACCTGGAAGCCGATCTTTTCGACGTTCAGTCGAATGAGATCCGCGATCTCGGGCTCATCCTCGACGACGAGTACATGCGGGGGTGCCATTGCTTCAAGTCTCCATCGTCTCTGTTCACGCGAAGGGGTCTGAATCTGCCGTAGAAGGCACCGAATCGCACATTTCAGATCATAACTGATCCAAACAATGTGAAGGAGCCTTTCAGATGCACGAGTATTGGCTTGAAATGTTCAGAACGCGTTCGGATTCGGTGGGGACTCCGTTCGAGTTCAAACCACCGATGCTCTGGCCGCGGAAAGGGCATCGAGAATCCGCAGAGTAGGATTACGACATGCACACCCCTGCATGCATGATGCTTCTTCTTACGGTTGCCGCGGTTCCCGCACTCGGCCAGCAGGGCGACCGCGCGGGCGAATCGCAACCCTCGCTGCCTGCGACGCTGGAGATCCCCCCCGCCCCGCCCCGCTCTCCCGAAGAGTCGCTGCGGAGCTTCAGCACCCACGACGGCCTTCGAGTGGAACTGGTCGCCGCCGAACCTCTGGTGGTTGCTCCGGTCGCTCTGGACCTCGCCACCGATGGACGTATCTGGGTGGTCGAGATGACCGGCTACATGACCGACCTCGAGGGCAGCGAGGAACTCGAGCCGAACGGGCGGATCGTCGTCCTGACGGACGAGGACGGCGACGGACGCATGGACAGCCGCACGGTCTTTCTTGACGAGCTCGTCCTGCCCCGTGCCGTGCACGCGATCGCGGACGGCGCCCTCGTGGTCGCGCCTCCGAACCTGCTTCATGCCCGTGACACCGATGGCGACGGCATCGCCGACGAGACGATCGTCCTGGACGACACCTTCGCGGGCCTCGACAGTCCCGAACACGCCGGCAACGGACTCCGCTTCGGCATGGACAACTGGCTGCACTGCTCGCAGCATCCGTGGGAGTACCGGTTCAGCGACGGCACGATTCGGCGGCGGGCCGTCCCACCCCACGGCCAGTGGGGCACGACCCGAGACGAATGGGACCGCTGGTACTGCACACCCAACTCGTACCCGCTCATGGCCGATCTGCTGCCAAGACACTACGCCAGGGGCAACCCCGCGTTCCATTGGTTCGAGGGAGTCTACGAACGCGTACCGGCGGATACCGGGATCCATCCGGTACGGATCAATCCCGGAGTCAATCGCGGCTATCAGGACGCGACACTCCGCGACGACTACACACTGGCTTCCTTCACCGGAGCCTGCGGCCCGGAGATCTATCTCGACGAGGCCCTCGGCGAACGGTACCGCGGTGCTCTGTTCGTCTGCGAGCCCACGGGCAACTGCGTGGAACTTCGTCGCATGATCGATCGTGGACCGGACGCTCCGGAGGCTCGGGTGATCGACGAAGGCCGCTCACCGCTCGGCTCGACCGACGAGCGATTCCGTCCTGTCCATGCCCACGCCGGAGCCGACGGCGGCCTGTACGTCGCCGACATGTACCGTGGCATCCTCCAGCACAGGATCTTCATGACGAGCTTTCTGCGGGATCAGATCGTCGAGCGGGATCTGACGACGCCCGTCGACCGGGGACGGATCTGGCGGCTGGTCCCGGACGACGACGACACCAGGGCGTTGCCGGATCTCGGTGAACTCGACGGCCCCGGGCTCGTGGAACTGCTCAAGGACCATCGAGGCACCGTTCGACTGCTCGCCCAACGCCGCATCGTGGAACGTGACGACCGCTCGGCCGTCGAGCCGCTGCAATCGCTGGCCGACGGCGATGCGCCGGCGATCTCCCGTGCCCACGCACTCTGGACCCTGGCTGGTCTGGAATCGCTTGACGAGCATCGCATCGCCGAAGCCGCCTCCGATCCGGATCCGAAACTTCGGATCCAGGCCATGCGGCTGTGCGAACTGCATCCGGATTCGACTTCGCTGCTCGAAACTCTTCACAAGGGACTCGGCGATCCGCATCCCGGGGTACGTCGTCAGGCCGCCGCATCGCTGGGCGTTGCGGCTCCCGGTCGATCGGCCGATGCGCTGGCCGCATCGATGGCGGCCCATCCCGACGATCGGATCCTTCGATCCGCCGCCATCGCATCCTCGCCCGGAACCGAGATCGATCTGCTCGAACTCCTGGCATGGGACGAACGCTGGCACCGACCGATGCCCGCCGGCATGACCACTCTGCAGCTTCTGACGAGGACGATCCTCGCACGCGACGAGTCCGACGCAACGGTTCGGCTTCTCGAACTGCTGGCGTCGCTTCCCCCGGATCGCGACTGGATGACGGAGACGATCGCCACAGGCATCGTCGACGTGCAGCGTCTTCGATCAGAAGTGCCACGTCCGATGCTGCTGGATGAAGCCCCGTACGACTGGGATGGTCGGATCCTCGAAACCCCGGACATCGCCGGCGGCCTGCTGGGACTCGTCGATCTGCACGTCAGATGGCCCGGACGGCCGGGCTTCGAGATCGAACTCGATACCGAAGGACTCACTTCGGAGCAGGTGGCCCTCGTCACCCATGGCTCGGAACTCTACGCCCATTGTCTGGGTTGCCATCAGGCCAATGGCCGTGGACTTCGCGGCTTCTATCCACCCCTTGCCGACTCGAAGACCGTACTGGGACCTCCCGAGCCGCTGCTCGCCGTCCTGCTGCACGGGCTGGAGGGGCCGATGCACGTCGACGGCGTGACCTACGACCAGCAGATGCCGCCAGCACCGTTCACCGACGATCGCGATCTCGCCGCGGTCGCCTCCTACATCAGGACGGCCTGGAGCAACGAAGCCTCGATGGTCAGCGTCGAGCAGGTACGGACCACGAGAAGTCGCACCGCGTCGCAACGAGGTCCGTGGTCGATCAGCAGTTTGCGCAAGGTCTTCCCGGCGGAGCACTGAGAACCGTCACGAGTTGCCGTGATCTTCCCGCAGGTGCCGCTCGAACATCTTCTGAAGCATCTCGATCTGTTCATGCTGGATCTGCAGGAGATGCTCCCACTTCTCGACCCGCAGTTCGTCGACCTTCTCATGCAGCGAGAGGATCTCCATCTCGGCCTTGAGATTGATCTCGAAGTCCTCCTGGGCCGAAAGGCGATCGTTCACCGACTGTCGATTCTGCGACATCATGATGATCGGAGCCTGGATCGCCGCAAGCATGGACAGGAACAGATTCAGAAGGATGTAGGGATACGGATCGAAGCCCGACTTGTCGGCGAGCAGGAGGGGAAGCATGATCGAGTTGAGGATGACCCATACGATCAGGAATCCACTGAACAGCAGGATGAACGTCCAGGATCCTCCGAACGAAGCAACCCGATCGGCGAGATGCTGTCCGAACGTCAGCTTGCCAGGATCCTTCGGAGCAGCGTCCTTGTTGCGATGAAGAATCTTTTCGATCGCAGCATGCTCGAAAGTCGAGAGCGTGTCGTAGCCCTTCTGGAAGAAGTTGCGAATCCGATGCTCATGATTGTCCTGCATCATTCACTCCTCAGGAAACAGGGCCTACAGCTGCCCATTGTCCAAGCAGGTCGAAAGAACTCGACCGAGAATGAAAAACGGCCTCGGCATACTGCCAAGGCCGTTTTGAAGCGAGGCGGACGGGACTCGAACCCGCAACCACTGGATCGACAGTCCAGAACTCTAACCAATTGAGCTACCGCCCCGAATCTCTTCCAAGGCCCGAAAGCCGTGGACGGGACAGTGTATCAGCAGTGACCGATGGGTCAAGATCCCCATGTTCCCGACCCTCGAGCCGGCGTCGCAGGCCCGTGGACAGGCTACTTGGCCTCGAACCAGGAGGGACCGGCCGCCACGTCCACCACCAGCGGCACCCGAAGGCCTTCCATGGCCGATTCCATGGTGGTCGTCAGGGCCGTGCGAGCGGCTTCCAGCTCCTCCTGCGGAGACTCGATCACGAGTTCATCGTGGATCTGCAGAAGCAGCCTTGAACGAGGCGAGGCATCGGCCAGTCGTCCGGGCAACTGGATCATCGCCAACTTGATCAGGTCGGCCGCGGAGCCCTGGACCACGGAGTTGATGGCGAGCCGCTTGCCGAGCTCCCTCACCTGCGGCTGACTGGAGTCGAGTTGCGGAATCGTCCTGCGACGTCCCTGCATGGTGGTGACGTGACCGGTCGCCTTCGCCTCGTCGACGCAGGCGTCCATGAACGACTGGACACCGGTGAACCTCGACTTGTAGTCGTCGATGAATTTCGCAGCCTCTTCGACCGAGACCGCTTCGCCGAGTCTCCTGGCGAGCCCCCAGGCCGTGATCCCGTAGATGATGCCGAAGTTGATCATCTTCGCGGCGTTGCGCTGCGATCCGTCGACGTCTCCGGGATCGACTCCGAAGACCTCCGCCGCGACGGCGCTGTGGATGTCGTCACCGCGATGGAAGGCCGTGATCAGGGCTTCGTCCTCGCTGAGATGCGCAAGAAGCCGCAGTTCGACCTGCGAGTAGTCGGCGGCGATCAACTGCGAACCCTCGTTCGCCTTGAAGGCTCTTCGGATGGCACGCCCCTCTTCGGTCCGGATCGGAATGTTCTGCAGATTCGGGTCCGACGAACTCAGACGACCCGTGGCGGCCCCCGTCTGATGGAAGCTCGTGTGCACCCGCCGCGTATCGGGATCGATCGCCTCCTTGAGGGCGACGAGGTAGGTTCCCACGAGCTTGGCGAGCTGCCGGTACTCGAGCAGGATGCCGGGAATGGGCGTGGTGACCTTCGGATCCGCGTCGAGCTTCTCGAGCACTTCCTGATCGGTCGAAGGCCCCGTCTTGCGCTGCTTGACCGGAGTGAGTCCGAGCCCCGGCGGCTCGGCATCCGGGGCGTTGAAGAGCACTCCGGCCAGCTGCTTGGGTGAATCCGGATTGAACGAATGCGGCGATGCGTCGATTGCGGCGGTACGCAGTTGCGCGGCCCGCTCGGAAAGACGCTCGCGTTGGGCGTCCAGTTCGTCGGGATCGACCCGGATCCCCGCGTACTCCATGTCGGCCAGCACCGGGACGAGCGGCATCTCGAGGTCCTCGAACAGACCGCGGAGTCCACGATCGTCCAGTTCCGGGGCGAGGCGTTCGAAGAGTCGCCACGTGACATCGGCGTCCTCGGCCGCGTACACGGCACCCGTGTCGAGGGGAACGGTGTCGAACGTGCGCTGGGAACTCCCGCTGCCGATCAGTGCTCTGATCGGAATGCAGTCGAGTGCGAGCAGCTCACGGGCGAGCGAATCCATGCCGTGACTGGATCGCGATGAATCGAGCACGAAACTGGCGATCATGGTGTCGAAGAACGGCCCCGAGAGCCCGACTCCGGCGTGGCGCATCACGTTCATGTCGAACTTGAGATTGTGAGCGATCTTGAGCAGCGAATCGTCGCACAGGACCGGAGAGAGGATCTCGATCACCTCCGCCGCATCGAGATGCGAAGCGGGCTCCGGGGATCGAACGGGCACGTACCACGCCTCCCCCTGTGCGCAGGCGAGCGAGATGCCGCAGAGCTCGGCCTGCATCGGATCCAGACCGGTGGTCTCGGTATCGAAGGCGAAGGCCCCGGCCTGGCGGAGTCGCTCCACCACCTGTTCGAGTTCCGTACGCGTTCGCACGCAGTGGTACGTGGCCTGCGGATCCGCCGGAGCAAGAACGTCCGCCTCCTCCCCGAAGAGACCTCCTTCGATGGTCGGTTCGCTCGAACCCGCCTTCGATGCAGGCTTCGTCCCGGGGGCGACCAGTCGCTCGAGCTCGCCGCCGAAGTTGCGGAATCCGAGTTCCCGGAACAGCGACTGGACCTGCGACATCGCGAATCCGTCGGGCTGCACGACGCAGTCGTCGAGACGGAAATCCATCTCGACATCATCGCGAAGCCGCACGAGATCCCGGTTCAGCGGCATGGCGTCCCGCGACGCGACCAGGTTCTCGTGACGCTTGCCCTTGATCTCGTCGATGTGGTCGTAGATGCCGTCGATGCTTCCGTACTCGAGCACGAGCTTGGCGGCGGTCTTGGGACCGATGCCCGGGACTCCGGGAATGTTGTCGACGCTGTCGCCCATCAGGGAGAGGATGTCCACCACCTGGGACGGAAGCACCCCCTCGGTCTTGAAGACGTCGGAAGGCGTCACACCGGTGTCCTTGTGGATGTCGAAGAGTTCGACGCCGTCGCGAAGAAGCTGCGTGAGATCCTTGTCTCTCGAGAGGATGCGGATGTCGAGATCCGGCGCATCCACACCGAGCTGCCGGACGACGGTCGCGATGACGTCGTCGGCCTCCATCCGCTCCACTCCGTAGACCGGAACGTTCAGCAGTTCGAGGAGTTCAAGGCATCGGGAGACCTGGGGCGGAAGATCCTCGGGCGTCTCGCTGCGATTGGCCTTGTAGTCCGGATACAGATCGCTTCGAAACGTGCCCCGATCGCCACCGATGTCGATCGCGACCGCCAGATAGTCGGGGGTGTAGTCCCGCAGCAACTTGATGATCATGGCCGTGAAGCCGTAGGTCAGGTTGGTCGGCTCCTGCGTGATCGGTGAGTTCATGCCGGTCCGGATCGCGTGGTACGCGCGGAAGAACTGGGCGTAGCCGTCGATGAGGTAGAAGGTGCGGCTCATCGGTTCGCCCTCAGCCTTCCCCGCGGGAAGCCGCAGCTGCAGCGATGCGATCGAGAGCGGCCGTCTCCGCCGGTCCGGGTTCCATTCCCCGCCTGGCCTGCACCGTCCTGGCCACGTCGATGAACTTGTCGAAGCGGTAGTTGCGGCACCCCTTGTCCGTCCGCCAGCTGAACGCCGGCACCGTGGTCGGGGGCGAGGCCGTGGTGGCGATCATGGAACCCGTGCCGAGCACCGAGCCGGTCATGATCCGGGTCCCGATGGCGGTCCGCACATGATCACCGATGATGGATCCCATGAAGATCCGCCCCGTCTTCATCGACTGGGCGTCGGGATCGAGTCGCACGATGACCTCCGAATAGGTGTTCAGAAGATTCGAGTTGACCGTTCCAGCGCCGAGATTGACCCAGCACCCCACGATGCTGTCGCCGAGATGTCCTTCGTGGGCCTTGCTGGAGCAGGACTGGAAGATCGACGCTCCGACCTCCCCTCCCACACGACAGTCCGGGCCGAACGAGCAGCGCCCCTTGATGACCGCCCCGTCCGAGATCACCGTCCGGGGACCGACATAGCACGGACCCGTCAGGACCGCGTTGCTTCGGATCACCGCGTGATCGTCGACCACGACCGGCCCGTTGGTGGTGTCCGCCACCACTCCGGGGAGGACTTCCGCAGTGGGATGGATGTGGACCGGATGTCCGCCATGCACCTGAAGCCTGTCACCCGACATCACCGGAACATCGGACGCCGACAGGTCGTCCTGCAGCGTTGCGTCGAGATGATCGAGGATGTCCCATGGATGCCGGTACACGACGGCTTCGACGGTGTCGGTGACCGCATCCTCCGGAAGCGTCCCGTCCCGCAGCCAGATCTCCGCGTCGCGTCGCGGAAGATTGGCCATCACCACCTCGCCATCGGCATTGGCCAGCACCGTGGACGCCGCGGGTGCGGCGATGGACTCGAGACCGGACCAGCGTCCGTTGACGCAGAGCAGCGTGTCGCCGTCGGGCAGTTCGTTGACGGGACGCCGGGCTGTTTCGGCATGCAGTTCCCTCAACGGGACCGGAACCCAGCTCGCCGCAGGCGTGAGACCGATCCGACGGGCGATGCGCTGCGTCGTCCACTGCGCACCGGTGCGGAGCCGGAACACCGGCCGAAGATCCGTCAAGGGGCCGAAGTGCCCCTGCCCGTCGTCATGGATGATGAAACCAGACATAACGCTCCCGTCTCCATCGCGTCGATCAGGCGTTCGCCCGTCGACCGACACCATAATCGAAACGCCACAGCGGCATCAGTTGAAACAGGAGCCACCCGACGGGGATCGCGAGGACTCCGGAGTAGATCGAGTCGCCCAGCGTCGCGAAGAGCTCCCCCAGACCGAATGGAACCACCTCGCCGCCGGTGAACGGCAGCCAGTACCGCACAAGTCCGATGGCGGTCATCACGAAACCACTGCAGAGCACGCACAGCATGGTGCAGAGCGAGACGGTCAGCACCCTCTGGCGAAAGACCATCGATCGAATCGTAAGCACCAACCAGGCTCCGAGCGGAAATCCGAGCGCATGCGGCCCCACGATGAAGACGAGCTGGGATCCCTCCATCGAACCCGGGGTCAGATCGGTCAGCACCCCCAGTATCCAGGCTCCCCAGAGCACGCAGTCGGCCCGCCCGAACAGGGCGATCCAGGCCACCAGACAGCCTGCGAAGCTCGGTGTGATGAATCCCAGCGTCCGGAGGGTCATGGCTCCGGACAGTCCCATGTCCAGAGCAACCGCAAGGCACGAGGCGACGATGAAGACGATCCACCTCATGGCTGTACTGCTCCCGACGTCGAGGGCTCTTCGTCGCGGGCCAGAAGCATCACGTGCGGCAGTTCGAACAGCTGGTATTTCGGACGGATGATGATCAGGTCCCGCAACGGCGCCTCGTCGAGCTGACGAACCGATTCGACCCTGCCCAGTTCGAGCGCCTGGGCCCAGGCGGGCCAGCCGGAATCCGCGAGGACGACTTCATCGCCGACGGCCGTGCCGTGTCGATGATTGACCTCTCCGGCGAAGGTTCCATCCCCCACCGGCTTCAGGAGCAGACGGGGTGGAGGTGTCGAGAGATCCTGATTCCGATTGTGCACCAGCACGGCCTGCACCGGCCCCGTATCGGGATGGGTCACCGGAAGCACCGTGACGCGGAACGGGGAGATTCGAACGACCCGACCGACGAGGTACTGGTGCTTCCAGGTCGCGACGTCCCCCTCGAGCACCCGCTCGGCGATCTCGGGGACGAGATCGAGTTCGACGGCGGAGATCACATCCCTTGGATTGCGACCCGTCACGTCGGAGGCAAGGATCATCGGAGGACGAGGCGCACGCAGCACCGACTCCGGAAGGTTCTGCAGCAGACGCAGCTGGGAAGCCAACTCCTGCGAACGGAGTCGCTGGGCCCGATAGAGGCGCTCGTAGCGGTCACGATCGGTCTCGAGCAGTTCGAGGCGACCGCGGAGATCCTCGGTGTTGAGCCCGTCCGTCGCATCGACCGGACGAAGGATGCCCGCCAGCCGGTTGCCTGCGTGGGCGACCGGCGTGATGGGGAGACGGATGACGTCGGAGAGATCACGCGTCCAGTACAGCCATCCGGTCGGCAGCAGCGAAGCGACCACCGTCAGCAGAAGGACGACGGGATAGACGCGGGAGATGCGTTCCGTGGCTCGGAACATCGTGGCTCCTCACCGGGGACACGGAGGATCAGAGATCATCCATGTCCGATTCCATGGTGGACTTCCACTCCTCGAGGTTCTCGAGGTAGGTGCTGGTGCCTCGCGCGACGCAGGTCAGCGGATCATCGGCGATCGAAACGTCCAACCTGGTTTCCTGATTGATGACGACGTCGATCCCACGCAGCAGCGCCCCGCCCCCGACCAGGCAGATGCCGTTGTCGATGAGATCGGCGGCCAGTTCGGGCTCGGCCCGATCCAGCGTGCGCTTGACCGCATCGACGATCGACCGGACGGGATCCTGCAGTGCTTCGCGGATCTCTTCGCTGGTGATCTCGGTTCGGCCGGGAAGTCCGGTGGTGTTGTCGCGTCCCCGCACCTCGAGCGTCGTGTCCTCGGCCACCTTCGCGGCGGAACCGATCTCGATCTTGATGCGCTCCGCGGTCTGCTCGCCGACGGTGAGGTTGTAGGTCTTCTTCATGTGCTGGATGATGGCTTCGTCGAAGTCGTCACCCGCGACACGAACCGATTCGCAGGTCGCGATGTCGGCCAGGGACATGATCGCGACCTCGGTGGTGCCACCTCCGATGTCGACCACCATCGAAGCCGTCGGCTCGACGATGGGAAGCCCGGCCCCGATGCCGGCTGCCATGGGTTCCTCGACCAGGTACACGCGACGTGCGCCGGCACGTTCGGCCGAGTCGAGCACCGCCCGCTTCTCGACCGCGGTGATGCCGGAAGGAACCGCGATGACGACGCGAGGGCTGATCAGTCGCGAACGCCCGGTCGCCTTGCGGATGAAGTAGCTGAGCATCGCCTCGGTGATCTCGAAGTCGCTGATGACTCCGTCCTTGAGTGGACGAATCGCGCTGATCGATCCCGGGGTCTTGCCCAGCATCTCCTTCGCCTGCCATCCGACTGCGTTGCCGTTGTTGAGCACACGGTTGGTACCGCGCTTGACGGCGACCACCGAAGGTTCGTTCAGAAGCACACCTTCACCCCGCACGCTGACCAGCGTGTTGCAGGTACCAAGGTCAATGCCCATGTCGACGCTGAACCAGCCGAGAATCGTATCCAGCAGCACCGTTCACCCTCCTGACGCCCATTCAAAGGCGTGTGATCATGATACGACAACGGCGTCGACCCTGTCGACGCCGCTGGAGATTGTGGATGATCTTCCGGACTCAGTCGAGGATCTTGAAGACCCCGCCGTCGTCACTGGTCGCTGAACTGGACGAATACTGGATGTTGTGGAAGATCATGATCAGGCAGCCGGCCAGAAGGATCAGTGCAGCCACTCCGGCCAGGGCCGTGTAGATGTCCACTCCTCCACCACTGCGGATCGTCGGGGCGTTGAATCGACTCATCATCTGGATTCTCCTCAGTCCTGGCCCATGAGGGCGTAGGCGCGATGGCCGATTCGTACCGATCCACGCTCGGAATTCTCGAGCGAGAGGATGCCGGTGGAACGATTGATGTCCACATCGATGATTCGAAGCTTGCCGATGAAGGTGCCTTCATCACCGATGGTGAGCACCCAACCTTCCTTGACGCCGTCGCGGGAGCCGGCATCGATCTCGACAAGCACGCGATCGTCGCCACGGCTCACGTCGAGCACGGTGGATTCGAGATTGCGGTCGGGAGCGACACCCTTGTCGAGGCTCATGCTCTCGTCGCCGAGGGAACCGAAGCGGGCGACGTATTCGGAGATCTTGCCCATCGCCGAGGCCTGCTGGTCGCGAAGAACCTTGAGTTCCTCCTGCAGCTTGCGTCGGGCGGCGAGAGCGACCTGCAACTGGCTGTCACGCTCGCGGAGTGCATCGTCCAGCTCGAGCTTCTGACGTTCGGCGGAGATCGCCCGCGAACGAAGCTTCTGGAGATCCACCACGAGAACCTTGTTCAGCTCGCTGTTGGTCTGGAGGCTCTTGACCATCGTTCGGGTGGTCGCACCATGTTCCGTCAGGCTGAGATTCGCGGTCATCAACTGCGACTCGAGATCGAGACGCAGCTTGTCGCACTCGGAGACGCCTGCCTGCAGCTGCGAGAGCCGCTGGCTGTAGTCCTGCAGTTCCTGCTCGTGCCCTGCAACGACCGCCTGATGATTCTGGCGTTCGGCCTGCAACTGACTCGAGATCAGCCGATGCGACTGCGAGAAGCTCATGGCTTCAGACTTCCAGTGCTCCTGATTCGTTGCCGAGACAACGACCAGTGGCACCATAAAGATGGCGAGCAGGGTCACCAGGACGATGAAGATCTTCGTGAGAATATGCACGATCCAGCCTCTACAAACGGGGGGCAATCGGGTTCGAAGCAGTGCAACCTGCAGCTGCCTCGGGGTGACCGAAGATCGCCGACAATCGGCGATCAAGTTTTGTATCCACCACCCTCAGGAATGTCAATATACCCCATTTACCTCTTCGGCAATCTAGGACGGATTGTTTCGCAGGGCGGCAGCCGCCGCTGCAACCTGAACTCGAGGGTCCTCATCCTTCAAAAGCAATAGAAGCTGGGTCCCGTACCGGGCAGAATCGAGATTTCCCAGCACTATGGCGGCCTGAGCCCGGATCTCGGGCCGCTCGTGGGTCGTACTCGCCAGAACGAGGTCGACCGGAACCCGCTCCGGATCGATCTTGGCCAACGCATCGCAGGCGAGCAGCTGGATCTCGAGCCCGGGCTGGCGTGGGCCGGACCCGGTCGCAAGGGTCTGCAGGTTCTGGGCCATCATGGCGTCCCGATTGCGACCCAGCATCTGGCAGGCCATGGCCATCAACTCGCTCCGCTCGCTTGGAGAGAAGAGCGCGGCCCGAATGACCTGGCGTTCCGAATCGTCTCCGAGCTTGACCATGGCTTCCGCCATGACGAGATCGATGGTCTGAAGACGGGCCGTCTCCACGTTGGACATGCGCCGACCGACACCGTTTCGAATCAGGGGGATGGCCGTCGGATTGCCGATCTCACCGAGCACGAAGGCGGCGTTGGCCTTTTCCGTCGGATCGGGGCCGAGCACCATTGCCGCCAGGGGCGTGAGATCGACGTCCGCACCGCACCGCTCGAGGGCGTACATCGCCGCGGCACGCACCGAGGAGCTGGAATCCTTCAGCATCGGCCGCACGAGATGCGACAGGCCGCACAGTTCGCGAAGCCCGACCGTCATCACCGCGACGAAACGAACGCCCTGGTTCGAATCCACCATGCCGCGACGGACGACTTCGTCGATCTGATCGTCCACGGGCTGCAACCCCTCGATGGCGTTCGCCCGCAGCAGCGCATCGTCGGAGTAGGAAGCCTGGACCAGCAGATCGATCGCGGACACTCGAATGGATTCGTCGAGCACCTTGATCTGCGGCAGCGGCGCCTGCTGCAGGACGGGCGATCCCGGCTGGATGACAGAATCCTGACGGGTGCTCCATCTCGCCTCGCCGGCGTTTTTCTGGCAGCCCATCGACAGGCACAGCAGCGAACAGATTGCAATCGTGTACTTCATGGAACGCATCCTACTGGGAGGCCACCTTCTCGGGCCGCCAGGTCCAGGCCAGCATCGACAGCACGAGGACGAACACGAACCATGCCGCACCGTCTCCGAGGTATCGACCGTAGATCGTGGACCTGGCATCGAGCCGGGGCGATCCCGCCAGCCAACCCGATGTCAGCGATGGAAGGGACGACACGATCCTCCCCGAGGAATCGAAGTACGCCGTCTGCCCGGTGTTGACCGCCCTCAGCATCGGAATGCGATTCTCGATGCATCGGAATCTCGCAGCCATGCCGTGGACGGCCCGCACGGACGTGTCCCCGCCGAACCAGCCGTCGTTGCTCATGTTCACGAGGAGATCCGCCTTCTTCTCACCGTCCGGATACACCAGCTCCCGGCACAGATGCGGCATGGTGTCCTCGAAGCAGATCGGCGTTCCGATGCTGTAGGTCGCCCCATCGTCCGTCGACAACTGCAGCCGCCGGACCGCGTCCCCGCGTTGGAGG
>DEYK01000027.1 GCA_002364485.1 Phycisphaerales bacterium UBA3160
CTACACGAGCACCCTCAACCGACAACTCGACGAGCACCAGCATCCACCGGTCCGGTTCGCTCGCAGCGACGTCGAGAACGGCATCGGTGGATTTCTCAACTCGAGCAGTCGGTTCAAGCACGGCTTCTGCCTGACCAACACCGGCCGGCTGAAGATGGACGGAGACTACGGTCCGGTCCAGTTCGAACTGGTCGACGTCACCGCCACGGTCCGCTTCGGAGGATTTCCAATCCTTCAATCGGTGTACACGTTCCGCGATCGACTTCGATGCACCTACACCTGGCCGGAGCCGCTGCTGACACGGACGCACGCCCTGGAACTGACCGCCGCGGTGGAATCGAATCTGCAGGCCATGGTCCCGTGAAACCGACCTCGTCGGGCGAAGAAGCCCTCCCGGCGAACATTTCGTGGCCTTCGCCGTACCGATGCGTAGAATGACCTGCGATCCCCGAAGGGATCACCCGGGAGAACCAGCATGAACACCATCGCCACCACCATCCTCGCCGCCGTCATCGCGCTGACGAGCCCGGCCTGCGATGCTGCCTCGCCCGAACAGACCCAACCCAAGGAAGCCAGGAAGACGACCATGACCCAGCGGACCATCTCCGACAGCGGCCACGACATCACCCCCCTGAACGAAGAGCAGGTCCAGATCCTCGCAGCCAAACTCGATCCCGAGACGTTCCGCGTGACCCAGAAGTCGGGAACCGAACGCCCCTTCTGCGGCACCCTTCTGGACAACAAGAAGGACGGCACCTACACCTGCACCGTGTGCGATCTTCCGCTGTTCTCCAGCGAGCACAAGTTCACCTCCGGAACCGGATGGCCCAGCTTCTACCGAGAGTACGATCCGCAGCACGTGCGCAAGATCGTCGACAAGAGCCACGGCATGGTCCGCACCGAGATCGAGTGCACGCGTTGCGGCGCCCACCTCGGACATGTCTTCGAGGACGGTCCGAAGCCGACCGGAATGCGACACTGCCTCAACTCCGCCTCGCTGAAGTTCGTCGATGAAGGCGATCTTCCCGAGCCGGACGCGGCCCCCGCCAAACACGCCACCGCGTACTTCGCCGGCGGCTGCTTCTGGGGCATCGAGCACTACTTCCAGGAGGGACCGGGCGTGGTCGAGGCCGTCAGCGGATACATGCAGGGTTCGACCGAGGATCCCACCTACCGGGAGGTCTGCAGCGGAACGAGCGGGCACGCCGAAGCGGTGAAGGTCGTCTTCGATCCCGACGTGATCTCCTACGAGACCCTGCTGAAGGCGTTCTTCATGATGCACGATCCCACCCAGCTCAACCGGCAGGGCCCCGATCGCGGCACCCAGTACCGAAGCGGCGTCTACACGACCGATGCCGAACAGCTCGCCGCGGCGAAGGCATTCGTGAAAACGCTCGAGGAGAACGACCGGTTCCCTTCGAAGATCGTCACGGAAGTCGAGCCTGCGGACACCTTCTATCCGGCCGAGGACTACCACCAGGACTACATCGAGACGACCGGACGCCGCTGCCACGTCACGAACCCCTGGCCCATTCTCGAGCAGGAGATGGCCAGCAAGGACGTCGCGGCGCCGAGCAGTCCCTGATCAGGCTTCGTCGCAGCCGCCCCAGCCCGCAATGACGGCCAGAAGATCCGCGACATCGACCACACCGTCCTGATTGAGGTCGGCCGATGAGCCGGACTGCCCCCAAGCGGCGATGACCGCGAGCAGGTCGGCCACATTGACCTCCAGATCGCCGTCGACGTCCCCATCGCAACCGGCGGGCGGACATACGAACGCGTTCAACTCGAGATTGTCGATGCCGCCTTCGACCACGGACGGCGAGTTGGCGTCGGCGATCTCGAATCGGATGCGCACCTCGCTGCTGGGAACGACGTACTCGCCGATCTGGAAGCTGGCGATCTCCCAGGCACTGCCCGTACCCGATGTCTCGTCGACGAATGTCCAGTCGGCTCCATCATTGCTGCTGACCGAGATGGTGAGCACATCCTGCCCTTCGCTGTCGAAGAACCACCGGGCGTAGGACACCGTGCCGTCCGTTCCATCGAGATCCATGACCGGTGTCACCAGCCACGTCGGACCACCGTCCACATCGGCTTCACCGACGGATCCGCCCTCGGTTCCGTTCTGCGTGATGAAGGCCTTGACGTTCTGCGCGCCGTTGGTGGCGTCGATGTCGGGTTGCGCGAAGTCGGTCCCGAAGATGGTTCCCAGAGGATCGACCGCTTCCCATGCACCGCTGGTCAGGGATGAATCGCTGGTGACGGACCAGTCGTCCACGACATCCTCGATGGAATCCTGGAACGTGATCTCGGATCCGGAAGCGGCCACTGCGGTGTAGACGTCCGACGGCGGATCGACGAACGCTTCACCGGCCAGCGAGGACGCCTCGATGCGGAAACTGAGCAGCTCAGGACAATCGACCGCCGGCAACTGGGCCGTGTAGAGGTTGCCACCCATGTCGACGAGGGACACTTCGGCAAGCGGATCGCTGCCGACACCGGCGAGGACGCGGACGCTGGATGCATCCACCTGCACCCCGTCGATCGGATTCAACTGGATCTCGAGCGTGGAGGCGACCCCCGGCTCGAGCAGCCCGGGAAGACCGGACGGGTAGCCGAAGAGGATGCCCGAAGGCCCCTCCTGGATGTAGATCTCGGTGCTGTCGCAGCGACCGAACACCATGTCCAGCACGCCGTCGCCGTTGATGTCGAAGACCGCGATGTCGTGCACACCCTGCAGCAGGTCGATGCCGACGTACTGTTCCGAGAAGGTGACGTTCGGCGTGTCCCCGAGATTGCGGTAGATGTGCGTGGTGCGGGTGCAGCCGGCGATGTCGACATCGACGTCGGTCACGATGATGTCGTTGAGCCCGTCGTCGTTCAGGTCGACGATCAGCGAGTTGCCGCCGAATCCGTTGCTGTTCTCGAGCGTGTACGAGGAGAAGTCGGCCAGGCCGTCGCTTCCGTTGCCCTCGTTGAGGTAGTAGCGGTCGGAGCCGTCGTCGACCACGACGATGTCCATTCGGCCGTCGCCGTTGAGATCGTCGACGGAGATGAAGTACGGCTGGTTCTCGTCGATCTCCTCGTAGTCCACGAAGTCGCCCTCGGGGGACGTGCCGTTGTAGGTGATCGCGACGTGCTGCGGAGGGTTCAGGGAGGTCTGCTTGACCACGTCGAGCGTGCCGTCGTTGTTCATGTCGGCGATGGCGCTCGCCGCTCCGAACGCGGAGAGCAGCATCTCCTCGTTCATGCGGCTCGAACTCTCGTCCGTGAAGAAGCCGTTGCCGTCGTTGATCAGCAGCCTGTTGTTGTAGTCGGAGATCTGTTCGGGACCACTGTCGTAGTCGCCGAAGTAGAGGTCCTCGTCACCGTCCGCATCGATGTCGCCGGCCGCGACGGAGCAGAATCGGGGACCCGCCGTGGGGTGCATGGTCGGGATGCGGGCATCCTCGTATCCGAAGCCCAGCCAGAGTCCGCCGGATTCGCCGAGATTCATGTAGACCCGGGGATGCGAGAGGTGCTTCTGGTCGTTGTCGGTCAGGGTGGGACAGGTCACCATGTCGAGCCAGGTGTCTCCGTCCAGGTCGACCAGAATCACGTCACGATCGTTCGTGGGTGTGAGGAATCCCTGGTCGCCCGCGACGTCCGAGGTCGACGCGTACTCCGTGGTGCGATCGACGAGCACGCCGGATTCGTTCATCAGCAGCACGTTCGCGTTGCGGCCCGCGCTGGTGAACGGCTCCTTGCGGACGCAGATCAGGTCCACGTCGCCGTCCTTGTCCACGTCGCCCCACGCGTAGTCCTTTTCACGATCATCCGCGGCACCGAGCTCGGACGCGGCACTCAGGCGGGTGCTCGTCTCGTCGTTGAAGGTGAGCCACCCCTGCGCCATGGCGGCGCCGGTCAGGCAGGCGGGAACGAGTATCGAAACGGTCAACGTGTTCATTGTTCACTCCTCGAGTCCGGTCATGCGCCGGACGGACAAATTCCCCAGTCCAGAATCACCTGCAGCAGATCGCTCACTCCGACAATGCCGTCGTGATCCGTGTCGGCCGGACACGGAATCGAACAGGGCCCCCACCCACTGATGACCACAAGCAGGTCGTCCACGCCGACCAGGCCGTCGCCGGTGATGTCACCGGGACACTGGCACGAATCAGGCACTCCGTTGTCGTCCGAATCGACCAGAACCCCCTGCAGGATCTCGACGAGATCGGGCTGCCCGCTCAGATCGCAATCCTCGAGAGGATCGTCGTAGGCGGACAGGAAGTAGGGATCGAGATCGTCCTCATCGACGATCCCGTTCTGATCGATGTCGTGGACGGCGCAGGGATCGTCGGGCGTCACGGTCTGCTGCCAGCAGTCGCTGAACCCGAACGGAGCCTCGTCCACCCCCAGGAAGTCGTCGAGATCGATCTCGTCGTTGCCGTCGGTGTCGAACTCGGCGCGGCCGAGCGAATCGAGGAACTGGACGAGGTCGTCCTTGGAGGACGCAGGCAGCGCCGCGAACGCGACGGCCGAGTCCTGCCCCTGGCTTGCGAAGACGTCGTGTTCGTCGATGGCGTCCCGAACCCGCTGATCGAAGGTCCCGTCGGAGAATCGGCCGTCATGCCAGAGCGGATTGCGATCCCGCACGCCCCACAGCACCGGCGTGCGCATCTCCCGGCCGGAGGCGGTTCCGTCCACGATGCCGTCGGAAGCGATCCCCATGTCGTGCAGGAGGAAGTCGCTGTACGGACGGATCTCCCTGTCGCGGAAGACGGCCTCGAACGACGTGTCGGACGTGGTGGTGAACGACTGGGTGTGGCACTGTGCGCATCCGATGGACACGAAGACCGCTTCGCCGGTCATTCCGCTCCGGGGCGTCTGCGGCGGCGCTGCGATGAATCGCTGGAAATCGGTCACCCGATCGATGAACTCGACGCCCCCGCTGTCGGCGACGTCCTCCGGATCGGGCACGGCATCGCACTCGAGCAGCGCGGCCTGGTCGCCGTTGGGCGCATTCTCCTCGTCGATGATGCGGTTCGTCAGCCCCATCTCGTTGATCGCCGCATCGGCGGAGAAGCTCAGTACGGTCGCGAAGGTCGACTTCCATCCGAATCGACCGATCCGGCTCTCGGTCGGAGACTCGAGCAGCGCCACGGTGCGGGCCTCGCCGCGAACCGATGCGTCCTGCGCATCGCGATTGGCGATGATGGAGGCGTCGTCGACGGCTTCGATCAGCCCGAACCCGAGCGAACCGAGCGTGACCCGAAGGCTTGAGATGTTCGACTCCGGGGGAAGGATCTCGATGCAGTCGTCGTTGATCGCATTGGCCTGGAGCAGGGAGCCTCCGACCGAATCCAGCGGATCGAATCCCCCCTTCTTGCCGATGTGGCCGAAGCGGGTGACCGTCTGGTTGCCGTGGCCTCCGACCGGATTGTTGTGGCACGATGCGCAACTGGTCTGATTGAAGGTCGGGCCGAGCCCCTCCTCGACCGTCAAGGTGCGTTCGAAGGCGAGTTTCCCCAGAACGAACCGCTCAGCCTGGTCCGAATCCAGATCCAACAGCGATGATCCCATTCTGGCCTGCAGTTCGACGGGATCGGGCCCTGAGGATGCACTGACAGCCCAACCGCCTGCCGCGGCAAGTGCCACCCCCGTGATCGCAAGAGTGCGATGCGTGGCGATCATGCTTGAATCTGGCAATGAAGCCAGCCTCTCTCTCAGGAAATGCGGATGATGCTCCGATCATCCGGTTTGAGTGTACAACCCCCTCTAAGGAGGGCAAACTGTGATTCTACGGACGGTACCTATTTGCCTGCACCACTCTTCGAGATTTACTTCAATATCCATGAGAATGTCATTCCTTCTTCTTCTTCTGATGATCCTGAGCCCGGTCGGGGGCTGTGGGAACGATGCTCCTTCGACCAGCGAGGCGAATCGAGCGGCTGCATCGATCCCCCCGCTCGACGACCAGTTGGCCACGATCTTCCGCCTGATCGAACAGGATGAAACAGGAGCGGCGAGAATCCGGCTTCGCAACTGGATGGACGCCAACGGCGAGGATGCCCGGGCGTTGTTCCTCTTCGGCCTCGCCTACCAGAAGGAGAAGCGGTACGCGCCCGCAGCCGAGTGGTTCGACCGTTCCGCCGAGGCACTGCCGGTCTATCCGCCGGCGTGGCACTTCCTCGGCTGGAGCAGGTACTACCTCGGTGAACCACGCCTCAGCGAATCGGCGTTCCTGCGTCACCTGGAACTGACACCCGACGAGGCCGACTCCGCGTACGGCCTCGGCCTCGTCATGCTCGACGACGGCCGCATCGACGAAGCGAAGCATCGTTTCGAGCAGTCGATCGAACTCCTCGGGGTCGGCGGCATTCGACAGGAGCAACTCGCCAAGGCGCTGTTCCGCCTTGCCCAGATCGAGGAACTTCGCGGCGACGATGTCGAAGCGAGACGCCTGCTCGAACTGTCGCTCGAGGCCAGCGATCGGGTCGAGGAGGCCTGGTTCAGACTCATCCACATCTGCCGCCGACTCGGAGACGAGTCCGCCGCGCAGCAGGCCAGGGCACGCCATGATGAACTGGCCACCCAGTTTCCCCATGGAGTCGAGCCATGAATCTGCTGCACGCGATGCCGCTGGCGGCCCTGGCCGCGTTCACCGGATGCGAACACTCCGGACCGCCATCCGAATCCGTCCCGAGATTCACCGAAGTCGTTCCCAGCGGCGTCGATGTCGTGATGACCAGCGGCGTCCTGCCGAGCACGCAGATCATCGAGGTCAACGGCGGCGGACTGGCTCTGTTCGATGCCGAAGGCGACGGCGACCTCGATCTCTTCGTCGCCAACGGCGCAACGCTCGACGCACCGGAATCCGGCCCGGGATGCAGGCTGTACGCCAACCGCACCGAGAACGGCGTGATCGCGTTCGAGGACGTCACCGCCTCATCCGGAATCGATGTCCGACACTGGGCGATGGGCGCAGCGGCCGGCGACTTCGACGGCGACGGGCACGTCGATCTGTACGTCAGCTGCCACGGCCCCAACGTGCTGCTGCGCAACCGCGGCGACGGGACCTTCGAGGACGTGACCGAAATCAGCGGAACCGGCCACGAGGGATGGAGCACCTCCGCGGCGTTCGCGGATCTCGACGGGGACCTCGATCTTGATCTCGTGGTGATCAACTACCTCGAGTTCGATCCCAGTCGTCCTCCGACGCCGGCGTCGTTCAAGGGCGAGGACGTGATGGCCGGCCCCAACGGGCTGCCCCCCCAGCCCGACGTGCTGCTGGAGAATCTCGGCGACGGGACGTTTCGCGACGCCTCGGGCCCGGCCGGCCTGGCGTCGGTCGCACCCGCCTACGGCCTGAACCTGGTGATGCTCGACATCGACGGCGATGCGACCCTGGACCTCCTCGTCGGCAACGACTCGGATCCGAACCACCTTCTGCTCGGAACCGGCGACGGACTCCGCTTCGAGGAGGAGGCCGGAACGAGGGGACTCGCCTTCAATCGGGACGGACACGCCCAGGCCACCATGGGCATGGCGGTCTCGGACGTCGACGGCGACGGAACCCCCGACATCTTCACGACGAACTTCTCCAGCGACACCAACACCCTCCATCTCGGACGCGGCGCAGGGACGTGGGACGATCGAACGACCACGTGGGGCCTCGGACTCTCGAGCCGGACCATGCTCGGGTGGGGTGCGACCTTCGGCGACTTCGACCACGACGGGGACGAGGATCTGGTCACGGTCAACGGCCACGTGTACCCGCAGGCCTCGATGCAGACGATGGACTCCGAGTACGAACAGCCACCCATGCTCATGGTCCGATCCGGAAACCGATTCGATGCCGCACGCCCCGAGGACACCGGCGCGTGGATCGCCACGCCGCGGCGCGACCGGAACCTCGTGCAGGGGGACCTCGACGGCGACGGCGACATCGATCTGGTGATCGGCGAACTCAACGGCCCGGTCCGCGTGCTGCAGAACATGCAGACGTCCGAACGCCCGGGGGTCGTGATCTCGCTTCGGGACGATCGGGAGGAATCACTCGACCGGTTCGCCCCCGGAGCCGGACTCGACATCACCGCCGGCGGGGAACGTTCGACGAGATGGATGCCCGCCGGCGGCAGTTTCCAGTCGACCCATGCCCCCCAGGTCCACGTGTCGATTCCGGCCGGCACCACGGTCCTCGATGTGCTGGTGCACTGGCCCGACGGCTTCCGGGAACGCTTCGATGCGGTCCCCGCCACCCGGACCGCCACGCTCGTGCGTGGAACAGGAATGATCGAATCCCGCTGAAAGAGAACGTCCGCGGGCTGCTATCATCCTCGTCATGCCTGCACCGGTGCAGTACCTGCTCATGCAGGTCCGCAATCCCGACGACCCCATGGCCGAGCACGAGATTCATGCGTTCGCGCTGCACCTCGGATGCGATCATGGTCAGATCCGCACCTGGGACCTGCTTTCGGGC
>DEYK01000059.1 GCA_002364485.1 Phycisphaerales bacterium UBA3160
GAGCGGCTTGCCGCCACCGCAGCAGAAGTCGATGTCGTGGCGGGCGAAGACCCGGGTCGCGAGCGGATGATCGACGGCGATCACGCCGACGGGTGTGTCGAGTTTCAGCACGGAATTCTGGGACATCATGATCGTCTCCATGGAGGAATCTGAGAAAGAGAAGGTCGATGTCGTCGTGAAGGCGTCAGGAATCCTCGCGTTCGGGATTGGTGATCATCCGTCGAAGTGCGGCCAGGACTCGAGGGGGGGTTCCGGCTCGTCCTCCGCCGGCGTGTCGCGATGCGCCCGGCATGCCGATCAGCGCATGGATCGTTCCGATGACCGGTACGAGAAGCACATCGGGCGGAATGTCGGATCGAATGCTGCCTTCGGCCGCGCCGTCGCGAATCGCCTTCAGGAGGAACCGGCGGGAGCGTCGGGCGACATCTCGAAGTTCGTCGACCGCGTCATCCGGCATGGTGAGATACGCCTGCTCCGAGCGCAGGAGCCACGCGAGTCCGGGTTCGGGGCCGAGCAGGTCGATACGGTTCTTCGCAAGCGTGAAGAGGCGATCAAGAGGGGGGAGCGACTCGTCGGGAAAGGTTCGGTCGATCCTCGCCACCGCGTGTCTGACGGCTTCGCGGAGGATGTCGTCGCGGGTCTCGAAGTGGCGGAACAGGGCGCCGGACGTGACGCCGATCTCCGCGGCGAGGTTGGACATCGTGAGCGAGGTCAGGCCAGTGCGTCCGATGATGGAAAGGACGGCGGTGGCGATCTCCTCGCGTCGCTCTGCGGTGGATTTCCGGGTCAAGGCGGGCATCACCCAATTGTAAGTGAATGATTACTTACAATCAAGGCGCTCCGGGGTCGATCATGGGGATTGCGTCGAGGACGCTGCAGGACCGCATGCTCGTGACGCCGATCGCGGCAAGCGTGTCGCATGCCCGGGGGGCATGGCCGGCGGGAGATCGAACCCGTCACGGCGGAACGATCGCTTCGCCGAGCGCCGCGTTGGTCTGTTGTTCCGCCTGATCCGATCGAATCACGGGACGAGGGCGGTGTGATCATCGCGTTGGCAGGGAGCGTGAAGATCGTCACAATGTCGGTGTTCTCGTTTCGCTCGTGTCGAGCATGTCGCGGTTCGCCGTCCCGGCGGCCTGGAGCCGCCATCAAGCGGTGAACGGACGGCGATCGCGAGCAGTCGATGGGGCGGTCCGAGCATCGAATTGAATGTCGGCACTTCTTCTGTGAACCACGATGACCGGCGGCCGCGGCCGAGACGATTGGAGTTCTCGATGATCGAAACGGTTCTCGCGGGCCTCGTGATCGGGGCTTCGATGTCGGCTTCTCCTGCGGCATCGGGTGCGGCCCCGCCGTCGGTCGCCGAGCGCTTCGATGAAATCCGTGTTCGTGCCGATCTTCCCGCCCTCGCGGGTTTCGCCATGAAGGCGGGCGAGATCGTCGTGATCGACGCGGTCGGCGTGCGGGCACGGGGCGAAGAGACCGGGGTCACGACCCGGGACCGGTGGCATCTCGGCTCCTGTGGCAAGGCGATGTCGGCCACGGTGCTCGACCAACTGGTCGCCCGCGGCGACCTCGCCTGGGACACCACCATCGGTGAGGTGTTCGCCGACGTCGACGAAGTCCTGCCCGCGTGGCACGATGTCACCCTTCGACGCCTCGTGCAGCATCGCTCCGGCCTGCCCGAAGATGCTCGGGAAGCTCTGCTCGCGCTGCGAATGATGCCGCTCGAGACGCCGCTTCCCGATCAACGGCTGAAGCTGGTCCGTGTCGTGCTCTCCGAGCCGCCGGTCGAGACCGACGGATCGAAGATGCGGTATTCGAACTTCGGCTACGCGATCGCCGCCGCGATGGCGGAGCGACGCACGGGACGCGCGTGGGAATCCATGTGTCGCGAGCATCTCTTCGGCCCGCTGGGAATGTCGGAGACCGATTTCGGAGCACCGGGCTCGATGGAGGCGGTGGACCAGCCGCGGGGACATTTGAACGGGGTACCGATCCCGCCCTCGGCGTTCGCCGATAATCCTCAAGCGATCTCGGCCGCGGGAACCATCCACGCGACCATGACCGACTGGTCGAGGTTTCTCGCGGCGCACCTCGATGCGGCGCGGGGCGAGCCCGGCCTCTTCAATCCCGAACGGCTGCAGTCGCTCCAGCGTCCACCCGCGGGCGGCCAGTACGCGTCCGGGTGGATGGTGCGTCGGCGTGACTGGGCGAGGGGGCCGATTCTCACGCACAACGGCACGAACACGCTCTGGTTCGCGGTGGTCTGGATGTCGCCGGCGCGGGACTGGGTGATGGCGGCGGTGACGAATCAGGGCGGGCCGAAGGCCGCGCAGGCGTGCGACGAGGCGATCGGCGTCCTGATCGGTGAACTGAGGCGGCTCGAGCAGGCCGAAACGATTCCCGCGATGGAAAAGATCGAAACGGGATCCGGTTCGGAGTGAGATCGGTCCGGTGGTGATAGGCTCGACGCAGGAGGTTCCCATGAACGACCGCATTCGTTTCGTCGCGATCCCGCTGCTCGGCGTCGCCTCGTCTGTCGCATCGACATCGACGTACGCGCAGGTCGCTTCACAGCGATGGACGACCTCCGGCACGGAACTGAAGGCGACCTCCGATTCGCTTCCGGTGGCCGAGACTCGCCCCGTACCCAGATCGGAGATCGAGTCGGGACTCGCCTTGTCGGGCCGTGGCACGCCGTTCATCATCGCACCGCGGATCGACGCGATTCCCGGGGGACTCGCGACCGAAGCCGTCACGCTCGAGGCGTGGGTCTCGATCGACATGCCCACGCAGTGGGGTGGCGTCGTCGGTGCGATCCAGGACAACGGTGAAGCCGAGACCGGGATGATCCTCGGTTACGGCTACGAGAAGCCCTACTTCGGGATCTCGAGCACCGGCCTCGACGACGAGGACGGACGAATCACGTATCTCGAGTCGTCGAAGCCCTACACGATCGGAAAGTGGCATCATCTCGTCGGTACCTACGACGGCACGACGATGAATCTCTACATGGACGGGGAGAAGGTCGCCGAGAGTCTCGATCAGTCCGGGCCGATCCGGTTTCGAGGGGACGAACCTCTGGTGATCGGCGGATACCTCGACCGGAACGAGGATCATGGACTCGATGGCCGGCTGTTCGAAGTGTCGGTCCTGCCGAAGGCGATCTCCGCCGAGGAGGTCCGGCGTCGGTTCACCCGCCATTCGGAACTCGCGGCGCTGCCGCCGGAGATCGACACGACCCTCGCGTGGATGGTCGAACCGTTCCTCGTCTGGCCGACGACCGATGCGATGAGCGTGGTGGCGGAGACCCTTGCGCCATCCGCGATGGAGGTCCGGGTCCGGGACGAAACCGGCGGATTCCAACGCACCTGGCGGAACGACCGGGCCGCTCGGATCCACGAGTTCCGAATCGACGGGCTCGAGGCGAACACCAAGTACTTCTACGAAGTGGTCGCGGACGCGGGGGATTCGACCCTTTCAGGCGGCGTGAAGACATTCCGCACCGCCGCCGATCGCGGGGATCCGTTCACCTTCGTCGCGATCGGGGACACCCAGTCGCAGCCCGAGGTCGTGAAGCGGATCGCCGATCTCGCGTTCGAGACCCGTCCGAGCCTGCTGGTCCATGCCGGTGACCTGGTGACCACCGGTGGCGACAAGGGAAACTGGACGAACCACTTCTTCCCGAACATGCGACCACTCATCGAGCGCGTCGCGATCATGCCCGTGCTCGGGAACCACGAACAGGACGCGAAGCTCTACTACGACTACATGAGTCTTCCCGACCCGGAACGCTGGTACTCGTTCAGCTACGGCGACGCCGATTTCTTCATGATCGACGGCAATCGATCGTTGGCGGACCGGTCCGCGCAGCTCGAGTGGCTCGAGACCGCGCTCGCGGCGAGCGACGCGGAATGGAAATTCGCGGTCCTGCACCAACCGCCCTGGACCAGCGATTCCAACGACTACGGCGACACCTACCAGACGTCATCGAAGCGAGGCGATCCCAATGCCCGGAACATCACCTCGTTGCTCGAGAAGCACGGGGTCGACATCTGTTTCAGCGGACACGTCCACGATTACGAGCGGACCTTCCCGATGGTGGGGGAGGACGTGGTCCCTTGGGACGAGGGAGGCGTGATCTACGTCACGACCGCCGGCGGCGGCGGGCACCTCGAGGACTTCGACCCCGCGAACACGACCTTCGGGCATCGAAAGGCCAGACGGCATCACTTCGTCTACTGCGGGATCCACGACGGAATCCTCGAGTTTCAGGCGATGGACGAGGATGGGCGATTGTTCGACGTGCTCTCGCTCGACAAGCGGGATGGCCGCCGTTCGGTGGCGAGGGCGGCAAGGGAAGGCGTCGAGATCGCCCCGAAGACGCCGACGTGGAGGGACTCGCCCGCCGCGGATCGATGATTCCGGACACCGGCGTGTCCTGTCGAACGGCTCATGCGGTGATCAGGCGAAGAGCGAACGAAGGATGCCGATCGGGTGGATGCGGCGTCGGGTTCGTCCGGCCTCGAGCCGGAGCGTGAGTACGGTCGTTTCGCGAACCCGGACCTCGACGGCGCCCGTTTGTCGCCGAGATGGTTCCGGGAGTCTCAGGTTCGAATTCGACGCGACGCGGCGAAGCTGCAGAAGTGGTGCCCACGAGGACGCATCCACGATGAAGCGCTCGTCTTCACCGTGGATGCGGACCACGTGTTCGCCGCTTGACGCGGTGATGTCGGCATGGATGTGCAGGGGTTCGATCACTGGCCTTCGTGGGTCTTGGTCCGGATCCGCATCGTTCCGTCGAGCTTCCAGGGGGCGTGCTTCACGCCGTCGCCGGTGCCGCTCGGAATGTGGATGCTCATCTCTTCGAAGGTGTAGATGATTTCCGCGTTCTTGCCCGTGAGCTGCTCGTAGAGGCCGATTGCGAGCTCGGGCCAGGTATGGGTTCCATTATCCGACATGCTGATCTCCTTGGTTCGACGTCCCTGCCGCGCGGCCGACGGGCCGAGCGATCCAATCGCCTCTGGCTTCGTCGAGAGCGCCGTCGAGATTCAACGAGGCGGAACAGACCCGGTCGTCGTCGATGATCAGGACTCCGGTATCGACGTCGGGGCGCCCGCCTTCCCGTCCAGGGGGCGGATCCGCAACGATCGGAAGTCGACTTCGACGTCCATGTTCGCATGCAATTGGAGGGCGAGGTGCCCGCGGCGGCGTCCCGGGTCATTCCGCAGGCTTGCGGTCGGGTAGCCGTCGACGAAGACATCGACGTCCCCGCCCACCGCGCGGACCCGCATCTCCAGCCATTCACCGCTTCGCGAACGAAGTTCCTCGATCATCGCGGGGTCGGGCTTGATCACCCAGCCGCGGCCGCGCGTCTCGTAGAGGCCGCCGACCTCGGGGGTGGGGTCGATCTCGGCCTGGAAGCCGCTCACGCCGATCGCGTCGCCCAGTTCCTCGACCCGGTGATAGAAGCCGGAGTCGCCCTTCTCGATGCGAAAGGAAAGGACTGCTTCGAAATCGTCGTACTCACGGTCCGTGACGAGCAGGCCGTGGCGGGGATCGTCCTTGGTGATGCGTCCTTCGAGCACCCCGTCGTTCCAGGTCCAGGTGCCACCGGGCAGGGTGTGCCATCCATCGAAGGAATCGGGGACGAGGAGTTCGGTCCAGTCGTTCGCGACCCAATCGTGATCACGATCGAGCCCGAGCATCCTTCGATTGATGCGGCGGAACCGGATCTCCTCGTACGGATGGTCCTTGCCCGCCTCATAGAGGCACGCGAAGCCCGCCAGTCCCTGGCGGCCTCCGACCGTCGCCAGGGAGGAGTACGCGGAGGGACCGGCGTGAAGGACATTCCCCTTCGACCAGGTGCGACCGCCGTCCCGACTGCGACGGATCGTCATATCGGTCCGTCCACTCGGGTTCGCGGGGTTGGAGAAGACGAGGACGCGGCCACCGTGGGACGCCACCATCGACGCCTGGCAGATCGGTTCGGGCAGGGCGGGGTCCCGGGTGACTTCGCTCCAGGTGTCGCCGCCATCGGTGGACCGCGACAGGGCTCGCGCACGCTTCGAGCGATCGTAGTTCCGCATGTTCAAGAGAAGGGATCCGTCCTCGAGTTCCGCGACCGCGCACTCATTCACCTGATGAGAAGGAGTCCTGCCCACGATCTTCCAGGTCCTGCCGTGGTCGTCGCTCGCGATGCAGTGCGAGTAGTAGTTCTTCGTCCTGGATTCGATGTGATCGCAGGGAATCAGGAGTCGACCCGACTTCGGGCCGGATCGAAGCTGGATGCCGTTGCCCGGCCCGGTGGCGTACCACGTCCAGTCAGGACGCTTGGCGGTGGATGTGATCTCACGGGGCTTGCTCCAGGTCGCGCCGTGGTCGTCGCTGGTCAGGACCCAGACGGTCCTGGTTCCCTCGGAGGTCCCGGCGATGATCTCTGATTCGTGGTCGTGTCCGAGGTTGCGAGTGGCGAGGAGGTGAATGGTGCCGTCGGACCAGTCGACGACGGGGCACGGATTCCCGCAGGTGTTCCCGCCGTCGTCCCAGACGACCTCGAGGTCGCTCCAGGTATCGCCTCCGTCGCCGCTTCGTCGCAACACCAGATCGATGTCGCCCGAGTCGCTGCGGCCGCCGACTCGACCTTCGGCGAAGGCGAGCAGGTCACCGTTCGTCGCTTCGATCAACGCTGGAATCCGAAAGGTGTCGTAATCGGGACCACCGGAACGGAACACGACCCCGTCTTCCGCGGGTACCTCGTCGTCGATGAAGGACGCGGAGAGGTTCGTTGCGAGTTGTGCCGCGACCATGACCCCGAACCATTGCCGGACAAGGTGTGTGGATGGTGTCTTCATGGGGTGTTCCTTGAAGAAGATCATAAGACTCGCTCCGGCGCCGGGGCTTGCTGGAATCGGTTGGATCGATATCGATCCTGCACACGGATGGAGCGGGTTTCGCACATTCGACGGGCTCGTCGACCACTGTCATCGGGATTCCTTCGTCGAAATTCCCCGTGCGACGGACGAACGGCGTGCCGGACTTTGAATCAGTAAATGCGAAAACACTGCAAAAACAGGGGTTCAGGCATTTCGGACGTTTTGATCGACTGTTTGGTGATGTCTTTGATCGACCGTTTGGTGGTTTCTTTGATCGATACAGCGTGCGGCTCCGGGAAAACGCTTGTTCGAGATTTCCGCGCGTTCTACGTTCGGGTTGCGCGGAAGGATTCTCGCGTGCTCCGGTTCTCGAAGCGGATTCGTTTCCGGATGTTCCCAAACCCTGTGTTCTCATAAATCGGAGAGAAAGATATGAGCCGAACGAATCGTTTCAACCGAATCGCAGCCTTCGCGGGCGTCGCCGTGCTCGGTGCCGCCGCGCACGCGGGCATCGAAGGTGATGATTGCGGAAGCGCGATCGAAATCATGCCGAACACGTCCTACGCGTTCGACACCTCCATCATGAACCCCAGTTTCGTGGCCGGTAGCGACTCCCTGTGCCCGGGTACGTTCCTGAACTGGTTCTCGAGCCAGCGGGACGTCTGGTACACCTGGACGCCCGACTCGGACAGTTCCGTCCTCTTCACGACGTGCGACACCACCAGTTACGACACCTCGATCATCATCTACGAGGGTGGCTGCACGACCGCCGACCAGATCGCCTGCAACGGTGATTCGGCAAGCGACGCCGGCTGCCAGCAGTTCCACGCTTCGGTGCTCGTCGACGTCACTGCAGGAAGCACCTACTACATGCGTATCGGTGGCTACAACGGTGATGTGGGAACCGGCACCTTCTCCGCGGACGTCTGTGAAGGCAATACCGTCACGGTCTGCTCCAGCGGTTGCGACTTCACGAACATCGCCGCGGCGATCAATTCGGTGGGTTGCGACACCACGATCGAGCTCGGTCCTGGAACCTACAACCAGTTCTTCAACCTGCAGTCCAGCGCGAAGTTCACCATCCGCGGCCAGGTCGACAAGGATGGCAACCCGACCACGATCATGCAGGGAAACAACAACCGTGGCTTCACCAACAATGGCGGAAACCAGGGCTTCGAGAACCTGATCTTCCAGGGCTTCAGTTCCGGTGGCGACGGTGGCGCGATCCTCAACGGGGGTAACGCCTACATCCGGAACTGCGTCTTCCGCAACAACAACTCGAACGCTGGTGGCGGAGCGATCTGCTTCGTCGGTGCTCAGATGTCCGAGATCAGCGACACGCTGTTCGAGAACAACACCGCCGCGTACGGCGGCGCCACCTTCTTCCCGGCCAACGGCGGGTTCAACCAGCCGGTGTTCACCAACTGCCAGTGGCTCAACAACTACGCTGGCGGCCCCGGCGGCGCCGTGGCCGCGGGTGGTAGCTGGGTGCAGTTCTACGGATGCCTCATGGAAGGCAATGTGGGTGATCTGATCAACAGCGGCAGCTTCGGTGGCGGTGCCATGCACCTCAACGCCGGCGGACAGCCCCGGGTCGAAGACTGCGTCGTCGTCAACAACAGCGCCAACGGTTCCGCGTGCGGCGCGGCGATCTGGTCGGGTGGTGACACCGTCGTCACGGTGGTCAACAGCACCATGTGCAACAACGATTGCAGCGGCAACATCAACGGTTACTTCGGTGGTGACGGCACCATCGTCGACGGTGGTGGCAACGACGTTTCCGCCGAATGTGCCGATCCTTTCTGCCTGGGCGACATCAACCTCGACACCGTCGTGAACGCGGCCGACCTCGGTCTGCTCATCGGCGAGTGGGGTTGCAAGGGCGAATGCGTCGCCGACCTCAACGAGGACGGCATGGTCAACGCAGCCGACCTCGGGCTTCTCATCGGCGCCTGGGGCCAGTGCGCTCCCTGATTGGCTCTGATCCTCCTGATCGGCCAGGGCGGGCCTGTCATCTGCGTTCTCGCAGATGGCAGGCCTCGGCCGTTCAGGGAGGGCGGCGGGAATGCCCGCGGGGGGGTGATGTTCGGACCGGATCGGATTCGAATCGAGGGCTGGAAAGTGCAGGGAAACGCTTCTGTTTCAGAGGGAATCCCGGCTTCAGCGATTTTCGGGCGCATGTTTCAATCGTTCCAGGAACGATCCTGAACAGGAAGGCAAGGCCATGTTTGATTCAATGAGGATGACGACGCTCGGTGTGCTCCTGGCCTCGGCCGGTGCTGCGATCGCGCCGACGGCCCATGGTCAGTCCGACGAGCATTCCGTCGCCCGGCAGTGGAACGAGATCACGCTTGAATCGATTCGAGGCGATTTCGCGCGACCGGTGGTCCACGCCAGGAATCTCTTTCACATCTCCGCCGCGATGTGGGACGCTTGGTCCTGCTACGAAACCGGACCGACGCCCTGGCTCTTCGGTGAAGACGAGCTCACGGCGCGTGATCTCGACGTCGATCGACGCACGGCGATCTCCTACGCGGCATATCGGATCCTCGTGCATCGCTTCGCCGATTCTCCGGGGTTCGAGGAACTCGGTCCGGAGTACGACGCGCTCATGATCGAACTCGGTCACGATCCCGCCTACACCGAAACCGTCGGGGACGACCCGGCTGCGATCGGGAATCGGATCGCAGCGGCCTACATCGCCTTCGGCGAGCAGGACAACGCGAACGAACGGAACGACTACGCGAACCAGTGGTATCGCCCCGTGAACCTGCCGATCTATCCGGAGGAGCCCGGCAACCTCCTCGAGCGACCGAATCGCTGGCAGCCCATCGGATTCGAGGAGTTCATCGATCAGTCCGGCAACGTGATCGAAGGCGGTGTGCCGCCGTTTCTCGGTCCCGAGTGGGGCGGCGTGACGCCGTTCGGTCTCCGGCCGGAACAGCGGACCACGAGCCATCGTGACGGGCGTGACTGGAGTTTCTACCTCGATCCGGGGTCGCCCCCGTTGATCGGGACGGATCGGGAATTGGAATACCTCGATGGCTTCGAGCAGGTGCTCGTCTGGTCGTCGCATCTCGATGCCGGGGACGACGTCCTCTGGGACGTGAGTCCGAATCGGATCGGCAACGCGGAGCTTCCGACGGATCCCGCCGATTTCGACGGCTTCTACGACTACCTCGGAGGTGGGGATGCGAGTCAGGGGTACGAGACGAATCCCGTGACCGGTGAGCCATTTCCCCAGCAGTTCGTTCCGCGTGGCGACTACACGCGGGTACTCGCCGAGTTCTGGGCGGACGGGCCTGATTCCGAGACGCCGCCGGGACACTGGTTCACCATTCTCAACGACGTGATGGATCACCCGGAGTTCGATCGCAGGATCGGCGGCGTCGGCGAGGTTCTCGGAGAACTGGAATACGACGTCAAGGCGTACCTTGCCATGGGTGGTTGCATGCATGATGCGGCGATCACCGCCTGGGGCGTCAAGGGCTGGTACGACTACGTCCGTCCGGTGTCCGTCGTCCGCTGGATGGCGGAGAACGGTCAGCGATCCGATCCCAAGCTCCCCAACTACCATCCGCGCGGACTCCGGATCATCCCGGGTCTGGTTGAAGTCGTGACCGAGGAGACGACCGCTCCCGGCGAGCGGCATGAACATCTGGCGGGTGCCGGGAATGCGAACGTGGGGAAGATCGCCGCGTTCTGCTGGCGTGGTCCCGATTTCATCAACGATCCCGAGATCGACACCGCCGGCTGCGGATGGACCCTGGCCGAGTCATGGTGGCCGTATCAGCGACCGACGTTCGTGACGCCGAACTTCGCAGGCTACGTGTCGGGGCATTCGACCTTCAGTCGGGCCGCCGCGGAGCTGATGACGCTCATGACCGGCAGCGAGTACTTCCCCGGCGGACTCGGCGAGTACCTGGCGCGACGTGGGCAGTTCCTCGTCTTCGAGGACGGACCGTCGGTCGACGTGCGACTCCAGTGGGTCAGTTACCGTGACGCGAGCGATCAGTGCTCGCTGAGTCGGATCTGGGGCGGCATCCATCCTCCGGCCGACGACCTGCCGGGCCGGCTCATGGGACTCGTGATCGGTCCGCAGGCCTGGGACCTCGCGGTGCAACTCTATGAGGGTGGTGGGGGCGGCTGTGCCGAGGACATCAACGGTGACGGCGTCGTGAATGCGGCCGACCTGGGCTCGCTCATCGGGAACTGGGGTTGTACCGGCCCCGACTGCGTCGCCGACGTGAACCAGGACGGCATCGTGAACTCCGCCGACCTCGGCCTGGTGATCGGGGCCTGGAACCAGGATTGCTGATCCGTCGCGACGCCGGTCAACCGTCGCCGAGAAGCTTGCGTTCGAGGAAGTCCATGCGCCGCCGATGCCCGTAGGGGGTCTCGGCGGCGCCGTGGCCGGCGGTTGGGAGCAGCACGAACTCGAAGTCCTTGTCGGCCTTGACCAGCGCGTCCACGACCTGGATCGTCGAAGTGGGGTCGACGTTCCTGTCTAGCCCCCCGAGGATGAGCATGAGCTCGCCGGTCAGCCGGTGGGCGTTCGTCACGTTCGACTGCTCCGCGTAGTGGGGGCCGATCGGCCAGCCCATCCAGAGTTCGTTCCACCAGATCTTGTCCATGCGGTTGTCGTGACAACCGCAGTCGGCGACCGCGGCGTCATAGAAGTCGCCGTGGGCCAGCAAGGCACGCATCGCACTCTGGCCGCCCGCACTTCCACCGTAGATGCCCACGCGGTCGAGATCCATCCACGGTCTCGTCTCCGCCGCAGCGGTCATCCAGGCGATGCGATCGGGGAACCCGGAGTCTCCGAGGTTCTTCCAGGCCACGTCGTGAAAGGCCTTGGAGCGCCAGTTCGTGCCCATGCCGTCGATCTGAACCACCACCATGCCAAGCTCGGCGACCTCCCGCATGCGTGCGTTCCGGTTGAATTTCTTGGGTACGAAATGATCGTGGGGGCCGGCATAGATGTGTTCGACCACCGGGTAGTGCTCGTCCGGATCGAAATCCTGTGGGGTGATGATGACACCCCAGATGTCGGTGATGCCGTCGCGGCCCTTGGCGACGAAGCGAATCGGTTTCTGCCAGCCGGATTCGAGCAGCGGGGTGTGGTCG
>DEYK01000054.1:0-3865 GCA_002364485.1 Phycisphaerales bacterium UBA3160
ACCTTCGTCTTGGCCGTCTTCTTCGCGACCTTCTTCTTGGCCGTCTTCTTCGCGACCTTCTTCTTGGCCGCCTTCTTCGCGACCTTCTTCTTCGCGACCTTCTTCTTGGCCGTCTTCTTTGCGACCTTCTTCTTGGCAGTATTCTTCTTTGCTGCCTTCTCGGCGATCAACTTGGCTGCCTTCTTCTCCTCGGCCTTGCGGGCGGCTTCCGCCTTCGCTTCCGCCTTGGCAGCCCGCTTGCGAGCGGCTTCTTCACGCTCGATACGACGATGCTTGGCATCGGTAGCCCGCTCCTTGCGGCGATCCTTGATCCGCTGGTCACGCTGCTTCTCGAGCGACTTTTCGCGACGCTGACGATTCTGCAGGATGCGGCGCGACTCGGCATCGATCCAGGCCTGGAATTTGGAATGCGCTTCTTCTCCCTGATCGGCCGGAATCTGTCGCGTCAGCCACTTGGAGGATTCCTGCACCTCGGAATCCGGCTCGAGCACCTCTGCCTCCTCGAGAAGCACCTGAAGCTGGCTGTCGACGGGGACGGAATGGACACCGAAGCAGCGGGACAGGACCCACGCGGAGACGAACGGAACGATGCCGTCGATCGACTCGATGTAGTCCCTGATCTCGGCCTTCTTCAAGGAAAGAACCGAGTCGAGCTTCACATCGTGTTCGCGAAGATAGATCGCATTGAGCGAGGCTCTCAGACGGCGGGCACGTTCGTCGGCGTGCTCCGAAGTGTCCCCGATCATCTCGGTGATCTCGAAGGGCATGCTGACACGCAGCTCGTTGTAGTCCTCCATCGAGGCCATGAGCTTCGTGTACGCGGTGCCGGCACGGGAACTCGTCGACTCCCACAGCATGAAGGAGTAGACGAGGGTGCCGACGAGGTCGTCGCTCTCGGGCTCCTTGCGGGGCTTTCCTGAAGACAACTTCCGAAGAAGTGTTGTGAGTTTCTTTGCGTGCTTCGCGGAATTCTTCACGACATGGGCTCCTGGCCTTGCTCGTGTGACTGATCGGTCGCCGCGTCGGACGATTCGTCCGACGACTCCTGTCGCAACTCCTCGTCGCGTTGTCGACCTTCATTGATGGCCGAAAGGACTTCGGCCTGCTTCTTGAGTGAGTGATCCAGACGGAACGAGAGCTTCGGCATCCGGCGCAGCGAGACCCGCGACGCCACGGTGCGTCGTATCCACGCCGCGGCATGCTGGATGCCCTTGATGGACAGATCGCCGTGTTCGTGCGGAAGCACGGAACACCAGACGATCGCTTCGGCGTAGTCCGGAGACACGTCGACCTTGGTGACGGAGACCAGACCGCGTACGCGGGGATCGTTCAGCCCACGTGACAACACGTCCTGCACGGACCGCAGCAACACGGACTCGATCTGATGTGAATGCGTACTCATGAGAAGGCTCGGACCTCACACGGAGACCGATCAGGCCCCTGGCTGCTCTTGGTGCACCTTGTAGCACTCGAGTACATCGCCGACCTTGATGTCGTCGTAGCCGTCGATGAGCATGCCGCACTCCTGGCCCGACTTGACTTCCTTCGCATCGTCCTTGAATCGCTTGAGCTGGGCCAGTTTGCGATCGCTTTCGACGACGATCTCGTTGCGTGTCACGCGAATCAGCGCCTGACGTTCGATGCTGCCTTCGGTGACGTAGCAGCCGGCGACCATGCCGACCTTGGTGATCTTGAATGCCTCGCGAACCTCGGCGTGACCGAGGATTTCGATGCGCTGGATCGGATCGAGCAGTCCGAGGACGGCCTTCTGCACATCGTCGGTGATGTCGTAGATGACGTCGTAGAAGCGGAGATCGACTCCTTGCTTCTCCGCCGACTTGCGGACCGAACCGGACGAGGTGACGTTGAATCCGATGATGATCGCCCCGGCCGCCTCGGCCAGTGCCACATCGGAATCGTTGACGCCGCCGACGGAAGCATGCTTGATGGAGATGGTGACCTCGTCGGTCGTGCACTTCTCGAGCGATGCCTTGATGGTCTCGGCCGATCCCTGGCAGTCGGACTTCAGGATGATCGGAAGCTCCTTGCGCGACGCGCCCTCGAGCTTCTCGAAGATGTTGTCCAGAGTGACCTTCTCCTTCGCGAGATCCCGTTCACGTTCGTTCTGGATCCGCTCCTGTGCGGCGGCCTCGGCGAGACGGAGATTCTTCACGACGTAGAACTTGTCGCCCGCATCGGGCAGCGAGTTGATGCCCGAGATGACGACCGGAGTCGAAGGTGCGGAAACCGCGTTGCGATCCCCACGGTCGTTGATCATGTCACGGACACGACCGTAGCCGCGACCGACCACGATGCAGTCGCCCTTGGACAACTTGCCCTGCTGGACGAGTCCGGTGATCACGGGGCCTCGGCCATCCTCCATGTGGGATTCGAGAACCGTGCCCTCGGCAGGACCGCCGAAGTCGGCCTTCAGATCCAGCAGTTGGGCCTGGTAGTCGAGGATCTCCAGAAGATCGGTGATCCCGGTGTTCTCGATGGCGCTGGTCCGGATGACTTCCGTGGCACCACCCCACTCGACCGGATTGAGCTCATGCTCGGTCAACTGACCGAAGATCCGCTGGATGTTGGCATCCGTCGCCTCGGCCTTGTCGATCTTGTTGAGTGCGATGACGATCGGTACCCCCGCCGCCTTGGCGTGGTTGATCGACTCGATCGTCTGGGGCATGACGCCGTCGTCGGCAGCGACCACGAGCACGACGATGTCGGTCACCTTCGCTCCGCGTGCCCGCATTTCCGTGAACGCCTCGTGACCGGGCGTATCGATGAAGGTGACCTCGCGCTCGGTGTCGCCGACCTTGACCGGAACACGGAACGCGCTGGTGGCCTGCGTGATTCCACCGGCCTCGCCTTCGGCGACATTTTCACTGCGAATGCGGTCCAGCAGCGAGGTCTTGCCGTGATCGACGTGCCCGAGAATGGTGATGACCGGAGAACGCGACTGCTCGTCGTGCATCTCTCGATCCTTGAAACCGCTCTCGATCTCTTCTTCGCTGGTCAGGTTCTCGGTGACCTGGAGGTCGACGCCGAACTCGAGCATCATCTCGATGGCGAGCTCCGTGTCGAGCGTGCTGTTGATGTTGACGTCGTGCTCATCCTGCACGAGACGCCGGACGATGTCGCGGCCCTTGATTCCGGTGGCGGAAGACAGGCCCTTGACCGTGATCGGCTCGGACATCGCGATCGGTTCACCACTGTCGCGGATGCTCGGGGCACGTTGGCCGGCTCCGCCCGCGGTTCGCTTGAGGTTGTCGCGACGCGCTGCCTTGAAGAAGCCGCCGGCACGGGAAAGCCTGCGTTCACGCTCCAGGAGATCCTGCTGCCGCCAGTTCGACTGACGTCCGGCACCCTGACCGGTTCTTCCAGTGGTGGGACGCGGAGCATCCTGCCTGGCCGAAGCGCTGCGGCGCTTGTTCCTTCGTGAAGACCGCTTGTCGTCCGATGGAGGAGGACCCGGGGGCATTGCGCCGGGACCGGCGGTACGTGGACCGGTGCTCGTCCTCGGGCCGCGAGGACCGTCTCCACGCGAAGCGGAGCGGGGCTTGGGAAGCACGTCCGGAGTCTCCACTCGAATGACCTTCGGTCCTGCAAGCTTGGTCTTGACCGGCTGTCCGAGCTTTCGGCCGCGAGGCGTGACATCGGGCTTGTCGGCGGGGCCGTCGGACTTTTCGCCATCAGGCACGGGACCGGACGTCGCGGCCGGCGCAACTTCTCCGGTAGCGGGAGGCGCGACCGGTGGTGCGGGGGCTGCTGCGGGGACTGTTGGTGCGGTGGAGACCGGGGGGATCGAGGCTGCGACTTCGGACGACGCCTCGGACTCCGCAGGTGGCGACTGTTCCGGCGCGGC
>DEYK01000054.1:4229-90706 GCA_002364485.1 Phycisphaerales bacterium UBA3160
CCGCAGGGGACTGCGACTCGGGAACCGGCGACTCGCCGGGCTTGACCGGCTTCTTCCTCGCCTTCTTCTTGGCCTTCTTCCTGGCCTTGTCGACATCGACCGGAGCAGCGGTCTGCACCGCCGTCGCGACATTGCCTTCACTGGAAGCGAACCATTCACGAATGGTCGCAGCCAGGCCGGCCGAAAGTGTCGACATGTGATTGGTGACCGAGGGAATGGCCTCTTCTTCACACTTCTTGACGATGTCCTTCGACGTCACGCCAAGTTCCTTGGCGATCTGGTGGACTCTGGTTGTGCCGGCTTTCTTGGCCACGCATTACTCCAGTACAGAAACGACGAAATTCATCGTCAGGAATCTTCCCGAGCGGGTTCCGTATCCACGGAATCCGACTCGGCGACATCTTCTTCCGTCGTCTTCGCATCGCCCTCGGACGATACCTCGTTCTCTTCTTCCGCGGCATCGACTGTCGAGTCCGGAGCCACGGGGGCGCCTCCGAGAATCGAATCCGCGGCAAGTTCGGCTCCAGCATCGGTCTGGCTGGCCAGCAGGGCGTCCGCCGCCGCGGATTCCTCCGCACGTCGACGCTCCTCCTCTTCCTTCTCCTTCTGCTGCTGCTCCGCGACCACCTTGGCCGTGGAACCGCACTCGGCCAGCACCGCGTCGGCAAGCGCCTGCGGCATTTCGACCTCGTTCAGCAGGACACCGACTCCGACCTCCTCGACGTCGAAGACGCTGATGATTCCCAACGCTCCCATGCGATCGAGCATGGAGTCGTCCAGCCCCTCGATCTTGCGAACGGTCTGTTCGAGGATCTCGAGGCTCTTGGCGAACTCGTTGGGAGTGAGAATGTCGATGTCCCATCCGGTGAGACGGGCCGCCAGTCTGACGTTCTGTCCACGGCGTCCGATCGCCAGCGACAATTGATCGTCGCGGACGATGATGGTTGCACGCCCCAGCTCGAAGCAGAGACTGACCTCTTCGACCTCCGCCGGCTTCAGTGCGTTGGAGATGAGGATCTGACTGGACTCGTTCCAACGAACGATGTCGATCTTCTCGCCACCGAGTTCGTCGACGATGTTGCGGATGCGACTGCCACGGACGCCGACGCAGGCGCCGACGGCATCGACCTTGGAATCGATCGAGGACACCGCGATCTTGGTCCGGAAGCCCGGTTCGCGGGCCATGGCCTTGATTTCGATGATGTGCTCGGAAACCTCGGGAACCTCCGCCTCGAAGAGGCGGCGGATGAAGTCGGCATGGCTGCGGGACAGGACCACCTTGACGCGACTGCCCTCTTCGCGGACGTCGCGGACGAGACAGCGGACACGATCGCCCGGATGGAAGACCTCTCCCGGAATCTGCTCGCTGCGGGGCATGAACCCCTCGGCCCGATCGACCTGGACGACCAGAGCGCCGCCCTCGTATCGATGCGCGGTGCCGGTGACGACGTCGCCGAGACGCTTGGAGAACTCGTCCAGCAGGCTGGCCCGTTCATCCTCGCGGAAGCGCTGGATCATCACCTGCTTCGCCGTCTGGGCGGGGATGCGCCCCAACTCCTCGATGGGAATCTCTTCGATGGTGCCGTCGTCGTTGTTTCGCCACAGGCGAAGCTGTCCCGAAATCGGCTCGATCTGGCATCCGAACTCTTCGGTGTCCAGAGAGTTGAAGTGCTTGCGGGCAGCGCTGACCATCGCCTGCTCGAGATCTCCGATGAGAAGTTCCCTGTCGATGTTCCGCTCACGCGAGATGGTGTCAATGATTCGAATCGTCTCTTGATTCATCGTCTTCCTCGTTCGCCGGGTGCAACCCGTTGCCCCCACCCGATCAGTCGATCCCCCGATCGGTGTTCAAAGAACAAACCACGGAAACTTCCACCAAAGGGAAGGCTCCGTGGCCCGCGTCGTCAGGCGCTTCCAGATGGAAGCGGACTGAGCACCGCCCGAAATGGGTGGTTGACTCAGAACAAGGGCGGACCCTCGCCACGCGAACACGCGCAGACCCCATGCGAGCTGAACCCACATGACGGACGAAACGACTTGACGGCATCAACCGTCATGACGAGTCGACCAAAGGTGAAGGAAGCTGACCATCAGCGGGTGCTCCGTCACAAAAACCGGGTCACCGGACCCGGGAACTTCCAAACCAATTTGTGAACGATATCCGCGAAGCACCCGGGCTGCAACCAGAACAGTCCTTCTACCCCTGTTTCTGATGCCTTAAGCGGCTTCAGGCCCGCTCACCGGCCCGGAGCGGCCTCAGCACACGAACGACTCTGGAGCCCTGGTGTTGCCCCAGTGCCGCGAGGTACTTGGGCCGGCCCTCGACCAGAAGGGTGACGGGCGCATCGGCCTGCCGACCGGTCAGGATCAGGTCGCCGACTCCGAGGCCCTGGAGATCGGACAAGGTCATGGTGGTTTCGGCCAGGGTGGCGTTCACTTCGATGCCCGTATCGGCGATGTGCCTGGACAGCTGATGGACATGGTGATGGTTCTCGCCCTCGTTTCCGGAGAACGTCCAGGCCCGGCGGCCGAGTTCCTCCATCAGGGGCTCGATCACGTTGAAAGGGACGCACAGGCTCATGCGATCCATCTTTCCGACCATGTGGACTTCGAACTCGAACGCGATCACCACCTCGTTGGGAGGAACGATCTGGGCGATCTGCGGATTGGATTCGATGTCTCCGAGTGCGAAGTTCACCGGGCATATGGTGGACCAGGCGTCGGACAGAGGTGTCATGGCCCGGTGCAGGACGGAGCGGGCGAGGCGTTCCTCGATCTGCGTCAACGGCCGTCCCGGGATCCGCGGCGCCTGGGCATCGCCCCCCATCAGCCGATCGATCATCGAATAGAAGATGTCCGGAGAGAGCTCGAGACAGACGGACCCCTCCAATACATCGGGTTTCACGAGACCGAAGCAGGTCGGATCGGCCAGTCCGGCCGTGTATTCCGCATATGTCATCTGCTCGACCTGCCCGATCTCGATCTCGACGATCGTTCTCATGAGGCCGGTCCACTGGCTGGCAACATTTCGGGCAAACGGCTCGTGCAGGGTCTTGAGGGACCGGATCTGGTCCTTGCTGATCCGTTCCGGCCTCTTGAAGTCGTAGGTGGAGATCGGTGGACAGCCGTCAATGCCCCTGTCGAGGCAGAAGACCTTCGATGGAAGTGCCCCTACAGCCACCGTACCGTCGGAAACGGCGGTCTTGAGGGCTTCAACCTGATTTCGATTCAACGTGTCGCTCACGCCATTCTCCCAATGGGGCGGTGGCAAGAAAACCGTCCCGTAGAGCGTTTATCGGAGTATGAAGGAAAACCACTTAAACCCCATTGGGTATCCTGCCGCATCAAGATGATCATTCGAACACTCCTCATCCTGCTTTCAGTCGTTCTGACCGTGATCCCGGCCACAGCCGAGCCCAGCGGATCCGGCCTGAAGATCCCCGGATTCAGGCCTTCGATCCCCGGATCCAAGGCCAAGGTCGAAACTCCGCAGTTCTTCGATTCCCGGGATTCGGTGACGGTCTCGGCCATCGCGGCCCAGGATGTAGTCGTACCCGGAGAAGACATGGTCGTGGCGATCGTCTTCGATCACGATCCCGGATGGCACATCCATACGGACGAGCCCGACATTCCAGCCGAGCTCGGCGATCCCGACGACTACGTCGATACGGAGATCTACATCGATCTCACCGGTTCCAAGGGCATCACCGTCCATGAGCCCTTCATCCAGTGGCCCGAGGAGCACGTGGTGCAGGTCGCCTTCGGCGGCACGCCGGTCGACTACGCGGTCTACGAGAAGAAGGCCATCGCCTACCTGCCGATCACCATTTCTCCCGACGCGACGCCGGGGGAGGTCGATCTCAAGATCCGTCCGGTGTTCCAGGCCTGTGACGATACGAGCTGCCTCGCCCCAAGTCCGCGGCCGAACGGCCCCGGCTGGGATGACTACGGACTGCTGGTGGAGTTCACCGTCGTCCCGCTGAGCGAGAAGGCCGGCAGCCCCCCTGCCGACTCCGACCTCTTCAAGGGATTCGATCCCGGAGTCTTCAGTCGAATCCGTTCAGGAGATGCGCCGCCCGACGTGGTCGCCTTCGACACCTTCGGGCTCGACTTCAACATCGACGCCAGCGGGTGGGGACTGCTCCTGCTGCTTCTCGTGGCGGGTTTCGGAGGCTTCCTCCTGAATCTGACCCCCTGCGTGCTTCCCGTGATCCCGCTCAAGATCATGGCCCTGAGCGGTGCGAGCGAGCATCGCAGCCGGACCCTGATGCTCGGCATCGTGATGATGCTGGGAATCATCTGCTTCTGGCTCGTGCTCGGCGGGCTGATGGCGTTCGTCAGTGAATTCACCGCCACCAACCAGTTGTTCCAATACCCGGCCTTCACGATCACGGTGGGCCTCATCATCGGACTGATGGCCATCGGCATGTGCGGCCTGTTCACGATCAGGCTTCCCGGCAAGCTGTACATGGTCAATCCAAAGCATGACACCATCTACGGCTCGTTCCTCTTCGGAGTCATGACCGCGGTCCTGTCGACGCCATGCACCGCCCCCTTCATGGGCGCTGCGGCGGCCTGGGCCACCACCGAACCGCCCGCCATCACGATGCTGGTGTTCGCCGCGATCGGACTCGGCATGGCACTTCCGTATCTGGTGCTGGCCGCATTCCCCTCGTTGACGGATCGAATGCCCAGAGCCGGCGCAGCCAGTGAACTGATCAAGCAGGTCATGGGCCTGCTCATGCTCGCCGCCGCAGCGTACTTCGTCGGAGTCGGACTCAGCGGACTGCTGGCCGAGCCGCCGCAGCCGCCGGGGCGAGGCTACCTCTGGGTCGTCGCCGGAATCCTCATGCTCGCAGGCCTGTGGCTGGCATTCCGAACAATCCTGATCTCCACGTCGTGGACCCAACGGACGATCTTCGGCGTCATCGGTGCGCTGATCACGGCGATCGCGATCGTCGGCGGCATCGAGTTGACCGACAAGGGACCGATCTCGTGGGTCTACTACACCCCGCAGAAACTGCAGCAGACGCTCGACGACGGCGATGCCGTGGTGCTCGAGTTCACCGCTGAATGGTGCCTCAACTGCAAGGCGCTCGAACAGACCGTGCTGGCAAGCGACGAAGTCGTGGCCCTGTTCAAGGATGGCGACGCCGTTCCGATGAAGATCGATCTCACCGGCAACAACACCGTCGGCAACGATCTCCTTGCCGAGGTCGGTGGGCTCCGCATTCCCCTGCTCATCGTCCTCGCCGCCGACGGCCGCGAGGTCTTCCGCGGGGACTTCTACACCATCGACCAGGTGGTGGAGGCCGTCGAAGAGGCCCGGAGCGAACCATGACCATCAATGCCGCGAGCGTCTACTGCGCATCCTCGAACCGGATCGACCCCGTCCACTTCGAGACGGCGGAGACATTGGGTTCGAGAATGGCCCGTGAGGGAATCGATCTGGTCTACGGTGGCGGACACGTCGGCCTCATGGGCGCGACTGCGAACGCGGTCCGCAAGGCCGGTGGACACACCATCGGCGTGACCACCCGATTCTTCCGGGAGGTCGAACAGGCCGATCCCCACGTCGATGAACTCGTGGTGGTCGAGACGATGCAGGAGCGGCGCACGAAGCTCATCGAGCTCGGCGACGCGACGGTCGTGCTCGGCGGAGGCCTCGGGACGCTCGTCGAACTGCTCGTGGTGCTCGAACAGCGGGTGATCGGAAACGTCGAAGGCCCGATCGCGATCGTCAACACGGGTGGATGGTGCGACGCCATGCTTCGTCAATTCGAGGACGGCATCGAGGACGGCTTCCTCAGAGCGGCCGCCCGGGAGCTCTATGTGGTGGTTCCCGATGCGGATGCCGCGATCGACCACATCCTCTCGGCCACCCCCCTGCGTGGCGGAGAGAGCCGTTTCCTGCCTTCGGGAAACGAGTAAAATCACATCATGAACTCCATCGGTCTCATCGCCGGCCAGGGCCGGTTGCCGATTCTCGTCGCCAGAGGCATGCGGGCCCAGGGGCATCGCGTGTGCTGCGTCGCTTTTCGCGGACACTTCGATCCGGAACTCCCGACGCATTGCGACGAGTTCAGGCAGGTCGGTGTCTATCGCATCGGTTCATGGATCCGCAGACTTCGCGGCTGGAATGCCGAGGAGGCGGTGATGGTCGGCCGCGTCGCGAAGACCCGGATGCACGACCCGCTTCGACTGGTCCGCGAGCTTCCGGACTGGCGGGCAGCATGGCTGTGGTATCGTCGTCTTCGACACGATCGTCGCGATCAGGCCGTGCTTGCCGCGGTGATCGACGAACTGCATCGCGGAGGAATCGATCTCGTGGACTCCACGACCTACATACCGGACCACATGGCGAGCCCCGGAACCATGGGGCGAATCGAACCGAATGCGCAGCAGCAGGGCGACGTCCGGTTCGGATGGCCGATGCTGCAGCGGACCACGGACATGGACATCGGCCAGTCGATGGCGGTCCGCGATCGCGATGTGATCGCGGTGGAGGCCGTCGAGGGATCCGATCGGATGATCGAGCGGGCCGGATCACTCTGTCGGTCAAGGGGATGGACCTTCCTCAAGACCTCGGGCTCCGAGCACGATCCCCGTGCGGACGTGCCGTCGGTGGGCGTATCCACCGTCGAGGCCCTCGCCAGGGCGGGCGCAGGCTGCATGGCGCTGGGAGTCGGAAGGGTGATCCTCATCGACCGGCCGCAGGTACTGGCCGCCGCCGACGAGGCGGGCATCGCCGTCGTCGGCGTCGATCCCTCCGACGCATGAGCACTGGCGGCGAACACGTCTCGCGAGCGGGCGCCAAACTCGCCCACGCCCTCGACGAGTTCCAACTCGACGTGCGTGATCTTCGGTGCGCCGATTTCGGATGCAACATCGGAGGATTCACGGACTGCCTGCTGCAGCGGGGCGCCGAACACGTCGTGTCGATCGACACCGGATACGGCGTGCTCGACTGGAAGCTCCGAAACGACCCCCGGGTGCTGGTGCGCGAGCGGACCAACGTCCTTCACGCCGAGCCCGAGGAGTCGCCGGTGGACCTCATCGTCATCGACGTGGGCTGGACACCCCAGCGAAGGGTCCTTCCGATCGCACTTCGATGGCTCTCTCCGACCGGGCGGATCGTCTCGCTCGTGAAACCGCACTACGAACTCGATGCCCAGAGAAAGAAGACGCACCTCGTCGAAGGACGGCTGGCGGACGACATGGCGACCACGGTCCTCCATGAGGTGATCGAGTCGACTCCCGACCTCGGCTTCGAGGTCACGGGCCAGACCATGTCACCCATCCGGGGCGGCAAAAGCAGCCGAAGGACCGGGACCGGAAACGCCGAATTTCTCCTGTGCCTGAAGCCCCTGAAGGGGGTCTAATTTCCACTGATCAACGTCCATTTCGGATACAATGGCCGGACTTGGAACCCCCCTCTTTCACCTGACGGTTCCACTCATCGACGGACACGATCATGACCGACTCCGATACACCGAAGACTCCGGACGATTCGCAGGACGACATGTCGATCACGCAGCAGAGGATCGGCAGGGTCGTCGAGCAGCAGATCGACGACGAACTGCACGAAAGCTACCTCACGTACGCGATGTCGACGATCACCGACCGCGCATTGCCGGACGTGCGTGATGGACTGAAGCCTTCGCAGCGCCGGATTCTCGTCGCCATGAACGACCTGAACCTCGCTCCGGGCCGCAAGCACAGGAAGTGCGCGAAGATCGCAGGCGACACCTCGGGCAACTACCACCCCCACGGTGAATCCGTGATCTACCCGACCCTGGTCAACATGGGCCAGAACTGGAAGATGCGCGTTCCGATGATCGACAAGCAGGGCAACTTCGGCTCCATCGACGGCGATCCCCCCGCCGCCATGCGATACACCGAAGCGAGAATGACGCATGCGACCGTCGAGATGCTCGACGACATCAAGTACGACACCGTCGACTTCATCCCGAACTACGACGACACGCGACTCGAGCCCACCGTCCTTCCCGCGAAGTTCCCGTACCTGCTGATCAACGGATCGAACGGCATCGCGGTCGGCATGGCCTGTTCGATCCCCCCGCACAACGTGAAGGAGATGTGCACCGCCATCATGGCCGTCCTCGACGATCCGGAACTCCCCTTCGAGGAACTGCTCAAGATCGTTCCCGGACCCGACTTCCCGACCGGTGGCGTCATCATCGGTCGCCGCGGCGTCGCGGAGGCCTATTCGAGCGGTCGCGGCCGCGTCATCGTGCGGGGACGGGTGAGCCAGGAGAAGACGGGCAACCGGGACACCCTGATCATCAACGAGATCCCCTACCAGGTGATGCAGAACGCGCTGATCGAGAAGATCGTCGACGCCGCGAAGAACGGACGCATCGAAGGCATCTCGGACATCAAGAACTTCTCCGGCAAGAAGCACCGCACGCGGATCGTGGTCTACCTCAAGCGGGACGCCGATCCGGATGTGGTGGAACGTCAGCTCTACCGATTCACGCCGCTGCAGTCGACGATCTCCATCATCAACATCGCGCTGGACAAGCGTCGCCCCCGGACGCTGGCCCTGAAGCAGATGATCCAATGCTGGATCGACCATCGACGCGAGGTCATCAGGCGACGCACCGAGTTCCTGCTCCGCGAGGCCCGCAAGCAGGCGCATCGTCTCGAGGGGCTCATCTACGCGGTCTGCGACATCGACGAGGTGATCGCACTGATCCGAGCCAGCAAGACGCGCGACGAGGCGATCGCCAGGCTCATGGAGCGCCACTTCAGGATTCCCGCCGATCACGAATACGCCCCCTACGTTCCGACCACGTTGATCGAGATCTCCAACGCCGGCGACGGAGCCCTGCTCACACGCGTCCAGGCCGAGGCCATCGGAGCCATGCGGCTGATCCAACTGGTCGGTCTCGAGATCGAGAAGCTCACCGGCGAATACTCGCAGCTGCTCGCGAAGATCGAGGACTACCTGTCGATCCTCAACAGCCCGAGCCGCGTGAACGAGATGATCCGCGAGGACTGCACCCAGCTGGCCGAACGATTCGACACCCCCCGCATGACCGGATTCGAAGAGGCCGAGGCCGGCGAATACGACCTCGGCGAACTGATCACGGAACACGATGTGGTGATCACCATCTCGCATCAGGGATACATCAAGCGGCTTCCGCTCACCACCTATCGGGAACAGGGACGTGGCGGACGCGGCGTCAAGAGCGGCAACGTCCGCGAGGACGATTTCACCGAGCATCTCTTCACCGGTTCGACGCACGACGACATCCTGTGCTTCACGAACACCGGGCGGGTCTTCAGACAGAAGGCATACCAGATCCCGGAGATGTCCCGAGGCAGCCGCGGCCGCGCGATCGTGAACCTGCTCCGGCTTCGGGACGACGAGAAGATCGTCGCCTTCCTGAACGTCCAGGACTTCGAGAAGGGCGAGGACTTCCTGTTCTTCGCCACCTCGAAGGGACGCGTGAAGCGCACCGCGCTCAGCGACTACCGGAACATCCGCAACAGCGGGATCAACGCGATCAACCTCAATGAAGGCGACGACCTGATCGGAATCATCCAGACCAAGGGCGAGGACCACGTGCTGCTCGCCACCGAGCAGGGCATGTCGATCCGGTTCAACGAAAGCGACGCGCGGGTCATGGGACGCACCGCCGCGGGCGTCAAGGGGATCGACCTCGCGGAGGACGACACCGTGATCGGACTCGTCGCCGCCAGCGAGAACGTCGACCTGATGACCGTGACCGAGAACGGATACGGCAAGCGGACCAGCATGGACGAATACCTGGTCAAGAGCGAGGACGGGTCGACCCGCCCCCAGAGCCGCGGCGGCAAGGGTCGACGCGACATCCGGACATCGGATCGCAACGGACGCGTCGTCGCGATCCGGTCGGTCCAGGAGGACGACAGCCTCATGTTCATCAGCTCGGGCGGAATGATCGTGCGGATCGCCGCGAACTCGATCAGCAAGATCGGACGCAACACCATGGGAGTCCGCCTGGTCAATCTCAAGGACAACGATCTGGTCATCACCGCGGCCAGAGTGCTCGAGTCCGGAGACGAGGACGAGGGCGAGGGCGAGAATGGGAACGAGAACGAGTGATGTTCCGCCACGGGTCGCCTTGAGCCCCGTGGTATGCTGTGGACTCGCAAGAGCTTTCGGCGTCCGTGAGTTGGAGAATCGAAGATGCCCCTGAACACCTGGTCCGACGACATCCTGATTGCCGAGCTCTCCGACGAGCCCATGTTCTCCGAGGACATGGACGGACTGCTGCAGCGACTCGAGGAGTCCGTCAAGAGCGAAGAGAGCATCCCCAACATCATCGTCGACCTGAAGTCGGTCGCCACCGTGAACTCCTCGAACCTCGGCGCGCTGCTGAAGCTTCGAACCACGCTCGGGCAGAACGACCGCCGTATCCTGATCTGCTCCGTGAGCGACGGTGTGTGGACCGCCCTGCTCGCCACTGGACTCGATCGCGTCTTCGCATTCAGCGAGGATGTGACCACCGCCCTCGCCATGCTCCAACTGGAGGGGTGAGGGGTGCCGATCGGGAGGACCGGGCATGCTGACACTTCGACGACCTGATCCCGAGACGCGCATCGAACTGATGCCGCTGATCGACGTGATCTTCCTCATCCTCACGTTCTTCATCTACGCCATGGTCCTGATGGTCCAGGTGGACGTGATGCCGGTCCCGATGGAGTCCTACATCAGCGGCGAATCGGCGGAACCGGTCCCCGCGACCAGCATCACCATCGACCTCGACGGAAGCATCTACGTCGGACAGGTCCCCTCGACCCTCGAAGCGGTGCCCGAGACCATCGATTCGGTGCTGGCGGAGAACCCCGACACGGCGATCTACCTCGTGATGGCGGCCGGAGAAGGCGAGATCGACCGAGGCCCGATCCTGACCTCCCTCTGGGATCATCTCAGGGAATCGGGCATCGAGATCATGCTCGTCGGCTCCCCTGCGGAGCAGGCTCCGCAGGGACAGGTTCCGTCGAACGCGGATCCCGTCGGCCCGATGATTCCATCCGCACCATGAACGTTCCTCGACACAAGTTGATCCTCTGGGGGTCGCTCGTCGCCTCGCTGTGCATCCATATGTTCCTGCTCCTGCCGGCGATGCTCGCCGTGGCCGAAGCCGACTCGAATCTGACGGACTTCGAGCACGAACTCGAGGAGCACGTGGACGAACAGCAGGAGCTTCCCGATCAGGAACGACTGGGTCTGGACGATTCCGACACGTCAAGCATGACATGGGTGGGCTACGACACCTACCAGGAGCACCTCGCGCAACTCGCCGAGTTCGATCAGGCCCAGTTCAACGAAGCCTCCTCTCCCGAGAACTCCACTCCCAACGAAGAGCAGTCCACTCCCGCCGACAGCCCCGGCACTCCGGCGAACGCCGGTGGCAAACCCGCCCAGGATTCGAGGCCGAACGCGTCCAAATCGGGCGGAGGCTCCGGACCGATCGACGGACTGGGCGAGGACGGAGGTGGAATCCCCACCTCGGGCGGAACGGGTCCGCTCGCCGACGCCGAGACCGGCAAGGCCGAGGAGAGTGGCGAGGAACCGGCCGAACAGCCGGGCGAGAACCAGCCGAAACCGGCGCAGCCGGCGGAGGAATCCGGACCTCGAAAGCCCGGAGACCAGCCCAACTCGGGCGGCGGCGCTCCGGCCACCCCGCCTTCCGACGCACCCGACCCGCCTCAGCCGGATGCGGCGGACAAATCCTCGGATGCGACCTCGACCATCTCCGTTCCGAGGGAGAAGTGGATCAGCGGGCACCCCGTGGCGTCGCAGGGACTGGAACTGTTCCCCAGGAAACCGAAGTTCACGACCCTCCAGACGCTCGCCGGCGCACGCAACATGGTGGTGATCATCCGCATCGGAAAGAAGGGCAAGGCCGACACCGCGGACATCCTGCAGTCCAGCGGCAACCCGGGCATCGATGCCGCGGTCCTGGCGAGCCTCTACCGATGGAGAGCCAAGGGAACGAGACTGGATGCGATCGACGAGAAGCAGACCCTCGACATCACGCTCGAACTGATCATGTCCCCGCGACGGAACTGACGTCCACGCGCTGCTTCCACAACTCGAGTGATTCATCGGCCGTCATGTCGAACGAAAGCGGCGTCACCGTCGCCGCACCATCGAAGATCGCCTCGACATCGGATCCTTCCGCGGTATGCAGGAAGTTCAGTCCGGTCCCCGCGGCCCAGTAGTACAACTGGCCGGCCGGGCTCTGGCGTCGTTCGTAGCATTCCGCCAGAGGGGCCGTGTTCATGGGAACGACCCGGACCACCGGCAGCGGTGCTTCGGGATCCTCGGTCTTGGGCAGGTTGATGTTGATGACGTCGTGCGGCTGCAACGGATGTTCGAGGACCCGGTCGACGATGGTCCGCGCGTGTTCCGCGGCACGCTTCCACTGGATCCGCTCACGATCGCGGATGAGCAGGCTGACGGCGATCGACGGGACGCCGAGGAACGCGGACTCCATCGCCGCGGCGACCGTTCCCGAATAGAGCACGTTGATGCCGATGTTCGCCCCGCTGTTCATGCCGGAGATCGTGAGGTCGGGCTTGGAACCGGCCCCGAACCGCTCCTCCCACAGCGTGGTGATCGCCAGCTTGACGCAGTCCGCCGGCCGGCCATCGATCGCCGTCCCCTGGAATCCGGCTGCGACATCGAGCTCCTCCACGAACAGCGGATCGTGGTACGTGATGCCGTGACCGGTCGCCGACTGGACGGTGAGCGGTGCGATGGGAACGAGTTCGCCCAGCCCGGACATCGCCTCGTGCAGCGCGGCGAATCCGGGGGCGTGAATTCCGTCGTCGTTTGTCAGCAGGATCCGCATGGGACCACCTTTCTACCTGGCTTCCAGGACATATTCCCGACCTCCCCAGACCACAGGCTCGCCCCGCAGCAGCAGATCGGCTCCGCTGCGGAGTATGCCGGCGACCTCGAGACATCCCATCGGATGCAGAAACAGCGTACGAATCGGCTGTCGGCCCATCTTGGCCATCCAGCCCAGGGCGACCGCCTGCAGGATCAGGCCCGCGGCGGCGACGCACGCCACGACGAACCCGGGGCCGGAATCGCCGACCGAAGACGCGACGGCACCGATCACGATCGCCACCGACATCGCGACGGGCATGAACACGCCCGTGAGCAGAAGGCGAAGCGCAAGCTTGCGCATCCTCGCCGGCTTGCGACGACAGGATTCGATGAAGATCCGCTGCCATCCACGACGGAAACTGGTGCGGCTCGAGTACATCGAACAGGAGAAGAGACCGTCGGCCATCAGGATGTTGCCGAGCCCCCCCTTCCAGCTGATTCGCTGGGCGAACGCGATGTCCTCGAGCAGATCATCCTTGACGGAGGCGTGTCCACCGATGCGCTCGTACCACCCGCGATCGAAGAGCATGAACTGGCCGTTCGCGAATGCCCGCGATTTCCGCGGGTTGTTCACCATGTCCGGCGGATACAGGTACAGGAGGGCCATCGTCGCCACGGACTGCGATCGGTACTCGAAATCATGCTCGCACGTCAGCGTGCTCAGAAGACTGAGCAACCCCAGTCCTCGCGACTTCAACAACGCGACCGCGGCGCGGATCACGTCCGGTTCGGCTCCGGTGTCGGCATCCATGAACAGCAGAAGATCTCCGGTGGCCTGTTCCGCTCCGATCCTGGCCGCATTGCATTTCCCGGCCCAGTCGGCCGGACAGGAATCATTTTCGATGATCTGCAGGCGATCGCCGTCCGGATCGACCGAACGAAGCCGTTCGGCCGTGGCATCGGTGCATCGGTCCAGCACGAAGATCGGCTGGAGACGGGGATAGTTCTGGTCGAGCAGCGAACGCCCGCACCGTTCGATCACACGTTCCTCGTTGTGGGCCGGCACCACGACGCTGACCGAAGGCCAGCCGCCTTGCGGCTCGGGAAGATCGATCCCGGAACGCACCGTCGGCCGGGTCGTCGCGACGAGGGCGACCCGAACCAGCACGACGAACCACCAGATCGCCGTGGGAACGGCGACGGCCAGAAGCATCCAGGAAAGTACGTCCAATGCGGTCATGAGCGGGCGCGCAGTGTACCCCCTTCGCACCACGAAGGCCTTCCCCCGTGCCCGTGTAGACTGCGAAACGATGCCTCAAGACGATCCGATCCTGGTCTATTCACGCGATGCGGCACGCCGCATCGATGCCGATGCGATCGAAACGTACGGAATTCCCGGGATCGTCCTCATGGAGAATGCCGCACGCGGCGCCGCCGATCTCGCCTGCGACATGCTCGCGACACGCGATCACCCGTGCCGCATCGTCGTGGCATGCGGTACGGGGAACAACGGCGGAGACGGATGGGCCGCCGCCAGACACCTCTCCAACCGGGGGCATCTCGTGCGCATCGCGACGATCGGCCCCTGTCGACCGGGGAGCGATGCGGCGATCAACGAACGGATCGCCGGAGCCATGGATCTCCCCGTCGAGTCCCGGTTGGATCTGGACGGATCGGATCTGATCGTCGATGCGCTGCTCGGCACGGGGCTCGATCGTGCGGTCGACGGACGGACGAGGGACTGGATCGAGGCGATCAACGCACACGGTGCACCGGTGCTGTCGATGGATGTCCCCTCCGGACTCGACGCCGACAGCGGGATGCCGCTGGGAACCGCGATCAGGGCGGACCGCACCGCGACCTTCGTGGGGTGGAAGAAGGGATTTCTGGAAAATGACGCCTCCCGGTGGCTGGGCCGGATCCACACCGTGGAGATCGGCATTCCGACGACACTCAAGGAACGACACGGTCATCCGATCGACGATTGAACCTCCGCCGCCGGACTTTCCTATCATCCCGTACACGATCTCCCCATGTACCAGTCACTCCTCACCAACCGGTATCTGACCTCGAGGGTCATCCCCCTGCTGGCTGTCGCCGCAGTCGCACTCTGCGTCGCGCTGGTGATCGTGGTGGTCTCCGTCATGTCCGGGTTCCTCGAGCAATTCCGCACCGCCGGCCGGACCCTGATCGGCGACGTCATCGTGCACGCATCGCTGCACGGTGTTCCGCACTACGACGATCTCATCGAACGCATCGAGCGCAACCCGCTCGCCGATTCCGCCACCCCGGTCGTCGAGACCTGGGGCGTACTTCGCATGCCGTACGACGAGACCACGGCGGTGCAGATCTGGGGCATCGAACCCGAAAGCTTCGATCGGGTGACCGACTTCGCCGACACGCTCTATTGGGACGAGGTTCCCGAAGGGCTCGAGCGGTACCTGCTTCCCGATGCGATCGAACGCATCGGACCCGACCTGGCCGAAAGCCTCACGCTCGAACAGCAGATCGACATCCTGTTCGACCGCATGCCGGAGGATTCCCCGCTGACCCGTGAGGAACTCGCCCTGGAGGTTCCCGCCGTCCCCCAGAAGGACTGGATCACGCTGCTGCAGCGACTGGGCCGCTTCGAGGTGGAGACCCTGCAGCGGATCCTCGACGAACGGCAGTGGGAGATGATTCTCGAGGCCGACGACTGGCTGGCCGATCCCACCAACATCAAGCGGGACGGGCTGGCGATGTCCAGATTCGGACGCCCCGCCATCATCCCCGGAATGCACGTCTCCAAGGGCAACATGCGCACCGGAAACGGAACCTACGAGGTGCAGGGAAACGGTCGATGGTGGCTGCCGCGATTCAACGGAACACTCACCACCATCCGCATCGACCGCGACGGCGGCATCAGCGACGAACCGCAGAATCTCGTCCTGCCGTTCGCCAACGAGTTTCTCAGCAACGTGCGCATGGTCGACAAGCAGCGGGTCTTCATCCCGCTGGAGACAGCCCAGGAGCAGACCGGGCTGTTCGAAGCGGCCCTGATCGACGGCGGCGTCGATCCCGCCCGGGCCACCCAGGTGCTGATCCGCGCATCGGAAGGATTCACCGCCGATGAACTGCTGGCGGAGATCGTTCCGATCTACGAATCGTTCTACAAGGACCGAATCGACGACGTCACCGACCGCGAGACGTTCCCGCCCCCCGCCTTCGTGACGATCCAGACCTGGGAGGAGATGCAGGCCGACTTCATCGGACCGGTCGAGAAGGAACGGATGCTGATGTGGATCCTCTTCTCCATCGTCTACCTGGTGTGCGCCGCACTCGTGCTGGCGATCATGTGGTCGATCGTGCAGGAGAAGACCAGGGACATCGGAATCCTCCGCAGCATCGGCGCAACCCGCCGCGGCATCGTCGGGATCTATCTGCTGTACGGACTGGTGATCGGCGTCATCGGCGGCATTCTCGGCTTCTTCCTCGGATGGCTGATCACCTACTACATCGACGACATCCACGACATGCTCGGGGCGCCTCCGATGTGGCTCGGCGTCCTGCTGCTGGCCGCCGCCATGGTGGTCATCGGCTGGGCCATCGTCCGCATGCGAAGCGGCGAACTGCTGCCGACCGTGCTGGGCACCTTCATCTCGATTCCACTGATCCTGCTCGGCGTCGTGATCGTCTGGGCATCGGCCACCGGACAGGGATTCGTCATGTGGGACGCCAACACCTACTACTTCCCGGATGTACCCAACTCGGTGGATCTGCTCGTCGCATTCATCACCCTGATCGGCGGCATCGTCTTCAGCGTGCTCGGCGCCTTCATCCCAGCGGCCAAGGCCGCCGACATGGATCCCATCAAGGCGCTTCGGTATGAGTAGCGACACCACACCACTGCTCGCCGCGGACGATCTGCACAAGACCTACCGACTCGGTCAGGTCGACGTGCCCGTTCTCAAGGGCGCATCCCTCCACGTCAGCGAAGGCGAATGGGTCGCCGTGCTCGGATCCTCCGGCTCCGGAAAGAGCACGCTGCTGCATCTGCTCGGAGACCTCGACACCCCGGATGCCGGACAGGGCGGAATACGCTTCAGAAACCGTCCAATCGACGAGCATTCAAGACGGGAACGCAACACGTACCGGAACCGAAGCATCGGATTCGTGTTCCAGTTCTACCACCTGCTGCCGGAACTGACGGTGCTCGAGAACGCACTGCTTCCGACCCTCGTCGCCACCAGCCTGCCCGGAGCCCGCGATCGGGCCGGGGACCTGCTCGAGCGGTTCGGACTGGGACATCGACTCGATCACCGCCCCCGGGAACTTTCCGGAGGCGAACGTCAACGGGTGGCCATCGCCAGGGCTCTGGTCAACAAGCCGGAAGTGCTGCTCGCCGACGAACCGACGGGCAATCTCGATGAGCAGACCGGCGGAGAGATTCTCGAACTGCTCCAGCAGGAACATCGACGCGGACTTGCGATCGTGATGGTGACGCACGATCGAAGCATCGCGGACATGGCGGACCGGGTCGTGGAACTCCACCACGGTCAGGTGGAGACGACTTCGGTCGTCAGTCGTTGACCCGATACCAACGGACCGTGTAGTCGACGAGCTCCTCCGGAGTCGATTCGAAGATGCGCTCGAACGCCTGACGCCACGGCTCCCCTGCCTTGACGGCGTCGAACCATGCGAACAACGTGTCCGGCCGGTCGAGCAGCCGCTCCATCAGCAGACCGGCCCGGGCCTCGTCGGACGAGTTCGGCGACCACTCCTCCTCGAGCAGCAGGAGATCCTCCAGTCCGCGTCCGCGCCGGACCGACTCGATCGCCTCGCGACGACCGAAGCCGGTCCCGGGAGGCGTCTCCGACCAGGCAGTTGCCGCCGCGAATCCCTCTTCCGCCCATGCGGGGAGCGGGCGATTGGTTCCGAATCCGTACAACCACGCTTGGGCGACGGCACGACTGAGCTGGTAGTCGAGCCGACCACGCACGGCCGTGAAGTCGACGGAGATCAACAGAGTCGATCCCTCGATGTGCAGATCTGCGACACGATCGGATGGAGCGAAGCGATCGAACTGACCCGCCTCGAGCAGCTGGAATCGATCACGCGACCCCGCTGCGAACACACCAATGCGGGTCGGAAACGGCTCGTCGTCGATCGATGCTCCACGGCGTTCGTTCATTCGCCTGACCTGTCCATCGAGCAGCGTGCCCAGTCGGGTGCGTTCCTCTCGGGAAAGATCCCCAGCCAGTCTGAAGTATCTGGTTCGAACCACCGCCTCGGAGCCGAATCGGGACCCCATGCCCTTGAGGACACCCTGAAACCTGATGTCCGCCTCGAAATCCGCTTTCTGACGCTCTGGGGACGAGTTCGAGGGCCATTTCCGGATTTCCGTCGGGATACTCCGCTTCCGATGGTCCGTCCGAAGCTTCGGATCGGCTCCGGCAATGGCCGTGAAGCCGACGAGAAGCAGCATCAGACCCGCCAGAATGGCACGAAATTCTCTGCTCTTGGCCATCAAATCACTCCGGTATGCAGTGTAGAGCGGAATTCTGCTCATTACGCGGCCTCGTGGGGCCGAATACACTGGTACGGCCCTTGCAGCCCCTTGAAGGGGTATGAATGCCTTCGCAGTTGAAGGCGGCAAGGAATCGGAAGATCCCACCCTCCTCAGGGTGAAAGATGCGGAGTACGGACATGTTCGAACGTCTGACCGATCGTGCACGCAAGGTTATGGCACTCGCCAACCAGGAAGCACAGCGATTCAACCACGAGTACATCGGGACGGAACACATCCTCCTGGGTCTCGTCAAGGAGGGATCCGGTGTTGGTGCCAATGTGCTCAAGAATCTCGACATCGACTTGCGGAAGGTCCGCCTCGAAGTCGAGAAGCTCGTCAAGTCGGGACCCGAGATGGTCACGATGGGCAAACTTCCCCAGACGCCTCGAGCCAAGAAGGTGCTCGAGTACGCGATCGAGGAAGCACGCAATCTCAATCACAACTACGTCGGCACCGAGCACCTCCTTCTGGGCCTGCTCAGGGAGCAGGACGGAGTCGCTGCGCAGGTACTGATGAACCTCGGCGTCAAGCTCGAGGAGGTTCGCGAAGAAGTGCTGAACCTCCTGGGTGCGGGCGTCGATGCGGAGGATGGCGAGGAACTCGGCGAAGCACCGGCCGGTGAACAGCAGGAGTCCCCGCGTCGAGGCAAGAGCAAGACACCAGCGCTCGACAGCTTCGGACGCGATCTGACCGAACTGGCCAAGGCGAGCGATCTCGATCCGGTGATCGGACGAAGCGAAGAGATCGAACGACTCATCCAGGTCCTCTGCCGACGAACCAAGAACAACCCGGTGCTCCTCGGAGAAGCCGGCGTCGGAAAGACCGCGATCGTCGAAGGACTCGCCCAGCAGATCGTCCACAAGGAGGTCCCCGACCTTCTTCACGATCGACGCGTCGTGGTGCTCGACCTCGCGATGATGGTCGCCGGCACCAAGTACCGCGGACAGTTCGAGGAACGGATCAAGGCCGTCATGAACGAGGTCCGCAGGGCCAAGAACATCATTCTCTTCATCGACGAACTCCACACCCTCGTGGGCGCTGGTGGTGCCGAAGGCGCCATCGACGCGTCGAACGTGCTGAAGCCCGCCCTCTCGCGTGGCGAGATCCAGTGCATCGGTGCGACGACCTACGACGAGTACAGGAAGTACATCGAGAAGGACTCCGCTCTGGAACGTCGCTTCCAGTCGGTCGGCGTCGAGCCCCCTTCCCGGGACCAGACCGTCGAGATCCTCAAGGGACTCCGGATCAAGTACGAGGAGCACCACCGGGTCACGATCACCGACGACGCCATCGTCGCCGCGGTCGAACTGTCGACCCGATACATCCCTTCGCGGGTGCAGCCCGACAAGTCCCTCGACATCATCGACGAGGCCGGCGCACGCGTACGGCTGAACTCGATGACCAAGCCGCCCGATCTGGCCGACATCGAAAAACAGATCGAGATGCTCAGCATCGACAAGGAGTCCGCGGTTCGCGGAGCCGACTACGAGCTCGCCGCCGATCTGCGGGACAAGACCGAAAAACTCCGCGCCGAAAAGGACCGTGTCCAGAAGGAATGGCGCGACAGCATGAGTGAGATCAGCGGCACCGTCGATGAGGAAGTCATCGCCGAAGTCGTATCGAAGATCACCGGCGTCCCCCTGACCAGACTCGAAGAAGCCGAGTCCGCACGGCTGCTGCAGCTCGAACAGGAACTGCACAAGACGGTGGTCAGCCAGGAGGAGGCGGTCACGCAGGTGTCGAAGTCGATCCGGAAGGCACGCAGTGGCCTCAAGGATCCGAACCGCCCCATGGGGTCGTTCATCTTCGTCGGTCCCTCCGGCGTCGGCAAGACGCTTCTCGCGAAATCACTGGCCGAGTTCCTCTTCGGCAATCAGGATGCGATGGTCTACCTCGACATGTCCGAGTACATGGAGAAGCACACCGTGTCACGCCTGGTCGGAGCGCCTCCCGGATACGTCGGCTACGAGGAGGGTGGTCAGCTCACGGAGCAGATCCGCCGTCGTCCGTACGCCGTGGTCCTGCTCGACGAAGTCGAGAAGGCCCACCCCGACGTGTTCAACATGCTCCTCCAGATCATGGAGGAAGGTCGCCTGACCGACTCGTTCGGCCGCAAGGTCGACTTCAGGAACACCCTGCTGATCATGACGTCCAACATCGGCGCCGACATCATCAAGGGTGGACAGGCGTTCGGATTCGGCAAGCGGGAGGAAGTCCAGGACTACGACGCGCTCAAGAAGACCCTGATGTCCGAAGTCGAGAAGTTCTTCCGGCCCGAGTTCATCAACCGCCTTGACGACACCATCGTCTTCAGGCCGCTGGTGAAGGACGACCTGTACCACATCATCGACATCGAACTGGACAAGGTCCGGGACCGCATCCGGGCCAAGGGCCTGGAGATGGAGCTCGATGCCAAGGCGAAGGACTATCTCATCGAGAAGGGATACAACCCCGACTTCGGCGCCCGTCCGCTGCGTCGTGCGATCAGCAGCTACATCGAGGATCCCCTCGCCGAAGCCCTGCTGGGCGGCGAGTACATCAGTGGACACACGATCTCCGTCACCCACCTCGAGGGAACGGACCATCTCACCTTCGACAAGTCCGACACCCCGGTGGCCGCCACCGCGGACTCCGGCGGCAACGAGCCTGCCGGCGACTGATTGACCTGATTTCAATTGCATTCGACACGGGACGGCTGGCTTCAGTCGTCCCGTGTTTCGTCATCGGATGGTCGAAAGACGGTGCTTCGTACCATCCCAGACGGTCTCGAGCATGACATAGCGAAAGCGGGGATGCAGCTGTTCGACGAGCTGCAGGCGAACGCGTCCATCTTCGAGGGGGACCCGCCGCATCTCCTGCGAGGAGATGCCCGCCTGCATGCGGGCGAGCATCGCCACGATGTCGCGTCGATTGGCGCGGAAGAACGAATCGTAGGCGTCGAATCCTCCGCCCTCCTCCTCGTACCACCGCTTGGTCTCCTCGGAGACCAGTTCATCCCACAGGAGCCGGTACTCCTGGTTGCGGACGCACTCGAGCGTCAGCAACAGCACGTGCTCCGGCATCAGCGCGTTGAGGGAGATCGTTCCGTCCCCACGCTCTTCACGCATGAGGAACATCTCGCCGGTATGGTCGGTGAAGCGGTCGAGCGACCCCTCCTCGCTGTTGAGCCATCGGATGTCCGTTCCGTCCCGCGTCCTGCCGTCGACGCCGCCATCGACCTGGGCCATCTGCCCGTAGAACGCGGGCATCTTGCGATACTGCGTCCGGGTCTCGCCGCATCCGGCGACGAACAGGGTGAACGACAGGATTGCGAGCGGAATCCGTGTCATGGGTGGCCGTGCGATGTTCCGGGAGGAGCGGAAGCGGATGTCTTGCCGGCATCGGGATCGAACCCCGCGACCCACAGCTGGCTTCCATCCTCGCCGCTCCGCTTGCTCGTCCAGATCATCGTGCCGCCGTCCGAGGAGAACGCCGGAAGCCCGTCGAAGGCCGGTGCATTCGTGACCCGCCTGGAACCCGTGCCGTATTTCGCCGGCGAGGATCCGTCGCCGGCCTGCGCGTCGATCATGAAGATCTCGTAGTTGTAATGACCCATTTCACTGGTGGCGTAGACCAGCGAGCGGCCGTCCGCCGTCCAGAACGGACACCAGTTGACGTGGCCGTTGTCGGTCAGCTGGAACTCCCGTTCCACTCCGGTGATCGCACCATCCTCGTCGAAGGCCAGCTCGGAAACGAAGATCTGGAGCAGATCGTCCTTGTTGCGATCGGATCGATACGTGATGCGACGCCCGTCCGGAGAGAAGAATGCACCACCGTCGTATCCCGGCGCGTCGACCAGGCATCGGATCGACCCGGTCTCGAGATCCTTCACGTAGAGATCGCCTTCGCCCGTGGCGAGCGACGTGTAGAGCAGATGCCGTCCGTCGACGCTGATGGAACCTTCCGCCAGATAGTTGGAGGGATCCGACACCAGCGGCTCGAATCCGCTCGACGAGCCGTCCGCCTTCGCGAGATCGACGGCCACGATGTCCATTTCACGTGGAAACTGCCATTTGTAGTCGCCGGAATCACGCTGGTATCCGGGCACGTCGTCCTGCGACGGCGGCTTGCTCGTGGTCGCGAAGAGCACGCGGTCGCTGCGCCCCGGATAGAACCAGCCGCAAGTGTTCGCAGAGCCTGCCGGACTGATGCAGCGAATGCCGTCGATGCCGATGACGCGATCGTCCGCATCGCGGACCACTTCGGCGACGAACATCGAATAGTGGATGTCGGGCTCCTGGCTCTCGAGCCAGCTCTCCCGTTCGGGCTGTTCGATGGCCTGGAAGATGATCCGCTGACCATCATCCGAGAAGTACGACTCGCCGGCCTTCACGAATCGCTTCGACGTCGTGAGCTGGATCGGATCTTCAAGCATGGTTTCGCCTGGTTCGGATGCGACCAGAGCGGCGAACAGGATGATTGACAAGAACGGCATCGGAATCTCCATTTCCCGGGTAGACGGACCATAATAGACCCTCCCCATGAAACAATCTCCGCCAGACAACGACTCGGGACGAAATCCAAGAACGCCGGCTCCCGACGGCCTTCCGCCGCTGCTGCATGCGGACAATCGAATCCTCGTGTTCATCAAACCGCCCGGACTGCTGAGTGTTCCCGGAATCGGTCCGGAGAAGGCGGACTGCCTGGCCAGCCGCGCGGAAGCCGCCTTCCCAGGCGCACGCATCGTCCACCGGCTCGATCGCGACACGTCTGGAGTCATCGTGATGGCACGCGACGCGGATACGCATCGGGAGCTGAGCCGTCAGTTTCACGATCGCGAGGTCGACAAGCAGTACGAAGCCGTCGTCGGAGGCCGCCTCGCCGTCGACGACGGCGTGATCGATGCTCCGATGCGCAAGGATCTCGACGATCCGCCCCGCCAGATCATCGACGACGAGCAGGGACGCAGCGCGAAGACCGGATTCCGCGTCATCGAGCGGATGGACGATCGGACCCGCATGGAACTCTCGCCGGTCACCGGCCGATCCCATCAACTGCGGGTCCACATGATGTCGATCGGGCATCCGATCCTCGGCGACGACCTGTACGCCACGCCGGAACTGCTCTCCATGAGCAGGCGGCTGCTTCTTCATGCGACGCTGCTGACGATCACGCATCCCGCAACGGGAAAGCCCGTGACATTCCACGACCCGTGCCCATTCTGATCAGGGCGAGGTGGTGAGCTTCGGTTCCATCCGCATCAGCGGTTCGATCGGCGGCGTACCGCGATGGGCGGACAGCCAGCGGGAAACGGCCATGATCGGGAAGTAGAGCCGGTACATGTGGTATCGAAGATAGAAGACCTTCGGGAAGCCCGTCCCCGTGAACCACGGTTCACTCCAGGATCCCGGCAGATCACCGTCCGGATTCACGATCGGATCGGCGGCTTCCGCTTCGGTCAACTGGCTCGAGGCCAGCCACTCCACCGCTCGACGGACGCCTTCGTCCTCATGCCCGAAGATCGCCTGCATCGTCATCGCACCCCATGCGGTCTGGGAAGCGGTCGACGGTCCCTGCCCCTTGGTCGACGGATCGAGGTAGCTGTCGGGCGATTCACCGAACGAACCGTCCGGATGCTGCACGGAACGGAGCCATGCGCCGGCACGCTGCACCCAGTCCTCGGAGGGGTCGACGCCGCACCGGATCGGACCGACGAGCGCCTGCCATGTGCCGTAGATGTAGTTGACGCCCCATCGCCCGAACCACGCGCCCTCCTCCGTCTGCTGACGATGGACATAGGACACGGCCCGCTGGACGATCGGATCATCGGTGGTGAAGCCGTGCCACGACAGGCATTCGAGGATGCGACCGGTGATGTCCGGACATGACGGATCCTGCATGGCGTTGTGATCGGCGAACGGGATGTATTCGAGGATCTGGCGATGGGTGGTGCGATCGAAGGCGGCCCAACCACCATCGGAGTTCTGCATCGCAAGCAGCCATTTGACGCCGCGATCTCCCGCCTCGACGTTGTCACGCCCTCCGGCCCGATGAAGACCCATGGCCACCATGGCGGTGTCATCGACGTCCGGGTACCAGGCGTTGTGATACTCGAAGTACCAGGAGCCCATCGTCTCGTTGACCTGCACGCAGTCGGACCAGTCACCCTTGAATGTGCATTCCTTGGACCGGAGCCAATCGGCGGCGGCACGGACCGACGGGTCGTGTTCGTCGAGACCGCATTCGGTCAGCGCATACAGCGCGATGCCGGTATCCCAGACCGGACTGAAGCACGGCTGGATTCGGATGATCTCCCCCCCCTGATCGTCGAACTGGTCGAGGAAGAAGTCGTCGAGATCGCGTTCGGCACGCTGCAGCACCGGATCGTCCCGTCGCCATCCCATCGACTTCAGGGCGATCTGGAGATAGACCATCGGTGGAAAGATCGCGCCGAGCCCGTCGGTCGCAGCCGGTCCGTCCTGCGATGCTCGCCGCAGGATCCAGTCCACGGTCCGGCGCATCGCCACACCGCGCAACGGAGTGCCGCCGAGCGGATGCAGCCACTTCAGACAGCGATCCACGGTGCGGAAGAACAACCGCCAGCCCGCAGGCGCCTCGACCGTGTCGGAGAGCCGGTGACGGGCGTGGTGGTCGATGTACAACTCGTCGATTCCAAGGCGATCGGGAAGATCGCGGGTCGGACGCTTGGTCGTCACGATCGACAGCGGCAGGATCATCGTCCTGGTCCACGCACTGATCTTCGAGAGGTGGAAGTAGAACCATCGCGGCAGCAGGACGATCTCCGGAGGAATCGAGGGGACGGCGTTCCACGAGACCTGGCCGAGGCAGGCGAGATAGAAGTTGCTGAAGCTGTTGCAACGCTCCGCGCCGCCGTTCGCGAGCACCTGTTCACGGGCTGCCGCCATGTGCGGTGCGTCGACGTCGTCTCCCATCAACTTGAGGGCGAAGTACCCCTTCACCGTCGCGCTGATGTCCATGCCCGAGCCCGGATACTGGCCCCACGATCCATCCGCACGCTGCTGGCTGCGCAGTCCGGCCGCGATCCGTTCGAGCACCTCGCGACCTCGACCATCCACCATGGGCTGGTCCTCCTGCGCGAGGATGAACTTCATCAGCAGGTATTCGCTTTCGAGAATCGAATCACCCTCGAGAATTCCACACCAGGACCCGTCGTCGGCCTGGAGACGACGAAGAGCGCCGATGGCGTTCTGGAGCGCAGATTGAAGTCGATCCGTGTTCTCGGTGGTCATGTGACTCTCGCTTTCATTGAACCACGATTGTAGTGCATGACCATCGGACGACGAGGTAGGATTGTGCAATGCTCTCGACTTCGTCGTCACCAACGGGTCCGAACGGGTGCCGGGCCTTCTCGGCCGCGAGCGGGCATTTCGACACCAGGACCGCCGCGCTGGAGATCGCCCATGCGATCCACGATGCCGGCGGATTCCGCTGCGACCTGATGCTGTTCTTCTGCAGCTACCACCACACCGCCGCGGTGACCGAAGCGATCGAGACGATCCGGGGCGTGCTCGCACCGAAGCATGTCCTCGGGTGCACATCGGAGTCCGTGCTCGGCGACGACCAGGAACTCGACGGCATCGCGGGCATGAGCGTCCTCTGCCTCTTCATGCCCGGCACGAGGGTGTCCACCTTCACGGGAACACCCGATGCGCCGATCCCGATCAGCAGCATCGATCGAATTCCCGAGTACATGGACATCTCGGACGACACCCGCGGCGTCCTGATGTTCGCCGATCCGTTCAGCACGCCGATCACCCGGCTGCTGCCCGCCCTGAACGAACTCGAACTTCCGGGCGGCCCCATCCCGATCCTCGGCGGCATGGCTTCGGGCGCTTCCCAACCCGGTCACAATCGGCTGATTCTCGATGATCACGTGACGAACATCGGACTGGTCGGACTCACGATCTCCGGGGACGTGGAGCTCGATTTCGTGATCAGCCAGGGATGTCGACCGATCGGCGATCCGATGGTGGTGACCGGCGTCGAGGAGAATCTGATCACCGGCCTTGCCGGACGGCCCGCCAAGAAGGTGCTTGAACAGGCTGCGATCTCCATCGCCGACGAGGATCAGACCCTGCTGAAGGGCGGCATTCTCGTCGGAAGCGTTCTGGACGAGCACAAGCAGCGGTTCGGTCGAGGCGACTTCATCGTCCGGAACATCCTGGGCATTCCGAAGGACCGGCCCGGATTCATCGTCGGAGAGTTTCCCAAGCTCGGACAGACGATCCAGTTCCATGTCCGGGATGCGAAGACGGCCCGTGAGGATCTGCAGCTGCTGCTCGACGCACAGCAGCTTCGGACGCCTCCATTCGGAGCGTTGCTGGTGACCTGCAACGGACGCGGGCATCGCCTGTTCGGCACGGAGGCGCACGATCTGTCGATCGTCAGGCAACGACTGAACCAGCCCCCCCTGGCGGGACTGTTCGCCGCAGGCGAACTGGGACCGATCGGAGGAAGGAACCTCCTGCACGGACACACGGCGGCGATCACCCTCTTCAGGGAACGGACCGCGGACCGGACGAACGGTTGAATCAGATCCGGGTCGTCAGCGGGACGCACGACTCGACGCGGGAAAGCAGTTCATCCGCCTCCTCCATCGAGATGTTCAGCGGCAGTCTGAAGCGAACGGTGTCTTCACCGCACGGAAGCGCGATCACCTTCCGTTCGAACAGCGCCGCGATCATCTCGCGACGGGCCTCCGGAGGATCGAAGGAGAACGCGATGAGCGACCCCATTCCACGGACACCCTTGAACGCGCCGCTGGACGCGGCGATCGAACGAAGTCCGGAGATGACGTGCTTGCCGACGGCCGTGATGTGATCCGCGAGGTTCTCCTCGACGATGATGTCGATGAACTTGTTGCAGCGGACCATGTCGACGATGTTTCCACCCCAGGTCGAGTTGATCCGGCTGGAGCGGACGAAGACGTTGTCCTCGACCTCGTCGATGCGGTTGGATGCGTAGAGACCGCAGACCTGGGTCTTCTTTCCGAAGGAGACGATGTCCGGGGCGACCCCGTGATGCTGCCAGAGCCAGGGCTTGCCGGATCCGAAGAAGCCGGTCTGGACCTCGTCGAAGATCAGCAGCGCCTCCCGCTCGTCGGCGAAGTCGCGCAGAGCCTGCAGGAACTCCGGTCGGAAGTGGTTGTCTCCGCCCTCACCCTGCATCGGTTCGAGGAGGATGGCGGCGATGTGCGTGCCGTTCGCGGCGGCATGAGCGAACGCCTGCTCGATCTCGGCGCACGCCCTGGTCTCCTCGGCCACGATGTCGTTGCTGATGTTGCCGTCGAGATCGAAGTGGATGGTCGGATTGTGGACCCGCGGCCAGTCGAACTTCGGGAACAGGCCGACCTTGTCGGGCAGCGTGTTGGTCACGCTCATCGTGTAGCCGCTGCGGCCGTGGAACGCCTGCTTGAAGTGGAGAATGGTGATGTCGTTGACCGAATCGTTGAAGTCGGTGCGTCCCAGCTTGCGGGCCTTCCAGTCGAAGGCCGTCTTCATCGCGTTCTCGACCGCGAGCGATCCACCCGCCACCCAGAAGTGGTGCGGAAATCCGTCCGGAGTCGCATGGGTCGCGAAGGCATCCACGAAGTCGCAGAGATCCTGACTGTAGATGTCGGAGTTGGCGATGTTGCTCATCGAGGCGCGGGCCATGGCCTTGACCGTCTCGGGATCGCTGAACTTGGGATGGTTGTAGCCCAGAGGCCAGGACGCGAAGCAGGTGAAGACGTCCAGATACTCACAATCGTTCATTCGATCGTAGATCCAGGAGCCATGGCACCGGTCCAGATCGATGACCATCGGGTAGCCGTCGACCAATTGATGCCGGCCCAGATCCTTCAGCAGCTGCATTGCTTCGTTGCTCATGGCTCGATGGCTCCTAAAACATTCAAGGATACGCCCCATGGAAGCCCCATTCAAGGGGCATTCGACCCCGGAAAGCCCTCACCTTTATGGGAATGGCGGTTTTCGACCCTCATTGGCTTGACGCTCCCCACTTGGACGGGGAAACTCCCCTATTCACCTTTGAAGGGGTTTCGCCGAAAGAGCGGTACCCCGCAGCAGGGCGTCATGCCCAACGGAGCAGTGTCCATGGCCATTCGATCGAGCGCTGGAACCGGCGTCATCGTCTCTCTCGTCGTCTTCATCCTCATCAGCATCTTCCTGCTGGTGATGACGATCCTCTTCTACTCTGGACAGACGACCCAGATGGAAGCCGCCCAGAAGGCGGAAGCCGCACGGGAGGAGTACGCTTCGAAGCGGGATCGGAACTCTGAACAGTTCCAGACCATCGAAGCAGCCGCGAAGAAGAACCGTCAATCGGTTCTCGGGTACATGATGGAAGAGCAGAACGCTCTAAAGACCTACGTCGCCGGAAACCCCGACGAGTCGATGGAGAACATCCAGCGGAGGTTCTCCTCCCTCGGCGTGGACTCCACCATCTACAACTCGTTCAAGGACAGCAGCCGCAAGGTCAGTGACACCCAGAACGAACTGGACAGTCTCCGACAGCAGGCCCAGAGCCTCCAGGCGGAGCGGGACCGCCTGACCGCCGACGTGGAGTCGGCCAGCCGCGCACGCGACACCCTGCTTGCCGCAGAGAGCAAGCAGATCGAGAAGTACCGCACTGCGACGGACGAGCATCTGTCCCAGATCGCCGACGTCCGCGAGAAGATGGAGATGTCGACGGACAAGCTTCGGGACCGCTACTCGGACACGATCACCGAACTCGAGAACGAGGTCGATGCGCTCCGTCAGGAGAAGGTGGTGCTGAAGAGCCGGGTCGAGGACCTCGAGGGCAGGATCAACAAGACCCGGATCAAGCCCAACGATCCCGACACGCTCGTGGACGGAAACATCATCGACATCGCCGGATCGAACGATCAGGTCTATCTGGACCGCGGTCGTCGCGATCAGGTCGTGCTGGGCATGACGTTCGAGGTCTACGACGATGCCGCCCAGATCCGTCCCTCCAGCGACGGTGATTTCCCCCGCGGCAAGGCCAGCCTCCAGGTCATCAAGGTGGGAGACAACACCTCCACCGCGAAGATCACACGGTCCACCGTCGGCAGGCCGGTCGTCCGCAACGACGTCATCGCCAATGCGATCTACGACCCGAAGTACAAGTTCAGATTCCTGGTCCACGGCCAGTACGACATCGACGGCGACGGCTACCCCAGCGAAGAGGAGGCCGCATACCTTCGCAGCCAGATCGAGAACTGGGGCGGCGTGGTGGTCAGAAGCGACACGCTTCCGGGCGACCTCGACTTCCTCGTCCTCGGCGTCGAGCCGATGGATCCCGTCCGTCCTCCCCAGGATGCCAGCATGCTCGTCCAGCAGGACTACATCCGCAAGAAGACGATCTACCACGACTATCAGGAACTCTACGACCAGGCTCGCAATGCCCAGATTCCGATTCTCAACGCAAACCGGTTGCACATCCTGACCGGCGGAACGGATCTCTGATCGACCCTGCGTCCCGCACCGCCCCATGGCCCGCAACACATCAGCACTGGTCAACTGGAGCCAGTACCTGCCGCTGCGCATGGTGGCTGGACTGATCCAGTGCTTTTCGCCTGAACAGAATCTCCGCACCGCGGCGGGCATCGGCTCCATGTTCTGGCGATGGAACTCCAAGCGTCGCGAACGGACGCTGGAGAACATCCGGCTGAGCTTCCCGGATTGGGACGAAGACCGGATCAGGGAGGTCGGGCGACGCTCCTTCGAGTACATGTTCCAGCTCGCCATGGTCGACTCTATCACCATGGGACGCGCCATCACGCCGGACACCTGGCCCGATACGCTGAAGGTTCCGAACATCGCCCCCGTACTGGAGAAGCTCGTATCGGGACGGCCGATGCTGATGCTGACCGGACACTGCGGCAATTGGGAACTGCTCGGCTACGGCATGTCCGTGATCGGCTATCCGCTGACCGCGATCGCACGCCCCCTGGACAACCCGCTCATCAACGAATGGGTGCTCCGGATCCGCGAGGCCCACGGACTTCGGGTGCTCACGAAGTGGGGAGTCACTCCGGAACTGCAGCGCACCATCGAAACCGGCGGGAACATCGGCTTCATCGCCGACCAGAACGCCGGCGACCAGGGGGTCTTCGTGCCGTTCTTCGGACGCCTCGCATCCAGCTACAAGTCAATCGCCCTGCTTGCGATGCGGTACGAACTGCCGATCGTCTGCGCCCAGGCGAGGCGGATCGGACAGCAGTTCAAGTACGAACTCGTGCACAGCGACATCATCGAGCCCGAGGAATGGCGTGACGCCGACGATCCCCTGTTCTTGATCTCGGCCCGATACAGCCACGCGATCGAAACCCTCATCCGGCAGGCTCCCGAGCAGTACCTCTGGCTTCATCGAAGATGGAAGAGCAGGCCCCGCCACGAACGGCAGGGACGCCCCATGCCGGAATCGCTCGTCGAGAAGATACGCAATCTCCCCTGGATGACCGACGAGGAGTTGAACCGCATCGTCGAACACTCCAACCGCTCCGCGAAGGATGCGGCATGAACCGACTCGAAGGCGTCCGAATACTCGTCGTCGACGATGATCCAGATGTACTGGACGGAATCGATCTCGCCCTGCGATCCGAGGGTGCCACCACGCTCCGGGCGAACGACGGCAACGAGGCCGTCATGCTGTGGCGCAAGGAGGCCCCGGAAGCCGTCGTTCTGGACATGATGCTTCCCAAGCGATCCGGATTTCTCGTGCTGGAGGAGCTGATCGAGGCCGAGAACCCACCCGTGGTCGTGATGGTCACCGCCAACGAGGGAAAAAGGCACATGAGCTACGCCAAGTCGATGGGCGTGCACGCCTACCTCAACAAGCCGGTACCGCTGGAGACGCTGATCCAGACCATTTACGATCTGCTGAAGGAGGGCAATCGCCCCGCCAGCGAGTAGGATGTCCACTCACTTCAGGAGACCGCAAGCACGTGAACCAGACCTTCGTCATCCTGTCCCCCGAGGAATCCGGCAAGAACGGCCTGGCGTCGATCGGCACCAGAGCCGAAATCGTGAAGCAGCTGGACACCCTCAACACGTCGCCGGAGCGACCCGGAGAAGACGTGCTCTGGGGCCCGGGCATCCGCATCGATCTTCCCCCAGATAAGGATCCGGTCGATCAGATGCTGCTCACCGTGGTCGAGGAGGAGATCGCATTCCTCGTGATCATGCGGATCGGCCGCATCTGCCAGTGGCGAATCCTCGACCCCGAAACCGGACGGGAACTGAACCCATGACCGAACAGAGTTCGACCCAGCCAGCCCAGGGAATGTCCATCGAACGGAACGATGCCGAACGATTCGAACAGGCGCTGCACTGGGCGGTGGACTATCGCGGCGACGTCACGCTCTGCACCGAGGACAGCGAGATCGAGTGCTTCGTGTTCGACCTGACGGCCGACGGCGACACGCTCCGATACATGACCAAGCAGGATCTCACGCGCATTCCGCTCGCCGTCCCGCAGATCCGCGAGATTCGGTTCAGCGGCAAGGACACCGCGGCCGGCAAGAGTTTCGAACGCTGGATCCAGCGGTACATCGAGAAGAAGCTCGCGGGAGAGAACGCCTCGATCGAGTGCGACTCCCTCGAGGACGAGTGATCCGCCTCAGGCCGCGTGACGGCTGCAGAGCTTTCCAAGTGATGCGTAGAATCCGAACGGACCATGATTGAACATGGCGCCGGAGACGCCTCGTCTGGCAAGGTCCTCGAGGTACTCGACCGCGGCATCGGGATCGACCTCGATGAGTCGGCCGACGTCCGTGGTGCAACCCTCGAGCCCCTGTTCGACGGCATAGGAACGGGCTTGACTGGCGTCGGTGAAGACCAGCACACACGGTTCGTCGTGCATGATCCAGATCAGCGGGTCGTCGCTGTCCGCGACATCGGATACGAAGTACCACGAAGGCAGATGGCAGACGCGATCCAGGATGTCCTCCTCCTTGGCCGAACCCAGGAGGACGCGGTCCACCATCTGCTCGACGGATGCATCGTCGATGCGTCCGAACGAAGAGGACGCTTCGACCGCGTCGTCGAGTGCGAAGTTGACGCTCCAGGGACCGTGGTTGAGGCGAACGCCTTCGATTCCCCACTGCCCGAGTTCGCTGAAGAACCCGGCGATGTCTTCGAGACCCACCCGGCGGACGTTTGAGACGGTTTCGATCTGATCCTCGAGCCACGTGTTCAATGCACGGGTCGCACGCTTCTCGTCGGTGAAGACGAGCAGTGTCGGCTCCTCCTCCTCCCAGGCGATGCATGGGGGACGGTTCTCCCCTTCGCCCAGTTCGATGACGTACCACGCATTCAGATCGAAGATCGCGGAGAGCAGTGCATCGCGACTGTGCCGTGTCGGCATGTCGTCGTATGCGCGAATCAGTTCGTTGATTGTTCTTCGTACTTCCCTGACCATGATTGAAGTCCCCTTTCTTCTGAACCGTTCAAGAACGGCAGGCCCAGCACAGGTGTTCCTCAACTACACAATCAGATACGGATGCAATCCCATTGAGGGTTCTGCGAATCCGGAAGCGAACGGTGAAATTTCCAATGTTCCCGCTATTCGCAGACGCCCACGAACCGGCCTTTGGACGCCTCCACGAGGCTCCAACCGCCTTGTCGATGCCCTGAAGCCCCTTCCAACCGCTCCGAAGGCCACCATGGGATTCTCCCCTCGGCATCCCCTTCGACGGTCAGCGGCGCGAGGTCGGGGCGTTCCAGGACGCTTGCCATTGATGCCAGGGTCGTTCCGTCGGATCGCAGGCTCAGCGTGCACTCGAGCAGTCCACGGGTGTATGGATGCAGTGGATCGAGCAGGATGTCTCGAGTCGGTCCCATCTCGCAGATCCGCCCGCGGCACAGTACGCAGATCCGATCGGATCGTTCTCCGACCAGAGCCATGTCGTGTGAGATCAGGAGCAGTCCCATTCGATCCGTCTGCACGAACGATTGCAGGAGATCGAGGACGCCGCGCTGCGTGCGCACGTCGAGAGCCGTCGTCGGTTCGTCGGCGATGAGCATCGACGGACCGGCTGCGATCGCGATCGAGATCATGACGCGTTGACGCATGCCTCCACTGAACTCGTGGGGATAGGAATCGAAACGCTGCTCCGGATCGGGGATCTCGACCCGCTCGAGCAGACGGATCGCGGCGTTCTTCGCCTCGGACCTCCCCATGCCCCGATGGTGTCGAAGCACCTCCGCCACCTGCTCGCCGATGCTGTACACGGGATTCAGCGCCGTCATGGGTTCCTGGAAGATCATTCCGATTCCGGCGCCGCGGACGGATTCCATCTCCCGGGAGGAGAACGTCGCGAGGTCGCGTCCCCGGAACAGCACGCGACCCGAGGCCTGTCGGACCCCGGGGCCGGGAAGAAGACCCATGATCGCAAGCGCCGTCATCGACTTGCCGCTTCCCGACTCGCCGACCAGAGCGAGCGTCTCGCCCTCGTGCAGGGTGAATCCGACATCCTGCACGATCGGCGTGGACGAGGAACCGGGAGTTCCGCCCGCATCGATGCGAAGATGATCGATCTGCAGGAGCGTCATGCGGCGACCTGCCTAGAACGCTGGCGAGGATCGACGGCCACCCGCAGCCATTCACCCATGCAGTTCAGGGCAACCAGAGTCAACGCGATGAACAGGCATGGCCAGAGGATGATCCACCATCGGCTTCGCACGCTGTTGATCTCCGAGAGGCCGTCGGCCGCGAGATTGCCCCAACTCGGAAGCGGCTCGCGCACGCCGATGCCGAGAAAGCTCAGGAACGCCTCGGCGAGGATCGCCATCGGAACCGTCAGTGTCGCGTACACGATGATCGGCCCGGCGAGGTTGGGAAGCAGATGGCGGATGAACTGCCGACGACGAGGGACACCGATGGCGCGGCATGCCTCCATGAACGGACGTCCACGCAGGCTGAGCACCTGCCCACGGACGACCCGGGCGATGGTCAGCCAGCTGATGGCGGCGATCGCCAGCCACAGCGTGAGGCAGTTGATCAGCAGATTCGCATCCGGCCCCAGTGGGGATCCCTCGCCGCTGCTCCACTTCTCGCGCAGTCCGTCCACGGCGACGGCGACGAGCACCACCAGAAGGATCGCGGGAAGTCCGTAGAAGACGTCGACCACCCGCATCATGATCGCATCGACCCGGCCCCCGGCCCAACCGGCGCATGTCCCCCACAGCGTTCCGATCAGCAGTGCCGTCAGTGCCGCGGCGATTCCGATGGCGAGGCTGATACCGCCGCCTGCGAGCACCCGGACGAACAGGTCCCGACCGAGGCGGTCGGTTCCGAACAGGAGGAACGGCGCACCGCCGTCGTTGGCCGCGTCGAGTTCAGGCTGCGTGTGCGCAGCCCAGGTCGGTGGAAGCATCGCGAGCCTGGGTTGCGCCGCTTCGAATCGTCGCGGCGCGTTGGCGGAACCGTCACCGGTTCTCGACAGCGTCCAGGGGAGCGTGAGGACGCACAGCATGATGATCAGCAGCAGGACACCGATGCCAAGCCATCCCATCATGCCGACGGAACGAGGCAGCCGAATCCTTCCGGCGACATCGGTGGTGTTCATCGGGATTGATGGTACTTCATCGACTCAAGGCGCGACTGGCGATGCGGATGACGCGGGACGGAGCTTCGCCGCCTGAACCGGATCGAGTCGACCGGTGAGACGAGCCAGTTCCTGCTGCACGACCAGATCGAAGTTCTCGCGCTGCGATTCGACCTTGGCCTTGATGTCCTTGAGCTGCTGCTCCATGCGTTCGATGTAGAGCATCTGGTTGCCCAGTTCGAGCCCGAGTCGGATCTGGAGCTGGCCCTGGAGCTGCTTCGTCAGCGACTCGACGCGCTTCGTGTCCTGAGGCGTCTTGCGTTCGGCCTCCCGGAGTTCGACCGCCAACCGCTGCACGGAGGCGTCGACCCGCAGTTCGACCAGTTTCAACTGGTACAGCTTGGGATCGGAAGCCTTCATCTCGGCGAGTCCGGTCAGACGCGGGCCCTGACGCCGAATGATTCGTTCGAACTCGGCGGGATCCTCCTCGCAGAGCAGACGCAGCTGCTGGGCGAAGGCGGGATCGAGTTCATCCGCCACTTCGAGGCACCGATCGACGAAGGCGGGCGACAGATCGGTCTTGTCCTGCACCGGTGCGGCCGAATCGACCGCGGGGTCGGCGTTCATGGCCTCGATCACGGCAGGTGTGGAATCGACGGGATTCGGAGCGGCGGCCCCGTCCACCGGATCGACCGGCTGTGCGAGAGCGGAGCCCGCCAGAAGCGAGACGCAGATGCAGGCGGATGAAATCGGAAGCGTTCGGCGAATCATGTTCATTGCCTCCACTCGAGGTCGTAGGTCTGCATCGCGGGATTCTGCATCGCATCGAGCACGGCGACCAGGTCGCCGGAGAAGTCGTCGTAGCGGATACTGCGGGTGGTGATGTACGGAGACAGCGTTCCGAAGGTGTCACGCTCGTCGGACATCGCCATCAACATCATTTCCGCCTCGGAGGAGAGCAACTGGGCCGAAGCACGTTCGGTCTCCATCCGTGGTGCCGGGTCCGATGCCACCTGAACCAGATCACTCATGCGATCCTGTCGCTGGACGCCGTCGACCGAAAGCATCCAGAAGCCGGCGACCATCAGGAAGCCGACACAGGCCGCCAGACCGATCCACTGCATCGGGAAGGAACGGCGAGGGGTCTGGAAGGGCAACGGCCGGGGCCCCGCCTGGAGACCCTCCAGGGAAGCGGAGAAGATGCGGTCGCAGAGGCCGACCGGGACCTGGATGTCGTCTCCCAACGAACTGCTCAGCAGCTCGTCGAAATGACGGTCCTGAGCGTCAAAACCATCATCCAGTGCCTCTGGATGAGGTTCTGAACCATTCATGAAGTGTTCTCTCGGGAAGTGGTTCATGGGTGTTGCTTCCTTTGAACGACGAAATCGTGGTTTGAATTGCACATTTTTGGGTCTCTATTGCGATTGATTTCAGTCTTCATGCTCGACTCCCAGCATCTCCCTGAGCCGCTTGAAGGCCCTGAAGTGCCTTGCCAGCACGGTTCCAAGGGGCTGCTGGAGGACCTCGGCGATCTGCTTGAAGCTCAATCCCGAAATATGGCGTAGATGCATGATCTCCTGATCGGCCTCGGCCAGATTCTCCATGGCCTCCCGAAGAGCGGCCGACTCCTCCTGCTGCTGCGATTCCCCTTCCAATCCGGGCTGATCACCACCCTCACGGGGGGTGATTTCCATGCTGGAAAGCGTGTCGTTGGCCACGCTCAAGGCATGACGACCTCGGCGTCGCATCTCGTCCCGCAGCCGATTCATGGCGATTCGGAACAGCCAGGGCTCGAACTTGCCCAGTTCGACGTATCCGGCAAGCTTGGTGACGACCGTGCAGAAGGTCGATTGGGTCAGTTCCTCGGCCAGCTCGGCATCGCGACATCGTGAAAAGAGCAGCGCATAGACCCTCGAGCCGTAGGCATCGACGACCTGACGCCATGCGTCCTGATCGCCGGTGCTGGCCCGGCGGAGGATCTCCTTGAAACTCGAACTGTCTGCCTCGGTGCTCATTCGGTTGTTTCGCACGGATCGGTGCGAGATGGGATCTCCGGAATCGAACCTGGAAGATGACTCGAATGGAACTACACCATGATCGTCGATACAAGGGTCTGACGTACAATCGGCGCTACTGATGCTTGCCTTCCTGAAAACAATCCCGAATGAATCCCCAGACGCCATCAGTGCCGTCATTGTGATCATTCTGTACCTGCTGGTGGGATTCTTTCTGCTCCTGACCGGAGGCAAATGGCTGGTCGACGGCGCCGTCTCCATCGCGAAACGCCTGGGAATATCGACGCTGGTGATCGGGCTCACGATCGTCGCGTTCGGCACCAGCGCCCCCGAACTCGCCCTCAACATCGTGGCCGCCGTGGACGGACAGACCGGACTCGCCTTCGGCAACGTCGTCGGATCGAACATCGCCAACGTGGGACTGGTCATCGGAATCAGTGCGCTGGTGGCTCCCCTGCTCGTCTCCAGCCGGATCATCAAACTGGAACTGCCCTGGTTGATGGTGATCACCGGCCTCTTCGTGCTGCTCACGTGGCTTCCTCCCGGAGTCGCCGATGCGCCCGGATACGGCCTGCTGGACGGAATCCTGCTCGTCCTCGGTGCCGTGGCCATCGCCATCCACTGGTATTGGATCGGTCGACGCGAATCCAACGACACGCTCTCGAGCGAGGCCGTGAAGTCGGAGGTCGACGACCGAAGCGGACTCATCGAACGTTCCGTGCCGCTGAGCTGCCTCCTGCTGATCCTCGGCCTCTGCCTCCTGGTCGGTGGCGGGAAGCTCGTGGAGATCGGTGCAATCGACGCCGCCCGCGCCATGGGAATCGGCGAGGTCCTCATCGGTCTGACGATCGTCGCGATTGCGACGACGCTGCCCGAGATCGCGACCTGCGTCATCGCGGCGCGCAACGGTCAATCCGACCTCGCGATCGGAACCGTCGTGGGATCGAATCTGTTCAACCTGGTCCTGGTGATGGGATTCACGAGCATCGTGCATCCGGTCGCCGTTCCCGAAATCGGCGGCTGGTGGTCGCTCGGTGCGATGCTCGTCTTCACGCTGCTGCTGTGGCCGCTGGCCCTGACCAAACGGAGCGTGGGACGATTCGAGGGCCTGCTTCTGCTCGCGCTCTACATCGCGTTCATCGTCGGATCGATCTGGATCGAGACCGATCGACCCGCGGGCGATGCGGTCGAAACGACCACGCACGGCATCCGATCAGATCGGCAGGTCGTCGTCGATCATGCCGGAGGCGGGTGGCACGACCGGAGCCTGCATGTCGGGCGGCGGTGAGCTGAACGAGTAGGTCTGGAACCTGGTCGTGGTCGCGTCCCAATTGAGGTTGAAGATGCCGGTCGGACCGTTTCGCTGCTTGGAGATGATCACTTCGGCCTGACCGATCTTGTCGGGGTTGGCGTTCTTCCACTCGTCGTCGGGATGGTAGTACTCCTCCCGATGCAGCATGAGGATGACGTCGGCATCCTGCTCGATCGAGCCCGACTCGCGAAGATCGCTCATGCGGGGACGGTGTCCCTCGCGATGCTCGGCCGCACGGTTCAGCTGGCTCAGGCAGACGACGGGCACGTTCAATTCGCGGGCCATCGCCTTGACGCCTCGACTGATCTCACTGACTTCCTGCTGACGATTCTCCACCCGATGGCCCGAGGACATCAGCTGCAGATAATCGATGATGACCATCTGGATGTCGTGACGCTGCTTCAGACGCCTCGCCTTGGCCCTGAGCTGCACGAGATTCAGGCCCGGCGTGTCGTCGATGTGGATGGGTGCGTCGTGCATCTCGTCGCAGGCCGCCATGAGCGCGGTGAAGTCCGACGGCTCGAGCATGTTCCTGCGGAGACGGTCGCTGTTGATTCTCGATCTGGACGCGAGCATCCGCTGCACGAGCTGGGTTCCACCCATCTCCAGGCTGAATACGGCGACGCCGTTCTTGTTGACCGCCACGTTCTCGGCGATGTTCAGCGCGAACGCCGTCTTTCCCATGGATGGACGGGCGGCCAGGATGATCATCTCGCCGCGCTGCATGCCGCCGGTCATCCGATCGAGATCGGAGAAGCCGGTGCCGATGCCGGTGATCGTCTTGCCTTCGCGGGCCTCGATCTGCTCCATCGTCAGGGTGATCAGATCGCGCAGGCTCGAGGCCTGGTGTGTCTCGTACTGTTCGGCGATCCTGAAGATGCGGCGTTCCGCGTTCTCAAGGATGTCGCGCGACTCGTCCGGACTTCCGTACGCATCGCAGAGGATCTCGCCCGCCGCCTCGATGAGCTGCCGGACGACCGCCTTCTCCTTCACCATTCTCGCGTAGTGGGACGCGTTGGCCGCGGAGGGAACCGACTGGGCGAGCTGGACGAGGTATTCCGAACCGCCGACCGCGTTGAGCGTCTCCCGATCCTTCAACGACTGGTGCAGCTGCACGATGTCGATCGTCGAATGCTCCTCGTAGAGCCGGCACATCGCGCCGTAGACCTCGGCGTTGGTCGGCTTGAAGAAGTCGTCCACGGTCGTGACGATCTGGATGACGTCGGCGATGACGTTCGGATCGATCAGGATCGAGCCGAGCAGGCTCATCTCGGCTTCGATCGCATGCGGAGGCAGCGTCTCGAGAAGCGTCGACAACTGCCGCATGTCGGTCGAACGACGGGCGCGGCCGGAATCGTTCTTCGTATTCGATTGTGTCGGGGCCTGGCTCATCGGGTTGCGACTTCTCCTCCTGAAACGCCAATCCTACCCGAGGAAAGGGTTCATGGATCACATCATCCGCTGGATTCGCGCAGCACCACGATCAACGGGAATTTTCCGCCGATCAGCCCCCACACTGGGGCAACTGACTGGTTCAGACCGACTTGACGGAAGTCATCGGAGTGACTTCGAGCGTGGTGTCGACCTTGACCGATTCGTCCGAGGACGGATCTTCCAGGGCATCCCGCATGAGACGGCCGACCTTGAACTTGACGGTCTTCTTCGCCGGCACGGGTACACGCTCGAGCGTGCGGGGATTCTGTGCCATGCGTGGGGCACGATCCCGAATCTCGAAGACGCCGAAATCACGGAACTCGAGCCGGTTGCCCTTGCTCAGTTCGGCGATGACGTTGTCAAGAAAGCTCTGGACGGTTGCCTTCACGACGGTTCGCTTCTGATTGGTCTCTTCGGCGATCCTGTCAATCAGGTCTTTTTTTGTTGTAGTGGCCATCAAGTTGCGCCTCATCCATGGTCGAACGTCCCCAACGCCCGACTGCCAACTGTCCTGTCCAATCGACCCCTCGTATGCAATCGAATCCGCCTCTGACAGATCACTGTTCAGAAGTAGATTTGGAGTCGATTCCTCCCATGATCAAGACCCGATCCAGCTCGCCGATTCCACGGACGTGAAATGGGGTGAAATCCGGGTCAGATCCAGTATGGCGGGGCGGCATCAGACCGTCAAGACAGACGAGGTCGAATCAGAACTCTTCCAGAAAATGGGGGCATTTAACCCTGTTCAGGGCAAATCATTGCTCTGGAGCGACCTCGTACTCCTGAGGTAGGTCTCCCTGGAGCGTCCATTGATGATCCACTGCTGATCCCAGACCCGGACTTCGGCCTGGTTGACCGAGGCCATGATCGGCATCCGATCCGCTCCAAGTGATTCGTTCCTGCGATGGTTCAGCAGGTCCAGTTCTCCCGCGGGCCATGCCCGGGGACCGGCCAGTGCGAGCAGAGCGTTTCCGGGCATGACGAGCTGCGCGTTCAGCTCCGTACGAACCGTCGGCGTCGTCCTCGCCTCCCGGGACTCGATCGACTGCCCCGACTGGCACCCCGCCCCCGCAAGGAACCCGCAAAGGATCGCACACGCCATCGTTGTATTCATCAATCTCGCCATGGAACAGGTCACTCCCTCCACCCCGAATTATGCGCAGATCGAGGGCCGAGGCGAGCAAAAGTGATGTGGTATTTCTGCAACACGACGTGGTGCAAACCCCACGTACAAAGCACATTACATGGGCTTTTCGTCGATCGTCTGATCGTGGATCTGCAGGAGTTTGGCCTTGTCGAAGACCATTTCGTTTCTGGTGAGCCCGACCACCTCGTAGCGGGGAGTCAGCTCGATGGCATCGACCGGACAGGCTTCCTCGCACATGCCGCAGAAGATGCACCGCAGTTCGTCGATGTCGAACTGCTTGGGGTACTTCTCACGATCCTCCCAGGGCGACTCATCGGCGACGATGTGGATGCAGTTTGCCGGACAGGCCGTGGCGCACATGAAACAGGCGACGCACCGCACCCGACCGTCCTCGTCGCGATTCAGGCGATGCACTCCTCGGAAGGTCTCGCGGCACTGGCCGCCCTCCTCGACCGGTCGATGGTCCCGCTTCTCCTCGGGATACTGCACCACCCAGAGATTCTTCTTGTTCTTGCCGTCGCGGCCCGCATTTCCGAGGCAGTGACGAAGGGTCGTTCCGAGGCCCTTGAAGACTGCAGGCAGGAAAAGCCTTTCCCCACGGGTCATTGGAGGAGGGGAAACGTCGATGATGTCCCGGTCGTCGATAGCCACTTGGAACTCCTGATCGCTCTCGCTGTGTCCGCGAGGTCTCCTGATGATAGCCGGGAACTCGGCAAGATCCCTGTTGGTACCATCCAAACAATGGACTCGAATCACCCATCTTCGCCGGAAATCCAGTCCGCCGCCAGTCTTTGGCGACTTTCGGCCATGGGATTCACCATGGCCTGCGAGATCATCGCCGGCCTCGGCCTGGGCTGGCTGCTGGATCTGGCGACCGGCACGGACAAGGTCTTTCTGGTCATCGGCACGATCATGGGAGTTCTCGTGGGCTTGACCGGCTTTCTGAAGACAGCCATCAAGGCCAACAGGAACGCCAGTCGGCAAATAGCCCAGAAACACCGCCCGAAAGACCCTTCTTCATGAATCCATCCCCCGCAAACCAGCCCACCTTCCCTCTGCCGACCCGGTCGCTGCTCACCGCCTCGATTCTCGGGCCGCTGGGCACAGGCGTCCTCTGGCTGCTGATCGGCGGGGTGGGCTACTCGCTGGAGGCCGGGCTCACCGGGCTGTGGTCCGCTCTGATCGTGACCGCCGTGGGACTGGCCGCTGACCTCCTGATCCAGCCCTGGAAACCTCGTGCCGCCGTGGCCTGGATGAACCTCTGGATCCTGCACTCCTTGGTGCGGATCGCAGGCACCATCTGCCTCGTGATCTTGCTATACTTCGCGACTTCTCCAGACCCCGCGACGCTGCTTTTTTCCTACCTCCTGTGCTTTCTGGTGGGATTGACCTGGGAAACGGTGGTCTGGACTGGTCCTCTGAGGAAAGCGGTTCTCCCGGCAGTACGGGAACAAGAAGCGGAGTAAGCGATGCACCTCATCGCATTCAGCGACAACCCACTCGGCCACGTCGTCGACAAGGCAATCATCGGCGGGAAGAATCCCGTCTTCGTCGACACCGCCTCTGCAGTGCCGTACCTCACGATGCACATGGCTTCGCTGATCATCGCGGGACTGGTCTTCATCATCATGATGCTTTCCGTCGCGGGCCGAATCGGCACCGGCGGCGAAGGCGAAGGCAACGAGCGCTACCTGACCAAGGGTCGCTTCGCCCAGATGATCGAAGTGATCATCCTCTACATGCGGGACAAGGCCATCCACCCCGTGCTCGGTGATCACAACACCAAGCGATACCTGCCGTTCCTGATGGCACTCTTCTTCTTCATCCTGACCTGCAACATCATCGGACTCATTCCGGTCATGGACGTCCAGTACCTGGGCAGGGGAATCATGGGAAGCGAGATGGAGTGGGCCTTCTTCGGCGGCACCGCCACCAGCAATCTCGCGGTGACCGCCGCTCTGGCGATCATCTGCTTCTTCGTGATCCAGATCCACGCCTTCCGTGAACTCGGAATCAAGGGCTGGCTCGGCCACTTGACCGGCGGAGCTCCCCTGTATCTGCTGCCCATCATGCTCCCCGTCGAGTTCATGGGCATGCTCATCAAGCCAAGTGCTCTCGCCGTCAGGCTCTTCGCCAACATGGTGGCGGGACACACGCTCATGGCCATGCTCGCCCTCTTCGGCAAGATGGCCTTCGACGGACTCGGTGTCGGCGGACTCGTCGGCATCAGCGCGATCTCCATCGTCTCCGCGGTGGCGATCGGCTTCCTGGAACTCTTTGTCGCCTTCTTGCAGGCGTTCATTTTCATGTTCCTCACCGCGGTGTTCATCAGTCAGATGTCACACCACCACGAGGATCACCACGAGGAATACGAAGAAGGCCTGACCGAATATTCAGAGGTTCCGGCCACCTGACTGACTTGATTCGATCGAGGCCCGGCGACCGTGAACGCCGTGGATCCGAGATCATTGAACTCCCCCTTCATCTGAGGAAACCTAGGAAATGAAGAACACATTCGCCCTTATGGCTCTCTCCTTCGTCGTGCTGACCGTGCTCGGATCCGACGCCGCTCTTGCGGCTGATGGCGCCGAAGGTGCCGCGGCAGCTTCGTCCGGTCTCAAGGGTCTTGGTGGCGGCATCGGCGCAGGCCTTGCCGCCGTCGGCGCAGGCCTCGGCATCGGTCTCATCGGCAGCAACGCCGTGCAGGCGATCGCCCGTCAGCCCGAAATGACCGGTCCCATCGGAACAAACATGATCATCACCGCAGCTCTCGTGGAAGGCGTTGCCCTCTTCGCAGTGGTCGTTGGTCTTCTTGGCATCATCGGCTGAGTGGATTCCCGCGACCACGTCGCGGGATCCCTAAGGAGGTAGCGCATGCTCTCCCTGTTGCTTGCCGCTTCGGAAGAATCACCGAATCCATTGAATGTGGATCTGGCCCCGGCGATCACCGCGCTGATCGTCTTCGGCCTGGTCTGCCTGGTGTTCTTCACGAAGGTCTGGCCGAAGATCGGACAGGGCCTCGACGATCGTCAGGCGAAGATTCGCCAGGAGATCGAAGCGGCCGAGCAGGCCCAGGCGGAAGCCCGGGCCTCAATGGAACGGCAACAGGAAGAACTGGCCAAGGCCCGCGCCGAGGCTCACGAGATGATCTCCAAGGCCAAGGCGGACGCCGAGGCCTCCGCCCGGGACCTTCGGGAACGGGCGCAGCACGAGCTCACCGAACTTCGTGAGAACGCCAGTCATGAGATCCGGGCGGCCAAGGAATCCGCCATCACGGAACTGCATGCGGAAAGCGCTGCTCTGGCCACCGCCATTGCTTCGCGAATCCTCCAGCGTGAGATCAATGCTCAGGACCAGCAGGCACTCATCGACGAGTCCCTGAAGGAACTGGAAACCGCCCGAGGCGGCTGAGGAAGAGGAACATGGCCACCCAGACCGACACCCTGTCGCAAATCTACGCCACCAGTCTCTACGAGCTGGCGGAAGACGCTGGTGGCCGTGACAAGATCATGGAGATCGCCGATGAACTGGAACAGGTGTGCAACCTGCTTCAGGAGGATCGGCAGTTCCGTGAAATGCTCTTCTCCCCTGTCATCGACGCGTCACGGCGCGCCGGCGCATTGGAACGCATCTTCGGAAACCGTGTGACCGATCTGGTTCTGCGATTCCTGATCATCCTCAACCGAAAGGGTCGGCTCGGCCACCTGGAATCGATCCAGGCCGCCTTCGATCAGATGGTCCAGATTGCGTTCGGTCGCATCGAAGTCGATGTGATCACCGCGCTGGAGATCGACGACGAGGCTCGAAACCGCATCGGCGAACGCATCAAGCAGGCGCTGGGCAAGGAACCCGTGATGCACTCCTTCACGGACCCGTCGATCATCGGCGGGGTCCGCCTTCGAATCGGCGACGAGATGATCGACGGCTCGGTCGCGACCCGGCTGCGTCGCATGGGCGCTGCCCTGCAGAAGCGGGGAAGCCAGGACATCCGATCCGAGATCGGCCGATACCTGGAGGACGGAGCATGAGCCCGTTCGCTCCACTCGCCCTCGCCGCATCACTTCTGTTCGCAGCTCCCCTCGTTGCCGACGAGAACCCTGCCGTCCTGTCCGTATCGGGCCAGGCCGTGCTGCAGGTCCCCGCGGACCAGCTCCGGATCTCCCTTGGCGTCGACGCCGAGGCGAAGACGGTCGAGGACGCCCATGCCAAGGCCACCTCGGCCATGGACGACGTCATCAAGGCCATGAAGAAGCTCGGCCTTGAGGAGAAGACCGAGTTCACGATCGAGCGATACAACGTCGACACCCAGTGGACCCCCCGCCCCCGCAACCCCGGTCCGGACTGGCGATCGAAGATCGTCGGCTACACCGTCCGCACCCAGATGCAGATCAAGACCGGCAAGCTCGAACTCGCCGGCCGAATCATCGCAGCCGGCGTCGAAGCCGGAGCGAACGACATCGGCGACGTGATGTTCGATCTCACCGACCCACGCACCTCCCGGCAACAGGCCATCGAAGCGGCGACGCAGAACGCCATGGTCGATGCCAAGTCCATGGCCGACGCCGCAGGAGTCAAACTCACGAGCATCCAGTCCCTCTCGTTGGACGGAAGCAACTACCAACCACGCATGTTCAAGGCGGCCGCCGAATACGGACGTTCCGGAGCAATGGCCATGGATTCCATGGCAGCACCGGCTCCGATCATCTCCGGCGACGTCACTGTGAATGCAAACGTCCGACTTGTCTGGCTGATCACTGGCCCCCAATGACCGAGCAGACCTGACCACCCCCCGTACCCCATACGGAAGCATCCAAGGAAGACCGACGTGAAGATCAAGACCGACGAAATCACCACTGTCATCAAGCAGGAGATCGAACAGTTCTCGAGTGAACTGGAGATCTCCGAAGTTGGACGCGTCGTCGAAGTCGGCGACGGAATCGCCAGGATCTATGGCCTCTCCAAGGCCATGGCGGGCGAGCTGCTTGAGTTCGAGACGGACCAGGGCCCGATCATGGGCCAGGCGATGAACCTCGAGTCGGACACCGTCGGTGCGGTCATCTACGGCAACTACCTCGCCGTCCGCGAAGGCGACGTCGTCCGCTCCACCAGCCGCTTGCTGGAAGTTCCCGTGGGCGACGGACTCCTCGGCCGCGTCGTCGACCCTCTCGGAACCCCGCTCGACGGCAAGGGACCTCTGGACTCGACCCAGACCCGCAAGCTCGACATCGTCGCACCCGGCATCGCCGCCCGGCAGCCGGTGACCGAACCGCTGCAGACGGGAATCAAGGCGATCGACTCCATGATTCCCATCGGGCGTGGTCAGCGAGAGCTGATCATCGGCGACCGCAAGACCGGCAAGACCGCCGTCGCACTCGATGCGATCATCAACCAGCGTCAGTTCTGGGGCACCGATGAAGCCGTGGTCTGCATCTACGTGGCCGTGGGCCAGAAGGACTCCACCGTGGCGGGCGTCGTCGACACCCTCCGCAAGAACGGTGCGATGGACTACACCATCGTGGTCAACGCAGGAGCCTCCAGCCCCGCCCCGCTTCAGTACATCGCACCGTACGCCGGATGCGCCATGGGCGAGTACTTCATGTGGAACGGCAAGGAGAACAAGCTTCCGAAGCACGTCCTCTGCGTCTACGACGATCTCTCGAAGCAGGCGACCGCATATCGCCAGCTCTCGCTGCTCCTTCGTCGTCCGCCCGGACGCGAAGCCTATCCCGGCGATGTGTTCTACCTGCACAGCCGTCTTCTGGAACGAGCCACCAAGCTCTCCGACGAGAACGGCGGAGGCTCGCTGACCGCACTTCCGATCATCGAGACCCAGGAAGGCGACGTTTCGGCCTACATCCCCACCAACGTGATCTCGATCACCGACGGACAGATCTATCTGCAGCCCGAACTGTTCTCCTCCGGCGTCCGCCCGGCCGTGAACGTCGGCATCTCGGTCAGCCGCGTCGGCGGCAACGCCCAGATCAAGGCGATGAAGGAGGTCGCCGGATCCCTGCGACTCGACCTCGCCTCCTTCCGCGAGCTCGAGGCATTCGCACAGCTCGGAACCGAGTTGGACAAGGCCAGTCAGCAGCAGCTCGATCGAGGTGGACGAATGGTCGAACTGCTGAAGCAGGGCCAGTACTCCCCCTTCGACGTCATCGACCAGTGCATCTCGATCTACGCAGGCTCCAAGGGCTTCCTGGACAATCTGCCGCTCGACAAGGTCCACGACTTCGAAAGCGACATGCTGGACCACTTCCGAGGCCCCGGCAAATCGCTTCGCGACAAGCTGGTCGAGGAGCGGTCCTTCAAGAAGCTCGGAGGCGAGTTCGAAACCGCCATCGGCGAGTTCAAGAAGGTCTGGACCAGCTGACCGGTCTTCGAGCCCTTCAATCCATGATCCCCGGACGCTCCATCGGAACCCGATGGAGCGTCTTCATTTGGGGGGACAAACCACGCATCGAGCCGATGATGGAGGTGCCATGAAAGAGAACAATCCCCATCTCCACGCCGCAATGCAGGCCGTCGCCACGGCCTGTCACGTGACCCGAGCCGTGCAGGAACGTCTTCAGGAGGTCACCGCCCTCACCAAGGACGATCGAAGCCCCGTCACCGTCGCCGACTACGCCGCTCAGGCCATCGTCGCCCTGACGCTCCACGATCTCCTTGGAAATCCGGCCGACCACCTCATCGTCGGCGAGGAGGATGCGGCCGGACTCGCCGGAGACGACTCGAAGATCGTCCGGCAAGCCGTGGTGGAGACCGTCCAGCACTGGCGAAGCGGCATCACCGAAGAGCAGGTGCTCGAAGCCATCGACTCGTGCAATCACGACGGTTCAGCGGATGCCTACTGGACACTCGACCCCGTGGACGGCACCAAGGGCTTCCTTCGCGGGCAGCAGTATGCGATCGCGCTCGGACGGATCGAGGACGGACGGGTCGTGAACGGAGTCATGGGCTGCCCCGCCCTGCCGATCTCACAGGATGCTCCACTCGATGTCCCCGATCCGGATGGTGTGCTCTACGCCGCCGCACTGGGCGAAGGCGCCTGGGAATTCTCCGGATGCGATCCGGAAGCCGGACCCCTTCGAATCGGAGCGCGGGCCGGTCAGGGCGGACGTCCGTGGCGGTTCTGCGGCTCCGTCGAAAAGGCCCATTCCAATCGCAACGACACCGACCGCGTGGCGGATGAAGTCGGGAACGTCGGTGAACCGGTCCGACTCGACAGCCAGTGCAAGTACGCGATGGTGGCGAGGGGCCAGGCCGATGGATACCTTCGCCTCCCGACCCGAGCCGGCTACGTCGAGAAGATCTGGGACCATGCGGCCGGTTCGATCATCGCCACCGAAGGCGGTGCCCTCGTCTCGGACATCCACGGGCGACCACTGGACTTCGGATGCGGCGGTCTGCTGGAACGAAACCGCGGAGTGATCTGCGCAACACCGGATGTCCACGCTAGCATCATCGATGCGATCCGCACGCTCGGCATCGATGCAGAGTCGGCAAGCTGATCACGCCCTGCGACGAGGAGTCCTCCCGTGGCATTCGAAGCCTGGTTCACACTCGCAATCATCGCCCTGATCATCGTCGCGCTGATCTCGAATCGAATCGGCATGGACGTCGCGATGCTCGGCGGCCTCGTCGTCCTCATGGCCACCGGCATCGTCTCGGTGGACCGGGGCATCGAAGGATTCGCCTCGCAGGCGGTGCTGATGATCGCGGGGCTCTACGTGATCGCCGCCGGCATGCGGGAGACGGGAGCGATCGAGATCGCGGCCAACCGCCTGCTGGGCCGACCACGATCCGCGAACGAAGCGAAGATCCGGCTGCTCGGTCCCGTCGCGCTGCTTTCGGGATTCATGAACAACACGCCGATCGTCGCGATGTGCATCCCGCTGATTCGAAACTGGTCGAGACGGCTCGGCATCAGCCCCTCCACTCTGTACATGCCTCTGAGCTTCTCGGCCATCCTCGGTGGACGGCTCACGATGATCGGAACCGCGTCAAACCTCGTCGTCATCGGCCTGTTCACCCAGTACATGACCAAGGACCACCCCTGGCTCACGGACATCGGATTTTCAATGCCGGCGGAATGGGTGCTCTTCTTCGGCGTCGGAGCGATCGGTCTGCCTTGTGTCGTGCTCGGCATCATCTTCATCATTCTGACTTCGCGGTTCCTGCTTCCGGAACGCATGCCGGTCGAAAGTTCTCCCCTCGATGCCAGGACCTATCAGGTCGAAATGGTGGTCGCGGCGGATGCACCGATCAAGGGAAGCACGATCGAACAGGCCGGACTCCGACAGTTGCCCGGTCTGTTCCTCAGCCAGATCGACCGGGGCGGCGTGATCATGCCTGCGGTCGGCCCCGACGAGATCCTTGAAGCCGGCGACCGGCTCGGCTTCGTGGGCGTCCTGGATTCGGTGATGGATCTTCGTCGCATTCGAGGCCTCGAGCCCGCGACCGACCAGACCGGCAAGCTCACGGGAAGCACCGGCTCCAGAACGCTGGCCGAAGTGGTGGTCTCCGCCAACTCGCCGCTCGTCGGACACAGCGTGCGAAGTTCGCGGTTTCGGACCCGTTACAACGCCGTGATCATCGCAGTGCATCGTCAGGGCGAGAAGGTCGAAGGGAAGATCGGCGACATCCGCCTCCGCATCGGCGACACCCTCCTGCTCGACACGCACGTCGGTTTCCTCGAGGCCCACCGCGACGATCCGGACTTCTATCTCGTCTCGAAGGTCGACGAGTCGCGTCCGATCCGACACGACCGGGCGATGCTGTCGATGGGGATCCTCGTGCTGATGGTGGGACTGCTCATCGGCGGCGGATCGATCAACATTCCTCCCCTGCTGGCCGTGTGGATCTGCGCGATCCTGATGGTCTTCAGCCGTTGCGTCACCGGAACCGTCGCACGAGCCAGCATCAATCTTCAGGTCCTCGTCAGCATCGGGGCCGCGATCGGACTCGGAGCCGCGTTGGAGGAGAGCGGCGCGGCGACGGACATCGTCGGCTGGCTGATCGGGAATGCGACCGACATGCAGCTGCATCCGACGCTGATGCTGCTCATCCTGTTCGTCATCGGAAACGTCCTGTCGCAGCTGGTCACTCCCTACGCCGCTTCGGTGCTCATGTTCCCGATCGTGATGCAGGCGGCGGAACTGCTCGAAGTGAGCCCGCTGGCCTACGTCTTCACCCTCATGATCGCAGGATGCAACTTCAGTACGCCGATCGGATACCAGACCAACCTCATGGTCTACGGTCCGGGTGGCTACCGCTTCCTCGACTACGCCAGACTCGGGATTCCGCTGACGATCCTGGTCGCAGTCATCTGTGTGATCGTTGCCCCGCTCGTCTTCCCATACTGATCCGCATCGCACCAGGCGTGCGATTCGGCTGACGATGCTCACGATCGGATGCGTGGGCATCGGGTTGTGGCTTGTCGGCATCATCCTTTCCGATCGATTCACCGCGACCCAGTTCTGCTCGTGGATACCGGCGATCGCGATGACGCCGCTGTGCCTGCTCGCCGCCGCGGCAGCTCGATCACGCCGGCTCACGACATGCTGGTGCCTGATCGCGGCCATGACCGCGGGATGGTGGTTCCTCGTCGATCAGCCCTGGCGACCGGGCGAGGGATCCAGCGACGGCCTGACGCTCATGCAGTGGACGATGTCCCACGACAAGTCCGATCGCGTGACCCATGCGGACTACATCGTCGAGACGGATGCGGACATCACGATCCTCACCCACGGATACGGCGTCCGCGGTACGGACGAGATCAGGAACTGGCTCGGTCCGGACGCGAAACCATACAAACTCGGTTTCTTCACCGTGCTGACCAGATTGCCCGTGCGGCAGTTGCGTCCGCTCGCCGCCGGCATGGACATCCACGCGCGGATCATCGAAATCGACACGACGCGGCAACTGGGACGACCGATCCGCATCGCAGCGGTCGATCTGCCGTCGAAGCTGACTCGATCCAGATGGGAGATCGCACGCACGCTCCGGACCTGGCTCGATGAACGGGATGCGGGCCGCATCGACATCGCTCTGGGCGACTTCAACATGCGACGGGGCAGCGCCGCGCTGGCGTCCATCTTCCCGGATCTCACGCACGCGTGGGATCGCGCGGGACACGGCTGGGGACCGACCTGGAACCGACGATTCCCCCTCTACCGCATCGACCACGTCCTTGTCGCGGACTGGCTCGGCGTACTCGACTGCACGACGCACGATCCGGGAATCGGATGGCACCTGACCCAGCACGTCGTCCTCGATGGACCGCGGGAAGTGGATGCTGCTGAGGATTGAGGTCGATCAGTCGATCAGCGAGGACGTATTGAAGACCTCGTTGATCAGGCTTTCGTGGGCACGAAGTTCCTCGCCCCTGGGATCGTCGACCGGAAGCTGGGTGAACAGCGTCGGATCGTCCTGCCATTTCACTGAACCGTCTCCCCGAAGGGCGTTGAAGCCGACCCTGTGGTTGAAGTCGCTTTGACGACGGAGTCCGTCCGTCAGAAGCACCATGCGATCGCCCCGGTCGAACCGACGGGTCTTGAGAGTGTCCCAGTTGAGATGACCGGCATAGTGGTAGTTCGTGTAGATCGTTCCCGTGCCCCGTTCCCAGTTCTCGGCATAGCGTTCGACGGGATTGTCACCGGAGTGATTCGGGCAGTAGAAGGTCTCGAACGAGTTCAGATAGTGCCAGGCGTACAACCTACCCAGACCGTCCCATCCCTCGATGGGCTCGTCGAGACTCGTCGGAAAATGCTTCTTGCCGGTCAGGTCGAAGTCCCGATGTCCGCCGTGGCGAGCAGCCATCAACTCTCCCGGACGGGGAGGATTGGAAAGCAGCACCCGGCTTTCGGGCAGATTGTTCTTGTGATCGGAGCCCCACATGATCAGGGCCTGACCGATGCTCCGCTGGTGCGAAGAGCTGATCACTCGATTCGCATTCTCACGGATGGACGCCAGCGTCGGAAGCAAGAGGCCGGTGAGGATGCCGGTGATCGCGAGGACCACGAGCATCTCGAGAAGACTGAAACCACGATGCTGCAACGACAGACAGAGGTTCCGCTCATCTGATCTGGATTTCACGCGTCGCTTCAGCACGCGGAACCCCACTTTTCAAAGCCTTGCGGCTTGCAAACCGAGCTGCCCAGGAACGAAACCTGGCCACGGACCCGGTTCATCCGACTTTCCCGAACTCTTCCATGAACTACTACGCTGTTCACCTGAGCCCGTGAGACGGATTAACCGATTCCCAATAAACAGACTATAGGAAACAGGTGTTTTTGAGCCCGATAAACCACACGAACCGACTAGAATTCGATATTCGTAGTGTAAAGGGCTGTTTAAGTGGCAAAAAAACCGTTTTTTGCCACTTGTATGGAACCAACAGGGTCTCGCCCACGAAATCTGGGCTGTCAGGAGTGTGGAGGACATGGATCAGCAGGACCTGATGCTGATGCATCGCGTCGCGGTAGGCGATGAACAGGCCGTAGAGCAGCTCTACGACCAGTTCGGCGGTCTGGTCTACAAGGTGTCCAGGCAGCTGCTCCCGACTCAGGCCGAAGCAGAGGATGCCGTACAGGACATCTTCGTGAGGCTCTGGCAGACAGCGGATCGATTCGATCCCCGACGGGCCCGACTGGTGACATGGGTCATGTTGATCACCCGTCGTCACCTCATAGACCAGTTGCGTCGCAAATCCGTGCGGCCCAAACCATCCCTCCTCGACGAGGAGCTGACAGAAGAAGTACGAACCGGGGAACCTGGACTCAAGACCCAGACCGACGAAAGGAACACGGAACTGAGGCGACAGATCGCGAAACTTCCTGAACTGCAACGCGTTGTGATCGAAAGGTCCTATCTGCAGGGATACACATTGAGGGAAGTGAGCCAGCAGCTGGATACGCCACTTGGAACCGTTAAGTCGGCATTGAGCCGGGGACTGAACAAACTCAGAGATCAAGCTCAGAGTGAACCAAATGCTGATTGGGCCGCATCCTGAACCCAATCCCATCACCTGGGCATTAGATTGACATTGGAATCACCACGCATGACATCAAGAACCCATACAACCATGAACGAACTGGTCGAACTCGCGACGCTCGATGCGTTCGGTCTCCTGCCCGCGGCCGACGCGGTCAAGTTCGAACAGGCTTTCATGACCGCATCATCCGAGGTGCAGGCCGAGATCCGAAGCATCCAGGCCGATCTGGCCACCGACACGACCCTGCTCAACGGCGAAGAACCATCCGCTTCGCTTCGGCAGCGTGTGCTCGATGCCGTCGCCCTCAACATCGAATCCGAAGCGGAACGACTTGCTCCACTGGCCACCATCGGCGACAAGGACCACCACATCCGGTCGAATCAGATGGCAAGCTCTCCAGAACACCGCACCTCCGGCCTCTTCGCCTCCGTGTGGACATGGCGGATGGCCGCCCTGGTGATGTTCGGCGTGGTCGTCACCCTGGCCGTGTTCAACGCGACCTCGAACCGCGAAGCCACGATGCTCGCCAGCACCTACACCACGCTCAACACGCTCGATGAACTCGAGGATCAGTTCGGTCCCCAGTTCACCGAGTTCGTCCACAATCCAAACTGCCGACAGTACTACCTGAGTGCAGTCGACGGCACGGGCATGATCCGTGTCGCCGTGAACGAACGCACCGGAAACGCCTTCGTCCTCGGACTGGACCTCGACGACAACACGGCCGGCAGCCAGCTTCGACTCTCGTCGACGGACGGCAGCCACGAGACCCTCGCCGTCATTCATCCGAAGGAGGGCTTCGTCGGCCTTTCCATCGACACGATCGACACCGGGCTCTTCGCGGCCGGCAGTTTCGACCGCCTCGAGTTGATCAGCCCCGACGGCAAGATCCTCTTCCGAAGCGTCTGACGAAAGCAACCCAACGCAGACTCCACGGACCGGCCCCTGGCCGGTCCGTTTGCGTTGATCAGGCCTCGTCCGCGCGGCGTTCCCATTCCGCATGAAGCGGAATCAGGTCGCTCTCGACGGCGATCCGCTCATCCGAAAGTTCCTTGACCTTCGTTCCGTCGGAGTACACCTCGGGCTTGACGAGTTCGGCGTCGATCTCCGCACGTCGCTGCTCCCCCGCTTCGATCCGTCGTTCGAGATCCCGAAGTGACATCGACTCCATGGAACCGTCGCGTGCGGGAGTCTTCTTCGCAGGCTTCTTCTTCTTCGGCTGCGACGTCCGCTCCGGCTCGACCGGCGACCCCACTCCCTGCAGCCAGGCATCGACGTCGTGAACCAGTTGCGCCGAGCCGCGTCCATCGAGCACCAGTAGATTCGAACAGGTGGCTGACAGAAGAGCCCGGTCGTGACTGATCAGCAGCATGGTCCCGGTGAAGGGGCCATCGACGGCAAGAACCTGTTCCAGCCGTTCCGCCGAGGCGATGTCCAGGTGGTTGGTCGGTTCATCCAGGACAAGAAGATTGTGCCCACCCGCCACGATGCCGGCCAGCACCGCCCGGGACCGCTCGCCCCCGGACAGCGAACCGAGCGCCTGCTCCTGCCGCGCACCACTGAAGAGGAACGCCCCCGCGAGATCGCGGGCCTGCTGCTCGGACACGGGGCTCCCATGCGAACGGGTCAGCTCCGACTGGAGGTACTGCCAGACCTCCATGGTCGGATCGAGGTGTCCGTGGGTCTGCCGGTACCAGCCGATGTTGAGACGGCTTCCGATCCGAACGTCACCCTCATCCGAGTCGATCTCACCGAGCAGGCATCGCACGAGCGTCGTCTTGCCGCTTCCATTGGGACCGACGATGCCGATGCGTTCTCCACGTTGAATGGCCAGATCCAGACCCTTGAAGAGGCTCTCTCCGTCCCATGCCATCGAGATGCCTTCGACCTGGAGGACCTGGTCGCCGCTGCGCTGCGTCTCCGGCAACTGGAGATTCATCAGACCCTCGTTGCGGTCGGGCTCCTCGATGTGCTCCTCCTTGAAACGATCGAGTCGAGCCGCACGCCCGCGGGCCTGCTTCGCCCGCTGGCCGGCCTTGTACTTGCGAATGAAGGCTTCCTCCCGACGCACCCGGTCCAGGTTCTTGTCATGAAGTCGCTGGGCCGTGAGATCCTGCTGCGTCTTCTGATCAAGGTAGTGCGAGTACGGGCCGGTGTAGTCGCGGATGCGCGTGTTGGCCAGTTCGATCGTGCGACTGCAGGCACGCTCCAGAAGCCAGCGGTCATGACTGACGAGAATGATCGCCCCCCGGAACTCGTTGGTCAGAAATCCCTCCAGCCAGCGCCGCCCGTCGATGTCGAGGTGATTCGTCGGCTCGTCGAGCAGCAGCAGATCGGGCTCCTCCAGCAGGAGTCTGGCCAGGGCCAGTCTCGCCTGTTCCCCTCCCGAGAGCGTCGACGCGGGTTGCTCGAACTGTTCGTCCGTGAAGCCCAGACCGTGCAGCGTTGCTTCGATTCGATGATCGACGACCCAACCGCCGGCCGCCTCGAGGCGCGCTTCGATGTCGACCTGTTGCCGCATCAACTTTTCCAGTCCATCACCCTCGGCCACGGCCATCGCTTCGTAGGTGGCTTCCAACTCGGTCCGAAGCGACTCGAGCTGTTCGAAGGCCGCAGCCGCGGCGCCCCGGACCGTCATGCCCGGCTCGAAGACGTGTTCCTGCGCAAGGGATCCGATGCGCGTCCCGCGTCCGCGGTCGACGCTGCCCCGATCGGGCTGCTCCCGGCCTTCGATCAACGACAGCAGGGTGCTCTTGCCGCAACCGTTGCGACCGACCAGACCGACCCGTTCACCGGGCTCGAAACTGACCGAGACCCCGTCGAGCACAACGGTGTGGCCACGGCGGCAGTACAGACTTGAACAGGACAACAGAGGCATGAAGACCGTCAGTGTACAGGTACGGGATCGGAGGCTTGGTGCCCGGCATGCTGGCGCCTATGCTGTACGTGAACCGACACGCATCAGGAACGACTCGAATGAACCACCGTGCACTCTGGGCCCCCTGGCGACTGGCGTACCTGCAGGACTGCGACGAAGCCCGGGAGGATGCCGATCGCACCGCCGAGATCCAGCACTTCCTCGAGGCGTACTGGGCCGCTCCTGCGGACGATGAAGCCAACTTCGTGGTCCACCGCAGCGATCGGGGAATGATCCTCCTCAACCGCTACCCCTACTCGAACGGACACCTGCTGGTCGCACTGGGCGAAGGACGTCCCGGAATCCTCGACTACGACACGACGGATCGGGCCGCATTCTGGGCTCTTGCAGAACGGGCCGCAGACCTGCTGCAGCGGGCATTGAAGCCTCATGGAATCAACTTCGGGATCAACCAGGGAGAGGCCGCCGGAGCCGGGATTCCCGGTCACCTGCACGGCCATCTGGTGCCGCGATGGGAAGGCGACACGAACTTCATGACGGTGACGGGTGGAACCCGGGTCATTCCCTCGAGTCTCGAGGACATGACCGGTCTCCTGCGGACGACCGATCGGGAGATCTGAAGGCGACGACCGTGAATCCCAACGGGTCCAGTCCGGATCGAGGTCTCGAAGGACCAGCGATCCGTACGTACGGGGAAGCGCTCGAACCCCAGTTCAAAGTGGGCTCGCGACTCGACGTTCCCGGTCTTCCACGCCCCGTACAGGGCAGAGGCATGACCATCGACGCGTGTTCGACGATCCCTGGGGATCAAGCAGGAACGAGCACAGTCCCGTGACGAAGACGGACCCGTGGGATTCACGGCCGTCACATTGACGATACTACGCTTCCGGTGGCGAGGAGGTGGCAAATTCCCATTCAAATCGACCTTTGCGGGGCCTTCATTGACAACCCAGCGGACCTCGGGGACACTGTGGAATCACCCCTGCCAAGTGCGGCAGTGGACCGAGAACCGTTGCTGGAGAAGATCCAAATGAAGCGTATCGCCCTGCTACTGGCCCCTGTCATCCTTGCTCTTCCGCTTTCCGCGTGCAGCAGCGATCCCAACAATGTCAGCTACAAGGCCATCACCGGCAACCTCAGTCCCGAGATGTCCGGGCTTTCCCAGCGTCCCGTGGACCGTGACACCGATCTGGCCGTCACGAACAATCAGAACCTCCGCATGTTCAACGACGATCTCGGTCGCGTGTTCTACACGAACCATGCGAGCACCCTGAGTCCGTATCCGGTCACGAACCTCAGCGGTTCACCGGAATAAGCAACGAAGCATGAAGACCACCACGACCCGCCTTCACCGGGGGGGAATGCAACATGCGCCCGGACGGCATCGGTACGTCGATGCCTGATCGGCGCATCCACCTGCTCAATCCACTCCAGGCGATACGGGGCGTGTTCGGCTCATTCCTTCCCTCGAGCATGCCGTACCTGACACGCGCCTCGTACGCGAGGGAACTGCCGGCCTGGGCGCTGCTTCCGGTGATGACGGGCATCCTCGAGGGAGGGGTCGTCGGCGTCATCGTCCAGAAACTCTACGACGGCGTGGTCCCCGACGAACTGCTGTACCTGATCATCGCGTTTCTGACCGGTCTGCAGGCGACCGCAAACGTATTCAGCTTCGCATGGGCGGCCCTCAGCCACCGCAGAGGGAAGATCAAGTTGCTCGTGGGCATGCAGCTCGGCTGCGCCCTGTGCACGGCACTGCCGGCCCTCGCGTCGAACAACCTCATGGGCATGTGGCTGTTCGTCATCGGCGTGGTCGGAGCCAGGCTCTGCTGGTCGGGGGTGATCACGCTTCGTTCGGCGGTCTGGGCATCGAACTATCCACGCGAGGTTCGGGCACGAATCGCCGGAAAGTTCGCCACCATCCAGGCCCTCGTGCTCGCGGGAGTCAGCGCCCTCATCGGCGTCCTGATGGACTGGGACCAGGATGCCTATCGCTGGGCCTATCCACTGGCCGCGGTCATCGGCATCCTCGGAACCGCCGCCTACAGCCGCATCCGCATGCGTGGCCATGCCGCACTCCTTCGCGATGAACGCAACGCATCCGAGGATGCCGATGCCCACGAGCCCTCGCTGAATCCGCTGCGAATGCTCCGGTTTCTCAGGAGCGACATCGAATTCACCAAGTTCATGAGCTGCCAGTTCCTGCTTGGAACGGGAAACATGATGATCGGCGCTCCACTGATCATCGTGCTGACCACCGTGTACATGATGGACTACCTGCAGGCCATCGCCATCATGACCACGATTCCGATCCTGCTGATGCCGCTGTCCATTCCCCTCTGGTCACGATTCCTGAACCGGGTCCACATCATCCGATTCCGTGCCGTGCATTCATGGATCTTCGTGGTCACCACGACGATCCTCGTGATCAGCATCGCGACGGGCTGGTTGCCGGGTCTGTGGATCGCCGCAGTGATCAGAGGCATCGCCTTCGGCGGAGGCGTCCTGGCCTGGAACCTCGGGCACCTCGACTTCTCCTCCGTGTCGTCGGCTTCCACCTACATGGGAGTCCACGTGACGCTGACAGGCCTTCGGGGCCTGCTGGCTCCTCCGCTGGGGGTCCTGCTCTACGAACTCCTGAAACCCGTCAATCCGACCGGCTCGATCGTGTTCTGCGTCGCTCTCAGCTTCATTCTGGCCGGTGCCATTGGATTCGTCCTGCTCTCAAGGCGCCTGAAAGGCCCTTCAGGGCTGCCTGAGAGCGACTGAGGAAACGGGTTCTCCCTTCAATTCACCTTCCGGAGCGGCTATACTGCTCGATTCAAGACGGCGGAACCCCGCCGGCTTCGAGGTGATGTTCCGGCAGCGAGCCGGAACCTCGAATCCCGGCATGATCCTCAGCCCTGCGTACCGCGGCACGCACCCTCCGCCTGTCCAGCCGCATTGAACCATCATGGTTGATCACAATCTCATTGCCGATATCGCGCTTGATGAAGCCGATATCCTCGCAACCGGGGTGGCAGACGCCGACATGGAGGCGCTTCTTGCTACCGATATCCAACAATACCGCCGTGGAAAGATCCTCGCCGGCAAGGTCGTCGGCAAGGCCGGTGACGATGCCGTCATCGACGTGGGACTCAAGTCCGAAGGACTCGTCAACAAGGGCGAGTTCGACAGCTTTGATACGCTCAAGATCGGCGATGAAATCGAAGTCCTCCTCGAGGATCTCGAGGACGAATCCGGCATCATCAAGCTTTCCAAGCGCAAGGCCGATCGCATCCGCGGCTGGGAGCGCATCCTCGACTCGAACAACGAAGGCGACATCATCGAGGGCAAGGCCACCCGCAAGATCAAGGGCGGACTCCTCGTCGACATCGGCGTTCCCGTGTTCCTTCCGGCCTCCCAGGTGGATATCCGACGTCCCAGCGACATCGGAATCTTCATCGGCAAGATGGTCCGGGCCGAGATCCTCAAGATCGATGAGGAACGCCGCAACATCGTCATCAGCCGTCGCAAGCTCATCGAGCGCGAGCGGGCCGAGGCGAAGGACAAGCTGCTCAACTCCATCAGCGAGAACGAGACGATCACCGGTACGGTGACGAACATCGCCGACTTCGGGGCCTTCGTGGACCTCGGAGGCATCGACGGCCTGCTCCACATCACCGACATGAGCTGGGGACGTGTGAACCATCCCAGCGAGATCTGCAAGGTCAACGACAGCATCGAGGTCAAGATCCTCAAGATCGATCTCGAGAAGGAGAAGATCGCCCTCGGTCTCAAGCAGATGGAGCCTTCCCCATGGGACGGCGTCGAGGATCGCTTCCCGATCAACGAGCGGGTGACCGGCAAGGTCGTCAGTCTCGTCAGCTACGGTGCGTTCGTCGAACTCGCCCAGGGGATCGAAGGGCTCGTCCACATCTCCGAGATGTCATGGACCAAGCGCATCAATCATCCGAGCGAACTGGTCAACGTCGGCGACGAGATCGAAGTCGTCGTACTCGACATCAACGCGGAGAAGCACGAGATCTCCCTCGGCATCAAGCAGACCGAGGTCAATCCGTGGGAACTGGTCGCCGAGCGGTACCCGCCCGGAACGATCATCGAAGGTCAGGTCCGCAACCTCACCAACTACGGCACGTTCATCGAGATCGAACCGGGCATCGACGGCCTGCTTCACGTCTCCGACATGTCGTGGACCGAGAAGATCTCCCACGCCAACGAGAAGTACAAGAAGGGCGACACCGTCGAATGCGTCGTTCTGGACATCGACCAGAACAAGCAGCGTGTGGGCCTCGGTGTGAAGCAGTTGACGGAGGATCCCTGGGCAACCGCCATTCCCGACGCATACAAGCCGGGCATGGTCGTTCACGGCTCCGTCACGAAGATCACCAACTTCGGCGTCTTCGTGGAACTCGAGGAAGGCCTCGAAGGACTCCTGCACATCTCGGAACTCTCCGACGAGAAGGTCGAGGATCCGCAGGACATCGTCAAGCCCAACGACAAGGTGGACGTCAAGATCCTCCGCGTCGATACGGCCGAACGAAAGATCGGCCTCAGCCTCAAGAGAGCCAAGTGGGGCGATGCCCAGGAAGAGGCCGCCAAGGACTCCTCCTCGGACCTCAACATCGACATGCCCTCACGCGGAGGCATGGACGACCACGGGGCCATGGGTACGGACAAGATCGAGTTCTGATCGAGTCCCGCATGCCATCGAAGAGACAAAAGAACAGCCCGCGATACGCAAGTGTCGCGGGCTGTTTCTCCTCCTCGCCGAAATACCGTTGCCCGCCGTCAGCAGAGAACGATGAATGTGAGCACCGTCAGGAAAGCGAGTTTCCTTCGATGCACGGTCCATTCCGTAAGTGCCTGCAGATGCATGACGTGTTCTCCTCTTCGATTGTTCGTTCCGGCGACGGAACATCGTGTCCGTTCCGTCACGTTCATGATGCCCCCCCGTTTGGGCCTGTCGAGAGGAAATCCTCTCCTCAAACCGTAATATGGGGTTCAAACACCCCCCACCCGGCCAGCAATGGCGGAAAAGGCCGCATGACCCGAACACCAAACCTGATCGTGACGCTCATCATCCTGCTCGCCGGAACGCTCTCCGCCGAAGCCACCACGGATTCCTCGCTGCCCGATGTCGAGGATTCGGTCGCCGCGTGGTACGTATCGCGGGAGTGGGTGGATGCGTTCTCGATTCCCGAACCCGATGCGGAAGCATCGGAGGCTCCGATCGACAATGCGACGGGATGTTGCCTGATCATTCGCCAGGAAGGACGCATCATCGGCATCGGCGACGCGATGAAGTCCGAGGGATCCATGCTGCACCGCGCGGCAAGACGCGCACTGAGCATGGCGCAGGCCGACCCGGCCCTCCGCGCGATCCCGGATGAACTCCTTGCCGAGGTGGGGACGCGACTGACGATCGAACTCGAGGTCTCGGGCCCGATGCAGCCTCTGATCGGCCGCTCTCCGAAGGAGTTCAGAGACGACATTCATCCGCTTCGTCATGGAATCGCACTGCGATGGAACGATCAGTGGGCGGTCAAGTACCCGAGCCGCCTTCGCGTGACGAATCGATGGGCGGACACGTCGCTGCTCGACGGAATGGCGATATCGATCGGACTCGATTCCGGACTGCGGGACTCCCTCCAGCGCAAGGATGTCGGAGCGTATCGGTTCCGAACCATCGATCTCGCGCAGGCCGCTCCCGATGCGCCCCCACAGCTGGTCGTGGGCGGGACGATGACGCAACCGACTCCGATGCCGGGTATCCGTGATCTGGTGTCGACCCGAGACTCGATACTCGATCACATCCGACAGCGGCAGTGGCCCGGCGAAGAGAATCGTGGACTCGTCGGCTCCTACGAGCCCGCTTCGGACCGCTACGACCCGATCGTGGCGACCGCGATGGATCAAGGACTCACCGCCTGGGCGTTGGGGCGCGTGGCCCAGTCACCCGGGGCCTCGCGAGCGGCACGCGAAGCCGCCTCGGATGCCGCGGCGCAGATCCTCTCCTCACTGCTTGCGAGGGAGGACGATGCGTCGTACGACCCGCTGGACGACGCGGCGATCCTTCTCGCCCTCGAATCGAACGAAGTGCTTTCCTCTCCCGAAACCGAACGCATCCGCCGCGAACGCCGCACACGACTTGCCGAAGAGACAGAACGCTGGGTCGAGGACGATGGAAATGCGCGTCGTGGCCACGACCTGGCCCTGGCCTCGATGGCGATCGCGTTCGGAGGCAACGACGAGGATCGGGCTCTGGCCCGCCGACTCGCCGATGCCGCCTGGGACCGCACGACGGTCGAGCAGCAGGTGTCCCTCCTGCCCTGGATCGCATGGACCGAGATGCGACTGGCCGAGTCCACCGGCGACCACGCGAGACTGAAGTCGATCGACGAACTCCGCCATCTCGTACTGCAGCGACAGGTCCCCCCGGGCGAAGAGCGGTTCGGATCCGAACTTGCCGGAGGCATCGTGCTCGGCAAGATGCCCGCCGACGTGACCGCCAAGTCGCTGCGGCCCATCGCCGCGATGGCGTCGATGTACTCCGACGATCGGATCACCACCGCCCAGGAAAGGGACGAACAGTTCTCGAGACTTCTCCTTGCGATGCGATTCATCATGCAGCTCCAGGTCGAATCCGGCGACACCTCGATCTACCGGAACGCATCCCGGACCAACGGCGGCATCCGCATGGCTCTCTGGGACTCGCGAATGCCGACGATCGCACAGGCAATGGCTCTTGTCGCACTTTCCGATGCGATCGAACTGCTGCATGTCGATTCAAGCGATCTGCCCCCCGGTGAAGGGCTATACTGAAGTTCGTCCAAGAAACCGGACGTGCGACAGGACGACCGACATGACGACAAGCTTCCGCATCCGAGCATTCCTCACCTCGATTCTCCTCGTGGGTCTCGCATCCGTGTCGACGACTCCCGCTGCTGCGCAGCTTTCACCGAACTTCAAGGCGTCATCGAGCACGGTGGGAGCCGAAGCGGTCATTCTCGGCAAGCTCGTCTACACCGATGTCACGGTGCAGTTCAACCAGACGGAACTGCGGCAGGTCATGACGTTCCTCCAGACGCTGCTCGACGTCCAGATGATCATCTACTGGCAGAACGACAAGAACGTCGTCGGCCTTGACCCCGAGAAGACGATCACCATCGAATCCGAAGACACCCCCGCACTCAATCTCCTGCAGCGGATCCTCGAGCAGTGCTCGACCGACGGAGAGGAGTACACCTGGCAGCTTCGCCAGGGCATGCTCGAAATCGGAACCAAGGATCGTCTCGGAAGAAAGTCCGCACAGGTCCTCAAGATGTACAACATCGAGAACCTCATCCTCGAGATTCCGGACTTCGACAATGCACCAACCCTCGACCTTGGAAACTTCGGTGGAGGTGGTGGCGGACTCGGAGGCGGCGGTTTCGGAGGAGGCGGTGGTGTCGGCGGCGGCGGCGGCGGCGGCCGGAGCGGTGGCTTCGGCGGCGGTGGCGGCGGAACCGGCGGCGGTGGCGGCGGCGGCGGCTCCCTGGCCCCGACCAATGAAGAGGACCGCATCGAGAAACTCGTCCTTCTCATCACGACCTTCATCGAACCGGATGCATGGCGTCGCAACGGCGGCGACATTGCTTCCATCGAAGCCTACCGGGGCAATCTGCTCATCAAGGCACCCGATTTCATCCAGCGCCAGCTGGAGGGATACGCCTTCAGGCCCACTCGTCCGGCGGGCAGCCAGGGGGGGCGATCACTGACCTACGAACAGTCCAACGTCGTCGTCAGCGTACCGCTGTCCCAGCGACTTCGGCGACAACGTGCCGCGGAAGATGCCGCTCGCAGGAAGCCCGCAGGCGGCAAGCCGACGACTCCCTGATCACTCGTGCCTCAGGGCCACGATCGGATCCTGCTTGGATGCCACGATCGCCGGATAGATCCCGAAGATCAGGCCGGTCATTGAGGCGACCAGAAACGACACGACGATCGACCAGGGCGTGATCTGCGTCTCGAAGGCGATCTCCGTCTCGATCAGGTTCTTGATCGCCGGCTGCTGCAGAAGCCAGGGGAGCACCCGGGCGACCGCGATGGACAGGCTGACGCCGAGAATGATGCCGAGCACGCCCCCCACCGCCGACAAGGCTCCGGTCTCGACCAGGAACTGAGCGATGATGTGCTTGCGCGTGGCGCCCAACGCCCGCCGGATGCCGATCTCCCGGGTGCGTTCGATCACCGAGGCGAGCATGATGTTCATGATCCCGATTCCGCCAACCAGCAGACTGATCGCCGCAATCGATGTCAGCAGCAGATTCATCGCGAACGTGGTTCGCTTGACGTTCTCAAGAAGCTCCCAGGGAACGATCAGTTCGATGTCGCCGCGATCGGCGTGGCCGACATCCATGATCTTCTGGATCCGCTGCGATGTGGCGATCACATCCTCGGACGATTCGACCATCACGTAGATCTCGGAGAATCTGATTTCCTGACCCGAGAAGGAGCCGGAGACCCGTCGCACCACGATGTCGCCGAAGACCATCTCTGCCGTCGCGAGCGGAATATGGACATCGAGATTGAGATCCCGGCCGACGAGAGCCCCCCCTGCTCCTCCGGAGAGCCCGACCGGATTCAGCACTCCCACGATCGTGAAGACGTTTCGATCGATCCGCATCTCCTTGCCGATCGGATTCTCCAGTCGGAAGAACTGCTCGGCGACCCGGTGCCCGATCACGGCCACCGGCCTGCGCAGTTCCTGATCCTCGCTGGAAAGATACCGGCCACCGCTCTCGACTTCGAGATTCAGCAGCTCGCCGAGTTCCGGCAGGGTCCCGAAGGTCTGACTCATGATCCGCTTCGGACCGTAGGAGACCTCGGATCCGACCGTCTTCAGCGGAATGATCTGCTGAGCCTCGGGAATGAAGGTCTTGATCCGGTTCAGATCGTCATCGACGATGCCGTACTTGACCAGGAACGAACGCCGTTGCGAACCGAAGGAGGTCGATTCGGGCGGCTTCTGGGAGCGGACGATGATGTTGTTGGCACCCAGCTCCCGGATGTCCCGAAGCGCAGCCTGCTTGTTCCCTTCCCCGATCGAGACCATCAGAATCACGGCCGCCACGCCAAGAATGATTCCCAGACTGGTCAGGGTGGACCGGAGAAGGTGCAGTCGCAGATTCCAGAGCCCAAGTCGCATTGTTTCGAGATAGAAGTTCATGCGGTTCGACGTGATACTGTAGTCGAGTCCCCGTCGGGACGGGAGGATCCGACATGAGCAGGGTGATCGTCGAATCAGAACGGGAAACCGATTCCGGGTGGCGATTCGTCTGCCGGTATTCCATCCCCTCTGGAGACCGGCAGACCCTCGAACTCGGCCTCTCGTGGGCGGACTACGACCTCTGGGCACCGGACGGAAGCGTGGCTCCCGAGCACGTCGCAGCCGCCGTGCTCGATCTGCTGCTGGAGTACGACGAGGAACCCGCCCGAGACCGCATCGACGCCGCCCATCTCCGCAGGATGATCCCTGGATCGGACGAGATGATCCAGAAACGGATCCGCAGACCCGGCATCAGCCCCGGAGGTACCATCCGGTACTGACGCCATGCGAACGATGCCGACCGACATGATCGAACTCACGAGGAAGGAAGGCGATGCCCTCTGGTGGGCCTGCGACGCCTTCTTCGACTTCTGCACGAAGCTGCTCGAATCGGACGAACCCGAACTCGATCCGGATCTGCTGGGGGCCCTCGTCTGGGCGGGCAACGCGCTGCGTGAATCACTCAAGTCGGCGGGGGTCGATCGGGCGATCGAACGCTTTCCCCGCTCGGACATCGGATGTGTCCGTCGGATTCTCGGCGCAACCATCGACATGGACGACGAATTTCTCCAACTCCCGTTCGATCCCGATCAATGGACTTCCCGTGTGCAGTGGGAACAGGCCTGTGAACAGACCAGTCGAACCACCACCATTCTCGGTGAACTGATGAAGCAGATCAGGGAACTCGAAGCGAACTGACCGATGGCGAAGCACGCACAACCCGAACCACGACGAATCAGTCTCGCCAACAAGTGCCTGCTCCTGTTCGGGTGTGCGATCGTGCTCATCCTGATCGTCGCGCTCTCCGTACCGTGGTTCAGGACCTACGTGCTCGTACGCGAATACCAGCTCGAGGTCGCTTCCCAGGTGGCCAATGCATGGCTGGAGGCCCGCCTTCCCGGACAGGACGTGCAAAGCACGCCGAAACGGCCCGCTTCCGGATCCAGCGGACTCCGCGTCACCTTCGACTGGATCGAGGACATCGACACGACCCGCAACCAGTCCTTCATCGCCAGGGCATTGACTGCGTTCCGGAACGACCCGACCATCCAGCACTTCGCCATTCCCGTCCAGGACGGCGACACCGAGGTCTACCTCTACGCAAGGCCGATCAAGGCGTCGATGCTGCGATCACTCAGGATCTCCTCCGTCACCGACTTCACGGCCGGCGCCGTTGAACCGAGCGTGGCCGACGAGTTGAAGGCGATTCTGGTTGTCCGCCGCACGACCCAATTCGGCGAAAGCCAGCTGCAACTGAGCCGGACCTACATCATCATCACGGGACTGGTCGCAGGACTGCTGGCCGTCATCGTCTTCTACTTCATACTCACCAAGCTGATCTTCTCCCCGGTCCGTCGTCTTCGCGACACGGCCGAGCGGGTGAAGATCGGCGACATCCACGCCCGTTCGAATCTCCGGACCGGGGACGAATTCGAAGAGCTCGCCGAGAACTTCAATGCGATGCTCGACCAGCTGGAGGAGACCCAGTCTCGGTTGCGGCGCATGAACGAAAGCCTCGATCTCAAGGTGGCCGAACTGGCGGAGGCGAACGTCGGACTCTGGGAGTCGACCAAGTTCAAGACCGAGTTCCTCGCGAACGTCAGTCATGAACTCCGCACACCCCTGAATTCGATCATCGGATTCGCCGAACTCCTGTCGGGAGGGATGGACGGAGACGATTCCAAGCAGTCGCGCTACGTGTCGAACATCCTCACCAGCGGACGGTCGCTCCTCGAACTGATCAACGATCTTCTCGACATGGCGAAGATCGAAGCCGGACGGATGGATGTCAACGTCGAACCGACGAACATCAGGGATCTCATCGACGGCCTCGTGAACATCATGACGCCCCAGGCTTCGAACAAGTCGATCCGGCTGCAGACGGAGTTCGATCCGAAGCTTTCGGAGATCCACACGGATCCGGGCAAGCTGCAGCAGATCCTCTACAACTTCCTGTCGAACGCGATCAAGTTCACTCCCCAGGACGGCACCATCCTGCTGAGAGGAGACTGCATTGCGGAAGACACGCCAAAGCTCAGGTTGTCGGTCATCGATTCGGGACCGGGAATCTCCGCCGACATGCAGGACGTGATCTTCGAGAAGTTCCGGCAGGCGGACGCCAGTCACACACGCGAGTTCACCGGAACCGGCCTGGGACTCGCGATCTGCCGGGAACTCGCGGATCTGCTGAATGCGGAGGTGTCGTTGGAGTCCTCGCTCGGAAACGGCTCCACGTTCAGCGTGACCATTCCGACCGACTACATGCCTCGTGAGGCGCCATCGCTGATGGGCCAGCCGCCGGTCAGTTGACCCGCTCGACCCAGTCCGAATGACCATCCTTCTTGAACGCTCTGCCCGCAAGCTTGATGCACCGGCGGCAGATGCAGGCGGCCTCGTGCAGCGGGCTTCTCCAGGCCGGATCCGTGCGTTCCTCGAGGCACATGGTGCATGCTGCCCCGTCCAGACGAATTCCCGCCTCGGCCTGCACCACCTCCACCCATGCGCAGGCGAGACAGTCGGAACAGACGATGCTGCCGTGGTGTCCTTCGATCGAGGCGATCTCCTTCGACCACGTCGCACGGTGGCAGAAGTCGCAGAGGATGTCCTCCGGATTGACATCCTGGGGATTGGTACCGGGACGCTGCATCAGTCACCGACCTTTCTGAGGGTCATCGCATTGAACGAACGACCTTCGATCCTGAACTTCCTCTCGAAGTTCGTACCGACGAACTCGCCCTCGCCGGCCGATGCCGGAGGCTCGTACTCGCATCGCTCGAACATCGAGGCGTTGCGTTCCATGTGTTCCTCGTACCAGTGCCAGAGATCGATGTGATCGGTGACGATCCTGAACTGCCCGTTCCCGCGAAGCAGGCGGTGGAACTGCACCAGCGATTCGTCCTGCACCACTCGACGCTTGTGATGACGCTTCTTGGGCCAGGGATCGGAGAAGTACAGGTGCAGGACGTCGATGATGCCGTCCGGGCACCAGTGCGAGATGAACTCGACGGCGTTTCCGTGCAGCATCCTCACGTTCTCGAGTCCGTGGCGACGGGCCCGGTCGGCGGCGTGGCGGGCGTAGGCAGCGGCCCATTCCGCACCGAGAAAGTTCGTTTCACGCTGCAGACGGGCCTGCTGAACGAGAAACGTACCCTTGCCCGAACCGATCTCGAACTCCAGGGGACGATCGGGATGCTCGAACCAGCTCCGCGGATCGATGCGTCCCTGCTCGGGGGCGGGAAGCTCATCGAGTGCGACCACCCAGTCTCCGGGATCGAGCCCTCTGCGTCGAGAGATGCCGGCACTCATGATCCAGCCCCCTCTTCGATGTCCAGACGAAGCAGGGCGGGTCGGACGCCAGTGATCCGGGTCGGTCGATCACTCATCGCGATTCATCCTCTCCCTGATCCACTCGGACATGTCCCGAAGGACCTGTGGGTCGAGCGTGGTCTCGATCTCCGCGTACTCCTCGACCGCACCGGTCGTAGCCGGCTGGAACAGATGATTCAGACCGGGATACAGCCGGGTCGTCACGTCGCGATCGGACTCGACCATCACCTCCTGGATCAGCGTCAGCTCGGAACTTGCCGGCACCTGCAGATCGAGTGAACCGTTGATGGCATAGACCGGCATGTCGAGTCGCTTCAGCACCGGAGCAGGATCGTGGGCAAGAAACCATCGAATCCAGGGGATCGTCGTCGATGCGATCGCGTTGTCGATGAACTCGTCGTCGATCTCGATGTCGATGTTCATCGCATCGATCTGGAGAACCGACAGTCTGCGAATGGGCTCGCGAAGTTCCTTGAGTGATGCACCTTCGGTCACCTTGCGCAGCACATTCGTCTGCTCGGCGACGATCGCGTCGATGACGGACTCGTCGATTCCGGAGGCCCGCATGAGGGCGGCCGATTGATCCGGCAGCAGACGCAGGCCGCTGCGAGCCGGAGCCGCCATGAGGACCACGAAGGCGATGTCGTTGCGCCGATCGGCGATGATCGGAGCGATGATGCCGCCCTCGCTGTGACCGACGAGCCCGATCCGATCGGAGTCGATGCCGGGCTGGGTCTTGAGATGATCGACGAGCAGGGACACGTCCGAGGCGAAGTCGAGGCTGGTGTCGTCCAGCAGCATTCTCTGATCCGGAACGACGGATCCACCGACACCTCGATCGTCGAATCGCAGCACCGCGATGCCCTGACGAGTCAGGTGGTCCGACAGCACCAGAAAGGGCCTGTGCCCCATGATCTCCTCGTTTCGGTTCTGTGCCCCCGAACCGGAGATGAGCACGACGGCGGGATGCGGACCTTCGCCGTCGACCGGTACGGTCAGGGTTCCGGCAAGCGAATGTCCGTCGGGATGCTGGACCAGAACGTCGCGCAGCTCGTACGGGAGAGGTGGCGTGGGGTCCTGGGGCCGTCGCAACGTCCTGTCGGGTTCGGCGGTACGGACCATCGCGATCTCCGCACTGAAGCCGCCCTGCTTGAATCCCGCGGTGATCTCTTCGCCGCCCAGCGGCAACGTGATCGTCGCCGGGACGGACGAGGCGAGCACCAGTTCGGCCGAATCCGCGGTCTTCGAACGAACCTCCAACGGGAAGCTGTCGAGCTTCTGAATCGGAATGCTGATGTCCGCATGCAGCCGGTCGTCGGATCCGACGGCGTAGTCGATGACCATGTCGATGCTCGCGACCCCCTCGATACGGAGCGATCCCGAATAGCTTCGGAATCCCGGCATCGTGGCCACGACGGGATGCGGCATCCATCTGAAATCACCGGGTGCCGTCGATGGATCCTGCACCGGAGCGACGCTGCCGCTCAGGATGTCCTCTCCCGAACCATCGAAACGGTAGACGACGCCGTAGGCGTTCAGATCGAACGAGAAGCCTTCCGGCCCGAACTTCGGCGACTCCATCAGGCTCTGCAGAAGATTCGCCTGCAGCATCGACACTTCGCCACGCTGCCCGTGGAATTCGACGACGGTGAACAGCGTGGGCCACCCCGGAACGGACGTGGGACCGGCCCACCGCCCCTGCGGCGCAGCAACGGCCGCCATGGTCAGCAGCATCAGGACGGTGTTGAGAATGAGCGTACGCATGAGCGAATCCACCTTTCAGGCATGGTAGCCCCGAACGAAGTGGATCGCCTCAGCGGGTGAAATCGACGACCTCGGAGTCCGACCAGAGGTCCTCCAGATCGTAGTACGCCCGGCGACTGGGCTCGAACAGGTGCACGACGACATCGACGAAGTCGACGACGATCCAGGTGGACGCCGGATCGTTGTTCGTGCGGAACCTCGCTGCTCCGTGCGACTTCCCGAGGGTACCGACCTCGTCGGCGACGGATCGCATCTGACGATCACTGGTTCCGGATCCGACCAGGATGAAGTCGCACACCTGGCTGATGCCCCGAAGGTCGAGCAGCCGCACATCGGTGCAGTGCAGATCCTCGAGAAGCCTGGCGGCTTCAACGGCGAAGCCAAGCGAGCTTTCGCTCGCCTGGCCTTCTCCGTTCGTACTTCCCTGTTGTGTTTCCGTCATGCCGCAGACAACTCAACCAAGGCCGAGTGCCGCCTGAACCGATGGCCCGAAGTGGACGACCAGTCCGGCGAACACGACCGAGACGACGGCAATGAGCTTGATGAGGATGTTCAGCGAAGGTCCCGAGGTGTCCTTGAAGGGATCGCCGACGGTGTCGCCGGTGACCGACGCCTTGTGTGCATCGGACCCCTTGCCACCGTGGTGACCGGCCTCGATGTACTTCTTCGCGTTGTCCCAGGCACCACCGGAGTTGGCCATGTAGATGGCCACGGCGAACCCGCTGGTCAAACCGCCGACCAGAAGTCCCATGACTCCGCCGACACCGAGAATCAGTCCGACGATGATGGGAGTGGAGATCGCCAGGATCGCTGGAAAGACCATCTCACGCTGTGCACCGGATGTCGAGATCGAAACGCATTCCTGATAGTCCGGATACTCGACGCCGTTGATGGTGACCCGGGTCGGCCACTTCATCGGATCGTCCACGTCCTCTTCGCTCATGCCGTCCGAACGGAACTTGTCACGCATCAGACCGAACTGACGACGACATTCGTTCATCATCCGGTAGGCGGCACGACCCACTGCGTTCATGGTCATCGCACAGAACACGAATGCCAGCATGACGCCGAGGAAGAGTCCACCGAGGACGCGGGGGTTCATGATCGAGATGTCGTAGAACGCAGCCAGATGACGCAGGGTCGCGATGTCGGAAGGCACGAGATCGAACTCGATCGGGACGCCGTCCTCTCCCTTCGCGGTCACGTCGTACACACCGTTGTGATCCTGCCACACGGCCTTGACCATGATGTCGGATCCGACGGGACAGATGTCGTTGAATCCGGTCACGACCCTTCGTGAGCCGAGCATCAACGCACCGCCGGCATTGTCTCCACCCTTGTACAGAGCGCCACCGGGATCCTTGGCGACGATTCGGAACTCGCCCTGTCCCATGTTGCGGAGATCAAGCGTGATGACCTCTCCGGGAACCGGACGATTCTTCTTGAACGTCGAAACGCTCGAGGCGTCGAAGCCGTCTCCACCGATCGCCACCAGAGGCGTCGCCCACTGGTCGACGCTGTGCTTCTTGACCAGCGCCACGTTGACGACGATCGCGTAGGCGGCCAGGAGGGCCAGGGCCGTGAGGGCCGCCGAACCGATGGCGAATCCCTTGCCCGTCGCAGCAGTGGTGTTGCCGAGCGAATCGAGCATGTCGGTGCGTTCGCGGACGAACGGGGGCTGCCCGGTCATCTCGGCGTTTCCACCGGCATTGTCGGCGATCGGGCCGTATGCGTCGGTCGCCAGGGTGATGCCGAGCGTGCTGAGCATGCCGACCGCGGCAATGCCGACTCCGTAGAGTCCCAGCAGGAAGTTGTCGTTGCCGCCGCTGAATCCGAAGGCCAGCAGAATCGCGACCACGATCACGAGCAGCGGAGCCCAGGTCGACTTCATGCCTTCGGCGATGCCCGCGATGATCACGGTCGCATGACCCGTCTGGGTCTGCTCGGCGATGCGCTGCGTCGGAGCATGCTCGTACGAGGTGTAGTACTCGGTCGCGAAGGCGATGATCAGGCCGGCGGACAGACCGGTCACGATGGCCAGCGTCGGCTGCCACCATGCGTAGTACTGGGCGACATCAGGATCCTTCAGCAGGAGCCAGAAGAGCACGCCGGCTCCACAGGCCACGAGGGCAGAAGCCACCCAGACGCCCATGTGCAGGCCCTTGAGCAGCTGGCTGAAGGAAGCATCCTCCTTGGCACGAACCACGAAGACTCCCAGCAGCGAGCAGATGATGCCCAGGCCGGCCAATGCCATCGGAGCGGAGGCGAGGATGTAGGCCATCCTGTCCGTCATCTCGCCGAAGGCGCCGGACAATGCGGCGGTCGCACCGAGCGCCATCGAGGCGAGGATCGAACCGTAGTAGGACTCGTAGAGGTCGGCGCCCATTCCGGCCACGTCGCCGACGTTGTCACCGACGTTGTCGGCGATGGCGGCGGGATTGCGGGGATCGTCCTCGGGAATGCCTGCCTCGACCTTGCCGACCAGGTCGGCACCGACGTCGGCGGCCTTGGTGTAGATGCCGCCACCGACGCGAGCGAACAGGGCCTGCGTCGAGGCACCCATTCCGTAGGTCAGCATGATGGCCGTGACCTCTTCGAGGCCGGAGTTGGGAATGACTTCGTTCCAGAGGAAGAACCAGGCACTCACGTCGAGCAGAGCGAATCCGACGACGACGAGACCCATGACCGCACCGGAGCGGAACGCCACGGTGAGGCCGTCGTTCAGGGACTGCTTGGCGGCCCAGGTGGTTCGAGCGGAGGCGTTGGTCGCCATCTTCATTCCGAACCAACCGCACAGACCGGAGAACAGCCCTGCAATGGGCACTCCTGCAGCGGTCCAGAGCGGCTGGATGTCCAGAAGCCCGAGCACCACGAGGATCGCGACGAGCACGAAGAACACGATGAAGACGACCTTGTACTGACGCACGAGGTAGGCCATCGCACCCTGGCGAACCGCCTCGGCGATGCGAACCATCTCGGGTTCACCTTCACTCTTGCTCATCACGCTTCGGCTGAAGCCGAATGCGAAGAGCAATGCAACCACTGCTCCAATCGGGGCAATGAACCAGACCCATGCGTGGTCGATGACCATCTGCATTTCCGCCAGTTGAAGCGCCATCACGGGATCCACTCCTCGAGGTTCTTGGAGCCTGCCTGAGGCCCCTTTTCAAAGACTGCACCCGGTTCGACCGGGCCGCAGGCGTATCGTGTCACATGTATCGGCGGATTGGACCCGTTTACTTCGATTGGAAGATCCAACTTGAAGCAAGGCAAGTCCGGTCACGCACGATGGAAAAATCTGTATTCAAGCCGATCGCTCAACGAGCGGGGCGACCCCGGCTGGGACCGCCAGAACCACCGCTACGGCCCTTGGACTGGGCTGGCGCGGGGCTGTTGAAGCGTACCGCCCGAGCAATCGCCTTCCGCATGGCGCGTCGACGTCGCTCTGATGGCTTCTCGAAGTACTGCTTCCGCTTGACATCCTTGGTCAGGCCTTCCTTCTCACAGAGCTTCTTAAATCGGCGCAGCATCTGATTGACGCTTTCGCCTTGCCGTGATTTGATCCTGATGGCCATGGTTTTTGGACTCCGAACTCGAGAATCAGTGAAGCCGGGTATTAGACTCGACCCTGCCCTCCGCTGCAAGCCACAAATAGGCCCACAGGTTTCTCGTACCATGATCGAGCACACCTCCTCAGAGTTCAAAAAGGGGCCTGAAGCCCCTCCTGGGAGCATTGAGAGCCCATGAAGGTCATTCTTGACACCTACAACGCCCTTCACACGACTGGAATTCTTCCTCCAGAACTTGCTGGAATGGACGCCGCCGGGCTGGTTGAAGCCCTGAGTGGAGGTCGTTGGGCTAGAAATCAGGTTCTTCTCGTCTGTGACGGCTCCCCGCCTCCGGGGCAGCGAGCCATCCATTCCGGAGGGATCCGCACCATCTACGCCGGGTCCGGGTGCGAGGCGGATGATCTGATCGAACAGCTGATCGAACGAAGCGACGCCCCCGGACAACTGCTGGTGGTCAGCTCCGATCGGAGGATCGTGAAGGCCGCCAGGCGCAGGCGATGCCACACGATGGACTCTCCGGCCTTCCTGCGAACCATCGCCAATGATCACGAACGGTCGTCGGTCCGAAGAAGAAACCGAAGCGATCAAGGGCCGAGAACGGACAACCTCAGTTCGAAGGCCGCGATGAAATGGCGAAACGAGTTCGGAATCGACGAGAAGGACATCGCCGAGTTCACCGAACTGGCCAGCAATCCGCTTCCGAAGCCTCCCCCACCGGCCCCCGCACCCCCACCGACGAAGTCGGTCGACGCAACCACTCGACGGACCGAGTCAGCGGGTGAACTTCCCGAAGACGTGATCGCCGAAGCAATGCGCATGCTCGAAGAGGATGCCGACTGAATGTCAGGGCCACAGGCGGCGCACGGTCCAGGTGCCGTCGTCGTCGCGGTCGTACACGACGCGATCATGCAACCTCGCATCGCCACCCTCCCAGAACTCGATGTGCTCGAGGGCGACGCGATATCCGAACCAGTGCGGAGGCCGGGGAACGTCCTGGCCTTCGAACCGCTGCTCCTGCTCGCGACAGGCTTGATCGAGTTCCTCCCGGGAAGCGCACGGACGCGACTGCAGGCTTGCCCAGGCGCCGATGCGGCTTTCGCGGCGACGGCTTGCAAAGTACGCGTCCGACTCCTCGTCGCTGACGCGGGCAACCTTGCCCTCGATCCGTATCTGTCGTTCCATCGGATCCCAGTGGAACAGGACGGCCGCACGACCGGTGGCATTGAGCTCGTCGCCCTTGCGGCTCTCGCTGTTGGTGTAGAAGACCGCCCCCCGGGAATCGAACCCCTTCAGGAGGACGGTCCGCGCCGACGGAAGACCGTCGGGCGAAACGGTCGCCAGCATCATCGCGTTCGGATTCGGAAGGCCGGACCGCTCCCACGCGTCCGCGAACCACTGCTCGCAGACCGGAACGGGATCGACCGGTGGATGTTCGAAGTCCATGTCGTTCAATGTCCCGGTGCGCCGGGCAGCTCGAAGGTCGCAGCCGACTGCTCGGAACGGAACGTCAATACGGCCTCGCGAACCACGTCGTCGGACAGGGCGAGGATCTCGGCCGCGAAGATCGCTGCGTTGATCGCTCCTGCGGAACCGACCGCAAGCGTGCCGACCGGTATGCCCTTGGGCATCTGGGCCATCGAGAGCAGGGAATCGAGACCGTCCGTGGACCAGGCGTTCATGGGACATCCGAGAATGGGAAGGTGCGTCATCGCCGCGGCGACACCGGCCAGATGGGCCGCCCCGCCGGCTGCGCAGATCAGCACCTTGAGTCCACGATCTTCCGCGGTGGAACAATAGGCTTCGAGCCGTCTGGGGGCCCGGTGGGCCGAGATCACATTGCACTCGTGGGTGATGCCGAGCTTCGAGAGCGTCTGGGACGTCTTCTCCATGGTCGGCCAGTCCGAGGCGCTTCCCATGAGGACTCCGACACGTGAACCGTCGACTGTTACGAACTCAGCCATGCACCTGCTCCGGATCTGGGTCCGGACTCGATCACCGGACGTCGCTGGAAACCACTGCAGTGGGTGATAACTGGGGATCCAAGATTCGAACTTGGACTAACTGATTCAGAGTCAGCCGTGCTACCGTTACACCAATCCCCAAGTGAACATCACCTTCGAGCAGGGCATTCTACCCCGTGCCCATGGGCAATCAAGCAAGACCGCTCAGGGCGTATCCTTCTTGCTGCCCGCCTTCTCTTCCTTCGCCGCCTTCTCCATCGCTTCAGCCTGAAGCGATTCCATGTCCTTCACGAAGGCGACCATGCCCTTGAGATCGAAGGACATCGTGAACTGGGTTGCGTTCTCGGTCGAAGAGGAGCTCATGTAGATGGGCGCCGCCGGCGAGGAGGCCAGCTTGTCCATCATGGCGGTGACACCTTGGCCCTGCATCATCTTCCCCAGCGCCGGATGGGCCGAGGCGAACTCACCCATGCCGATCAGGTAGCCCCGGAGATCCATGGACATTCCCATGACGGGCGACGCGGTGGCGGTCTTGAGCGCCTTGTCGAGCTGGGCGTTCCGGCTCGTGGTCTGGGCAAGAGCGCGGCGAGCGGTGCCAAGCAACTTGGCATCGCCGATGACGATGGCCATCCAGTCATCCTTTGAGATGCAGCGGACGATCATGCCGTCCGGGCCGCCCATCGCGTCGAGGATCCGGGCGATCTGGGCATCGGATGCCATGAGCGAACCTGCGAAGCTCGAATCTGCGGCCGTCCGGTCGAACTCGCCGGGGAAGGCCTTCTTCATCTGTTCCAGATCGAACTTCAGGCGATAGGCCCGCGACGTCTCTGCTCCGACGGTGACCGGGATTGCTTCGCTCTCGATGCCCCACTTGGCCTCGTTGAGGAACTTCATCTGGTCGTCCACGAGCGACAGCGCCTTGGCGACGTCCTTGACCTGCATCACCTTCACGACGTTCATGCCGTCATCGGACATTCCCATCGAGACACCGGCACCATCGACGACCTGGTCGAGGAAGGCCTCGCCGTTGTCGATGAAGGTGGTCATGACCTTCTTCATGCCCTCGCCTTCCGAATCACTGAACATCCTCGCGAAGGAGAACATGTGCCTGGCGACGTCCGTGGTGAGGACCATCTGCATGGGAAGCTCGGTCGCAAGGTGATTCCCGATGATGCCGAGCCCGGGGGACGACTTCATGACGCAGTCGCCCGACACGGGCGTGTACTTGACGGTGGTCGAGGGCATCTCCGGATCGAAGCTCATGCTCATGTCCCAACGGTCGAAACCGTCGATGAATCCGTCGGCGATCTTGGCATTGATCGCCTCGACCTGCTTGCTGTAGGCCGCCTTCGGGTTCGAACCGTCGTTCATGACCTCGAGCATGTTCTTCTTGAGTTGATCGCCAAACCGTTCGCGGAGCAGCGCCTGGTCGAAGGCGACGCTCACGATTCCGGGCAGCATGTGGGTCGAGATCGCGGGAGCCTTCGAGCCCTTGGCTCTCGGCTCGTAGGAGTCGCCCGACGTCATCGAGACCCAGTCCGTTCCCTCGAGGAAGACCATCTTCATGGACTTGTCGCTCGCCTTGACGGTCTCGGGAGTCGCTCCCTGCACCGCGAAGATGATGCTGATGTCGGGATCCGCATCGAGCGTCTTGCCTGGAACCACTGCGATCGCGGCAGGCATGTCAGCGCGGATCTTGTTCCGTGTGTTCAGCTGCATCTTCAGCAGCGACTGGGGGCCCATGAACATGAGCATTCCCGCGGCCTGCTGATTGAACTCCTTCACGATCGCGGTCAGCTCGCTCGTCATCTTCGACATGGAAGGCGTGTAGACGGCGACCACCGCGCCCTCGGGCAGGAGGCGTGCCATGTCCGAGTCGATCGACTGGGTGGCGGCCGCATCGGCAAGCGCCGGACGACCGGGAAGGACGAAGATCATCGTGCACAGCACGAGAGCGATGATGCGGAATCTGGACATGAAATACTCCTCGACCATGTGAAGGGAATCGCCCACGGCGATACCGAGCCGGGTACTCTAAATCCAAGCAGGCCGGGTCGCAAATTTGCGGCACATGGACGTCTATTCGTCCTTCTCACGCAGCCTTGCAAGCACCGAAAAGTCCTCGAGCGTGGTGACATCGCCGGTCGACTCGATGCCGGCGGAGATGTCCCGAAGCAGCCTTCGCATGATCTTTCCCGATCGTGTCTTGGGCAGCGCATCGGTGAAGCGGATCATGTCCGGCTTGGCGATGGCTCCGATCTCCTTGCCGACGTGTTCGCGCAGCGCATCCTTCAGATTTTCGTCCAGCGCCGCCGCCGGATTCAGCGTCACGAAGACCGCGATGCCGGTGCCCTTGATGTCGTGCGGCATGCCGACGACGGCCGCCTCGACGACGGATTCGTGACTGACGAGCGCCGACTCGACCTCCATGGTGCCCAGCCGGTGTCCCGACACGTTGATGACGTCGTCGACGCGACCCATGATCCAGAAGTAGCCGCGATCGTCGCGACGTGCGCTGTCGCCGGCGAAGTACATGCCTTCGACGGTCGAGAAGTAGGTGTCGATGAACCGCTGTCTGTCGCCGTGCACTCCACGAAGCATCGAGGGCCATGGAGCACGAATGGCGAGCAGACCACCGGTGTTCGCCGGAACCTCGTTTCCATGCTCGTCGCAGACGATCGCGTCGATTCCGAGGAACGGAAGCGTGCATGAGCCCGGTACGGTCGGCGTCGCGGCCGGAAGCGGCGTGATCATGTGGCCGCCGGTCTCGGTCTGCCACCAGGTGTCGACGATCGGACAGCGTTCGCCGCCGATGACCTCGTGATACCACATCCACGCCTCCGGATTGATCGGCTCGCCGACGGTACCCAGAAGCTGCAGGCTGGACAGATCGTGCTTGGCGGGGTGTTCGTCGCCCCATTTCATGAACGCCCGGATCGCCGTCGGAGCCGTGTAGAACTGGGTGACCTTGTGGCGTTCGACGATCGACCAGAACCGATCCGGCTCCGGATGGTTGGGAGCCCCCTCGTACATGAGGGTGGGCACCCGGTTGGCCATGATGCCGTAGATGATGTAGCTGTGACCGGTGATCCAGCCGACGTCGGCCGTGCACCAGTACATCTGGTCCCGATCGGGTCGGAGATTGAACGTATAGCGACTGGTCAGCGCGGTGTGGACGAGGTAGCCGCCGGTGCTGTGCATGATTCCCTTCGGTTTGCCGGTCGACCCCGAGGTGTAGAGCAGGAAGAGCATGTCCTCGCTGTCCATGTGTTCGCAGGGGCAGTCCACGTCCTCGCCGCCCGCCTCCATGAGATCGTGCCACCACGCATCGCGTCCGTCGGTCCATTCGATCTCGTTCTCGCATCGCTTGACGACCACGACGTGCTCGATGCGATCCGTGCCGCGGGCGGCTTCGTCGACGTTGGCCTTCAGCGGAACCACGCCGCCGCGACGCCATGCGCCGTCGCAGGTGATGACCACCCGACTGTCGGCGTCCTCGACGCGATCCAGGATCGCCTGGGAGGAGAAGCCTCCGAAGATCACCGAATGCGGCGCGCCGATCCTGGCGCAGGCGAGGCACGCGATGGTCAGTTCGGGAACCATCCCCATGTAGATGGTGACGATGTCACCCTTTCCGACGCCCATCCGCTTCAATGCCGCGGCGAATCTGATCACCTTGTCCTGGACGTCGGCGTAGCTCAGGTGGCGGACATCCGGTTCCCCTCCGGGCATCGGTTCGCCTTCCCACACGATGGCGAGTTCATCGCCGTGGCCATCCTCGACGTGCCGATCGACGCAGTTCCAGCAGGCATTGATCTTTCCTCCGACGAACCACTTCGCATCGGGAAGATTCCATTCCAGGACGGTATCCCAGTGCGAGAACCAATCGAGATCCTCGGCGGCCGCGCCCCAGAACCCCTCGGGATCGGCGATCGACTTGGCATGCAGGTCCCGGTACGTCTCCATCGAGTCGATCCATGCCCCCCCGAGTGAATCGCCCGATTCGGGTGGAGGCGGAAAGATGCGGTTCTCGACCAGGACGGATTTGAACTCGTTTTGTTCTGGCATGGCTGTCTCCTTGGAGGAGCATGCAGCCTAGCGGATCGTCCGCGTGATTGCGGAAATCAACGCTTTCGCTTCTTTCCGCCGCTGCGCTTGCCGGTGCTTCGCTTGCTGTTGCCACCCTTGCCGCCGCCCTTGCCGCTGCCGCGCTTGCCGTTGCCGCGCTTGCCGTTGCGGGGCTTGCGGTCGTCCGGACGCGCGAACCGCTCGGGGCGTTCCACCAGCATGAGATCCATGTAGCGCCCCGCCGAGCTGACCATTGCAATCTGCACGGTCACCGGATCGCCGATCGCGAGCACTGCTCCCGATCGCTGCGCAACGATGCGTCCGGTTCCGCGGATCTCCGTCCACCGATCCGAACGGCTTCCGCCTTCACCATCCATGGCGCTCCACCGCACCATGCCTTCGACGAGGTAGCGATCGAGCGACACGAAGAGGCCGTCACGGTTGAAGCCGCAGATGACGCCGGGAAGCGTGTCTCCGAGATGGTTCTGTTCGATGTAGCGAAGCGAGAAGAACTGGGTGAGATCGCGTTCAGCCGCGGTGGCGCGGTCCTCCGTCATGGAGCACTGCCCGCCCAACACCACCAGATCGCCTTCGTTGAGCACACGATCATCCTTGATCAACCGGGATCGCAGCGCTCCCCACTTCCGCTTGCCGGGCACGCTGCGTCCGTTGTCGGTCGCATCCAGCCACGCATCGAGCGCGCGATGCACGGTGAGATCCGGATATCGGCGGATGGGAGACGTGAAGTGGACGTACTGCTCCGACGCAAGCGCGAAATGCCCGATCGGCGCAGGCGAATAGGTGGCCTTGGTGAGCGATCTCAGGATCGCGAAGTGGACGCTTCGGGCGGCGGGCGTGTCGCGAGTCGCATCCAGCACCCGCTGGAGATCCTTGCGGGTGGGATGCTCGGGAACCTTGACACCATGCCCGGTCACCATCGCACGCACCTGCTCGAGATCGTCGAAGCTCGGCTCGGGATGGATGCGACGCATCGCCGGTATCCCGAGCTGCTCGAAGTGGCGGGCCACCGCCTCGTTCGCCTCCACCATGAACATCTCGATGAGCGTGTGCGTGAACGCGCCGTCCTCGGGTCGGATGTCGGAGATGTCCCCCGCCTCATCGAAGAAGAGCTCCGCTTCGGGAAGATCCAGAACGATCATGCCGTCCCGTTGGCGCCTGGCACGAAGCACCTTGGCCAGGCGATCGGCGAGCATGATGGATTTCATGAGCGTGTCGGTCACCGGCGTCTCGGTCCTGGCGTGCCGGGCAGCCTCCTTCGCATCGCCGTCGATCAACGCCTGGGCTTCGAGGTAGGTCATCCGCTTTGCGGATCGAATCATCGAGCGGCAGAATCGCTGGCCCTGCACCTCACCCTTCTCGTTGAAATCGATGAACGCCGACATGGTGTATCGATCCACCCCCTCCTGAAGCGAACACACGCCGTTGGAGAGCGTTTCGGGAAGCATCGGGATGACATGATCCGGAAGGTAGACGCTGTTGCCGCGCCCGGTCGCCTCGACGTCCAGGGGACCACCCGCCACGACGAAGTGCGCGACGTCCGCGATGTGGATGCCGAGTGTCCAGCGTCGGGTCGATTCGTTCCACTCGACGGAGATCGCATCATCGAAGTCGCGTGCTTCGGGCGGATCGATGGTGAAGATCATCTCTCCGGTCAGATCCTCGCGCCGTGTCGGATCCTTCGCCGCCGACGGATCGAAGAGCCCCACGGCTTCACGAGCCTCATCGAGCGCGGCCTTCGGGAAGTCCACGGGAAAACCGCTGGCCGCGATGACCGCCTTGGTCTCGACATCGGGTTCACCGCATGCACCCAGCACCTCGGTGATGACCCCCTCGGCCATGTAGTCGCCTTCAGGCCAGGCCGTCAGTTCGAAGACCACCTTGGCGCCTTCGCCGGCTCCCCGCGCGTGCGGATCACCGACCATCACGTCGCTTCGCAGGCTTCGTCCGTCCGGCTCGATCATCCAGCGGCCGTGCTTGCGGACGAGCTTGCCCGCAAAGACCGTCTGAGACCGCTTGAGAACCTCCTCGATGCGTCCACTGGGCTGCTGGAACCGGCCACGATCGCGTCGCCCGGTCACCACCGCACGGACCCGGTCGCCGGTCAGCGCTCCGCCCGTCTCGTGCACCGAGATGTGGAGATCGCCCTCGCGGCAGGTCTGCTCCGGCAGTACGAAACCGAACCCGCGACGGGTCTGTCGAAAGATGCCGACGACCTCGTTGCCCATCTCGGGCAGGCGGATGCGTCCATCACGACCACGCTGCAGCTTGCGATCGGATTCAAGCTGATCGATCGCATCCTTGACCCGATGCTCGTCCTCCTTCGGCACCTTCATCCTGCGCATCAGCTGCCCCATGGTCGGGGGCTCGCTGGCCATTGCGGAGACTTCTCTGAGAATTCGAGCGGTGAATGCGGCCGGCATCAGGTTCCTTCCAAGGGGCCACGAAGTGCGTCGGTACCGGGACAGCCTAACCGCACCGGAGCGTCAATCGGAGGATGTTCCGGATCCTGAGGAAGATGCCCCGGTCGAGCCGCCGGAATCCTTCTTTGCGCTCCCTCCGGAGCCTTCCGATCCCGACCCGGCCTTGGATCCGCCGTCGCCTCCGGACTGCGCGTCCTTCTTCTCGCCCTTGGGCGAAGCGGAGGACTTCTTCTCGGAATCGGCGGCCTTCTTGTAGGCGGCGCTGCGATAGTCGGTTTCGTAGAAGCCGGATCCCTTGAACAGGATCCCACCACCCGTTCCGACGAGCCGACGCAACGACTCCTTGCCGCATTCCGGGCAGACGGTCTCGACGGGCGCGCTCATCTGCTGGAAGAGCTCGAACTCGTGGGGACACGCTTCGCAGACATAGTCGTAGGTCGGCATCGATCTGGCTCAGGGAGCGACCGCCACCTTGGCGGCGCGGAGGATCTGATCACTCTTGCAGTAACCGACCTGAAGCAGACTGGTCACGTGTCCGGACTCGACGCCTTCGACTTCCTGCTTGAGCATGGCCTCATGCCGGGTCGGGTCGAACTCCTGGCCGACCTCGGGTTCGATTCGATCGACCCCCTGCTCCAGCAGGACCTTGTCCATCTCCTCACGGACGATCTGGACACCCTGGAGGATGTTCTCCGAACTGACCTGGGTCGTATCCTGCTGCAGGGCCATGTCCAACTGGTCGAGGACGGGAAGGACCGCACGAAGCACCGAGGATGATGCGATGAGGTTCATGCGAAGTTCGTTCTCGGTGCTGCGACGCTGGAAGTTCTTGAAGTCGGCGAGGGCCCGCTGACGGGACTCGGCCGCCTCGGCGCATTCGGACAGGAGCTGCTCGATGCAGCGACGGGAACGGTCGTCGCACTCGTCGAGCAGCGCGTCGATCTCATCCGGAGTCATGGGTGCGAGATCCTGCGCTTCGGCGGAATCCGACATCACCGTGTTCTCGGCGTCTGGTCCGATGTCTGTGTCTTCTGGGCTCATGACGAGCCTCCCTTCGATTCAGTTGCGACCGGTGACCGCGTCCTTGATTCGATTCCAGAGGGACGGGCTGGAAGCACCGACTTCCAGCTCCTCGGTCTCAGCATAGGCGCGAAGCAGCTTCTGCTGATCGTCATCCAGCTTCGACGGAACGATGATCTTCACCACGACCACGAGATCTCCACGCTTTCCGGTCCGCAGATTCGGAACGCCGCCTCCATGGACCCTGAACAGGGAACCGTGCTGCGTACCGGCCGGGACATGAAGATCGTGGATCTCCTCGGATCCGAGACCGGGAACCTCCACTTCGGCTCCCAACGCCAGTTGCGCGAATGCGGAGGGCATGATGACGATGAGATGATCACCGTCACGCTCGAAGCAATCGTGCTCGGCGATCCTGACGACGACATGCAGGTCTCCGCGCGGACCGTTTCCGGCCGGATCCGCTTCGGGCGGCGGCGGCTCGCCCTCGTCCGGGATTCGGATCGCCTGACCGCTCGAGATGCCGGCCGGGACCTTGACTTCGATTCGACGGTCGACCGGGATGCGACCACGACCCTCGCAATCGACGCAGCGATCGAGAATGATCGAACCCCGCCCCGCGCACTCCTGGCACGTGACGACCATGCGGAACATTCCGCCGAGACCGGCCTGGGTCACCTGACCGGATCCGTTGCAGCGACTGCAGGTGGACGGCTGGGTCCCGGGCTTGGCTCCGGTTCCGGTGCAGGTCGTGCAGACATCGAGCCGGGTGAAGGCCACTTCACGGGCTGCGCCGGTCAGGACATCCTCGAGTTCGAGCTGCACCTCGGTCTCGAGGTCGTAGCCCTGCGCCCGGGGCCGGGCCTGGCCGCCCCCTCGTCCCCGCCGTCCTCCACCGAAGATCTCGTCGAACATCGAGAAGATGTCGTCGGGATTCATCGATCGGAAATCGTGACCGGGTCGGGATCGGAGACCGTCGCGGCCGTACTGGTCGTACATGCGACGGCGTTCCTGGTCGGCAAGGACCTCGTACGCCTCGGCGGCTTCCTTGAAACTGCGCTCCGCCTCGGGATCGTCCGGATTTCGATCCGGATGAAACTTCATGGCGAGTCGCCGGTAGGCGCGCTTGATCTCGTCGCCGGACGAGGAACGTTCGACGTTCAGAACCTCGTAATAGCATCGCGTCGTGGCCATGCGCAGGTTCTCCGCACGTCAATCAGACGATTGCGTTCTGAATCGGTTCATCATCACCATCGAGATCCGTGATCGCGACATCGGTCGTCAGGAGCAGTCCGGAGACGGATGCGGCGTTCTTCATCGACACGCAGACGACGAGCGCCGGATCGATGATCCCGCGTTCGACCATGTCTCCGTAGACGTCGTGACCGGCGTCGTAGCCGAAGTCGCCGTCACCTTCGCGGATCTTGTCCACGACGACGTCGCCGTCCACTCCGCAGTTCTCGGCGATGTGCCACGCCGGAGCCTCGAGCGCCTGTGCGAGAATCTCGTACCCGATGCCCTCGTCGCCCCCGATCGCGGCGGCCTTCGAACGGAGATGCTTCTGGGCACGGATGAACGAAACGCCGCCACCGGGAACGTATCCCTCCTTGGCGGCCGCGCGACTCGCCGAGAGGGCGTCGTCGACACGATCCTTGCGTTCCTTCATCTCGACCTCCGAAGAACCGCCGACAGCGATGATCGCCACGCCGCCGGTGAGCTTCGCCAGACGCTCCTGGAGCTTCTCGCGGTCGTAGTCGCTCGTGGACTTCTCGATCTGCATGCGGATCTGTGCGGCACGCGAGTCGATGTCCTCGGAACTGCCTGCACCGCGGATGACGGTGGTCGAGTCCTTCGTGATGACGATCCGCTGGGCGGAACCGAGTTCCTCGAGCTCGACGTCCTCGAGATTCCGGCCGAGATCCTCCGACAGGAAGAGCCCTCCGGTCATCGCCGCGATGTCGCCGAGCATCGCCTTGCGACGCTCGCCGAATCCAGGAGCCTTGACGGCACAGATCTGGAGCACGCCACGAAGCCGGTTGACCACCAGAGCGGCCAGTGCCTCGTTCTCGACGTCCTCGGCGATGATCAGCAGCTGCTTGCCGGCCGTGGCCGTCTTGTTCAGGAGCGGGAGCAGATCGGCGAGGTTGGAGATCTTCTTCTCATGAAGCAGGATCACCGCGTCCTCGAGCACGCACTCGGCGCTCTTGGGATCGGTCATGAAGTACGGGCTCAGGTATCCCTTGTCGAACGCCATGCCCTCGACGTAGTCGAGCGTGGTTTCGTAGGCCTTGCCCTCCTCCACTTCGACGACGCCATCGGCACCGACGGTATCGAGCGCCTCGGCGATGACATCGGCGATGACCGCATCGTGGTTGGCCGAGACCATCGCGATCTTCCGCAGGTCGTCCTTTCCTTCGCACGAACGTGCGAGGGATTCGATGTATTCGCAGGCATCGAGGGCGGCTGCGTTGATGCCTCGCTGGATGGCGACGGCGTTCGCTCCGGCCGTGACGTGGCGAAGCCCCGACTTGAAGACGGAGTTCGCGAGGACGGTCGCGGTGGTCGTGCCGTCACCGGCGAGATCCGCGGTCTTCTTCGCGACCTGATGGACCATCTGGGCACCCATGTTCTGGAATGCCTGGGGCAGCTCCACCTCACGCGAAACGGAAACGCCGTCCTTCGTGACGGCGGGTGAGCCGAACGACTTCTGGACGACGACATTGCGACCGCTGGGACCCATCGTGACCGAGACGGCACGGGCCATCTGCTCGATGCCTTCCTTGAAGGCATTGTGGGCGTCGGTATCGAACTTCATCTGCTTGGTTGACATGGTGCTCTTCCTGGCGTCCGGATGGACATTCCTGCTTCAGCAAAGACGACTCACTCGATGATGCCGAGGAGTTCGCTCTCGCGAATGATGAGATGCGTCTCGTTCTTGATCTCGACCTCGGTGCCTGCATACTTGCTGTAGACCACGGTGTCGCCGCTCTTGATCGAGGGCGAAATGCGCTCGCCGCTGTCAAGAAGCTTGCCGGGCCCCATGGCCACGACGGTGCCCTGCATGGGCTTCTCCTTCGCCGACTCCGGAAGGTAGATACCGGAGGCGGTCTTCTTCTCGGCCTCGAGGGGACGGACGAGTACGCGATCTTCAAGTGGTTTGACGGACATCTGTCTTTCTCCGTTTCGTGTCTGTGTTCGTTGTTCTGCGTGGTGAAGGTGACGGAATCAGAATCCCATGCCGGGCATACCGCCCATGCCACCCATG
>DEYK01000054.1:91098-157511 GCA_002364485.1 Phycisphaerales bacterium UBA3160
CCCATGGGATCCATGCCGCCATGATCGTGGCCTTCGCCTTCGGGCTCGTCGACGGGAGCATCGGTGATGATGCAATCCGTGGACAGGAGCATTCCCGCGACGGACGCCGCGTTCTGCAGGGCAGACCGGTCGACCTTCGCAGGAGTGAGGACGCCGTCGGCGATGAGATCGCCGTAGGTCCTGGTGAGTGCGTTGAAACCGAAGTCGCCTTCGCCATCACGGACCTTGGAAACGACGACCGTACCCTTCTCGCCGGCGTTGTCGGCGATGGTCTGCAGGGGAACGACCATCGCTGCGATGACGGTCTCGACGCCGTAGCCGGCGTCTCCGGTCATGCCGGCCCGCTGGGCCTCGAGCGCGGGAAGCGAACGAAGGAAGCTCACGCCGCCTCCGGGGACGACGCCTTCCTCGACCGCTGCACGCGTCGAATGCAATGCATCCTCGACACGAGCCTTCTTCTCCTTGAGTTCGGCTTCGCTCGCAGCACCGACGTTGACCTGGGCCACGCCGCCGGCGAGCTTCGCCAGTCGCTCCTGGAGCTTCTCGCGATCGTAGTCGGAGTCGCTCGCGGAGATCTCGTTGCGAATCAGGGCGATGCGCTCCTGGATGTCCGCGGTGGAACCCGCTCCTTCGATGATGGTGCATTCATCCGAGGTGATGACGACCTTCTTGGAGCGACCCAACTGGGCGATGCCGACCTGCTCGAGGTCGATGCCGAGGTCCTTCATGATGGCCTCGCCACCGGTGAGGACCGCGATGTCGCCGAGCATGGACTTGCGGCGGTCGCCGTAGCCCGGGGCCTTCACGGCACAGACCTGGGAGACCCCGCGGAGCTTGTTGATGACGAGGGTGGAAAGGGCTTCGCCCGTGACATCCTCGGCGATGATCAGCAGCGGCTTCTTGGACTCGACGATCTTCTCGAGGATCGGAACGATCTTCTTGATCGAATCGATCTTGTCCTCGTAGATGAGCACGTAGGGCTTGTCGAGCTCGACGCTCATCGTCTCGGTGTTGGTGACGAAGTTCGGACTCAGGTATCCCCGATCGAACTGCATCCCCTCGACGACTTCGATGTCCGTCTCCAGGCCCTTGCCCTCTTCGACGGTGATCACGCCGTCCTTGCCGACCTTCTCGAAGGCTTCGGCCATGATGCCGCCGATCTCGGGATCGTTGTTGGCGGAGATCGTGGCCACGGCCTTGATCTTGTCCTCGACCGGACGAGACAGCGAGGCGATGCTGTCGACGACCGTGTCGACGCCTTCCCGCATGCCGCGTACGAGCGCGTTGGCATCGACGCCGGCGCTGATGTGCTTCAGGCCGCAGCGAAAGATCGCTTCGGCGAGCACCGTGGCGGTCGTGGTTCCGTCGCCAGCCTTGTCGCTGGTCTTGGATGCCGCTTCACGCACAAGCCGTGCGCCCATGTTCTCGACGGAGTCCCGCAACTCGATTTCCTCGGCGACGGTGACGCCGTCCTTGGTGACGGTGGGTCCACCCCAACTCTTGTCGAGCACCGCATTGCGGCCTCGAGGTCCGAGAGTTGACTTGACCGCGTTGGCGAGCTTCTCGACTCCCTGAAGGAGGGACAAGCGTGCCTCCCTGTCGAAGGCCAGTTCCTTGACGCCCATGGGCTGTGACTCCTGCGATGGATGCTTCTTCAATCTTCTCTCGGCCCTTCCAACGGACCTCGGGAGCCGGTCAAAACGAACCGATTCCTCCCTTAGGACATTCAAACCACGCGCCAGTCGGGCACCGTTTCCAAGAGGACCAATTCGGCCCTGCCAGCCCATGAAGCCGCAATTGGACTTTCAGGTGTCGCCGGAGCGCAGACTCGAAGCGGAGGCAGCGACCGATTTCCTGCCAAGGTGGCAGGGATCACGAGGACTCGGACTCCCCCTCCGGCGACGAGAGAATGGACTTGAGCCGCGGAGGTGGGGTCGCCAGGGAAAATGCGATCCATCTGAGGTTCATCAGCAGATAGATGATCCCGATCGCCACAAGCAGCCCGGAAATGAACCGCACCACGGTTCCGAAGGTGACAAGAGTGGGCAGGCCGTTGCCTGCCCCCACGAACTGAAGCCCCGCCCCCATGCACCAGAACAGTGATGCCCAGAGCACGTCCAGCACCTTCTGGCGCTTGGTGGTGGCCTGGCGGAACTCACGGCTGCGTCGGCCCATCTCACCGAAGAAGCTGCGGACGGCCAGCAGCAGGATCCATCCTCCGACCATGGGCGACAGGGTGATCAGGAGCGGCGTCACGAGCCAGGTCCCTCGACTGCCGATCGACGTCGATTCACGAGCGAACACCGCCATGACGGCGCCGGGCTCGCGTGCATCCTGCAGCAGCAGCGCGACCAGCCAGAGGCAGGCTCCGATGGCAAGTTGCAGAAGAATGCGCAACGACTTTCCCGAAACCTTCGAGGAGGCCATCGATCGCATGAACCACGGGCCCGCGATCGCGACGGCGGCGGCGGCCATGCTCATGAATGCGACCAGACGACCGATGCCCACGAGATTGCGTACCGAACTCGGCCAGGCCGTGGACTGCACCTGCAGCATCTCGTTCCATTCGACGACAAGATTGACCAGAATGCCGGAGACGATCCAGAGACAGAACGAAAGTCCCATGGCGCCGAAGAACCACCGGACTCCGAACGCGACGAACGCAGGACGGTCGACCCGCGGCATCCGATGAACTTCGGGATCGATGCTGCGCAGGATCGACTGCCTGATCAGGACACCGCATTCCGGACAGGCACCGGTGGCCTCCAGGCCGCGAAGGTCGTAGGTGCAGCTCACGCACGGAAGCGTTTCGGCGATGCGACGACCATCAAGGGATTCCGGACCGTCCGCACCGATCAGAATCGTGGGATCAGAAGACTCGGTCATTCGAACGACGATCCTTCCCGGACGGGCCCACACCGTGTGCTAGACTCCCGATTCGGGAGGCAATCGCATCCCCACAGGAGAACGGCATGTCGCACGAAACGCTTCAGCGACTTCGGCAGAATATCACTTCGGTGTACATGGGCAACTCCACGGCGGTGGATCGACTGCTCGTGTGCCTGCTCGCCCGCGGCCACATCCTGATCGAAGACGTCCCCGGAGTGGGCAAGACGGTTCTGGCAAATACCCTCGCACGATCGCTGCAGGGCAGCTTTGCACGGATCCAGTGCACTCCGGACCTCCTGCCGTCGGACATCACCGGCGTCACCATCTTCGATCGGGACTCCCAGGACTTCCAGTTCAAGCCGGGGCCCGTCTTCAACAACATCATCGTTGCCGATGAGATCAATCGGACCACGCCACGGACGCAATCGGCCCTGCTGGAGGCGATGAACGAGGAATCCGTCTCCGTCGACGGCACGACGCATGAACTTCCCAAGCCGTTTCTCGTGATCGCGACCCAGAATCCCTACGAGTTCGAAGGCACCTACGTGCTTCCCGAGAACCAGCTGGACCGCTTCCTGATGCGCTTCGGTCTCGGCTACCCCGCCCCGAGCGACGAAGCCCAGATCGTCCTGAACCAACCGTCCCGCTCGCAGCTCAAGACACTCGACACCGTCATCGACGCCTCCGAAGTCGTACGACTGCAGGAACAGGTCGATGCGGTCAGGATCGACGTGTCGCTGGTCGACTACATACTGAAGCTCGTGACCGCGACGCGTGAACACGACGATCTCCTGATCGGGATCAGTCCCCGCGGTTCCATCGCGCTTTCACAGGCGGCACGGGCGACGGCCGTGCTGGGCGGACGCGACTACTGCATTCCCGAGGACATCGTGATGAATGTCCTTCCCGTGTGCGCACATCGAATCATCAGCAAGACCGCGATGCACGACGGGGACACCATGACGACCCGCAGAATCATGCAGCAGGTGCTCGAGACCGTTCCGAGCCCCGCCTGAACCACCGCTCACTTCTCCAGAGCAACCCGTGCATCCTGGATCGCACGCTGCACGTCCACCGGACGACGGACCATTCGCCAGGCCGTGTCGTAGACCGCGGTGGCCGCGGTGGCGACCAGAACCGTACCGAGCCCGAACACCCGCTCGCGCAGACTGACGCGCACCAGCGTCTGGCGCACGTACTCGAGCGAGGTCTCGTACACCTTGACGCGGATGACGCCTCGTCGGGTGAGCACCCGTCGATCCGTGAGCAGGTAGAGCTCGTTGTACCACTGCAGGCAGGCCCAGGCGATTCGTGCGACCACGGCCAGCACGACGCCCGCCACAAAGTACGACCAGAACCAGGACAGGTAGCCGAGCATCGCGGCCATGATCCATTGGATGACGAACACCACCAGAAGCACCACGAACTGCTCCAGCGGCACGAGCAGGATGAAGAGCGGATGCGGACGCATCGAGCTCCGCACCACCTCGTCGTCGCGAAGCAGCGTTCCGGGAAGGACCCGCTTCTGCGAAGCGGTCAACGGGGTCGATGCGATTCGATCCGACGTTCCGGTCATGATGCATCATCGGCCAGGGCGGACCGGATGATCTCTTCACGAAGCACGCCGATGTCCGGCAGATTCCTGTAGTAGTCGTCGAAGTCCAGCCCGTATCCGACCACGAACTCGTTGTCGATGTCGAAGCCAACGTACTCGCATGGAGTCTCCATGGCCGAGGGGATCTTCTTGCGGAGCAGTACGCACGACTGGATCGAACTCGGCGACCTCGCCTCGATCTCGGAACGGACGCGCTGGATGGTGCGGCCGGAATCGAGGATGTCGTCGATGATCAGGATATGCCTGCCATCCAGCGATTCAGGCAGATGCATTCCCTGCAGATCGACACCCTGGCTGGTCGTCGATGTTCCGGGATAGCTCGACGCGGTCACCAGTCCGATGCGCATTCGAATCGGCAGTTCCCGCATGAGATCCGCGACGAAGGTGATGCTTCCGGTCATGATCGGCACCAGGATCAGGCCATCGTCCTCGATGGTTCCCAGTTGATCGACGATCTCGCGGCCCAGTTCGGTGATCCGGCGTGCGATGGTCTCGCGATCGATCAGTATTCGTTCGATGTCCTGTCGCATGAACTCATTGTACGGGCAGAGCGGCACCGTCGGTCAGGAACCACGACACCGCGATCCAGGTGAATCCGAGCAGAGAGCCGAATGCCACCGCATCGGTGATCATGATCAGCACGATGCAGGACCCCTGGGCCGGATCGGCTCCGAACCGCCGCAGCAGCAGCGGAACGACCGTTCCCGTCAATGTTCCGATCGTCATGGAGACCAGCAGCGCGACACCCATCACGATTCCGAGTCCGAGGCTCGGACCGTCGATGACGAAGGAGAGTCCCCAGATGGCCAGCACCAGAATCGACCCCAGCACCGTCCCGCTGAACAACCCCGCCAGCACTTCCCTGGAGATGAGGTTCCCCACCCGTTCGCCGGGAAGTTCATCGAGCGCCAGCCCCCGGAGCGTGACGGCAAGCGACTGGTGCCCGGCGTTTCCCGCGAGCGCAGCGATCATCGGCATGAGCACGGCGAGGAATGCGATCTCCTGGATGAGACCGTCGAAGCGGAGAACCACGATCGATGCCGGGACCATGACCACGGCGCTGATCAGCAGCCACGGAAGTCGACCCGTGATCTTCTCGGCGAACCCCGAATACACGGACTCGCCGGCACCGGCTCCGACCGAACGCTGCGCATCCTCGGTCTGCTCGCTCTGGATCAGATCGAGGACGTCGTCGACCGTGACGATTCCCAACAGTCGATGCTCGGCGTCGACGACCGGCAGCATGGTGTAGTCGTACTTCTGGAAGGTTCGAGCAACATCCTCGTCGTCCGTTTCGGCACCGATCGCGTGCACCGACGTGTCCATGAAGTCCGAGAGCATCGCATCACCCTGCTCCACGAGCAGTGCGCGAAGTCCGACCAGTCCGGCCAACCTGCGTTCGTCGTCGACGACGGGAAGGAATTGGAGATCCTCGTGGACATCGGATGCGCGGATGATGTCGACCGCCTCCGCGACCGTCGACTGCATGGGAAACGCGACGTGTCGGGTCGTCATCATTCCCGCAGCCGTGCCTTCCGGATGTCCCACCAGCTCACGCAGCGCCGTCGCCTGGGCCCGGGGCATCGTGGCGAGGATCCGCTCGCAGTCATCGGACTCCACCGTGCGCAGCATCGAGACCGCGTCGTCCGGGGCCACGAGGGCGAACATCCGCCCCAGCTCGTCGTGTCGATCCTCGTCGATCAGGTCGTCGAGAATGCTCGAGACGAGATTCGATTCCATCTCCGTGAGTGCATCGGCCGCGGCCTGATCGTCCATGACCTTCAGGACATCGCGGACATCCTCCTCATCCAGTCGCTCGAGCGCATCCGCCGCATCCGGAGCCGGCTGCCGCTGGAGCACTTCGGCGAGGACCGGCACGTCGATGGTGTGGGCGATCAACTCATCGAGACGCTCCCGGGGGTCCGAGGCGTTCCGAGGAGGGTTCCCGGGAGTCGATGACTGATCCTGAGGCATTGCTGGGAGTGTACAGGCCGGCTTGAAATACACTCCTTCTCTTTGCAAGTCCTTATATGTCAATGCTTTGCATCATTTCATTTGCCCCGAAAGCACGATTCTGGTACCATGTGGATCTATGGCTACCACCCGAAAAACACCGTCACGGGAAGGTTCCAAGATCGCCAAGACCAAAAAGAAGGCCACGCGGGACAGCGCTTCGACATCAGGAAGCACCAAGACTGTCATCCCTCGTACCTACTCCACGGTCGTCCGGCATCTCCTGGAACGCACGAACTACGAACGAGTCCGCGTCGTCAACTACGACGAGAAGACGTTCAAGCTCGATCGCATGCAGAAGCTGCTCAAGCGGCTGGGTGATCCGCATCTTCAGGTGCGCACGATCCACGTCGCCGGAACGGTCGGCAAGGGGTCGACCGTCGCCATGCTCTCGAACATGATCGAAGGCTGCGACTTCACGGTGGGCACGTTCACGTCCCCCCACCTGGTCGAGGTGACCGAACGCATCTCCATCAACGGCGAGTTCATCAGTGAATCCGCATTCACAAAGCTGATGCGCGAGGTCATTCGCGAAGCCGAGAAGACCGACAAGAACATCACCTACTTCGAACTGCTTACGGCCGCCGCGCTCAAGCACTTCGCCGACGAGGCGATCGACATCGCGATCATGGAGGTGGGACTCGGAGGCCGACTCGATTCGACCAACGTGATCACTCCCGAAGTCACGGTCATCACCAGAATCGAACTCGACCACGTCCGCATCCTCGGCTCGACCCTCGAATCGATCGCGGCGGAAAAAGCCGGCATCATGAAGCCTGGCGTCCCCTGCTTCTCGGTCGAGCAGCATCCGGAGGTCGCCGCGGTCCTTCGCCAGAAGGCCGAGGAGATCGGATGCGAGCTGAAGCTCGTCGGAGACGACATCGAGTTCAGCAGCCGCTTCTGCGTATCGGACGATCTCGGTCCGCACACCCGCATCTGCCTGATCACCGACACCAATCAGTACATGCACCTTCCCGTGCCGCTTCCCGGCGAACACCAGTCCGGGAACTGTGCCGTCGGACTCGCGGCCATCAACCATCTCAAGGAAAGCGAATCCGCGCTCGTCGACACGAACATCTATCGCGGCCTGGCCCGGACGAAGGTGCCCGGACGAATGGAACTGGTCTGGAAGCAGCCCCGCATCATCGTCGACGGAGCCCACAACCCCGTCTCGCTGACCGCACTCATGCGTGGCATGGGTTCGCACGTCCCCTACGACTCCATGATCTGCATCTTCGGCTGCTGCGAGGACAAGGACATCGACACGATGCTCGACAACCTCGCCATCGGCGGAGACAAGATCATCTTCACCGCCGCACAGGACCAGGCTCGCGCGGCGGATCCCGAGGATCTCAAGCAGCGATTCATGGCCAAGCGCGGAAAAGTGTGCCAGACGGCTCGAAACATCGGCCAGGCGCTTGAAATCGCCGCCAGCGCCGCCAGTCGGGATGACCTGATCTGCGTCACGGGATCCTTCTATCTCGTCGGAGAGACCAAGGCCCATCTGGACTCGCTGCGGAAGAAACGTGTCAAGAACAGATCCAGCTGACCCTCGAACCGTTTCGTCACCGGGAACTCGATAGACTCTGGCCCCGGAGGCGCCTGCTGCGCCAATGACGCCATGACCAGCACGACCGAATCAAGAACTTCGCACCGCTACACCGCCGAACTGGCCGATGCCATCGAAACACGCTGGCAGGCCCGGTGGGAGGAGCAGGACGCGTACCGCACGCCCAACCCGGGCGATTCCGACTTCGACGCATCCAAGCCGCCGTACTACTGCATGGGAATGTTCCCCTATCCATCGGGGGCGGGGCTGCACATCGGGCACCTGCTGAACTACATCCCCAACGACATCGTCGCCAGACATCGCCGCATGAACGGATTCAACGTCCTGCATCCGATGGGCTGGGACGCCTTCGGCCTTCCCGCCGAGCAGTATGCGATCCAGACGGGAGTGCACCCGGCGGAGACGACGCGCACCGCCATCGACAACTTTCGTCGTCAGTTGAAGCGATTCGGACTGTCGTGCGACTGGTCCCGCGAGTTCGCGACGATCGATCCCGGCTACTACAGATGGACCCAGTGGATCTGGCTGCAGGCCTATCGTTCCTGGTACGACCACGAGGCCGATCGGGCCCGACCGATCGAGGAACTGATCGAACTGCTCGAAGCGAAGACATGGTCCGTGAACGCGGACCTCGAGGTGCTCGGCATGCCGCCCGGAGACGGACGCCTGGCATGGGACGAGCTCGACCACGACCAGAGGCGGACGGCCATCGAGCATCGCCGACTCGCCTACCTCTCGGAGCAGACGGTGAACTGGTGCCCGAAGCTCGGTACCGTGCTCGCGAACGAGGAGGTCATCGACGGGCGAAGCGAACGCGGTGGCCACCCGGTCCATCGACGACCGCTCCGCCAGTGGATGTACCGGATCACGGCCTACGCGGACCGCCTGCTCGCGGATCTCGAACTGCTCGACTGGCCGGAATCGACCAAGCGGCAGCAGGCCGAGTGGATCGGCCGCAGCGAGGGTGCCGAGATCCACTTCGCGATCGAGGAACCCTGGTCGCGCAGCATCGAGGTCTACACGACCCGACCCGACACGCTCTTCGGCGCGACCTTCATGGTGATCGCCCCCGAACATCCCCTCGTCGAAGACATCCTCGCCGGAACCGCCGGCGACATCGATCGCAAGTCGATCTCGACCTACGTCGAAGCCTCCAGAAACCGAAGCGATCTCGATCGGCGGACCGACGCCGGCGGCAAGACCGGCGTGTTCTCGGGCGCCTGGGCGATCAATCCGGTGAACGGGGAACGTCTTCCCATCTGGATCGCCGACTACGTGCTCATGGAATACGGACACGGGGCCATCATGGCCGTCCCGGGGCACGACGAGCGGGACAACGCCTTCGCAGCCAAGTTCGAACTCCCCATCGTCGAAGTCGTCCGGGATCCGGCCGACTCGGAGAACGCATTCCACGCCGGTGACGGCATCTGCATGAACTCCTCGGTCGAAGGGCTGTCCATCGACGGGCTGCACACGGCGGAAGCCAAGTCCACGGTCATCGAATGGCTCGAGGAGCGCGGGCTCGGACGGGGCAAGGTGAACTTCCGGCTTCGCGACTGGCTGTTCTCCCGCCAGCGATACTGGGGCGAACCATTTCCCGTCGTGTTCGACGAGGATGGGCACCACTACGGTCTTCCCGACGAATCGCTCCCCCTTGAACTTCCTCCTCTGGAGGATTTCCAGCCGATGGAATCGGACGTGCCGACTCCGCTGCTCGGCAAGGCGACGGACTGGGTCGAGACCACGGCGGGAGACGCGGGCATCCATGGCGACAAGTTGCCCGCCGATGCGCCCGTCCGACGCGAAGCCAACACCATGCCCGGATGGGCGGGTTCATGCTGGTACTACCTTCGGTACTGCGACCCCCTGAACGAGGACCGTTTCGTCTCGCGCGAGGCGGAGGCGTACTGGCTGGCCCCACGGGACGACGGACCGGGCGGCGTCGATCTGTACATCGGCGGCGCCGAACACGCCGTGCTGCATCTGCTCTATTCGAGATTCTGGCACAAGATCCTCTTCGATCACGGACAGGTCTCCTCGCCGGAGCCGTTCGCGAAGCTCTTCCACCAGGGACTGCTCACATCATGGGCCTACCAGCGGGCGGACTCGTCGCTCGTTCCGATCGACGAGGTCGAAGAGCGGTCCGAGGAGGAGTTCATCGAACGCGCCACCGGGGAGCCGGTGCGGCAGGTCGTCGCGAAGATGAGCAAGTCGCTGAAGAATGTCGTCAATCCCGACGAGGTGATCGCCGAATACGGCGCCGATACGTGTCGTCTGTACGAGATGTACCTGGGCCCGCTCGAAGCGAGCAAGCCGTGGAATCCCCGCGACATCGTCGGCGTGTACCGATACCTCCAGCGCACCTGGAGACTTGGCGTCGACGAGGAGAGCGGAATGCTCTGCTGCCGGGAAGAGCCCGACGAGGGGATCGAACGCGCCCTGCACCGCACGATCAGCAAGGTGGGAGACGACATCGAGCGCCTCGCATTCAACACCGCGATCGCGGCCCTGATCGAGTTCACCAACGAAGCAACATCCTCCGGCGGCGTGACCCGCGATCAGCTGGATCGACTCGCTCGGATCCTCAGCCCCTTCGCCCCCCATGTCGCCGAGGAGTTCTGGCACCGGCTCGGTCACGAGGAGCCGGTCGCCCACGCAACATGGCCCACATTCGATCCGGCCATGCTGCAGGAGTCCACGATCGAACTTCCCGTGCAGATCAAGGGAAAGATTCGAAGCAAGATCCAACTTCCGGCCGATGCGGACGAAGCGACCGTCAAGGAGATCGCGCTCGCCGACGAACGAATCGCCGAACTGCTCGACGGATCCGAGATACGCAAGATCATCGTCGTACCTGGCCGGATCGTAAACATCATCCCCGGTTGAACATCCATCATGAATCTACCACTGAACATTCTTGGTCAGGACGAGACCGGATCGGCATCACCATGCCGGTTCGAGCCGGCGACCGCCACCATGCTGCTGGCTCCCGTACCGGGCACGGACGTACCCGACATGGAGTCGATCCTGCAGTCGGTCTCGAACTATTCGGGAATGGAACTCGGTGTACGCGTCGCCCCGGAAGGCGGCACCCATGCCGAATGGGCCTGCCAGATCGAACTGGATGGCCTCCCCTTTCCGATCGCGATCTGGTGCGATCGCAGCGAGGAGGTCGAGGAGGCGACCCTCGAGATCACCGGCGAGCAGTGCACGTGGGTCCTCGGCATCGAATCGGTCCTCTCGCACGAGGATCCGTTGACCAACTACGTCAACCTCGTACGACTCGTGGCAGGCTCGCTGTCGGACACTCCGGTGCTTCATGACGCGGGAAGCGGCCACTGGCTCGAGCGTGATCAGATCGAGAAGAACTTCATGCAGCACGAACTCGAGCCGCCGGAGGACATTCTCTGGCGCATCGAGGCCCACGACCGTGGAGACGACACCTTCGACGTCATGACCGGAGGGCTGGAACGATGCGGTCGCGCCGAACTCGTCATGCACGGTGTTCCCGAATCCCATCGTCCCGTGGCCATCGAGGTCATCGGTGATCTCGCAGCACTGTCGCTCGAACTCGCGTTCCCCGGAATCGACGGAAGGATCGAGATCGGCCCCGGACTGCAGGTCAGCTTCGATCCCCACCAGTCCGAGGACGACGAAGAGCCGGTGTACGCGGTCGTGCTCGATGCGGACGATCACGATTCGGAATACCCACGGCAGGTCCTCTCGAGCGTCGGCGACGGGGACGTCGCCGTCTATCGAACGATCCGGCACACCAGGCGGAACACGGCCCGTGCGCAGGCGACATGGAAACTCTTCCTCGACGCGTGCCGCGGCGCCTCGGACAACGAGAGCATCGACTGCCTCGTGCAGGTCCCCTTCGAACAGGTCGAGGCGGACGATGATCGCAGGGAACACCTGTGGCTCCAGGTGGTGTCCATCAGCGAAGACTCCGTCGAGGCGAAGCTGGTCCACACTCCGAGGCTCGTCACCGGCATCGACATCGGATGGCTGACGACCATCGAGGCCGAGGAGGTCTCCGGCTGGATGATTCGCACCCCCGACGGACTGGTCGGACCATCGGACGTCGATATGGAAGAAGAAGAGCAATGAGTGAATCGCACGAACACGAGAATGTCGAACTCGTCACGCTGATCGAAGCGACCAGCGAGTTCGCGGCCCATGCGATCGTCGTCGTGCTCGAGGACGCGGGCATCCCCGCAGTGGCCCTCGAAACCCACAGCGCCTCGCTGCCGATCGGTCGATTCCAGGGATTCGGCACACCGGTGCAGGTCCGGAAGTCGGACCTCGAACTCGCCCGCAGGACCCTGGACCAGACGAGACAGGACTCCGTCGACATCGACTGGGATCAGGTCGAACTCGGAGAACGGGAGGACACCCTTCCCCTCAGCAAGGGCGGCGTGTCGATGATGCTCGTCCTCGGGTTCACCGCGACGGCACTCGTCCTGCTTCTGGGGGTGGTCGCCGCGATCTGGACGACGTTGACCTGATACGGATCATGCATCAGAACCGGTTCGCGGATTCCGTCGCATCGAGGATCGCCTGAAGACGATCTCGTCGGACCTCGAGCTTCAGCCGCTGCTCCGGCTGCAGATCCGTCGAGGAGAGCTGGTCGTCGATCGACTTGATCTTGGCTTCCCATTGCGGATGAAGGTCGGCCAGCGTCGCCGGATAGGTTCCGTTGCGAATGCCTTCGACCTGCTGGAGGATTCCTCTGATCAGCGGATCCTGCTCCTCCTCGATGCTTCCGATCTCGGGGGCCCTCGGCGATGGAATCGACGAAGGAACGGCTCCATGCTTCTGGTACAGCTCCATCAGACGCTGTCGTCGATCGGCAAGCGCCGGATCGAGAACGGACTGGGTACCGCCACTGCGTCGCAGCACCGCCGTCGATCCGAGCGTGATCTCGAGTTCGAGCCGCTCGACCTCGCGGTCCTGCGGTTCGATCCCCTGTTGACCCGGAAGCATCCGGTTGATGCGAAGTGCAAGTACATCATCGGGCCAGTGCTGCTGGACGATTCGGGCGAGGTCTTCCCTGTCCTCGAGCGGAATCCCGTTGATGTGGGTGATCACATCTCCGACCTGCAGGATCTTCTCGGCAGGCAATCCGGGAATGACGGCCGAAACACCGACGCCGCGTGGTTCGATCCGAAGAATGTCACCGGGCCGCGCCACCCTGTTCATCGGCATCTGGATCCCCAGCGCTCCGCGCGGCGCATGCAGCAGACGGATCTCCATGACCCGAAGAAGACGCATGACCTGCTCCAGCGAAAGCCCCTCCTGGCCGAGCGACCGCTCGATCCGGATGTCGGGCACGTCCGCCGTCGCACGAGCGAGTCTCCACGTCGCCGATTCACGTTCGTTCCAGTCCGATGAATCGAGCAGCCCCACGAGTTCGACGTAGTCCTGCTCGCCGACCATGCGGATCGACGGAACGTCCGGAGCCGGTGCGGGGGCGACCGGTGACTGGATCATCATCAGGATGGGAAGCAGGAACTGGATCATGACGAGGCACCCATCTGGGCGACGAGTTCGTCGACGCGGGGACGGATCCATCCGATCTGCCGTTCGATGTGCCGGAGGAACCGATCCCCGGGGATGCTGCCGAAGCGACCGCGCGCAGCGATCGGGGCGATGCTCTCCACGATGAGGGCTTCGATCATCAACCAGGGAATCATCGCCATTTCATTCTCCTCAAGCGGCTCGAAGGTCCCTTCATCGTAGCCGGCCCGAATGGATGCAAGGAGCGGCAACTCGAGGGAATCGGGCCAATGATCGACGTCGTCCAGATCGCCGATCTGCATGGTGAACTGCAGCAGTCCGTTGGCGAGATCCGCCACACGCGAACCATGGTGGATCGAGTCGAAGTCCAGCACCGCGCAGATGTCGTTCCCATCGTAGAGCACGTTGCCGGGATGCCAGTCGCCATGCAGCACGGTGCGGATCGCATCGGAGTGACCCAACGCCTCGATCCTGGCGTGGGCATCCTCGAACAGGGCTGCGAGCGACTTGCAGATCGTGGTCATGCCACGGCGACGATGTGGATCGTCCGGACAGAGGCGGACGGGAAGCTGCTGCATGGCGTCGGCCACTCCGGTCTTCGCGTGGAATCCGCTGCCGGATGGAACGGCACCGCTCCACGATCTGAAGTGGTCGTGCATCCTCGCCATCTCGTAACCGGCCTGCCGCGCCTGGAGTGGGGAACGGTTGAAACGACGACCGCCGACGAACTCGAAGAGTTCGTAGATCCTGCTGCCGCGCTGCACGAAGGATTCGCCGTCCCGGGAACGGATGATCGCCGCGCTCGGATATCCATCCTCCTGCAGGGAGAGTTGGAAGTCGTGCCGGAGAGCGATCCGGACGGGATCGTCCTGCCCGGGGGCGCATCGCTTGAGCAGGTATTCACCGTTCAGCGAACGGATCCTCACCTTGGGGGATTTCGACGAGCCGCGATCGAAGACGCGGGCTTCGGACACCTTCCCAATGTCATAGCGGTCGAGGACTTCACGCACCTCGTGGCCACCAAGTCGGGCTCGTTCCTGTGGCTGAACCATCACAACCGCGGCCATTGCCGCACGCTCACTCGACGTTCTGAACCTGTTCCTTGATCCGATCGACGGAGACCTTGATATCGACCACGTGCCGGCCGACCTGCGCATCGAGACACTTGCTGCCCATGGTGTTCGCTTCCCGGAGCATCTCCTGGGAGAGGAAGTCCAGCGTACGGCCGACTGGCTCGTCGCCACCACCGCCGGTGAGTTCACGACAACGCAGCAGGTGACCCTTCAGTCGATCGACCTCCTCCGAGATGTCGGACTTCTCCGCGAAGATCGCGATCTCACGGATGACATCCTCTTCCCGGACGTCGGCGCCGATGTCACCGAGCATGGCCTTCATTCGCTGCTTGAGTCGGTCCGCATAGAGTTCATTGACCTCCGGGGCCCGCTCCTCGACGACCACCATCGCGGACTCGATCGATTTCACATGACGCTCGATGTCGAGTTCGATCTCGCGTCCCTCGACGGTTCGCATCGACGTCACCGCATCGCAGGCACGACCGACCAGATCCTGGAGAATCGACTTGCAGCGATCACGCCGGTCGTCCTGTTCGTCGCTGACGAGGACACCCGGAAGATGAAGCAGTCCCACCGGATCGACTTCGCCGTCGACCAGCGAGGCGAGTTCGTCCATGTACCGCTTGAGAACCGGAGCGTTGATGGATGAGGCGGCCTGTTCCGAACGGTCCTCGTAGCGGACCGTGACGGTGACCGTTCCACGCGCGAACCGGCCGGACACGATCGATTCGAGGTCGGGCTCGAGGCCGATCAGCTCGTCGGGAAGTCGCAGATGGCACTTGAAGTGCTTGCCGTTGAGCGTCCGGATCTCGACGCCGAAGTGCTCGCCTTCGACGGTTTCCGCCACGCTGCCGAATCCGGTCATCGACCGGATCATGGAGTCTCGTTCTGTTCGGGGGCCGGAGCGTCCTCGGGAACGTCGGGATCGAGCGGCGTTTCCGGATCGGCTGCGACGTCATCGGAAGCGGGAGCGACGTCGGTCGCCGCCGTCGAGTCGTCGGCGGCAGGTGCGATGAAGACGTCGTCCGGGTTGTATTCACCTTCCGCCGGCACGACCTCGGCATCGGTCGCCAGAGGGGATGCGGTCGCAGTGCTGCTGTCGAGCAGGTTCAGGCTGATCGCCAGAACCAGATAGATGGCAAAGGCTCCGACCGTCATGTAGGTCAGTGCATCTCCGACCCGGCCACCGAACACACTGTCGGTACCGCCGCCGCCGGCGCCGCCGAACGCACCCGCCAGTCCACCGCCCTGCGGACGCTGCACGAGGATGATCAGGATCAGCGCAACGGCGATGATGATGAAGAGAATGGTCAGGATCATGTAGGTCGTAGTCATGGCAAGCCTCTGTCGTTGTCGTTCAGCATTGGCGGCAGGACTGGCCTGCGGCCTCCACGATTGCCTGGAACTGCCCGGGATCCAGTGACGCCCCTCCGATCAGTCCACCATCGATGTCCTCCTGGGCGAAGAGGTCGGCGGCATTGTCGGGCTTGACCGATCCTCCGTAGAGAATGCGGACCGCATGGGCAGACTCGACATCATACAGGGACGCCACCGTCTGCCGAACCAGAGCATGGACCTCCTGGGCATCCTCCGGACTGGCCGTGAGGCCGGATCCGATGGCCCAGACCGGCTCGTAGGCGATCGTCAGGCCGGAAAGAGCCTCGCGGGGCACTCCCAAAAGATCGGATTTCACCTGTTCGACGACGACAGCGGCGGTTTTATCGGCCTCTCGCTGCGGGAGGGTCTCTCCGATGCAGAGCATCACCTGGAGGCCGGCATCCAATCCGGCCCGCAATTTCGAATTCAGAAGCTGATCACTCTCCCCGAGCCCGTGACGGCGTTCCGAGTGGCCGACCAGAAGATGGCTGCAACCGACGTCATGGACCATTCCGACACTGATCTGGCCGGTCCAGGCTCCATCGGGATGCTCCGAAGCGTCCTGTGCGCCGATCGCGACCGAACTGCCCGAGGCGATGGATGCCACTTCCTGGAGATAGATCGACGGGGGAAAGAGCACGACGTCCACGTTGGAAATTCGGTCCGTCATCTCCACCACCGAGTTCGCCAACGCGGCGGCATCGGCCGAACGTGTGTTCATCTTCCAGTTGCCGCCGATGCACGGAGTTCGCTCAGACATGATCGGGCTCCCTTCGTCAGGTCGAAACGACACAGGATACTCCAAGCCCCCCCGCCCGTCCTCGCAGCCCTGTTTCAGGCCCAGAGATGCGGATTCCAGTCCCGGACTCCGTCATTCCCGGCCGGACGAACCCTCCCCTCGATACACTGAGCCGCTGTCGACTCCGGTCACGCCAGCGGGCCGGAACATCATGAATCGAATCGAGGATCTACACGTGTCCAGGACGCTGTCAGCAGCCGAGATCAGAACGTCGTTCATCAACTTCTTCACGGAACGTGCGGGGCACGAGTTCATGCCGTCCTCCCCCGTCATTCCCCATGACGATCCCACGCTTCTGTTCATCAATGCCGGCATGAACCAGTTCAAGGACGTGTTCCTCGGTCTCGGGACCAGGGATTGCACCAGAGCCGTCAACTCCCAGAAGTGCATCCGCGCCGGCGGCAAGCACAACGACCTCGAGGACGTGGGGCTCGACACCTACCATCACACCTTCTTCGAGATGCTCGGCAACTGGTCGTTCGGCGACTACTTCAAGCGCGAGGCGATCACCTGGGCGTGGGAGCTGCTCACGGAGGTGTGGGGACTCGATCCGGAGCGACTGCACATCACGGTCTTCGCGGGGGATGATGCCGACGGCACCGCAGCCGACGAGGAGGCCGAAGCGCTCTGGATCGAACTGACGGACGTCAATCCCGATCACATCACGAGATGGGACAAGAAGGACAACTTCTGGGAGATGGGAGCCACCGGCCCCTGCGGTCCCTGCAGCGAGATCCACTACGACAACACCCCCGACGGAAACGGCGGGCATCTGGTCAACCTCGATCATCCGGACGTCATCGAGTTCTGGAACCTGGTCTTCATCGAATACAACCGCCGGGACGACGGCACGCTCGTTCCCCTGCCGAACAAGCACATCGACACCGGCATGGGGCTCGAACGCATCGCCCGGATCATCCAGGGAGTCGGCAGCAACTACGACACCGATCTCTGGACACCGATCTTCGAAGCGATTCGAAGCGAATCCGGGGTGCATCCGTACGGAGGCAGCTTCGACGACCCGATCGACACGGCCTACCGCGTGATCGCCGACCACGCCCGGTGCCTGGTCATGGCCATCACCGACGGAGGTCGCCCCGGCAGCGAGGGACGTGGATACGTTCTTCGTCGCATCCTGCGCAGAGCGGTGCGAATGGCCTCCCAGGTGCTGCAGGTCGAAGGACCGATGCTGCACGCGCTGGTTCCGACGATCGTGACCGAACTCGAGGGCGCCTACCCCGAACTCTCCGCCCAGGGCGAACTCGTGGCCGAGATCATCAGGCACGAGGAGGAGGCGTTCCTCAAGACCCTGCAGCGGGGTCTCCAGCGGTTCGCCGTCGCGGTCGACGATGCGAAGGAGGACGGACGCGACACCATCTCCGGCGAAGTGGCGTTTCAACTGCACGACACGTTCGGATTTCCCATCGACCTGACGGAGGTGATGGCCACGGAACGAGGCATGGACGTGGACATGGACGGCTACGCCGCACTCATGGAGGCGGCACGCAACACCTCGAGATCGGGCGACCAGGGCGAGGCGGGAATGATCCTTCCTCCCGACGCGATCGGTTCCCTCGGCACGCTGAACATCCACGCCACGAAGGACTCGGCGAAGTACGACCGGCCACGCTCATCGGGAAGGATCAAGGCGATCTGGAACGGACACGCATTGTGCGACCACACCGACGACTGCGAGCAGGCCGGACTGATCCTCGACCACACCAACTTCTACGCCGAACAGGGCGGACAGGTCTCCGACATCGGGAAGATCGTCGGCGAGGGCGATGGAAGCCCGGTGTTCAGGGTCGAGCACGTGCAGCGGTTCGGCGACTACATCATGCATCGTGGCCATTCGAGCGACCATCCGCTGCATGTCGGCGACGAGGTCGTCCTCGACATCGACCGTCCCCGACGGGAACACGTCGAATCGAACCACACCGTGACGCATCTGCTGAACCACGCGCTTCGGGCCGTACTCGGGCAGGAGGTGGAGCAGCGTGGATCGCTGGTCGCCGACGATCGACTGCGATTCGACTTCTCACACGCCGTCGCGATGACGCCCGAGGAACTGGCCGAGGTCGAATCGAGGATGCAGAACGCGATCGGATCCGACCTCGGAGTGGACGCCCGCGAGGTCCCGCTCGTCGAGGCCGAGGCGTTCCGCGGCGTCCGGGCCGTCTTCGGGGAGCGCTATCCGGATCCCGTACGCGTGGTGTGCATCGGCGCGACGATCGACGAACTCCTCGCCAAACCGCTCGACGAGGCATGGCTCGACTGCTCGATCGAGTTCTGCGGCGGAACCCACCTCAAGTCGACCGGATCCGCCGGTACGACGATGCTTCTTTCGGAACAGGGGCTCGCTGCCGGCATCCGCCGCATCACCGCCCTGACCGGAGCCGCCGCCGCGCACGCCCACGAGGCCGGAGCCGATCTGGTCGACAAGGCGAAGGCGATGGCCTCGCAGGACGGCGAAGAGCTGCTGGGGACGCACGATGCCGTCAACGGAGGCATGGAGCATGCGACCATCGGAGTCGTCCACCGCAACGAGATCCTCACCATCATCGAGCAGCAGCGCGACAGGATCCGAGCCGCACGCAAGCAACGCTCCTCCGCCGGAGTCGCCGACGCACTCACCGAAGCCCGCGCCATCGCGGAATCGGCCTCCGGCCCGGTCATCGTCGGAACGCTTCGATGCGACGGCCGCGACAGCCTGATGTCCGCTCTCGATCTCGTCCGATCCAAGCACGAGGACTCCGCCTGCATCCTGCTGGCGGCGACCGACGGCGGATCCAAGGTCTCCATCGTGGCAAGGGTGCCCGAAGCGCTCGTGGCCAGAGGACTCAAGGCCGGAGACTGGGTCCGAGAAACCGCCGCAGCCTGCGGAGGCAAGGGAGGCGGCCGTCCCGACATGGCTCAGGCCGGAGGCCGAGAACCGGAAAAGATCGACGACGCCGCAGAAGCCGCCAACACATTCGCACACGAGGCACTTTCATGAACGAAGAACGGAATCAGAACACGAACCCGGAAAGCCAGCCTTCACAGTACGTGACGCGGCTCCAGACGATCGAACGGCAGATCGGCGAAAATGTCCTCGCCGCGCTCGATGCCGATGCAAGCGTCGCGGTACTGACGACCGTGGTCTCCGGCATGCGGGCCGACCGCGTCGTCTCCGTTCCGCTCACCGGAGAACAGGTGCAGGACATCAGCGCGATCCTGGCCCAGGCCCGGACCGAAATCGATCCCGACGTGGCCGAGGACGACGACGATCTGATCGGATTCCACGTCGTGCTGAAGAACGATGATGCCAAGAATGAGTGATCGATCCGACCAGACCGATCGAAGATCGTTCTTGCGCAACACCGTGGGACTGCTGGCGGCCACCCCGGTCGCGGGCTCGGTCCTGCAGACCGAAACGAAGGAGAATGCAGTGAGCGACGACCCCCTCTTCATGATCTCTCTCGCACAGTGGTCCCTCCACAGGACCATCCGTTCGGGGGAACTCGATGCGATGGACTTCGCCGCCTGTTCGACCGGAACGTACGGCATCAAGGGCCTCGAATACGTCAACAGCTTCTACAAGGATCGGCGGGACGACGACGCCCTGCCCGCGGAGCTGAAACAGCGATCCGACGACGTCGATGCGACGAACCTGGTGATCATGATCGACGGCGAAGGCCGACTGGGTGCGCCGGAAGCAGCCGAACGCGCCGATGCGATCGATCGGCACCATCGATGGATGCGGATCGCCAAGAAGATCGGCTGCCACTCGATCCGCGTCAACGCCAACTCCGAAGGGACTCCGGACGAGCAGATCGCCCTGTGTGCGAAAGGGATGACCGGACTGCTCGAGCATGCGGACGAACTCGAACTGAACGTGCTGATCGAGAACCACGGAGGCCACTCGAGCAACGGCGCCTGGCTGAGCACGCTCATGCGGACCGTCGATCATCCGAGATTCGGAACACTCCCCGACTTCGGAAACTTCGTACTCGACTGGGACACCATGGAGGAGTACGACCGGTACGTCGGCGTGGCCGAGTTGATGCCCTTCGCAAAGGCGGTCAGCGCCAAGAGCAACGAGTTCGACGCCGCCGGCAACGACACCGGAACCGACTACGAACGAATGCTGAAGATCGTGCTCGACGCCGGATACCGAGGCTGGATCGGCATCGAATACGAAGGGCAGGGTCTTTCGGAGCACGAAGGCATCGAACGCACCCGTGCACTCCTCACGCGATTCGGAGGCCGGGCATGAAGGCTGTCACCATCGCCAGACAGGGTGACCCGGTCGCTCCCAACATCGAGGTCGCATCCGATCTCGCCGATCCTGCACCAGGTCGCGGAGAAGTCCTCATCCGCACCGAGGCAAGCTCGCTGAATCATCTGGATCTCTGGGTCGGTCGGGGGCTCCCGGGATTGAAGACCTCGTACCCCTTCATCGCCGGATCCGACGGATGCGGCGTGGTCGAATCGGTCGGCGAAGGCGTGGATGCGTCGTGGATCGGACATCGAGTCGTGCTCAACGCCGCGAGGTGGGTGTGCAATCCGCTCCTCCCCGGGGTCCTTCCGGCGGACGGCGCCCTGACCATGATCGGCGAACACGAGCCGGGAACGCATCGAGCCATGTTCATCGCACCGGTGGAGAACATCGTCGACGTGGGCGAGACCGATCCCGTGGAAGCGGCCGCATTCGGTCTCTCGCACCTGACGGCGTGGCGCATGCTCGTGACGAGAGCCCGGCTCCAGCCAGGACAATGGGTGCTCATCACCGGAATCGGCGGAGGCGTCGCCCTGGCTGCGCTGAACATCGCGAAGTGGATGGGATGTCCGGTCGTGGTCACGTCACGGCACCAGTGGAAGCTCGATCGGGCCATGGAACTGGGCGCCGATCATGGCGTGCTCGACGAAGGCGAGGACTGGTCCCGAACGGTCCGTGGCATCACCGGCAAGCGAGGCGTGGATGTCTGTGCTGATTCGATCGGCACCGCCGTCCATGCATCCTGCATCCGGTCCCTCGCTCGCCGAGGCACGTTCGTGACCTGCGGCAGCACGACCCAGGGCAATACGACGACCGATCTGACCAGGATCTTCTGGAACGAACTTTCCATTCTGGGCTCGTCCATGGGCGACATGCCAGAGTTCAGATCCGTGCTCGCCCTGCTCATGCAGGGCGCCATGGTTCCCATGATCGATTCGATCTGGGACGCGGACGAGGCCACCAGCGCCTGGGAACGGCTGGAATCCGGAGAGCAGTTCGGAAAGATCGTGCTCCGATGGCCGTGAGTCAGCCCGTCGTCTCCCGCGGCGAACCCAGATAGGCGGCACGCCATCCGGACTGCACGAAGGACATCATCAGGGTGACCGGGTAGATCAGAATGAACCAGCTCATGGCACCGAACTGCACCGGCTCGGTTCCGATCATCAGGATCAACCACCCGAGCGACACGATGGACCAGAGCAGCGATCCCCACCACGCCGACCGCCACATGCGAAGCGTGGCGATGCCGAGGTAGATCAGCCAGACGGAAAGTCCGATGCTCACGAGACCGTCGGGAAGGATCATCGAACGAGCCGTCTCCAGTTCATCGCGGGTTCCGGAAGCGGCATCCATCATCCGCTCGTTCATGAACTCGCGCTCGGAGGTCTGGTCCAGACTCGATTCCACTGCCTTGATCGAGCGCTCGAACTGGATGCTGCTGAACACGATGGCCGAAGAAAGCAGCAGGCCGAGCACTCCACAGAATATGGAGAGACTCCCGATCGCGGTCATCCAACTGGTTCGCTTCTTCACGGGCCGCCTCGCCTGCTCGGGGATTCGAGACCTCCAGAATACACGAGTTCTCGGACATTCGGCTGCGACGCAATACCGAGGTTGCGTCCGCCCGCACTCGGGGTAGTCTGAGACCGGAAGGACGATTTCATGAGCAGCACCGCCCCAAAGAACACCGAAGCGACCTGGTGGAGATCGATCAAGCAGTTCGTCCGGGACCGGGAACGCGAGATGATCGCCTTCAGACGCGATCTCCATGCCAACCCCGAACCGTCGGGGGAGGAGATGCGGACCACCCGACGAGTCGCCGACGCGCTGCAGCAGGCCGGTCTCGAACCGAAAATCATGGAGGATGACCGGGGACTGATCGTCGACCTCGAGTTGAATCCGGATTCCGACACGCTGTTCGCAGTCCGAGCCGACCTCGACTGCGTGCTTGTCCACGACGCGAAATCGGTCGACTGGAAGTCGACGCGGGACGGACTCTGCCATGCCTGCGGACACGACGCCCACGCATCGATGGCCATGTACGCCGCGATCGCGATGCACGAGCATCGGGACGCGATCAGGGAGCTGAATCCGAAGAAGAATCTCCGTTTCATCTTCCAACCCTCCGAGGAGATATCGAAGGGTGCGCAGAGCATGATCGCCCAGCACGCGCTCGACGGCGTCGAGTCCATCATCGCCCTGCACGTGGACCCGTACCTCGAAGCCGGCCACGTCGGTCTTCGTACGGGACCGCTGACCGCGAACTGCCTGTCGTTCAAGATCACGGTGAACGGACAGGGTGGTCACTCCGCCAGGCCGTACCAGAGCATCGATCCGATTCCTGCCGCCGTCAATCTGGTCTCCATGATGTACCAACTCGGTCCCAGAAGCATGGACAGCCGCTACCCGCTGGCGTTGACCGTGACGGCGATCCATACCGGCAAGGCCTTCAATGCGATTCCGGACGCCGCGGAGATCTGGGGAACGCTGCGCACCTCGCGGGACGAGGACCAGGACAACGTCAAGGCCCGGCTCAGGGAGGTCCTTCGCGGCATCGCGACCTCGACGGGATGCGACATCCACATCGACTACCCCCATTCGTCGCCTGCGACGAACAACGATCACCAGATCGTCGAAATGCTCTGGGGAGCGGCCGAACAGGTCGTCGGACGGGATCGCGTCTCGCTGATCGAGATGCCGAGCCTCGGCGGAGAGGACTTCGCCTACTACCAGCAGGTGGTTCCCGGCGCGATGGCTCGTCTCGGCACGGCGTTTCAGGATCCCAATGCACGTTTTCCTCTTCACGCGCCGGAATTCGACATCAACGAATCCGCACTTGTGACCGGAGTCCGGTTCCTCTGCAGGTCGTCGATCCACAGCATCATCGAATGAGCGTGAATCCGCCGCGAATCGAGTACAGTGCGAACGGACTTCACACACTCAAGGAAGCCTCCCGCCATGCACAGAAAATTCAACTCGTCACCTGAACACACCATCGGGGTCGAGATCGAACTCGGACTCGTCGACAAGAAGAGCGGCGCACTCGTCAACGAGATCGACTTTCTCATGGACGCCTGCCCCGACAAGTGGAAGGATTCGGTCAAGCACGAATTCATGCAGTCCTACTGCGAGTTCAACACCGGGGTCTGCCACACGGTCGATGAGGTCCGGGCCGACTTCGCCGAGAAGCTCCAGTGGGGCTACGACGTCGCCGATCAGCGGGACATGACGTTTCTCTGGAGCGGCACGCATCCGTTCAGCCACTGGGAGGATCAGAAGCTCTCCCCCGGCGAACGATACGAATGGCTCATGAACACCATGCAGTACGTCTCACGACGACTCGTCGTCTTCGGACTGCATGTCCATGTCGGCGTCGACAGTGGCGACAAGGCCATCCAGATGTGCGATCGGCTCCTCCGCCATCTGCCGACGCTGCTCGCGTTGTCGTCGAACTCCCCCCACTGGCTCGGCAACGACACCGGACTGCATACGTATCGCTCCAAGCTCATGGAATCCCTCCCCACCGCGGGGATGCCGGAGACCCTGAGGAACTGGTCCGAATACATCTGGCTGATCGAACACCTCATCTCCACGGGATTCATCCACTCTCCGAACGAGATCTGGTGGGACGTCAGGCCGAGTCCCCAGTTCGGGACGGTCGAGATCCGGGTCATGGACACGCCGATCAACATGAAGCACCTGCTGGGTCTGGTCGCGTTGTCCCAGAGTCTCATCGCGGGCATCTCGGAACAGATCGACCGTGGAGCGTACCTCTACGACAGCCATCCGATGATCGCGAGACAGAACAAATGGCACGCGGTCCGGTACGGAATGGATGCGAGCTTCGTCGACTTCGACACCATGCTCGCGGTCCCCGCCCGCCAGGTGGCCCGAAGACTGCTTGACCAGTGTGCTCCCCACGCGGAGCGGCTCGGCTGCATCAAGGAACTCGGCTACGTCGAGGAGATCATCGAACAGGGATCCGGTGCCGACGCCCAGAACCGCGCCTGGGACAAGACCGGAGACATGCATCAGGTCGTCGACAGGATTCTCGACAAGACCGGCAAGCCCTGGGACATGAAGAGCGCCGAGTGATCAGCCGGTCGACGTCGCGTTCGAGGACGTGAACGCCTCGATCGCCGTGCACAGCTCCGCGAAGACGGTGTCCTCGTCCGGAGAAGCGTCGATCAGCAGCGTGCGTCCGGGATCCTCCCGGACCTGCTCGAGGTAGCCGGTGCGAACCTGATCCTGGAACGCCTGCCCCTTCTCCTCCATGCGATCGGTGTCGCCGCCGCGACGTCGCGCGGCGGTCGAGGAATCGACATCGAAGACGAGCGTGCAGTCGGGCCAGTGCGAACCGATCACCATCCGACCGATGTCCATGATCCTCGCCCGGTCGAGACCACCGGCCGTCCCCTGGTACGCAAGCGTCGAGGAGATGAACCGATCGGCCAGCACGACTGCTCCACGTTCGAGAGCGGGCGAGATCACCTCTTCGACGAGTTGATTGCGGCTGGCCATGTAGAGCAGCATCTCGCAGCAGATGGTCATCTCGGTATTGGCCGAATCAAGCAGGATGGAGCGCACCTGTTCTCCGATCGAGGTGCCGCCGGGTTCGCGAACCTCGACCACATCGCACCCCTGCTCGGTCAACCATGCGGCGAAGCGGCGGAATTGGGTCGTCTTTCCGGACCCGTCGGGACCGTCGAAGACGAGAAACCGACCCTTGAGCTGTTCGATCCATTCGTTCATCGTGGTGAATCATCCCCCACCGGCCGCTGATCGGCAACCCCGATGGCGTACCATTGCCGCGTGCGAATCGTTCTCCCAGATCCGAAGGGAGCCGGGCGGAAATCCATCGAGGTGGATCCGGCCCAGCGACCTACCCGTGTCCAAAGCCTCGAGGAGGCCGGAGACGTGTTTCTCGAATGGGATCAGGCCATCGACGACGACGGCCACCTCAGAAGATGCCTGTGCTGTGCCGGCCCCCTCTACCGCCGCAAGGCGTTCCCCCAGGTGACCGGGTTCGTGATCGTGCTCGCCTTCGCCCTCTCCCTGGTGGGAATTCTCGGGTTCGCCGACAACATCGGACTGCTGGTGGTCATGACCATCGTTCTCCTGATGGACATCAGCATCCTGCTCTTCGCCCGCACCTATCTCGACTGCTACAGGTGCGGAAGTTCACACCGGAAGCTGACGATCGCCTCCTACCACCGGTCCTGGGACCGGGCCACCGCGAATCGGAACCGGGCGGCCCACACCGACGGATCCTGAACGATCCGCGGGCAGTGATGCCTTCCTCCCGTCATCGCCGATAGTGATTCCATGACGAGAATCATGATCGTGATCATCCTCATGCTGACCTGCGCATGCGAAAGAACCCCGATCGCGATCCAACCTTCGAAGATCCAGATCGTGGAGGAACGGACCGGCGAAGGCCCCGCCGCCAAGGCGGGTGACGTGGTGGTGATCGACTACACGGTCAGACTTCCCGACGGAGACATCGTGCTGGAGGAGAAGGAGTTCGATTTCCGGCTCGGGGAAGGAGTGGTCATCGAAGGCATCGACGAGGGGGTGCTCGGGATGCAGCGTGGCGGAACCCGAACGATCAGTTGCCCACCGAACAAGCACTGGGGAGCCCGAGGGTACGCCGACCGCATCCCACCCCGGAGCGTGCTCCGGATCCAGCTGGACCTTCGTCGGATCCGCTGAGGCCGGACGATTCACGCTTTCATCGGTACCATGATCCGATTCGGACATGCCGCGCTGCGGCAGAATTTCCACTTGATCGAGGTGTTGCCATGACGCAATCGTTGAAAATGCTCTTCACCGTCCTTCTCCTCGCGACACCGCTGTTGGCCCAGGACGAGATCGTCCTGACCGGCGGCGACACGCTCAAGGGTACGATCACCCGGCACGATGCCGAATCCGTGACGATCCAGCACACCGCACTGGGAGTCCTCGTCATACCGATGGACAAGATCACGACCATCGACGGCCGAACCCCCGAACTCCACTTCACACCCGCACCGACCGCATCCGAAGCGGATCCGACCGCATCGTCGAAGGACGATGCGAAGCCTGCTTCCGACGAGGCGACCGGGGAGGAGACACTCGAGCCGACTCCCGAGAAGCCGGAGTGGAAGGGCAGCTTCTCCCTCTCCGGAAGCTACAACACGGGCACTGCGGAGAACGCAGCGTTGCTGATCAAGATCTCCCTCGGCCGGGACAACGACTACGAGACGACGAATCTCAGCACGTTCTACCGCTTCGCAAGCGCCGACGGGGTGACCAACCAGAGCTGGTACAACCTCACCGGAAACCAGCTGTGGAAACTTCCGGAGCTGGACACGAAATGGGGCATCTTCGCCGACGCGCAGTTCGACTGGTCCGAGCAGAACTCGTGGCAGCAGCGGATCGCCGGTCATCTCGGCGGTCAATATCCGCTTCTGATCATGAAGAAGGACGACGATCCCGATCTGTGGTTCGATTCGCTGACCGTGAACGGAAGGATCGGGATCGGACCCCGGAAGGAGTTCTCGGGAGTGAACACGGAGCTCGTTGCGGAAGGCGATCTCGGCGGAAACCTCGATTGGCAGTTCACCGACAAGCACAGCCTGACCGCGAACGCCTCCTACCTGCCCGATCTGGCCGACTTCGACATCTACCGGGTCGATGCGGGTCTCAATTGGAAGATCAAGCTGGACGGCATGGACGGGCTGGCCCTGGTGCTCGGTGTCACCTACCAGTACCAGAGCGAAGTGTCTGAGGACGACAAGAACTACGATCTGCTCACGACGTTCGGCGTCAGCTACGACTTCTGATCGCCGCAGTCGTCAACGCCTGCGGATGAGGTTCTCGAAGAGGATGAACAACGCGAGCAGGAACGAAAGCAGGAATCCGAAGCCGCCCAGCCACCCGAGCAACGAGCTGCCCGAGTTCTTCTCGGCCAGCACGAGAATGGCCGAAGCGAGGATCATCGCGGCGACGAGCATCGAATAGGACAACTGCTTGCTTGCATGGTTGACCGTGTCGTTGAGGCGATCGATGCCCTGCACATCCATCTGCATCTTGAACTCGTTCCGGCCGAGCCGATCGGAGAACCGTGAGATGTTGGCGGGGAAGTTCTCGATCAGCTTCAGCCAGGTTCCTGCGTTCTTCTGCAGACGCTTCTTGATGACCGGAATGCTGAACTGACGCTTGACGAGCTTCTCGACATGCGGTTTGGCGAATCCGATCAGATCGAAACCCGGATCGAGATCCTCGCCGACGCCCTCGATGGTCGTCAGGGCCTTGATCATCAGCACGATGTCGCTGGGACACTTCACCCGATGCTTTCGAAGGCCTTCCGTGAACGCTCGGAGAACGGCCGTCATGTCGATCTTGTTCAGTGCGACGTTGGTGTACTGATCCATGAAGTCCTGCAGATCCCGACGGATCTGCTTGACATCGACATCGAGTTCGTCGACCTGCCCGAGAGACATGAAGGCCTCGTAGACCTTGTCGATGTCCGACTTCGCGACGCCGTAGATGAGCGTCGCCAGATCGCGGGTCGTCTCGTCGTCAACCCGTCCCGCCATGCCGCAGTCGATGAAGCACAGGCGACCATCCTCCATCATGAAGAGGTTGCCCGGATGGGGGTCGGCGTGGAAGAAGCCGATCTCGAGCGTCTGCCGCAGGACCGTGTAGGCACCGATGCGGACCAGGCGTTCCCGTTGCTCCATGCTCAGATCGGCTTCACGCCAATGAGCGAGGGGCACGCCCTTGATCTCCTCGAGGGCCAGGACGCGGCGGGTGGTCAGATCCCAGTAGACCAGCGGGAACCACGCTTCGTCGCCTTCCTGCAGCTGCTCGCGGAACATGTCCGTGTTCCGGCCTTCGTGCATGAAGTCCAACTCGTTCTTGAGCGATGAAGCGAACTCGTCCACCACGGCCACCGGGTCGAACGGCAGATCTCCGTGGTGCTTCGCCAGCCAGTGGGCGATCGCCAGAAGGATCTCCATGTCGGCATTGATGATCTTGTCGATTCCGGGCCTGAGGATCTTGAGGACGATCTCCTGGCCGTCCTTGCGCACCGCACGATGGGCCTGCCCCATCGAAGCGGCGGCCAGCGGCGTCTCGTCGATCGACTGGAACTTCTCGTCCAGATTCCCGAACTCCTCGATCAGTTCATTGTGGATCTTGTCCCACGGTTCCGCGGGAACCTCGCTCTGGAGCTTCTGGAACTCCTCGATCCAGTCCGGAGGCAGGATGTCGGGACGCGTGCTCAGGATCTGCCCGAGCTTGATGAACGTAGGACCGAGTTCCTCCATGGCGAGACGCATGCGCGCCGCACGGGAGAGATGCTCGGTTCCCTTGCCGCCGTCGCCGGACTTCAGCGCCTTCTGCCCATCGATGTGCAGAAGGTGGAGTTTCGTTTCGTAGAAGAACTCGCGGAAGCCGTACTTCACCGCGACCTTCATGAGCTCGCTGTAGCGTCCCGCGTTCTTGATGGTTGAGATGAAGCTAATGACCCGCTCCCGTCCCGCAGTCCCCATGCATGCTTCCGCCCCCCCACTGGGGATTTCGCCGGAATCCACCGGGGACGAGGGGAATTCGTCCGACCGGAGGGCACATCATACAGATGGTGGAAATCCAGAGCGAGGAGGGTTCGATTTGGGTCGGAGTGGACGTCATGCTCCGTCGGGACGGGTGGCAATCGACGGTATTTCCACATTTGACGTTGACTGCGTCGTGCTTTGAGGGAACTATTCAGTACTCATGCCTCGAAACGACTCATCACGACGACCACGGAACACGGCGCGGAATCCGCACCGCCAGACCGTCGTCGCAACCACCCATCCGGTACCGGTCTGGCTCCGCCATCTGAAGGCGACCATGACCTGGATTTCCCGCTGCTTTGTCGATCAGAGCCCGGGGCGAGACCGGAGGATCTAGGCGAACTCGAACGCCAACGAACGATCACCCCCACGCCCCGTCGAAATACGGGGCGTCTGTCATTTGCATGCGGAACATCACCGCAACGAAAGGAACGAATCATGTCCAACCGAACTCCACACCCGATCTGCTCCCTCATCGTCCGGCACTGCGCCGCCTCCTTCCACGGAGCAACCGTGTGGACGGAGTCGCAGGGAGGTGATGGGCCATGAATCCATCGAAATACACCTCTTCGCCTCACCCCGCCGGACTCGCCGGCATGCTTTCCCCGATCTCCTGCCGATTGTCGGCCATCGAACAGGGATGGGAACTCCGTACATCCGGAGTGGACATGCGCGATCTTCTCGGAATGGTGGTTGTCACCTGCGAAACGAATCGTTCCAGCACACTGCTGCTGCAGGATGCGGTCGATTCGTCGCCGCCGCAGACCAAGGACGTGCACTCCGACGGCATGCTGCTCGACATGCCCCCTCCCCCCCGGCTCAAGTGGGCGATCCGAGTCGACGGACCACTGGAGCCGGAGGACATCGACGCTCTGGAACAGGCGTGCGGGTCGGGAACCTGTCCCCTCGCCTCTGAACCGAGAACCGTCTCGGCGGTGCGGGAGCTCGATGGCGGCGGAACATCGATCCGTGCACGATCACGCGATCAGCTTCTGCTGGTCGCAGCCCACATCCTCCGTTCCCACGTGAAGGGCAGCATCAGACCGAGGGTGCAGGACGTCACCCATCCCGAAGTCGATTTCATGCACAACCTCATGGATCGCAGCGGAGCATTCAATCTGCGTTCAATCGAGACGGACGTCTACTCCACGTGGATCGATGTCGGCGTGTCGACGCGACCGGAACCGGGTTTACAGCCCGCAAACCAGTCCGTCATCTTCGATTTCATCTCGGGGACATGGCATGGAGATTTCTGATCTCCAGGACGAACAAGGAGCGGGATCGAACGTACAACCCATGAGCAACACCGGTGGGCGCTCCCCATGCCCCCACCGCCTTGGTACTCAGGTGTGGTGTGCATCGGGATGTCACAGTCCCTGATTGCGCAGGTCGTCGTTCAGCGAGGGGTTGAACGACCGTACCCGTGTGGGGCGTCTTCCTGGAGACGCCCCGCACGCACTCATTTTCCGCCCGAGTCGGCATTGGGCTATCCTGCCGGACATGATTCGCCACCTGGGCATGCTGATCAGCCGCCTCTTTCGTTGGCTGATTCCCGATCCGTTCGTGATCGCGATCCTGCTGACACTGATCACGGTGGTGGCCGCGCTCGTGTGGGGCAGATTCGATCCGGAAAAGGATCGCTGGCTCGTTCTTCTTGATTCATGGCGCGACAACAAGAACGGAATCTGGAAGCTGCTCGCGTTCAGCATGCAGATGTGCCTGATTCTGGTGACGGGGCATGCTCTCGCTGCCGCACGGCCGATCCGCTGGTGCATCGACCGGATCGCCGGCATTCCGGGATCGACGATGAGCGCGGTTGCCATGGTGGGTTTCACCGCGATGGTCTGCGGACTCGTGAACTGGGGACTGGGCCTGATCGTGGGTGCTCTTCTGGCCAGAGACGTGGGCCGGAGTCTTCAGGATCGGGGAATTCCAGCGCACTATCCGCTCATCGCGGCGTCCGGATACATGGGGATGCTCGTGTGGCACGGCGGGTTCTCCGGTTCCGCACCGCTCGCGATGACGAGCGAAGCCGAGTCGGGAAAGATCCTGCCCGAGCAGCTCGTCGCCCAGGTCGGAGCGGTCCCGCTTGAACAGACGATTCTCTCACCCTTGAATCTGATCGTCAGTCTCGGTCTGCTCGCACTTGTGCCGATGATCCTGATGCTGCTCTCGCCGCGTGCCAATGAAGAGATGCAGACGATCGCCGACTTCGAGCCGATGGACGAGGCTTCGTTCGAACCCGAGCCGATCACCAACGTCCCGCGACTGCTCAACCGGTTCTGGCCGATCTCCTGGATGCTGGCCGGCGCACTGCTCTTCGGAATCTGGCGGTTCATCGATGTGCGGGGATTCGGCTCGCTGGGCCTCGACGAGATCATCATGATCATGTTCGCTGCCGGTCTCGTGCTCCACGGATCGCCCGTTGCCTACATGCACGCTGCGACGAACGCCGCCAGGGGATGCAGCGGCATCATGATCCAGTTCCCCCTGTACGCCGGCATCATGGCCCTGATGGTGGCCAGCGGACTGATGGCGCAGATCGCCGAGTTCTTCGTCGAGATCGGCGACGAACGGACCATGCCACTGCTGTCGTTCGTGTCGGCGGCCATCGTGAACATCTTCGTGCCCAGTGGAGGCGGCCAGTGGATCATCCAGGGGCCGATCGCCCTGGAATCGGGTCTGAGCGCCGGCGTCTCCCCCGGCCGCATGATCATGGCGGTGGCGTACGGCGACGAACTGACGAACATGCTGCAGCCGTTCTGGGCACTTCCACTGCTCGCGATCACCGGTGTGAAGGCGAGGGACATCGTCGGCTACACGGCCATGGTCATGGTTGCAGCGGCGCTGTGGATCGCATTCTGGCTGCTCGTCTGGAGTTGATGATGACGACCTCCTCGATACATGTGACGGACCAATCACCGGTGCTGTGGATCGAACTCGACGATCCGGATCGCCGCAACGCGATGACGATCGAGATGCTCGACGAACTGCTCGAGGTGATCGATGCGGCGTCGAAACGCGACGATCTCGCGAGCATCCTGCTGTCGGGTCGTGGGCGCTGCTTCTGCGCGGGATTCGACCTCGGAGCGGTCGTCGAGGACCCGATGATGCTCGATGAACTGATACGGCGACTCGGCATGGTGACGAAGTCGTTGCGTCGGATGCCGCAGACCGTCGTGGTCGCCGCACATGGCGCGGCCATCGCGGGTGGATGCGCCCTGCTGACCGGAGGCGACGTGGTCTTCATCGACGAACGTACCGTGGCCGGGTATCCGGTCCACGCACTCGGCGTCAGCCCAGCCGTCACGATTCCCACGCTCCGTCAGATCATCGGCGACGGCCCCGCACGCGAACTGCTGCTCGGAGGCGAACTTCTCAAGAGCGACGGGATCATGCGGATCGGACTCGGCACCCACCTCGCTCCCGAAGGAACGGTGATCGAACACGCGACGGCGTGGGCCCGCGAAGCAGCCTCGCGATCCTCATCGGCGATGAAGGCCACCAAGACATGGCTCAACGCCCTCGACGGATCCGACGACGACGATTCGTTCAGTGGTCCGGTCGCCGGCTCGGCTGCGTTGACCGGACAGGACGAGGCCGTCGAACTGCTTGCCGAATTCTGGAAGCAGCGCAACGCCTGATCGTCGATTCAGTCCCCGGATGAATCCGAGTCGATCTCTTCCTTGCTGCGACCGGTGCTGTGCTGACCGTGGAACTCGCGGTGCGAGGCCGGAATCATCCCAAGCTGCACGTAGTCCCGCTTGCAGAAGAGATTGATGAACCAGTCCATCGCGACGCGGAAGCGGCGGCGCCAACCCGGCGTCTTGAGCAGATAGATCGCCCGCCACATCGCCCAGGCGAAGAATCCCTCGAGCTTGAGTCCCTTGATGCTTGCGACCCCGCGATGACGTCCGAGCGGGACCAGAATCCCCTGGACATGCACATCGGCCGGCTTCAACGCCTTGCCTCGGATCGTGGCGACGATGTTGTGGGCAAGTTGCGGAGCCTGCCGGATCGCGATCTGAGCCAACGGCGGCATCGGCTTGCCGTCCGGGCAGGGCACGCTGGCGCAGTCGCCGAGACCCCAGACCCCATCAAGTCCCTTCGCCGAATAGTCGCCTTCGCACTCGAGTCCGCCGAACTTGTTCAGGGGCAGACCTTCGAACTCCCGCAGAACCGGATTGGGAGCGATGCCCGCGGTCCAGATCACCGTACTGCATGGAATCGACTTGTCTTCTGAAGTCACGACGTGGTCGGCATGCACTTCCTTCACGGAAATGCCGTTGAGGATTTCGATGCCTCGACTGGTCAACTGGCGATGGGCCCACTGATGGAGGTGTTCCGGAAGAATGCCGAGAATCGACGGAGCCATCTCCACCACCGTGAAACTGCAGTCCTCCCTGCGGAGGTTGCGGTACATGATGGTCGCGTCGCGGATGAACGTCTCGAGCTCCCCGACGACCTCGATGCCGGTGACGTTTCCGCCCACGATCACGAAGTGAAGCAGTCGACGACGTTCCTCCGGATCCTCGGTTGCGTTGGCCAGCTCGAGCAGTTCGATGGCCCGGTCGCGGACCGCGACCGCATCGGTCATGTGCTTCATCTCGAATGCGTGCTCGCGGACGCCGGAGACGATCTCCTCGGGCAGGATGCGCGTCACGCTTCCAAGGGCGACGACCAGGTGGTCGTACGTGATCTTCCGATCTCCGTCATCGCCGATGAGACGGAATCGGACCGACTTGGATGCGACGTCCAGTCCCTTGACCTCGGCCATGAGCAGTTCGCTCTTGCGGGCGAAGTCGCGGATCGGAACGGTGCAGTGGCGAGGCTCGATCGAACCGGTCCCCGCTTCCACCAGCAGCGGGTAGAAGACGAAGAAGTTGTTCCGATCGATGATGATGATCTCGAGATTCTGCTTCTTGGCGTACTTCTGCAGGACCTGCGCAAGGTACGCACCACCGAATCCGCCACCGAGAATCACAATTCGTACGGGAGACGTGTCAGTCATGGTCCCTCCAGATGGAAGAGCTCCTGCAGGAGGAGCATGGTGTATTCGATCATCTCCTGGCCGGTCGGCGGGTCCATGATCAACGAGAAGATGATCATGCTCGACCAGATCACGGGCATGCAGGAGATGAGGATGCCGACGAAGGCGAGATTCCTGCCGGTGCGGTATTTCTGACGGCCGACGATCTCGCAGCAGATGATGACGATCGACACGATGATGAACTTGAAGACGCTCATCCCGATGCGCCCGAACTCATCGAGGATCCAATCCGCGATCGGATTGACCTCGGTCCCCCCGAAGAACAGGATGACCCGTGTGAGGATCACATCCAGAGCGGACACGAATATCAGCCACAGATACAGGTTCGGATACAGCACGGCGCCGAACCACGACATGGACGATCTCGATTTGGAATCGGGGGACGATTCGTTTTGATCAGATGATCTGGTCATGCTTCGAGATGTTGTGAGCTGGAGCCGTGTTGAGTTCTACGAATGTGTCCGCCTGCTCCTTCTGCAGGAGACGAGCGTCCTTGTCGTCGGCGGTATCGCTGTGGCAGCTGGCCTTCGCGCCGGTCTCGCCCTTCATGGCCCGCTTCGTCTTGGAGGCGAGTCGATGGATCTCGGACGGTTCGAGAACGCCCCGCTGCTCGAGAATGGCCTTCTGTTCGTCGGTGAGGGCCGCGGAGATCCGGGGCGATTCCCATGCATAGGCCTCGTCCTTGCCGGACGCGATCTCCTGGATCTCGCGACTGATCCGAACACTGCACCAGTCGTGGCCGCACATGGCGCAGAAGTCGGTGTCGACATCGAGATCCTCGTCGTGCAGCGCCCGGGCCGTGTCCGGATCGAAGCTGAGTTCGAAGTGCCGTTCCCAGTTCAATGCGGCACGGGCCTTGGTGAGTTCGTCGTCGCGATCCCGGCTGCCGGGAATGCCCAGGGCGATGTCCGCGGCATGGGCGGCGATCTTGTATGCGATGCATCCCTGCTTGACGTCGTCCCGCTTGGGCAGACCGAGGTGCTCCTTCGGAGTCACGTAGCAGAGCATCGAGGCGCCGTGCCATCCGGCGCTGGTCGCACCGATGCAGGAGGTGATGTGGTCGTAACCGGGGAAGATGTCCGTCACCAGAGGGCCCAGCACATAGAAGGGAGCACCGTGGCACTTGCGCCGCTGCAGCTTCATGTTGTATTCGATCTGGTCGAACGGAACGTGACCCGGACCTTCGACCATGACCTGGACACCGTGGGTCCACGCGCGCTCGGTCAGTTCACCGATGACCTCGAGCTCGGCGAGCTGGGCGCGATCGGTCGCGTCGGCGAGTCCGCCGGGACGGAGTCCGTCACCGATCGAGAAGCTCACGTCGAATCGCCGCATGATTTCACAGATGTCGTCCCAGAGGTCGTACATCGGATTTTCACGATTGTGGGTCAACATCCACTTCGCCAGGAGCGAACCGCCCCGGGAGACGATGCCGATCAGGCGATCCTTCACGAAGGGGATATGCGAACGCAGCAGGCCGGCATGGATGGTGAAGTAGTCCACTCCCTGTTCGGCCTGGTGTTCGAGGGTCTCGAGGATGACCTTGTCGTCCAGCTCCTCGAGCTTGCGGTCGATGATCATCGAGTAGATCGGAACGGTACCGATGGGGACCCGTGAATTCCTGAGGATCGCCTCGCGACACTGGTCGAGGTCGCCGCCGGTGGACAGGTCCATGACCGTATCGGCACCCCACTGTTCGGCCCAACGCAGCTTCTCGACCTCCTCGTCGGTGCCGGAACTGACGGGTGATGCGCCCATGTTGGCGTTGATCTTGGTGAGCGAAGCGCGTCCGATGGCCATCGGATCGAGTTCGTACTCGAGGTGCCGGATGTTGGCCGGAATGATCAGCCGCCCGGATGCGATCTCGTCGCGGACCTGCTCCGGAGTGAGATGCGATTCACGCTCCGCAACCCGACGCATGGCATCGGTGATCGTGCCGAGCCTGGCATGCTCCAACTGCGTCACCGGGGTGAAGCCCTCCGGGGCGACGCATCGGATCGTTCGTTCGGATCCCTTGTTGTGCCCACTGCATCCATCGGGATGGTCTTCGATCGTCCATCCCGCGGGAAGGAAATCCCAGGCCGTCAGCGAGGAGGGTTGCGGCATCCCGGGGGTATCGGGGCTGGAGAACATCCGAGGACCACCGATCTCGGCGGGGTTCGAGAAGCTGCCGGGCGAGGTCCCTTGTCGATCCGTGGATGGATTGGTCGCTCCATGAAGCGGCAACGCATCGAGAAACGCATGATCCTCCGCCTCGACGAAATCGATGTCGGCGGGGTCGTGGACGTGGTCGGGGGTTCCATCCTGCTTGATCATGCGGGTGCTCCTTTGTGAGCAAAATATTCGGAGGGATGGAGCGACTGCTCGCGTTCCCTCCGCCGGTCCGAACCGGATCAGGTGCTACGGGTACATCTCAGCGAATGGACGTTCCATTCGTGCCCCGAGCGAACACAGACAGTCTAACCCGGATCAGGACCCGCCGGTGATACGGCCCCGGAATCACATCCACCCCGGCTGGGGCTACAATCCGGAGACGATGCCACGAACCACCGCCTCGATTCCACTTCTCCTGCTCGTCCTCATGGCCTCCCTGATGACCTCCGGGGGCTGTTCGGTCAAGAGCAGGGCGGATCGACAGCCGCTGACGCTCGAAGGTCCCGTCTCCGTCGAGGTCGAGAACTTCGCAGGGGACGTGACGATCCGTTCCATCGACCCACGGACCGGAAGCACACCGCACGTGACCGTCACCGGCGAAGCGCTGCACGCGATCAACAGACGAGGCGATGCCGCCGACGCGCTGGAATCGATCGACTGGCATGCCGAGCTCGAACAGGACGACCGCGGCCCGAGACTGGTCGTCAGGGTGACCACGGACGACGACGAAGCCCACATCCTTCGCGCCCACGTCACGGTCCATGTCCTGATCGTCGATGGAACGACCGTCCGGACCACCCGGGGGGATGTCTCGATCGACGAACTGACCGGTCCCGTCGATGTACGCACGACGGACGGAGACGTCGAACTCCTGTCCGATCAGCCGCTTCGGGATCCCATCTCCATCTTCACCAGCGAAGGCGACGTGAACGTGCGACTCGCACCCGGAACCAGCGGAGACTTCGATCTCCATGCCGAACACGGATCCGTGAGCATGAAGATCAAGTCCGGTCAGATGGCCGTCGCGGGATCCACTTCGAACGACACGTTCTTCGGGCGATTGAACGACGGCACCGCACCGATCATCATCCGGACCACCGACGGCGACATCCGGTTCACCGTGAAGCCCAACCCCAAGAAGTACGGCCTCCTGCATCTCCCCTGAGGATGATGCGAACGACCATGGCACGCGAACTCCACGATCACTGGTTCAAGGAAGCAAAGCGCGAAGGCTATCGCTCCAGGGCCATCTACAAGCTTCGGGAGATCGACCAGAAGCGGAAGCTGCTTTCGCCCGGCGATGTGGTGCTCGACTGCGGATGCGCTCCCGGTTCCTGGATGCAGTACGTCGGCGAACGGATCGGAGACCGCGGCGTGGCCATCGGGGTCGATCTGCTCGACGTCACCCCCCTGCCCGGCGGAAACATGCATCTGCTGACCGGCGATCTGCGCGAGGTCGACGATGCACTCATCCTCGAACACGCCGGACTCGACCCGACACGACGGTTCGACGTCGTGCTCTCGGACATGGCCCCGAACACGACCGGCCATCGCGACACCGACCACCACCGGTCGATGGGCCTGTGCGACCTCGTGCTGCAGCGGACCGGACCGCTTCTCCGCAGTGGCGGGCATCTCGTGATGAAGGCGTTCGAGGGAACGAACTTCCAGGATCTCGTCAGGCGAGTGCACCTCTGCTTCGACGAGGTTCGCACCATGCGACCCGTCGCCTCACGGAGCGTGTCCAGGGAGATGTTCGTCGTGGCGATGCATCGACGGGACGACGCGGAGATCACGCTGCCGCCACCTCCGTCGGGAGGCCCCCCGCCGGTCCCGGAGGACTGGTCGGTCGGTCGATAGATTCAGACGCCGATCGCCCCGGTCGCGTGGGCCGATTCGAGAATTCGTTCCGCGGTGCGGACCGCCGCGAATCCCGCTTCCGCATCGATCGACGGACGCGTACCGGTACGCACGTTGTGAAGAAAGTCCTCGGCCTGCAGCCGCAGGGGCTCGACGTCGTCGACCTGCAGCTCGTCGAACTCGACCAGATCGAGGTAGTTCACGTCGCTGAGGTCCTCTCCGCTTCGAATCCGATCCTGCATCTCCTGAAGCTTCGCCTCGTTGGAACTCTTGCGGACGACCGTACCCGAGCGGGTCGCGAAGTCCGCCGAAAGATACAGGTCCTCGGAGATGATCCGGATCTTGCGTTCTGTCTTGAGGGCCAGGCGACTGGCCGTCACGTTGGCCACCGTCCGGAACCCCTCCTCCGCGGCTGGGAACGTCAGCCTGGCGTTGCAGACGTCGATCTGGTCGCTCAGGACGGGAACACCGCTGGCCTGGATGTCCTCGGGCTCACGACCGACGAGCATCAGCAGCAGATCGAGATCGTGGATCATCATGTCGAGGACGACGCTGACATCGAGACTGCGGAAGGTCATCGGCGAGATGCGGCTGACCTCGACGTGGCGGGGATGGATCGGTCCCAGGGACTTGATGGCCTGCATCACCGGATCGAACCGGACGACATGACCGACCTGCAGCGTGGTCTCGCATCGCTGCGCGGTCTCGGCGATCGCCATCGCCTCGTCCGCGGTCGGAGCGAGCGGCTTCTCGATCAGGCAGGCCACGCCCGCCTCCAGAAGCGCCTCGGCTGCTTCGCGATGGTGGATCGTCGGCGTCGCGATCGTGACCGCGTCGACACCGAGGTCGATCAGCTCCTGCACGGTCGCAAGAGGCGCTCCACCCCATTCATCGGTGATGGTGGTCCGTCGCTCCTGGGAGTGGTCGACCACCCCGACGAGCTCGGCTCCCTCCAACTGGGCATAGACGCGGGCATGGTGCCGACCCATGCGACCCACACCAACCACTCCGCAACGCATCGTGTCATTGGACATTGCTCTGTTCTCCATTCCCACCGGCGGGATTCGCATTCTACCGGACCGTCAGGCGAGCGGGATGTCTTCCGGGACATCGGAAGGCAGATCGCAGTTGGGGCAGGTGCTCCGAAGCAGCACCAGGCCGCAGGTCGCGCAGACCGGCATCTCCCCTTCCGGGTCGACCGCCTCCCCCCGCTTCGCCCGGACGCGTTCCTCACGACCGATGCGCCGCTGCACGTAGTGCCGGGTGGAACGACTGTGGTTGAACAGCCGGATGCATGTGAGCAGGATCACGATCGGAATGAGCACCAGCGGGAGAATCACCAGGCACATCGCGACGGAGGAGAAACTGAATTGACTCGAGAAGAGCGGTTGCCCTCCGGGCGACGGATACGGGAACCACCAGTCCAGCAGTCCGATCGGGATGGCGATCCAGATCATGTTTCCGAGCAGTCGGCCCAGATCCCGCAGGTAGAGATCGAACATCATCCTGCTCAGCAGCGAAAGGATCAGCATCAGCCCGACGAAGGCCAACGTGTTGAGCACGTCGATCGCGAAGAGCAGCAGCGTGCTCGTCGACGGACTCGCCGCCACCAGCCAGTCGCCTGCGAAGGCGGGAATCCAGAGCAGTTGCAATCCGCAGGCCGCCAGTCGAACCACCCGCCAGACGGCGGAATCTCCATCGAGTGAATCGGGAAGGATCAGCCAGCAGCCCGCGCACCACGCCGCCATGGCGACGAGCATGCCGAGCTCGTAGATCGGAAGACTCGAAGTGAAGAGTCCGTATCCGGTCAGGCAGATGTATCCGGACATGGCGACGATGCAGAGGATCACTCCCAGTCGCCATCTTCTCGTCACTGCGATCGACGAGGGCAGCAGCGTGGAGGCGGCCGCGCTGCGTTCCCGCTGGAAGTCGTAGTCGAGACCGCATTCCGGACACCGCCCGACCGAGGTGCCTCCGCTCAGATCGAAGCCGCAGGATTGACATGTCCTCGAGGCCGACCGATAGGGCCTGCTGACTCGACTCCGTCCCGCCTCATCCGACGCACCGGAAGATCGTTGGAATCTCGGATCCAGAAGTTCGACGTGCGGATCGTGCGCCTCGGCCGGCCCGACGCCGCATTCCGGACAGACCGTGCCGACGGGCAGGCCGCGCAGGTCGTATCCGCACGACGGACATGGCGTCTCCTGTCGATGATCACCGCTTCCGGGACGGAACTGGTCTGGATCGACGGGTGTCATGGGCGGGACTCCGGGTCGACCGGAACGGCGGGCTCAGCGGACATCGCACGCGGTGGAGCTGGAGGCATGTGCGCGCACATGGTCCACCGCGTTCCGGAACATCCGGAGTCCGGGGGGATCGATCTTCATGGAACCCGCATCGAGCCTCGTCCAGATCGGATGGGACGTCCAGCGCGTGTAGCGTTCGGGATGCGGCATGAGTCCGAAGACGAGTCCGCTGCGATCACAGATGCCGGCGACGTCTCCCAGCGATCCGTTCGGATTGTCGTCGGACGCGTAGCGGACGGCGATGCATCCGGTCTGCTCGAGACGGGCGAACTCCTCGGGGGAGGCGACGAATCTACCCTCTCCGTGCGCGATGGGAAGCAGATCCGTACCCGCCTCCATCTCCAGTCCCTTCGTCCAGACGCAGCGCGTACCGACGGGAATCTCGATCCGCACCCAGCGGTCGATGAATCGGGCGGAGTCGTTGTCGGCGAGTGCGACCGTCGGCTGCGGAGGCTCGACGAACGCGGGGGCCTCGTCGGCAGGCCCGGGAAGCAGCCCGACCTGAACTGCGATCTGGAATCCGTTGCATGGTGCGATCATCGGAACGCCCCGTTGCAGCGCCCGCTGCAGAGCGTCGTAGATGCCGCTTCGCATCACCTGCGATGCGATGCGACCCGCGGCGACCGCATCGCCGTAGCTGAATCCGCCGGGAAGTCCGATCAGATCGAACTCGTCGATGCAGGCCGGCTGCTCGATCAGTTGGTTCAGGTGCATCGAAACCGGATCCGCTCCGGCCAGACCGAAGGCTTCCGCGAGTTCGCGGTCGCAGTTGATGCCGGTCGTGGTGATGATCAGTGCGCGTGGGGTCATGGTGCAAGGGTATCCAGGTTCTACCAGCCAATCGTTCCGGACCAGGCCGCACGCAACGCGTCGATCGATGCCGTGCCGTCCGCCGTCGTGAGGGTGCCGCTGCCGTTGAATCGTCCGACGAGGCGGCAGGGAATTCCGTCGAGATGCCGTTCGACGTCGTCCCGATGATCGGGCGACACCTCGAGCATGTACCGGCCGGGCGTCTCGGAGAACGCCGCGACCAGAGGATCCTCGTGCACCGCATCGAGTTCGACCGAAAGCCCGAGTCCGCCGGAGAACGCCATTTCCGCCGCAGCCACCAGCATGCCGCCTTCGCTGCAGTCGTGGGCGGACAACACGGCCCCGGAGGCGATCGCCGAGGCGACCGCTCGCGCCGTCTTCGGGCCGGCCTCGAGATCGACGGAGGGAAGACCGAGATCGATGCCGTCGAAGGGGAACAGTTCCGCGAAATGGGATCCCCCCATCGAGGTGGTCGTGTCGCCGACGAGCAGGAGCAGCGAACCGTCCCGCTTGGCGTCCATCGTCGTGCATCGCGCGATGTCGGGGACGATGCCGAATCCGGAAATCAGAAGCGTCGACGGAATTCGGATGGTTCGACCGTCATCCGTCGTGAACTGGTTGTTGAGCGAGTCCTTGCCGGAGATGAACGGGGTGCGGTACGCGATCGCCGCATCACGGCAGCCTTCCGCCGCCCGCACGAGTTCGCCCATCCGCCGTTCGTCGTCGCAGCCGGGCCAGCAGAAGTTGTCGAGCACGGCGATCCGCTCCGGATCGGCTCCGACGCAGACGAGATTGCGGACGCATTCGTCCAGTGCCGCCACGGCCATCAGCCATGGATCGTCACGCAGTCCCGTGGCGAGTCCGTTGCCCATGGCGAGGCCGCGGGTCGAATCGGGAACAGGCAGCAGCACCGCGGCGTCGGACGGGCCGTTGCCGAAGGGACCGACCTGCGGACGGATCACGCTGCGGCCCTGGACCTCGTGATCGTACTGCTCGATGATGCACTGCTTGGATGCGATGTTCGGATGCGCGAGAAGCCGCTCGAGCGCCGCGGTGATCGGAGGACGATCCCCGGTCCGCTCCGGTGCGGAGACGGGCTTGGGTTCCCAGCGGGCGATGCGCACCCGGTCCGGCAGGCCGTCGTGGAGCAGTGCCATGGGAAGGCGCCCGACTTCGGTGTCGTGCCAGTTGAGGATCAGTTCGCGACCCGGAGTTCCGAAGGTGCCGAGCACGCAGAGCTCGACGTCGTGCGCGTCGCAGATCGACTGGAGCCGATCGAGGCGGTCGGAGGAGACCGCCATCACCATGCGTTCCTGTGCTTCCGAGATCCAGACTTCAGTCGGCGTGAGGCCCTCGTACTTCAGGGGCGCGGCTTCGAGCTGCACGACGGCACCGAGTTCCTCGCCCATCTCCCCGACCGCACTGGAAAATCCACCGGCGCCGCAGTCGGTGATCGAGTTGTAGAGACACCCCTCCTCCGCATCGCGCGCCTCCATGATTGCGTCCAGGACCTTCTTCTCGGTCACGGGATTGCCGATCTGGACCGCATGGGAGAACTCGTCGACATGGGTATCGGTCAGTTCCGCCGAGGAGAAGGTGGCTCCGTGGATTCCATCGCGGCCCGTTCGGCCCCCCATCGCGACGATGAGGTCGCCGGGCTGCGGATCACCGGCGATCCGGTCCCGCGGCATGACGCCGACGCAGCCGCAGTACACCAGCGGGTTGCCGACGTAGTCGTCGTCGAACCAGACCGTGCCGTTGACCGTCGGGATGCCCATGCGGTTGCCGTAGTCGCGGACACCGGCGACGACCTGGGACAGGATGCGGCGAGGGTGCAGGCATCCGGTCGGTACGGGTCGATCGGTGTCCGGGGCCCAGGTATCGAGATGCCCGACGCAGAAGATGTCGCTGGCCGCGATGGGTCTTGCGGCGAGTCCGGTCCCGATGATGTCGCGGATGCAGCCGCCGATTCCGGTGGCCGCGCCGCCGTAGGGTTCGAGGGCCGAGGGATGGTTGTGCGTCTCGACCTTGAAGCAGACGGCATGTTCGTCGTCGAACGCGATGATGCCGGCATTGTCGACGAACACGGACAGGCACCAGTCGATCCCGTCGTTCATCAGCTGCTTGGTCGCCGCCGCGATGGTCGATCCCAGCAGGTTGTCGATCCGTACCACGTCGTCGCCGATGAACTCGTGTCCGACCCGATCACGATCCCCCGGCAGCGGACCGTGGTACTCGACCCGTGCCTTGAGCGTCTTGTGCACGCAGTGCTCCGACCAGGTCTGGGCGAGCGTCTCCAGCTCGATCTCCCGGGGATCCCGATCCATGCGGCGGTAGGCCTCCTGCATCGCCTGCATCTCGTCGAGACTCAGGAACAGGTGCGCCTCCCGCGACAGCTTCGTCAGTGCGGCGTCGTCGAGTTCGCGGAGCGGGACGGTCCTGACCTCGACGTCCCGACCATGTCCGGAGGTGAACTCGGAGGGGTGGTACGGCGATTCGTGCACCTCGTGGATCAGCGTATTGGCCAGGCATCGCTCGGCGAACGTCCTCGCCTGCGACTGGTCGAGACCGGTCACATCGAATCGACGTCCGGTTCGCACGGTCACGTCGCGGCCGAGAAGGCTGCGGACCCCGAGTTCGACCGCTTCGGCTTCGGGATCCATCACTCCGGGCTGCGGGTGGACTTCGACCAGCGAGTCGGCACGCCGATCCGCCGCACCGACGACCGCCTGTTCGGTGACCGGATGGCTGAGCAGTTCGTTCGCGACGCGACCGATCTCCGCATCGTCGAGATCGCCCTCGATCAGATAGACGGCGGAACAGAGGACGATTCTGGGCTGCGCATCGAGTGATGCGGTGCGGGCCGACTGGCAGGCGGCGGCACCGCGTGGATCACCGGCGTCCTGACTGGGCCGAACCTCGATGCGGTGGATGGTCATTGCGGGCTCCATCCCGGAAAGAAAGGAGGATAGGGATCAGGAGTGATTTACGCCACCGCGTGCAGCCTCGTCGCGTCCCTGCACGGCGAGTCCATCACATCGTTCGTTCTCGGGGTGGTCGGCGTGGCCGCGGACCCAGTGCGTGGTGATGTCGTGCACCCGCCGCAGGCGATCGAGTTCCTCCCAGAGGTCGCGGTTGAGAACCGGTTGGTTCTTTGCACGCTTCCATCCCCTGGCGATCCATCCGTCCAGCCACGAGGCGAGACCGTCGACCACGTACTTGCTGTCGGAATAGACCTGAACCCGGCTCGAATCGGAGAGTCGCCGCAGTCCCTCGATGACCGCAAGCATCTCCATGCGGTTGTTGGTCGTGGAGGGATCCCCCCCGTATTCGACCGTCTCCTCGCCGTCGGAATCACGCATGATGAACGACCAGCCACCCGGTCCGGGATTTCCTGAACAGGCACCGTCTGTATAGAGGGTAAAAATCGGACGGTCTTCCATGATGCTCCTGAATATGCCCCGCGGGGTGAATTCGGCTTTCCGAGACGCTAGAGGGGTAATTTCCAGCTTCTCACATGGTACACGCCCCAACCCGTTCGCAGGATGCCCCCCCTCAGGGGGGTTCCCCCTTGAATTGAGATCCGGGGCTCTGGTACACTGCCCGGCTCGAATGAACCACAGGAGCGGAAACCCGCATGCCCACGACGAACCAACTGGTACGAAAGCCTCGACGGACCCCGAAGACCAAGTCCAAGGTCCGTGATCTCAATGCATCACCTCAGAAGCGCGGGGTCTGCCTGCAGGTTCGTACCGTGACGCCCAAGAAGCCGAACTCGGCCCTCCGCAAGGTCGCCCGTGTCCGTCTTTCCAACGGCAAGGAAGTCACCGCGTACATCGGCGGCGAGGGACACAACCTCCAGGAGCACTCGATCGTGCTCGTTCGCGGAGGTCGTGTTCGCGACCTTCCCGGTGTTCGATACCACGTGGTCCGCGGATCGCACGACACCCTCGGTGTCGATGGCCGCAAGCAGGGCCGTTCGAAGTACGGAACAAAGAGCACGTAACAGTCAACCACATAGGCAAGTAATCGCCCCATCCTCGTTCGGGGCGGTGAACAACGGCCCCAATGGGGCAGATGAGCCAGGAGAGGTCACATGGCCGGACGTATCACAAAATCGGAATCACAGCTGAAGCCGGACCCTCGTCATTCGAGTCTGGTCCTGTCGAAGTTCATCAACTGCGTCATGGTCGACGGCAAGAAGGCCGTCGCCCAGCGATGCGTCTACGACGCACTCGACATCATCCAGGCACGTCTGGACAAGGAGAAGGACGAGAGCATGCCCAACGAGGCGTTCGAAGTCTTCACCAAGGCCATCGACAACGCCAAGCCGAACGTCGAGGTCCGATCCAAGCGGGTCGGCGGTGCCAACTACCAGGTTCCGATGCCCGTCACCCAGAAGCGACGCCAGAGCCTCGGATTCCGATGGATCATCCAGTCCGCTCGGGCCGACAAGGGCAAGCCGATGTGCAAGCGTCTGGCCAAGGAGCTGTACGACGCCGCCAGGGGTGAAGGCAAGGCCGTCACCACCCGCGAGCAGACGCACCGCATGGCCGAAGCCAACAAGGCCTTCAGCCACTTCGCCTGGTAAGAACACGATTCGAAGACACTGCCAGCGGACGCGACCCCGGTCGCGTCCGCTGTTCTTTTTCTCCGAAGGTCCGTCACGGTACGCTGTCGTCATATGGGCGAAGACCGCTATCACCGACAGACGCTGATTCCCGACATCGGAGCACAGGGACGCCGACGGCTTGCCGACGCCTCCGTGCTTCTGGTCGGATGCGGCGCGCTGGGATCGGTTTCCGCGGATCTGCTCGCCCGCGCCGGCATCGGCCGCATCAGGCTGGTCGATCGGGACATCGTCGAGCTCACGAATCTTCAACGACAGGTGCTGTACGCGGAATCCGATCTGGGTGCACCGAAGGCCACGGCTGCACGCGGCAGGCTCGGGGCGGTCAACAGCGAGATCGACATCGAATCCTTCGTGGAGGACGTCGATGCTTCGAACATCGAACGTCTCGCCGAAGGATGCACCGTGATCATCGACGGTCTCGACAACTTCGAAACCCGCTACCTGGTCAACGATCTCGCCGTCTCGACGGATCGCCCCTGGTTCTACGGAGGCGCCGTCGGAACCACCGGCATGAGCGCAGTCGTGATCCCGGGAAGAACCCCCTGCCTCCGCTGCACGTTTCCCGAACCCCCCGCCGCCGGAACGAGCCCGACATGCGATACCGCCGGTGTGCTCGGACCGGTCATCCACATGGTCGCCGCCCATCAGGCGATGCAGGCGATCAAGCTTCTGAGCGGGAACACGGATGCGGTCGATTTCCGGCTGCATTCCTTCGATGCATGGGGCAACACCCGACACGCCATGGACCACGGACTTCCACGGACCGACTGCCCATGCTGCGGCGAGCACGACTTTCCATGGCTGGACGGTCGTCGCGAATCCTCGACGTCCGTGCTGTGCGGTCGCGATGCGGTCCAGATCAAGCCGGCGGCGGCTGGTGATTCCATCGAACTGCAGGCGCTCGCGGAACGACTCGCCGAGCACGGGGACTTCCACTGCTCGGACGAAGTCCTGCGCGGTCGCCTGCACGAGGTCGACGTCGAGCTGACCGTCTTCGCGGACGGACGGGCGCTCATCAAGGGCGCCTCCACTCCGGAGCAGGCGAGAACGGTCTACGCACGCTACATCGGCACCTGACAGGAGATCGTGATGAACGAAGTCATCGAACAGATGCTCGCCCACCGTTCCATTCGCCGCTTCACCGACGATCCGGTTCACGACGCCGACATCGCCTCGGCCGTCGAAGCGGGACAGATGGCGTCCACGAGCGAGAACATCCAGTCGTACTGCATGATCCGCATCCGTGACGAAGCCAGGCTCGAGCGCCTCGTGGAGCTCACCGGCGGGCAGACCAAGGTCGCCAGATGCGGCGCCTTCTTCGTCGTGTGCGGCGACACACGCAGGCATCGACTGCTGATCGAACGCGGGGACCGCTCGTACGACGCACGCTTCGAGGCGCTGCTCCTGTCGATCGTCGACGCTTCGCTGTTTGCACAGAACGCGGTCCTCGCGTTCGAATCGATGGGCTACGGAGCCTGCTACATCGGCGGACTGCGCAACGATCTTCCACGAGTCCAGGAACTGCTCGGATTTCCCGAAGGGGTCTTTCCGTTCTTCGGCCTCTGCATCGGGAGACCGGACCAGAGTCCCACGACTCGACCAAGGCTGCCGATGGACAGCGTCCTCTTCGAGGAATCGTGGCCCGAGGAACGCGGGATGCTGGAATCGTTGGACGCCTATGATCGAACCATGGTGGACTACTACCGGACCCGTGTGGGCAATCCGGTCGGCACCGGACCGGCGCCGCAGGGCTGGGCCGACCGCATGATCGAGAAATTCACCACCCCCACGAGGCCCGCGGTCGCCCCCTACTTCAGGAAGCAGGGCGCCAGCCTGGATTGAGTCCGGGCCGGACGATTTCCGGGGTAGGGTGTGACGACAAGGAGACGTTCCATGACCCACGATTCCGGTTCCTCCCGCCGCATCTTTCTCAAGACGACCGCCGCCATCGCCGCCACGAGCTGGCTGCCCGCCAGCAGCTACGCCCGCATCATGGGTTCGAACGACCGCCTGCACATGGCGGTGATCGGAACCGGCGGCATGGGAACCGTGCACACCAACAGACTCGTCAAGCGTAAGCAGGAGGACAACATCGACGTCATCCAGGTCTGCGACGTCTATCGCCGACGACTGAACAACGCGATGAACGTGATCGGGCACGGCGAAGACTGCGGCACCATGCGGCATGAGGACGTACTCGACAACGGCGACGTCGATGCCGTCGTCATCGCGACGCCGGACCACTGGCATACGAGGATCGCGGTGGAGGCGATGGAATCGGGCAAGGATGTCTACTGCGAAAAGCCGCTGTCACTGACGATTCCCCAGGCGCTCGAATGCCGCGATGCGGTCAGACGCACCGGCCGGACCCTGCAGGTCGGTCCGCAGGGAACCAGTTCGGGAGCGTTCTGGACCGCACGCGATGCGATCGGCGAAGGACGAATCGGCAAGCCGGTCTGGAGCCAGGGCAGCTACTGCCGCAACTCCCGGGGCGGACAGTTCAACTGGACAATCGATCCGGGAGCCGGACCGAACGGCGATCCGACCAGCGAGGGGTACGTCGATTGGGACCGGTGGCTCGGACACGAACACGGTCTCGCGGAGAAGATCGAATGGAATCCGGATCACTTCTTCCGGTTCCGCAAGTACTTCGCCTACAACGGCGGCGTGGCCACCGATCTCCTCTATCACAAGCTCGCACCCTTCATGATGGCGATCAGCGGGCATGACGGGGAATATCCACGCCGCGTCGTCGCTTCCGGCGGGCGCTACCTCGAAAAGGACGAACGTGACATCCCCGACTCCTTCATGATGATGGCGGACTATCCGTCGGAGCACACCGTGGTGCTGGTCAGCGTGATGACCAACGATCTCGGAGTCCCCGACATCATCCGGGGCCAGTACGGGACGATGAAGTTCGAGGACGGTGTCACGCTCCATGAGCAGGCCGTCTGGGCGGACGAGTTCCGCAAGGCCAACCGGGACACCGTCACCGTCACGAAGCGCATCGGAGAGGACGGCAAGGAGACCGTCATTCCGCCCCGCGGTCAGGCGATCAGCCGACACGAGGTTGCTCCGCGACGGGACCACATGGGCAACTTCCTCGATGCCATACGGAAAGGCGACCGACTCAGCTGCAATGTGGAACTCGGCGCGTCCACCATGGTGGCCATCAAGATGGCCGTGGAGTCCTACCGCCAGGACAAGGTGATGCTGTGGGACGCCGAGAGCGAGACCATCAGGCCCGCCTGAACCATCTTCTCCGAGATATTCCCAATCATCTTGGAACCCCGCGGACGCTCGATGCGAATCTGTTGGTGGCGGCACACACTCGCCAAGAAAACCTAGAGCGAAGGGAAGAGATCTTCATGCCGTTCGTGCATGAAGACGCGATGCCTGCGGGGTTCTGCATCAATCGCAGGTATCGCTTCCACACCGGCCTTCGAAGGCCGGTCGTATCGGGTCCTTCCGGGGGACCCCTTCCATCTTCGCTCGATGCTCCCCCTGGCTCCTGTGGGGACCAACTGAATAGGGTCGGGATCGCCTGAAGAGAAGTGATCCCGGCCCTGTTCTCGTTTTGACTGCATGCCGTTCAGGGGCCCCCAGAGACGAATTTCCGAACTTGTCGATGTCTGCTGCGAGAACGTCCCGCCGGCCGTCGCACCACCCTACAGCTGGCGGAATATTCCACCCTCGGCCCCCGCACGGCCGGTGGAAACAGTTCACCGACGTGATGTTCCCGTCCAGTCGAACCTGCATCAGACAAGGAGCAGACCATGAAACACGCAACACTCGGCATGACGGTTGCCGCATTCGGCATGACCACCATGAGCTACGCGGCGACCTGGACGGTCGGCCCCGGAGCGGCGTACGACTTCCCGTTGATTCAACAGGCGATCACCGCGGCCACGCCCGGCGACACCATCGAGGTCTATCCATCCACGTACTTCGAGAATCTCGATCTGCTTGGAAAGGATCTCCACATCAGGGCGAATGCCGGCATCGGCACCGTGACCGTCGACGGCGGCGGCGCCGGACCGGTGGTCTCGTGCATCAGCGGAGAAACCAGCGCCACGCTTCTGGAAAGTCTGGTCTTCACCAACGGAAACTCACCCAATGGAGGCGGACTGCTGGCCGACAACACCAGCCCATCGGTCCGGGAATGCCACTTCATCCGGAACCAGGCGACCTCCGGTGGCGGCGCATCGCTCTTCAAGAGCAAGACCATCTTCGAGAAGTGCCTCTTCGACAGCAACGTCGCACGAGCCCGGGGAGGACATATCAATGCACACATGAGCAAGCCGTCGCTGGTCGATTCGTCGCTTGTCAGAGGGCAGGCCGGAATGGGATTCCTCGCCGGGTTCGGTGGAGCGATCCACGGATCGAAGACCGATCTGCATGTGGAACGATGCCTGATCGCCGAAAACCAGTCGACACGGGCCGGCGGCGGGTCCTACTACAAGAGTTCCAGGGTCTTCATGATCGACACCGATATCGATCGGAACCAGTCGCACGACGGTGGAGGCATCTTCAGCAGCGACACCGATCTTCATCTGACCCACGTGAGAACGCTGGACAACGATGCCTGGAACAACGGTGGCGGCATGTATCATCAGGGTCGCGGCAACGTTCTCGTCGAACTGTGCGACATCATCAACAATCGAGCTGTCCGAGACGGCGCTGGCATGCTGGTGCGCAAGCGACTAGGTGTTCATGAAGTCATCGGCACCACGATGGACAGCAACTTCGCCGGCAGCTTCGGCGGCGGCATCTGCTACTACAACATCAACGTCGCCCGTGTCATGGGTGGAACGCGGCTCGTCAACAACATCGCGATGAACGGTGGCGGCATCTTCGCCAGAACGCGAAACCTCCTCGAGATCCAAGACACGAAGCTGGAAGCCAATCAGGCTCAGCAGGATGGTGGCGGCTTCTACTGCATGCAGACTACTTCCCAGCTTGATCGGGTCGTGTTCAATCAAAACCTCGCCGGCGTCAACGGCGGCGGCATGAAGGTCGAGATGGGCACCGCTTCCTGCACGGACCTCGAGTTCTACGGCAACTCCGCCATCGACTTCGGTGGCGCAAGCTATGGAACGAATCTGGCCACGATGCGATTCGAAACCAGCGTCTTCGAGGAGAACCTTGCCGGAGACGGTGCAGCCATCCACAACGAAGTGAACTCCCGGGTCGCCGTCAACAACTGCAAGATCCGCAGCAATCAGGCCTGGAGCTCCGCCACGGCCGGAGGCGGACTGACGACGGACTTCTCGTCGTTCAGCGAGGTCGGAAACTCGCTGCTCTGCGGCAACTCGGCCGTCAATGTCAGCGGGCTCTACATGGATCTGGGAGGCAACACCTTCGCCGCCTCGTGCCCCTGAGCCGCTTTCAATCCACGTCCATTCCACCGGCCCGCTCTCCTGCAGAGCGGGCCGGTGCATAATTGGGGCTTCTGGGGCGTCTGGTGGACGGAATGCGTCTTTCCAGCCTCAGAACGTGGTTTTTTTTCGCCACCAACAACGACTTGAAGCTAGGATCGGGGGTTCACTGGTAAGGATAGTGTTCCCAAGGAGTCGATCCCCATGTCAATGTTCCGTTCGTTCATCGCCCCCATTCTGGCACTTGCCGCCAGCAGCATCGTTCTTCCCTGCGCAGCCGTTCAGGCCCAGGAAGATCCAACCATCGCCAGGCCCGGTTCAGGCCAGCCCGGCGGCGCAAGGCCCGATTTCCCGAAGTTCGATGATGTCTCCAAGGGATACAACAAGGTCATATCCTCTGCGGACGGAAATCCCGGGATGTACACCCTGTACAAGGACAAGGACGGAGATCTCCTCGCGGAACTTCCCCGCAACTACTCCAAGCAGAAGATCTTCCTCGCCTACACCATCAAGGGCGGCGTGCCGATGGCCGGCGTGCAGACCGGAGACATGTACGCATACTGGAAGCAGTTCGGCAAGCGGCTTGCTCTCGTCGAGCCGAACTTCTCGACCCGCTCCACCGGCGACGCCCAGTCCAAGAGCGGTCACAAGCGCGTCTATACGGACCGCGTGATCCTCGACGTTCCCATCCTGTCGATGGGACCCGGCGGCGGCCCCGTCATCAATCTCTCCGATCTGTTCCTCGGTCGCTCCTCCTCCTTCTTCGGAGGACGGACCCGCGGGGCGAACACGAAGCTCGCAAAGACCGTCAAGGCGAAGTCCTTCCCCAAGAACGTGGAACTGGCCTTCGAGATGCCCTTGAGCAACGGCCGCTTCGGAACGATCTACTACTCGCTCGCCGAGATTCCCGAGAACACCGGCTACAAGCCGCGTGAAGCGGACGAACGCATCGGCTACTTCATCACCAGCCACCGCGACATCGGCAATGCCTCCCAGGACACGCCGTACGTCAGGTACATCAACCGCTGGCACGTGGAGAAGGCCGATCCCTCGCTCCAGATGAGCCCGCCGAAGGAACCGATCGTCTTCTACATCGAGCACACCACACCCGTCCGCTACCGCAGGTGGGTGCGGGACGGCGTCCTCGAGTGGAACAAGGCCTTCGAGAACATCGGAATCGTCAACGCCATCGAGGTCTACCAGCAGGATCAGACCACCGGCGCACACATGGAGAAGGATCCCGAAGACGCCCGATTCAACTTCATCCTCTGGACCAACTCCGGAATGGGCTTCGCAATCGGCCCGAGCCGCGTCCATCCCAAGACCGGACAGATCCTCGATGCGGACATCGTCATGGACGAAGGATTCATCACCGGATGGGTCAAGACCTGGGAGAAGCTGATTCCCCAGACCGCCATGGAGAACTTCGGCCCGTTGACCATGCGGTGGCTCGAATCGCGTCCCGACTGGGATCCACGGGTTCGCCTCGTCGACCCGGCCCAGCGCGAGACCGTCCTGAAGGAGCTCGCCGTCGAGCGGGCAGCCCGCACCACGACCGGTCACCCCGCGTTCGAATCCGATCCGACGCTGCTCGGAGACGATGAATACGACGGACTCGTGCACCGGATCAGCCAGGTCAACGGATCCTGCCAGCACTGTGCGGTCCGTGCCATGGACATCGCCATGTTCCGCCTCAATCCCGAACTGTTCCTGCAGCAGGGAAAGCGGAGCGGCAAGAAGAAAAAGAAGAAGGACGACGCCGAGACCGACGAGAATGAGGCACAGGTCGAAGAGGTCGTCGAGGTCCAGAAGCTCGATGGAGTGCCCGAGTACTACATCGGTCCGATGCTTCGGGACGTGATCATGCACGAAGTGGGCCACACCCTCGGACTGCGTCACAACTTCAAGGCTTCGACCATCTACAGCCTCGAAGAGATGAACAACGAGGACTTCATCGGAACCGCTCAGGCCGGATCGGTCATGGACTACATGCCGGTGAACATCAACACCGACGACGATGCCGTCCAGGGCGACTACACGATGGTCACCATCGGCCCCTACGACTACTGGGCCATCGAATACGGCTACACCAACGGCAAGCTCGAGCCCATCCTGGCCCGTGTCTCCGAGCCGCAGCTCATCTACGCCACCGACGAGGACACCGGCGGACCGGATCCCCGCGCACGTCGCTTCGATCACGGAAAGAACCCGCTGAACTACTCCGAGTCGCAGATGCGACTGGTGCACTCGCTCCGCGAGAAGATCCTCGACGAGATGGTCGATGACGGTGAAAGCTGGGCGAAGGCTCGACGTGCATACGAGATGCTTCTCAACAAGCATGTCCAGGCCGTCAGCATCGCCTCCAACTGGGTCGGCGGCAGCAAGGTCAATCGGGACAAGAAGGGTGATCCGGGCAACCGGCCCCCCATCGAGCCGATCGAAGCCGATCAGCAGCGTCGTGCACTTCAGGTCGTACTCGACAACACCATGTACGACGACGCCTTCGGACTTTCCCCGGAGCTGCTTCGACACATGACCGTCGATCGCTGGTTCGACGGCAGCAGCATGAGCTTCTCCGATGAAACCTGGCCGGTGCATGCACGCATCTCCGGCATCCAGGCGTCGGCCCTCTCGCAGCTGCTGAACCCGACGACCATGAACCGGATCCACGACAACGAGTTCCGGGCCATGGAAGACGAGGACGTCCTGACGATTCCCGAAGTGCTCGATACCGTCCACGAGGCGGTCTGGGCCGAGATCTACGAGGACCTCGATGAGGAATACGATGCGAGGAATCCATACATCTCGTCGCTTCGCAGGAATCTTCAACGGGAATACCTCGAACGACTGGTCGAGATGAGCATGCCCGACAACGGCTTCGGATCCGCATCGAATCCGGTGCAGAACCTCAGTCGTCAGCGGTTGAAGGATCTGGACAAGGCCATCCGCACATGGAGGACGGCCAACCGCGAGAACACCGATCCGTACACGTTGGCCCACCTGGGCGACATCAACGACCTGCTGATGCGGATCGACAACTCGCAGTACATCTACAACAGCAACGAGATGGGCGGAGGAGGCGGGACGATCATGATGAACTTCCCGTTCGGTGAAGACAGGGACTGATCCATCCGCCGATCATCATGCGATTCATGCAGGGGGACCTCTTCGGGGGTCCCCCTGTCGCGTTCACGGTCCGGTGGTCACGGGCGCCTCGACCTGCCCTGCCGGCTTCCCTTCACGCTCCGTCAACTCGAGCTCGATCCCGATGGTCTTCCGGGGGATCGAATACCGGTGGTTGACTCCCAGATACTCGATGTCCAGGTGCATCACCGGGAACCGCATGCTCGCATCGATCGCGGCGGCATCGCGGGAGATCGAGATGTCCACGGTCCGACTGGCCCCCGGCTCGAGGTCGAAGTGGGCGTGCCCGGGACTCATTCTCCAGCGACTGTCTTCGCTGCCGAACGAAATCGATGCCTCGATCTCACGTGATGCCGGATTGGTGATCGAAACGCTGAACGTATCGCTGACCGAGCGATCGGGCGCGAAGCGGACGGGGCCACTGAGGGTCGGCTTCAATTCCGAGAGACGCCGAGTGTCGTTGCTGACGGCGCCGGTGATCGAACGAACGTCCATGACCGCTCCCACCGGATAGGAGGCGATGGCGATCTGCTCGTCGCGAACCGTCACCAGATCGTAGTGATGCAGATACCCGGCCTCCGGCACGGCACCGGACTGCCCACCGCCCACCGTGGCCATCGTCACGTATTCGATCCCGTCCCTGGGCCCGTCGTATCGCATCCGATGTATGTGACCGGCGAAGACCGCGCGGACGTTGCCGGCATCCGCGAGCAGCGAGTGGACTCTTCTCCAGTCGTCGCCGTATCCGCCTTCGAGCCACCGTGGATGATGGAGAAAGATGAATACGTGCTTCGATTCCCGACCTCGCTCCAGCATCGACTCGAGCCAGCGGAACTGTTCCGGGCTCATCTTCTGCGTTTCGGGACGATCGAACCGCTTCGGGGCCCCTTCGATCCCCTCGTCGGTGTAGAGCACGATGAACATCGAACCCTTGTGTTCGAACGCGTACCAGAGCGGACCGAAGTGCATCTCGTATTCGCGCTCGTGTTCCCCCACGGGCCGTTCCCCCTCTCCTCGCCAGTAGACATCGTGATTGCCCGCCACGGGAAACCACGGCATGAGCAGCGCGTCCATCGAGCTTGTGAACTCCTGCATCTGCCTGTTCCACTCGGCCGTCTCGTTGTATCCGTCGATCAGATCCCCGACGGTCATCACGAAGTCGGGTTCGATCAGGTTGACGTCGGCGACCGCTTCACGCAGAACGGTGATGCCGGTGGCCGGGCCACCGGTGCGATCGCCGAACACCGCGAACATGAAGGCGTCCTCCTCCGCGGGCAGATCCAGCTTTGCACCGGACCGGTCCGTGTGGAACCGCTCGGGCGCCTCGACCACCCTGTGGGGCTTCGGATGCAGCGGATCATCGATGTCCGCGATCACGATGCCTGTGGTGAGAAGAAGGCCGATGAGGGAAAGGATGTGCATGGGCTCATTGCACCGCCATGGATCGGGCAGATCAAGTGGAGTATCGTGTGCATCTCGCGAAATAAGGAAAATGAGACCATGGCTGATCAGCGAACGACTGCGACCGTGATGGCGGGAATTCCCGCCGGAAACAACTCGCTCTTCCATCGACTTCAATTCAACGTCGGCGACCCCGCGGCCTGGATCGACATCGATGGGCGGACCACGATGATGGTCCGGGACATCGAGATGCAGCGGGCGAGGTCCCATGCCGTCGCCGATGCCGTGGTCTGTCCTGCGGACTTCACTCCGCAGCACGGACTGTCAGGAGACCGGGAGACCGCGACGGCCCAGGCTCTGGCCGAACTGCTTCGTCGCGCCGAGGTGACGACCGCCATCGTCGATCGGACGTTCCCCACGAGCTTCGCCCATGAACTCGGATCGGCCGGCATCGCGATCGACTACGACGCCCAGCTCGGAGTCGCCGAACGCCGGGCCAAGGGCGATCACGAACTCGACGCCCTTCGTGAAGCCCAGTCGGACACGGAAGCCGCGATGGAGATGGCCTGCCGCCTCGTCGCGAACGCCTCCGCGGATGCGCATGGCGTGCTCCATCACGACGGTGCCGAACTGACTTCGGAGCGGGTCCGCAATGCGATCGATGTCTTCCTGCTGGCACGGAACTATTCGAATCCCTCCAGCATCGTTGCCTGCGGTCCGCAATGCGCAGACTGCCACGAAAAGGGGACCGGGCCGCTTCGGACCGCCGAGAGCGTGATCATCGACATCTTTCCCCGAAACCGCTCCACCCTCTACAACGGTGATTGCACCAGAACCGTGGTGCACGGCGACGTTCCCGACGCCGTGGTGCACATCCATCGAATCGTCGCCGAGGCGAAGGCCAGTGCGATCGCCGTGGTCCGGGCCGGCGCGACCGGTGAGCAGGTGCACCAGGCGACGATCGACGCAATCACCGCTCATGGCTATCCGGTGGGCCCGCCCTCCGATGCGCCGGCGGACGACTTCGTCGGCATGGTGCACGGCACCGGCCATGGAGTGGGGCTCGATGTGCATGAACCGCCCCTGCTGGATCTGAAGGGTCCGGAACTGGTGGTCGGCGACGTCCTGACGGTCGAACCAGGTCTCTACGGACGGCTCGTGGGAGGCGTCCGCATCGAGGACATGGTCGCCGTCACGGTCGACGGCTGCGAGAACTTCAATACGCTTCATGAGGGACTGGACTGGTCCGGCTGACCATGGGAAACTTCCATCGAGACGGGACGCGTCCCATGCCCTCGACGTGGGTCCACTTCGAACCGAAACGGCAATGGCACACAGGAGCAGATGATGGCTGATGCAGCAGGACAGGGAACAGCTCGGACCAAGGCATTCGGATCACTCATCCTCGGGCTCGCCGCCTGGGGATGGGGACTGGGTTGGTTCGTGACCGGTCTCGTGCGGGGTTCGATCGACAAGGACGAAGCGGTCATCGTCGGGAGCGAGTTCGCGACCATCATCTTCATTCCCGTGGCGATCATCGGACTGCTCGTGGGGATTTCCGCCCACAACGCCAGCGACGAACCGACAAAGCTCGTTCACATCGTGGCTGCACTCAACTCCATCTACATCCTGTTCGCGATCGTGCTCTGCATCATCGCGTTCAGTTCGTGATCAATCGGCATCCGGAATGATCGGTGGCATCGGACAGCCCAGGCTGTCGGCGATGGCCCGCAGCAGTTCGGCCTCCTCGATGGTCGTCCTGCCGTCGTGATCGATGGTCGCCTCGCACGCCTCGAGCATGAGCTTGCGATCCTGGAATCGGGTGCATTCGAGCTTCGCCAACGCCGTACGCAGATTGCGGAGCGTGCATTCGGCTTCACCGGGCATGCTCAGATTGGATGAGCCGAGTTTCGCGACACCGGCCTTCCACCCCGGCATGGCGTCCGATGGGTCGTCGCTGCCCAGTCTTGCGACGATGGCGAGCACCAGACTTGCTTCCTGGATGAGCCGCGACCGTCTCTGGTTTCGCGGTGGATGCTTCGAGTCGGGCTTGAATCGTTCGCCGAGATGCCGTTCCAGGGTGGTATGCATGCACCACTCGAAGAGGCTGACCTCACCGTCGCTTCGAATGACCTTGGTCACGATGCCCATGAACTCGTCGTACTGCGCCCGGGACATCCTCGACAATGCGGGAATCGCCATGTCGATCAGCGGAAATCGCTGCGACGGATGCAGGTTCCGGATCGTTTCATGAAGTGTGCGGAGCATCTTCAGGTGCTGGTCGTCGAGCATCGAATCGATCGCCGAGAGTTGTCGGGACATGTCCCCGACCTCGATGGGCAGCAGCAGGGCAAGGATGACGAGCCTCGCACCCCACGGATCGTGCGATGCGTCCTTGATCGGATCCGGCAGGGTGTCGATCACACGTCCGACGGCCCTGATCGTGTCGGGATCGACGGTGCCGATGTTCTCCACCGCTGCGTGGACGGCCGAGGTCGTGACGCTTCCCGCGAAGCCGCTCGCTCCCGCGGCGGCGGTGCGGGACGCTTCGGACGCCTGTGCTTCGCCGACCTGTGGAATCGGAACCCCTTCGATGCGCGAGATCCGGTCGGCCAGCGGCGGATGGGATGCGAAGACCGAATCGAGCGCCTGGGCGAAGAACATGTGGTTGTACTCGCTGGCCGTGTGCGGCATCGAGGTCTTCTTGTCGATGCCGCCGATGACCCGGAGCGCTCCGCTGATGCCCTCGGGATTCCGCGTGAACTGCACCGCCGAGGCATCGGCGAGGAATTCTCGCTGCCTGGAGACGGCGGCCTGGATGAGACGGCCGAAGAACGTGCCGATGAATCCCACCGCCATCATGGCGAGGCCGAAGATGATGATGAACGCGGCACCGTTTCCCTTGTTGTTCGAACTCCGACGCCCTGCCGATGCGAATCCCGCCGTACGGAAGACGTAGAATCCGATGACTCCCATGATCAGCAGACCGTGGATCACACCGACCAACCGGATGTTCAGTCGCATGTCTCCATTGAAGATGTGACTGAACTCGTGGGCCATGACACCCTGCAGCTGATCCCGATCAAGTCGCTCGACGCAGCCTCTGGTCACGCCGATGACCGCGTCGGTCGGACGGTATCCCGCTGCGAACGCGTTGATGGTGTCGTCCTCGATCAGGTACACGGGCGGCACGGGAACCCCGGAAGCGATGGCCATCTCCTCGATCACGTTCAGCAGACGCCGCTCGCCGGGCTTCGCACGGTCGTAGTCGAGCAGCGTTCCACCGAGCGACTCGGCGACGACACTGCCGCCGGCGGACAGATGGATGATTCGATACAGGCTGCCTCCGCCGATGATCAGGATGCAGAGTCCCAGCACGCCCAGGAACACGGGCCAGTTCCAGTACACGACGTCGACGGGCCCGGTGCCCGTCTGACTCGAGTTCGAACTCGCTTCGGCCATGTTGAAGAGGATCATGCCCACCACGTACAACGTGGCGACGATCAGCACGATCGCCATCGCGAAGTACGCGACCAGCCGTCCGGTCCGCTTCCGTGCCTGTTCCTGATGTGCGAAGAAGTCCATTGCCACGGGGAATCACCTCGGAAGAGACCTGATCAGGAGAAGTCGACCTTCGGTACCTCGCGCACCGCCTCGTTCTCCACTTCGAACATCTGAGCTTCATGGAAGTTGAACATGTTCGCGATGATCGAATCGGGAAAGGACTCACGCAGCACGTTGAAGTGCATCACCGAGTCGTTGTAGGCCTGACGTGAGAAGGCGACCTTGTTCTCGGTCGTGGTCAGTTCCTCCTGGACCTGCAGCATGTTCGCACTGGCCTTCAGGTCCGGGTACGCCTCCATGCTGACGTTGAGCTTGCCCAACGCGCCCATCAGCGAACCTTCTGCTCCCATGAGACCCTGCATGGCGGAGGCGTTCGTCGGATCTCCGGCTACCGCCTTGGCCGCCTGGGACGCCTGGTTCCGGGCATCGGTGACGGCTTCGAGCGTTTCACGCTCGTGCTTCATGTAGCCCTTGGCGGTCTCGATCAGATTCGGAATCAGATCGTATCGACGGTTGAGCTGCACATCGATCTGGGCGAATGCGTTCTTCACGCGATTCCGACCGACCACGAGCTTGTTGTAGATGGAGATCGTGAGAAAGATCAGAATCAGGATTACGACGCCGATCACGATCGCAACGATGACCCCGCCACTCAGTGCCAGATTTGCATACATTGAAGGCCCCTTCGTTTGTTTGGGTGAATGGGCATATATTACCAGATGCCTCCAATGCCACTCCGAAGGAGAAGAGCCTTCCATGCAGCATGAAGACGACGCACCTCCACAGGACCATCAGGTCGACGAACACGCGAAGCGTTCGTTCCTGAAGCGACTGTCGGACCGTCGAGAGAAGGCCAAGGCCGGATTCGTCCACCTGAAGGAGCACCTTGCGCAGGAAAAGGACGAGACGAAGGAGATGCTGGAGATCTACCATCGCGCAGCCGAGGGAAAGGCCACCAGGGAGGAGATCCATCGTGCCAACGAACAGTTCGGTGATCTGCTTCGACTGGCCGGAATGGGCACCTTCTTCACACTGATTCCGGGCAGCACCCTGCTGCTCCCCATTGCGGTCATCGGCGGGAACAAACTCGGAATACGCATTCTGCCGAGCGCGTTCTCGGGTGACGGTCACGAGGATGAGCAGGACGAACCTACGGCTTCGGACGACGAACCTTCATGATCCCGTTCATGGTGGTCCAGTGTCCCGGATAGGTGCAGACGTAGACGTAGTCTCCCGGCTCCTCGGGAGCCGTGAACACCAGTTCCGCGGATGAATGCGGTTCGACCACGGGTATCCAGTGGAGCACCTGACGCATCTTCGGTACGTAGTGCCGCTGCTTGGCCTGTGAGGTCGTGCCGAGCAGCGTCGCTTTGCGTCCGATCTCCCGAAGACTTCCGGGGGTCCCGATGACGAGGTTGTGCGGCTTGTCGTCGGGATTCGTCAGCACGAGACGGACCGGCGCTCCGGCATCGACCGTGAACTCCTCGAGGTCGTAGTCCATGCGATATGGAGCGGCGGAGAGTTCGACCACCGGTACGCGCATGGTGGCGAGCCTCGAACCGATCCGCGGATCCCGTTCGCCGATCGCCATCGCGGCGACGAGCACCGGATCACTCTGCTCCTCGATGGGAATGGGGCGAACCGCCGCCTCGATCGTCTCGGCGAGCTCCTCGGACCAGGGGATCGCTCCGCCGTCCGCGAGGGTCTCGATCGCCATCGCCCGGATTCGATGCGTCGGATCGTCGTTGAGCGGGTGTTCCATCATCGAACGGATCGCGGGCTGCCGGGTCCGCTGCCATGCCGTTCCCCGATCGCCGTCGAGAATGGTGATCGTGTAGCCATCGAGACGATTCCAGTACGGATCGTCCTGCCGATTGTGGATGCGAATCGTGTCGATCGGATGCTCTGCGCCGAGATCGACCTCCCACCACGGATCCGTCGCTCCTTCGGCGGTATGCGACTGGGACCCCGAACCGAATGACGGACTCGCGTCGCCGTCGATGGCGAGCTGCGGCAGCCCACCCCAGGCCTCGGAGGACTGGGTCGCGGTTCCCGATGGTGCGATGTTCCGCCCTCTGGATTCCACCACGACCTCCGCCAGCGTCAGGGGGTTCGTGCCCGGAAGATCGATGCGGATGTATCGGCCGCTCACGGCCTCGGCCTCGTTTCGACTTCGCTGCCAGGCCAGCGGATCGACGACCAGGGCTCCGACCGATTCGTTCGCATCGTCCCGCAGTCCTCCCTCGGGAAGCAGTTGGATCGATTCGAGCCAACGAAGCACCGACTGCTCGTCGGAATCACGTCCGGCCGGATCCGATTCGTTGCCGGAGATCATCATGGCCGCCAGCACGGCCCGTCGGGTCGTTTCGAGCCGCGCCTGCTCCATGACGGGCTCGAGTTCGAGCGAGGACAACTCCTCGGTGGTCATCGCCGCCAGCAGCAGGCCGGGCTCGCTCGAATCCCCGGAGGTCCGTTCGTCGTCGCGGCGAACCTCGAGCAGCCATGCTTCGGCCGGCTGCATCGACCGGTCGTCCGCGACGGCGTCGAGCGCGTCCCTGCGGCGGCCGATCGGCGCATCCGAACGTCTCAACATCGATCGTTCCACCGCGGGAAGCGGCTGCATCCGGACCAGTTCGGGAGTCGAGACGGTCACGAGCAGATCGTCGATCGCATCCGAATTCGCATCCGCGTACGGCCACCCGCGCTGCAACGCCTTCGTCCAGTGCGGAGCGAGTTCGATGATTGTCTGGCCGAGCGCATGGTCGATCGCCGCATCGGTCGGATGCTTCGAAGCCTCCAATGCGATCTCCGCGCCATCGAGGTCATCGAGCCACGAAGCCGCCACCACCGCCTCCAGCCGCACTCGCGGCGCCGGATCGACGGCGGCGGCGCGAAGGAGTTCGACCCTGTCGGGAATGCGATCCGCCCACGCGGACAGGACCCGGACCGCGGCGGCCCGTGCCCTCCAGTCATCGCTGGTCAGCACCCGACGGAGCTGCGCCTCGTCGACGACATCGTGATTCTGAAGAACCCAGAGCGACTCCAGCTGGTCGTGCTCGTCGGCATCATCACGCGTACGCCATGCTTCGACCGCCTCAAGCACGTCGTCCGTCGGTCTCGATCGAAGGGCGATACGGGCACGGTCCCGCGTACGCCGCTCGGGATGCCCGAGCACATCCATCAGTTCGGAGGGGGACATCGTCGAGACGTCGACGACGTCCGTCAGGGGAGCGCCTGTCCGTACGATCCGCCAGACGCGACCGTGGTCATGGTCGCGATTCGGATCCCGGAGCGAATGCTGCATGTGCCCGATCAGCGGGTTGTACCAGTCCACGAACCACAACGCACCGTCCGGTCCGACCTGGATGTCGCACGGACGGAACGACGGGTCGTCCGACACGAGCAGGTCCTGCTGGTGTCGGCCGATCACTCCGGATCCTTCGTCGAGCAGATCGTGCTGCCTGATGCCGCGAAGGGTGATGACGTTCGTCAACAGGTAGTCGCCCTGCATCGCTTCACCGAGATGCTCGCTCGAAACGACCTCGCAGCCGCCCGTCGGACGAATCCCCTTGTTGTCGAAGGAGGGCACGCCACGATGCTTGCGGTCGTAGCTCATGCGCGACGCGATGTGAGCGCCGAAGTAGTTCGCGCCGCCGGAAGCGTCGGCCACGTAGTCCTGCCCCCACCCGTCGAACACGTGCCCCCACGGGTTCGCGAACGCATACGAGACATGGACTCTGAGCTTTCCGGTGCGGGGCTCGTATCGGAACACGGCGCCGTCCTTGACACGAGTCGGCCCATGCGGTGTTTCGACCTGTGAATGATGGAAGGTCCCCTCCTGGAAGTAGAGTCCCCCTCCCGGTCCCCATTCGAACGCGCTGATCGCGTGGTGACTGTCCTCGGTGCCGAAGCCATGCAGGACCGTCTCCCGCGCATCCGCCCGGCCGTCGCCGTCGGTATCGCGAAGGAACATCAGATTCGGTTGACTCGCGACGTAGACCCCGCCATCGCCCAGTTCGAATCCGGTGGGCACGTGCAGGTCGTCGGCGAAGACGTCGCACGTGTCCGCCCGGCCGTCCCCATCGAGATCCTCGAGCACCAGCAGCTTGTCGGCGGGTTCGACTCCCGGCAGATACTGCGGGTAGGTCGGTATCGCCAACACCCAGAGTCGACCTCGTTCGTCGAAGGACAGCGCGACCGGATTCGCGAGCTCGGGAAAGTCCTGCTCGCTTGCGAAGCATCGTGCCTCGAACCCCTCCGGAAGGGTGAAGCCGGCAGCCGTGTCGGCGGGATCCCGATAGACGATCTCCGGTCCGGCGTAGTTGGTCTCGATCTCGTCCAGTGGACCGGCGTGCGTATCGTCGATGGGCCGGGGAACGCGTCCGGATGCAAGATCATGGATGCGTCCATCGCGAACCCGGACCATGGCATCGAGCTTCTCCATCTCGGCCGGAAAGTTGACGACGCCGAAGGGATTCCTTCGTCCACCCATCACGTAGTACGAGTTGATCGGACGGTACCGATGGAAGAACTGCACGTTCTTGTCGACGACGGCGGTTCGCAGCGGCTCCAGCGACGCCCAGTCGGCCTCCGGCTGGGATCCGAACAGCGCCTGCATCATGTACGCGGCCGCAAGGCGGTTGCCCGCATCGTTGAGATGGATTCCGTTGATCGTGATCGGTGGAGTCGTCGGGTTCGCGATGCTCGCCCCCGTCGGCGAGTAGAGATCGACGAACCGCGTCCCCTGTTCATGCGCGACGGCCCGGATCGCCTCGGTGTAGTCGGCCAGATCGCGGTTGTGCCGCTGCCCGTCCGGCAGATCGCCTCCCAGTGATTCATGGGCAACGGGCGACACCAGAACGATCTCCGGTTCGTCCCCTCCGGGCTGGAGATCGCGAACCGAGGCGATGAAGTCGCGGAGCGATTCCTTGAACGGATCGATCCCCGAAGGCCCGTCGAACGATTCGTTCATGCCGAAGCAGGCGACGACGATGTCGGCCTTCTGCTCGAGCAGATGCTGCTCCATGGTTCCGAAATCCAGAGGACGTGGCTGGAGCGAAGGCGTATCACCAGGCCAGGCCAGGCTCCGGACAAGAAGGTCGAGATCTGGATTGGCGGCCTGCAGAAGGGTTTCGAAGGTCCCCGCCCGGGAAAGCCGTTCCGCAAAGGCATTCCCGACCAGGACGATGCGGTCACCATTTCCCAGAGGAAGAGGGCCCGAAGGAGCCTGACGAGGTTCGTTGTGGGAATGACCACCCATGGTCGGGGGTCGAGACTGCTCATCCCCACAGGAACCAAGGGGAACTGGCATCAGAAGAATCAGGCCGGTCAGGAGCAGTCTCATTCGATCATGGTAGCAGGCGTACTTTCAGGCTCGGATCGATGAAATCGGCCCTGAAAGCGCCAAGAAAGCCATTTCCTTGACGAAATCAATGAGGGAATCGAGCGATCGGATCGTCTGAGGCCGAGTGCCTGAGGTGGCACCCGATCGTCCATGACCAGCTGCTCTTCAGGTGAATACCCCCCATTTCACGGCCCTGGGAGGGTTCGGTTCATCACTTTGAGAAATAGCGGATTTCAAGTGTGAGATATCTCCACCTCGAGCAGATGCATGGTGACGCAAGGCGTTGCGGTGTTCACTCTGGACACCTGCAGGAACGCCTGCCCAATCGAGAGATACCCCCCATGAGAGACAACAAGAAAAACAACCTCACGAACGTCTTCGCCTGCATCACCGCCCTCCTCGGCGGTGCCGCAGCCATGGCGAGCTCGAACACGATCCAGACCGGAGCCTGCTGCTACGAGAATGCCGACAATCTGCTCGTCTGCGACGTGCTCACCGAACATGTCTGTACGGACTACAACGGCTACTACTACGGCGACGGAACCGACTGCACCGATCCATTCGTGGAATGCGACCCGATTCAGACCGAGGGAGCATGCTGCGTCCCGCAGGCCGACGGCACGCTGGCGTGCCTCGTTCTCGTCGCATCGGACTGTGCCGGATCCAACGGCTACTACTACGGTGACGGAACGACCTGCTCAGATCCCTTCGTGGAATGCGATCCGCTCAATGCCGACGGAGCATGCTGCGTTCCCCAGGCCGACGGCACGCTGGCCTGCTTCGTTCTCACCGCATCGGACTGCGCCGGATCCAACGGCTACTACTACGGCGACGGAACAACCTGCTCAGATCCCTTCGTGGAATGCGATCCGCTTCCCGAAGAAGGCGCCTGCTGCTTCGACAAGAATGGAACGCTGACCTGCGCCGAGATCACTGATCAGAAATGTCAGGATGTCGGAGGCCTCTGGTACGGACCGGGCGTTCTCTGCACCGATCCTCAGGTCGACTGCGTCCAGCCCGATCCCGAAGGTGCCTGCTGCTACGAGGACGCCGAC
>DEYK01000024.1 GCA_002364485.1 Phycisphaerales bacterium UBA3160
CTCCTGTCTCTTCGAGCAGAATGATGCCGCCCGCACCGGAGGCGCCATGTACGTTGACGACAGCAGCAACGTCGTCATCCAGAGCAGCACCTTCACGGGCAACTCCGCGATCAACTTCAGCGGTGCGATCCACCTCTGGAACTCCTCGCCGATCGTCGACGACTGCGGCATCACCGGAAACCAGGCTTCCAGCGGCGGCGCCATGTACTGCAACGGAAGCAGCAATCCGACGGTGCAGTACTCCACCGTCTGCGGCAACTCGCTGCAGCAGATCTTCGGATCGTTCGTGAACATCGACAACTGCATCTCCGAGGTCTGCGACAGCGACGGCGATCTGACCTTCGACTGCAACGACGGCTGCCCCGACGACCCGGACAAGATCGAGCCGGGCATCTGCGGCTGCGGCACGCCCGACAACGACTCGGACTTCGACGGACTGCCCGATTGCCTCGACGGCTGCCCCGACGACCCGAACAAGATCGAACCCGGCAGCTGCGGCTGCGGAACGCCCGACGTCGACTCCGACGGGGACGGCTTCTTCGACTGCATCGACGGCTGCCCCGACGATCCCGACAAGATCACACCCGGCATCTGCGGCTGCGGAACGCCCGACACCGACTCCGACGGCGACGGAACCGCCGACTGCAATGAATCATGCGATGGGGACAGCAACGATGACGGTGTCGTCGATGTGACGGACCTGCTGAGCGTCATCTCCCAATGGGGCCCGTGCGACGAGGGCGAGCCCTGCTCCGGAGACGTCGACGACAGCGGCTCGGTCGATGTGAGCGACCTGCTGTCCGTGATCAGCGCATGGGGCCAGTGCTCCTGAGACCGGCATGCGATCTGAGCGTATGCTGTCGGGCATGAACACCAACCGCATCAATCGATTCCGTGCCGCGACCGCCCTGCTCGCGCTTCCCGTGCTGCTTGGATTCCACGACTCCGACGACGCTCCCACGGCGTCTGCGCCGATGGACACCACTCCGGTCGTCATCGACGACGTGACCTGGGTGCCCGCCCCGGACTGGGGACAGCATCCGGATCTCGCCATCGGCAACACCCACGGCGGCGTGCTGGTGGATCCCGACGGCCGAGTGCTCTACAACACCGACACCGGCAACTCCATCATGGTCCACGACCACGACGGCAACCACGTCGACACGATGGCCGAACGGTTCCCGGGCATCCACGGCATGCAGCTTCGCATCGAGGACGGCACCCCCTACGTGTACGCGGCCCACCTTCCCGGCAAGCAGGCGGTGAAGCTGCGCATGGACGGCACGCACGTCTGGACCCTCGGCGTCCCGATGGAATCGGGCCACTACGACGACAACCCCGACGCGTACAACCCCACCGCCATCGCCGTCGCCCCCGACGGACGCATCTACGTGGCCGACGGATACGGCCGCAACTGGATCCATATCTTCGGACCCGACCTGAAGTACCGATCCAGCTTCGGCGGACGCGGCGCCGGGCCCGGCCAGTTCGTGACCTGCCACGGCATGACCATCGACACCGCCGGTGACCAGCCGATGCTCGTGGTGTGCGATCGGGAGAACCGTCGGCTGCAACGCTTCACCCTCGACGGCGAACACGTCGACATCCCCGTCACCGACCTGCGTCGTCCCTGCGGCATCGCCTTCTGGGACGGCCCGGACGGACAGCGGGTGGCCGCCATCGCCGAACTCGAAGGCCGCGTGACCATCCTCGACGGCGACTACGACGTCCGCGGACATCTCGGCGACAACCCCGATCGTTCCCAGTGGTCCAACAACGGCGTTCCTCCGACCGACTGGAAGCCGGGCGTGACCACCGCTCCGCACGGCGTGGGCTTCGATGCGGCCGGCAACATCTACGTCCAGGACTGGAACGCCCACGGACGCGTTCATCGCTTCACGCGAACGACGAAGTAGAACCATTCACTGTATATTCAGTCAAACCACTGGGAGGGGTACACATGAACATGCAAGCACTCGTCGCCTTGTCCGGCGGAGCTACGGTGGCGATCATCATCGGCGCCGCGATCGTCCTGCTGATCATCATCGTGATCGCGATGTACAACAAGCTGGTCCGGCTTCGCCAATCCTGCAAGGAATCGTGGTCGGACATCGACACCGAACTGCAGCGCCGGCACGATCTGATCCCGAATCTGATCGAAACCGTCAAGGGCTACGCGACGCACGAGAAGAGCGTGCTCGAGGAGGTCACCAACCTTCGCAACCAGGCCGTGGCCGACAAGGACAAGGGACCGGCCGAACGCGCGAAGGTCGAGGACCAGCTGGGCAAGGCCGCCGGTGGACTCGTGGCGACGTTCGAAGCCTATCCCGATCTGAAGGCCAACCAGAACTTCCTGCAGCTGCAGACCGAACTCGGTGAAACCGAGACCCGCATCGCCAGAGCCCGCCGCTTCTACAACGCCAACGTCCGCGACTTCTCAAACGGCGTCCAGATGTTCCCCAGCAGCATCATCGCCGGCATGGGCGGATTCAAGGACGGCGAGTTCGAGTTCTTCAAGGCCGACGACTCGGCCCGCGAAGCGGTGAAGGTCGACTTTGGCAGCTGACGGACATCTCGAAGGCCAATGGGCCCAGCAGCGGGGATTCCATGCGCAGCTGATACCGCACGCAGTGGTCGGCGTGGTGATCGGTCCGTTCCTCGTCATGGCGATATGGGCATCGCAGACGAATGGGAACGCGCACTGGCCGTCGGCGATCGACATCGTGCTCGGCATTCCACTGGGACTTCTCCTGGGCTATGCCGTCGGCCTCGGAATGCAGCGCCAGCGGTTGAAGATGCAGCGATGGGCGAACGCCCGCGGCTGGACATACGCTCGCCATGGAAAGTCGGCACTGCACTCGAAGGTCTCGCATGCCGAGGAGCTCAAGCACTTCAGCACCTACTGGAAGCTCGGCATCAAGAGCTCGTTCATGACTCGAAGGGTCGATGGTCGTGGCGCATGCATCCACCTGGCCACCCACGCGAACGAGAAACGGAAGAATACGAAGAACAGCTTCAACAACGATCAGCCGAAGTGCCGGACCTTCCTCATCTTCGACGGGGGCACCGAGTGCGGGCACGTCGTCATCCACCCCCATCACATGACCGACGCGATCGACCTGCCCGGCGGCATGCAGTCGATCAAGTTCGAACTGAACGAGTTCAACAAGCAGTGGACCGTGAAGGGCACCGATCCGAAATCGGCCTACGACCGGATCAGCCAGAAGACGATCGACTACCTCATGCAGCACGGCACCGACTATGCGATCGAGTTCAAGGGCGGCCTGGTCGTCGTCTCCTCAAGCGCAGCCAACTACCGGTCGTTCCCCACACTCATGGGGTACGCCACCGGCCTGACCCGCGTCATCGCGGACGACCTCCTGCCGCTCTTCGAATTCCTCGAGCATGAGCATGCGACCGAGGCATCGAAGGACACACGCGCGGAGAACACCTGATGATGAATGAAACCTGCATGATCAGCGTACTCGCGGGCTGGGGCAGTCCCATCCCGACCGCTTCGGTGCTGAAGCTTCGTATCGAGATCGACGGCATGCTCGGAGTCACGACTGCGGACTCGCATGCACGGCCAGCGGTGAGAAGACGCCTCGTCCCCGGCACTCTATAGACTACGAGGCAGCATGTGTCCCCTCCTCGCCACCTGCCTGCTCGCGGCCGCCCTTCCTGGCAGCGCCCCCGTCGTCGAGATCGACGATCTGGGCGCCTGGCCGCAGACCGCGGAACTCCACGCTCCGATCGCCGGACGCAGCGGCAGCCATCTGATCGTCGCCGGAGGCATGCGGACGGACGGAGCGGACACGACATGGAGCGATACGGCCCGGGTCTTCGATCTCGAAGGCGGGACATGGCAGACGCCTTCCAACGGCCTGCCCAGACCGACCGCCCGAGCGGTGAGCCTGACGCATCCGAAACATGGAATCGTCGTCGCCGGCGGAAGCGACGGCATCAGGCATCACGACGAGGTGTTTCTGCTCCGTCATGTCGATGGCCGACTCGAATACGAATCGCTGCCGGATCTCCCCGACGGCTGCGCCGAAGCGGCCGGTGTGCTGCTCGGCGACATGGTCTGCATCGCCGGAGGCAGGAACGCACCCGAATCGAACACGGCATCCGACCGGCTGTGGACCCTGGATCTCGGCGCCTCGCCGCACGCGTGGATCGAACGGACACCGCTTCCCGATGGTGGACGGCATCACGCCGTCGCCGCGACCGACGGAACGAGGCTGCTGCTCATCGGAGGGAGTGGACTCGACGCGGGACGAAGCATGTCCCGATCCGATGTCTGGGCATGGACTCCCGAGACCGATGACTGGGAGCGACTGGCGGATCTGCCGCAGCCGATCTCCGCGGCCCCGTCACCGGCGTTTCCAGCCGGCCACGACGGACTGGTCGTCCTGACCGGATCCGATGAACTGCTGGTGTACTCGCCGATCACCGACACGTGGAGGCATGGAACCGTGGGTTCCGACACCGCATCCGACGACCCCATGCGATCCGATGTCCCCGGCTGGCCGGCGGCCGGCACCCCGACCGTACCCTTCGCCGGTGGAACGATCGTACCGGCCGGAATCCACGGTCCGGACGGCGACGCCGGACGACTGATCATGCTTCGACCGATTCTTCCCAACGGGCAGCTCGCCTCGCTGGACTGGATCGTGATCGCGATCTACCTGCTGGCTCTGGTCGCGATGGGGTTCTACTTCACCGGCCGCGAACAGGGCACCGACGACTTCTTCCTGGCCGGACAGCGCATTCCCTGGTGGGCGGCGGGCATCTCGATCTTCGCGACCGGCCTGAGCGCGATCACCTTCATGGCCATTCCTGCGAAGGCCTACCAGTCCGACTGGGTGTTCTTCATCATGAATCTCGGGGTGATCGTGCTTGCACCGATCATCATCTACGTCTTCCTGCCGTTCTACCGGCGACTCGGACTCACGACCGCATACGAATACCTCGAACGCCGCTTCGGACTTTCGGTCCGCCTGCTCGGCAGCGGACAGTTCATCCTCGCCCAGTTGGGACGCGTGGCGGTCGTGGTCTTCCTTCCGGCGCTTGCGTTGTCGGCCGTGACGGGAATCGACGTCATCCTCTGCATCGCCCTGATGGGCCTGCTGGCGATCATCTACACCGTGCTCGGCGGCATCGAGGTGGTGATCTGGTCGGATGTGCTGCAGGCGGTCATTCTGATGGGCGGCGCCCTGCTGGCCGGCTGGATCATGATCGATGGAATTCCCGGAGGCCTCGCCGCCGCGATCGAATCCGCATCGGAACGGGGAAAGCTGACGATGGTGAACACCGGCTTCGACTGGACGCAGCCGGTCCTGGCCGTCGTGATCCTCGGCGCACTCTTCAACAACATCATTCCATACACATCCGATCAGGCGGTCATCCAGCGCTACCTGACCACACCCGACGAACGTTCGGCGCGATTCGCCATCTGGACCGGAGCCCTGCTGTCGATTCCGTCCGGCATCGTCTTCTTCGGACTCGGCACCCTGCTGTGGGCGTGGTACCGGGCGAATCCGCAGGAGATGGTTCCGCTGGGCGCAGTCGATCAGATCCTGCCGTGGTTCATCGTCACCGAACTTCCCACCGGCGTGGCGGGGCTCATCATCGCCGCCATCTTCGCCGCGGCCATGAGCAGCATCGACTCGAGCATGAACTCGGTCTCGACGGCCTGGACCACGGACTTCCATCGGCGATTCCGACCCGACATCGACGACCGTCAGGCGCTGCGGGTCGCCCGCTGGACCACGGTGGTGTTCGGCGTCTGCGGCACGGGGGCGGCGATCCTGATCGCATCGCTCGACATCAAGAGCGTGCTCGATCTGTGGTTCAAGATCCTCGGGCTGTTCGCAAGCGGACTCTGCGGCCTGTTCATCCTGGGCATCTTCACGCGGCGCCCCGGCACCGCCGCAGCCATCTCCGGACTGGCGATCAGTGCGATCGTGAACTTCATCATCGGAACCTGGACGGACGTCAACGTCCTGCTGATCGCCTGCTTCGGAATCACCTCCTGCGTCCTCACCGGACTGCTGGTCGGCTTCATCCGCCCGGCCCGAGCCGATCTGACGGGGTTGACGCTCCACTCGCCCCCGTCCCCGTCCCCGTGATCGACGACAAATCGGGCTCCTCGGCTACGGTTGGTGCTACACTTTGGCCTCGCAGGCCACGGACGACACCGGCGGTCACGATCTCGACCCCGGGAGTTCTCTCCATCATGACCACCCTTCCTTCCAGCGAGCTCACGCCCGCCCGCCATGGCGCCCGCATGATCGTGCTGATCTCGGTCGTGCTGCCTCCTCTGGCTCTGGCGACCGTGATGTGGCTGGCCTGGGGGCGTGGTTTCGGGGTACTGGATCTGTCGATCTTCTTCGGCATGTACCTCTTCTGCGGCCTCGGCATCACCGTCGGATTCCACCGGTACTTCACCCACAAGTCGTTCGACTGCCCCCGCTGGATGAAGATCCTTCTCGGCGTGGCCGGATCGATGGCCGTCCAGGGCGATCTCTTCTGGTGGTGCGCAGTGCACCGTCAGCATCATCAGCACAGCGATTGCGAACATGATCCTCATTCGCCGCACGTGGGCAGCGAGAGCCGCATCAAGCGATTCATCTACTCCCATTTCGGATGGCTCTTCAAGATCGAGAGCCCGGACGAGCAGCGATACGTTCCCGACCTGATGGCCGATCCGGACCTGCGTGCGATCTCCCGGCTGTTCCCGCTGTGGGTCACCCTGAGCATGGCGATTCCCGCCGTCCTCGGCGGCGTCATCAGCGGCACCTGGCTCGGAGCCCTGACCGGACTGCTCTGGGGCGGACTCGTCCGGGTGTTCTTCGAGCATCACGTGACATGGTCAGTGAACTCGGTCTGCCACATCTGGGGCGCGCAGCCCTACGACAGCCACGACCACAGCCGCAACAACGTGCTGGTCGGCGTACTGGCGCTCGGCGAGGGCTGGCACAACAACCACCACGCGTTTCCCACCTCGGCCCGACACGGGCTCGCCTGGTGGCAGTTCGACGCCAGTTGGATCACCATCCGTCTGATGTCCCTGCTGGGCATGGCCAGCAAGGTGAAGCTTCCGACGCCGGAACGGATGGCCCGCTCGGTCAGCGCACCCGACGCCGGACAGCCGGCCCAGGTGGTCGAGACCAAGCCGACGGCCGATGAACCCGCATCGGAAACCACCGCTTCCAGATAATCGACGATCTCGTGGAAAGCCGCGACGACCCCATTCCGGGCCCTACGGCGGAAGCGGTGCGGGATGCGACCGGCCCCGCCGGTTCCGGATCGCGTCAGGTACCATGACACGTCGAATCCCAGGAAACCGGACAACCTCAATCGAACCCCGGAACATCCGTGGCGAGAGGCACCAGATGAACAGATCCGCACGACATGCCGCATTCGTTGCAGGAGCACTTCTCCTTGCGTCGTTCAACACAGGCTGCAGCGAGGACGCCTCGAGCGAAGCCGCAGCCTCCGACGCGTACGAGGCGCCGCCCACCAATCGGGTGGCCATACCGTCCGCGGTCCGGTCGAATCTCGGAATCACCTTCGCCACGGTCGAACGCCGGCGGATCCGGGACACCCTTCGGGTTCCCGGTCGGTTCGAGTACCTGCCGACGGCGACGCGCGAATACCGCACGATGCTGCCGGGCCGCATCGAACTGCTCGTCGAGCAGTTCCAGTCGGTCGACGAGGGCACGCCGCTCTATCGACTCGACTCGCCCGCCTGGCGGGAGCTCCAGAAGGAGATCGCCCAGGCCGAACTGACCGTCGTGCAGCTGCGTGCACAGCTCCTCGCCCACGAGGACATGTATCTCGTGCACAAGCTCAAGGAGGACAGCCTGCTCGAGAAGATCGTGATCTGGTCCGAACGCATCGCGATGCTGGAGGCGGCACCGGAACCCGAGAGCACATCGGCGCGGGAGCTGACGCTGGCTCGTTCCAACCTGGCCCAGGCGCAGGCCGATCTGGCGGAACTGAGGGAGGAGGCGACCGATCACCAGGTGCTGCAGAACCAGAACCGATCCGGCCTCGAAGCGGCCAAGGCGCACTACGAACTGGCGATCGAGGCGGCAGCCTCCGTGACGGGAATGGACCCCGACGAGCTGCTGGCGATCGACACGACGATTCCGACCGTTCCTCCGGTCTGGCTGACGATGACGGAGATCGAAGTGCGGGCCGCGGCCCCCGGAATCGTGGAGACGATCGATCTGAACAACGGCACCTGGGCGGATGCGGGATCGAACGTGGTCGTCGTCGTGCAGCCCGAGCGGCTCCGATTCCGGGCCTCCGGACTCCAGAGCGATCTCGGTGTCCTGAAGGACGGACTCGCCGCGACGATCGTACCCCCGACACCAACCAGGTCCGGCACCGCGATTCCGATGGACAGCACCATGCAGGGCACGCTGCTGGTCGGACCGTCTGGCGATGCGGACACGCGAACCATCGATCTCTTCGTCACTCCCGATGCACTCGCGACCTGGGCCCGCCCCGGCGTCTCGGCGCAGCTGGAGATCGTCACCGGCGATTCCGGTGCGACGGAGCTGGCGATCCCGCTCGCCGCCGTGCAGCGCGACGGACTGATCCCGATCATCTTCCGCCGCGCCCCGGACAACGCGAACGAGGTGATCCGCCTCGAAGCGGATCTGGGCATGGACGACGATCGATGGGTCGAGGTGCTCAGCGGAGTCGGCGAAGGCGACCAGATCGTGCTCGACGGCGGCTTCCAGCTGATGCTCGCCACCAGCGGCACCATCCAGAAGGGCGGACACTTCCACGCCGACGGCACCTACCACGAGGGAGAGCACTGAGTCATGCTCAAGGCACTCATCGGATTCTCGCTTCGACACGCATCGCTGGTGGTGCTGGCGGCCGTCCTCCTGACGGGATACGCGGCGCTGCGGCTGCCGGGCATGAGCGTGGACGTGTTCCCGGAACTCAACGCCCCCACCGTCGTCGTGATGACGGAAGCCGGCGGACTCGCCGCCGACGAGGTCGAACAGTACGTGACCTTCCCCATCGAGTCGGCCGTCAACGGCATGACCGGCGTGCGGCGCGTGCGCAGCGCAAGCGCCATCGGCCTGTCGATCATCTGGGTGGATCTCGAATGGGGCGCCGATCTGTACGACGCCCGGCAGCTCGTGGCCGAACGCATGGCCACCGTGCGCGAACAGATGCCCGAGGACGTGGAACCGTTCATCACCCCCATCACCTCGATCGCGGGCGAGATCATGCTGATCGCCCTCTCCTCGCCTTCGGGCGAAGCGACTCCCATGGAGCTTCGCTCGTACGCGGAGTTCGATCTCCGTACGAGGATCCTCGCCGTTCCCGGCATCGCCCAGGCGGTGGCGATCGGCGGCGAACTGCCCGAATACCAGGTGAACGTCGACCAGGACCGGCTTCGCCTGCATGACCTGACCATCTCCGACGTGGTCGAGGCCGCCGGAGGCGCGCACAGCACGGCGAGCGCCGGGTTCCTCCCGAACGTCGATCACTTCGAGGTTCCCATCCGGCAGCAGAGCCGCGTCACCGGCCCCGAGGACATCGCCGACACCATCATCACGTTCGAAGACGGCGTACCGGTGACCATCGGTCAGGTCGCCGACGTGCGGCTCGGTCCGGCCCTCAAGCGCGGCGAGGCGTCCGAATCCGGACGCCCGGCGGTGATCATCTCCGTCCAGAAGTCGCCGGGAACCAACACGCTCGCACTGACCGAACGACTCGACGAACTGTTCACACAGATCGAACCCACCCTGCCGCAGGGCATGGCCCTCAATCGCGACGTCTTCCGGCAGTCGCACTTCATCGATCGTGCCGTGGGCAACGTGACCTCGGTGCTGGTCGAGGCGGTCGTCATCGTGGCGATCGTGCTGATCCTGTTCCTGATGAACATCCGCGCGACCATCATCACGTTGACCGCGATCCCGGTGTCGCTCGCGGTCACCCTGCTCGCGATGGACGCGATGGACATGGGACTGAACGTGATGGTGCTGGGCGGACTCGCCGTGGCCATCGGCGTGCTGGTCGACGACGCGATCATCGACGTCGAGAACGTGCACCGCAGGCTCAGGCAGAATCTCGCGATGTCCGAAGCGAACCGCCGTCGACTGGTCGACGTCGTCTTCGACGCCAGCAACGAGATCCGGCCCGCCATGGTCTTCGCCACGGTCATCATCGTCATGGTGTTCGTGCCCCTGCTCTTCCTGCAGGGACTCGAAGGACGGTTCTTCCGGCCGCTCGCACTGACGTACATGATCTCGATCCTGGCATCGCTCCTGGTCGCGCTCACCCTGACGCCGGCGCTGTGCCGGATCCTCATGAAGCGACGCCTCGGCGGCGGACACGGCGACGACTCGTGGCTCGTCCGACATCTGAAGCGGATCTACGAACCGATGCTCCGCTGGGCGCTGAACGCGCGGGCATGGGTGCTGTCCGGCGCCGCCGCGGTGACGGTCGCGGCCCTGCTTCTGGCGGGCACGTTCGGCACCTCCTTCCTTCCGACGTTCAACGAGGGCACGTTCACCGTCTTCCTGATGGCGCCTCCCGGCACCTCCCTGGTCGAGAGCAACCGGCTGGCGACGCAGGTCGAGCGACGACTGGCCGAGATCGACGGCGTGCGCAACGTCTCGCGTCGGACCGGACGGGCCGAACGCGACGAACATGCCGAGCCGGTGAGCAGTTCGGAGATCGAGGTCACCATGACTCCAGAGGGCGTCCAGCAGGAGGTGCGCAGGGAGATCGACGTCGTGCTCGAGGCCATTCCCGGCATCACGACCATGGTCGGCCAGCCCATCGAACACCGCCTGAGCCATCTGCTGTCGGGCACGCCCGCGGCGATCGCGATCAACATCTTCGGCGACGATCTGGATGAACTCCGGCGCACGGCCAAGGAGATCGAAACCGAACTGCGAACGGTTCCCGGCGCCCGCGAGGTGAACGCCAACCGGGAGGTCCTGATCACGTCGCTGCCCATCCGCTACCGGCTTCCCGAACTCGCCGCCGCCGGGCTCAGTCCGGCCGACGCCGCCGAGCAGGTGCGCGAGGCGATCTACGGCGAGGTCGTCGATCGGATCAACCAGGGCGTGCGTCAGTACGATCTCGTGGTCCAGCTCGATCCCTCGCAGCGCGAGACCATCGAACAGGTGCGCAATCTGCTGCTGCATGGGCGCGACGGCGCCATCGTCCGCCTCCGCGACGTCGCCGACATCGGGCCGGAGCGATCGAGCAACCTCATCGCACGCGAGAACGCCCAGCGCAAGGCGGTCGTGTCGCTGAACATCGGCGAAGACACCAACCTCGGGGATCTCGTCGGGCTCGTCCAGGAGCGGGTCGACCCGATCGTGCAGCGGGCCGGCTTCACCGTCTCCTACGGCGGACAGTTCGAAGCCCAGCAGTCGGCGACGAGGACGATCCTCCTGACCGGACTCGTGGTCGCCCTCCTCATGCTGATGCTGCTGCAGATCTCCACCGGATCGATGCGGGCCGCCCTGCTCGTCATGGTGAATCTTCCGCTTGCACTCATCGGAGGCATCGCGGCGATCTTCATCACCGAAGGTGGCGGCGCGTGGGACAACCTGTTCGGCCTCGTCGGATTCGGCGGCGGCTACGTCGCTCCGGTGATCTCGATCGCGAGCATGGTCGGATTCATCACCCTGTTCGGCATCTCGATCCGCAACGGCATCCTCCTGATCAACCACTACAACCATCTGATCGAACGCGAAGGCATCCCGTTGGGCGAAGCGGTCCTGCGCGGCTCGATGGAGCGCCTGGTGCCGATCCTGATGACTGCGATCTCCGCGGCCCTCGGACTGCTGCCGCTGGCCCTGGCCGCCGGGCAGCCCGGCAGCGAACTGCTTGCTCCACTGGCCATCGTCACCCTCGGCGGCCTGCTCTCCTCGACGATCCTCAACCTGCTCGTCGTTCCCGCCGGCTACTCGCTGGTCTTCGGAGCGGGCCGCGACGCCGATGCACGCGACGCTGCAGTTGCGACTGAAACCTCGTAAGATGAACCGGCATTTCAGTCACCAGACCAAGGAACCATCCACCATGCACGACCTCGCACGAACGCTTCTGATCGGCACCTTCGCCTGCCTCGTTCCCCTCACCGGCTGCGACAAGAAGGAACCAGAGCAGACCAAGGAGACGATCGAGGAGAAGGTGGACATGAACCTCGTCGACGAGTCGAAGTTCGGCGAACCGGTGCACTTCACCGACCCGGACGAGGTCCCCACCGAGAAGCTCGGCAACGTGGACGTGGGCGGAAGCACGCTCGAGATCTCCACCGTGGGTCTGAAGCAGCCCAACGCCACGCTGACCGTGAACATCGACCACGTCAGCGGCCCGGTTCCGGACACCATCCGACTGTGGATCGGTTCCAGATCGGGCGAAGGGTCGGTCAAGAGCAAGGCCGACGCCCACGGCGATCACTGGCACGGCGACGCGACGTTCCCCGACGTGATGACCAGCCGCACCGCGCTGTGGATCGAGATCGAGGACGAGAACGGCGAACGCGTCTCCACCGGCATGCCGATCCACTGATCGGCGCCGGCCGCGGACAACCCAGCGTCAGCTTCCCAAGCTTAAGGTCGAGGGTTCGATCCCCTTCGCCGTGTTTCAGCAGAGGCTTGATTGACATGAAACCCAAGGCACTGTGGAACCTGCTGCTTGTCTGCCTCGGCATCCTGTGCATGGTGCAATTGCTCGCGCAAATGCTGGACTGGCCCAACAAGAGCGCATGGTACCTCTCCTACCCCTTGCCGCTTCTGGGGCTGTTGATCATCGGCAGGATCCTGCTGTGGGACTGGAACCACCACAAGGCGGACTCCAAGGACAAGTCGTTCAGATTGAGGAAGTAGCGCCGTCATCGCCGGCGAGTGAGCGACGCACCCTCAGCCGGACGTTCGGGAAGACCTCGTTCGCAGCGATATGCCGGTCGTCTTCTCGAACAGGTCCATCAGGAACAAGGTCGACCAGCCCACTGCGAGCACCAGTGGAATCGGCCCCACCCAGGTCAGCACCACGCCCAGAGTCGGGCTCACCTGCCTCAGCCACACGAAGAGCAGGTAGCCGGCTCCCGCGACGACTGCGATGGACACGACCAG
>DEYK01000015.1:0-29245 GCA_002364485.1 Phycisphaerales bacterium UBA3160
GCCTACGAGTCCGTGCCCATCGGCGATCCGATGGATTCCGGCACGCTGGTGGGTCCGCTCATCGGACAGCACGCGGTCGATGCGATGCGGAATGCCGTGATCGCTGCGGTCGATCAGGGATGCACCGTGATCGCCGGCGGCGTCGAGGCCATCGATGCCCATGCCGACGCTCCCGGGCACTTCGTGGCTCCGACCATCGTGCGGGTTCCCAAGGGTGCGGATCCGGCCATCGCCCGGGACGAGACCTTCGCTCCGCTTCTGTACATCTACGAGTACGAGGATCTCGAGGATGCCATCGAACAGCAGAACTCGGTCGATCAGGGGCTTTCCAGCGCAATCTTCACCGACTCGGTCCGCACGGCGGAACGGTTCCTCTCCCATGCCGGATCCGACTGCGGCATCGCCAACGTGAACATCGGCACCAGCGGTGCCGAGATCGGCGGAGCCTTCGGCGGCGAGAAGGACACCGGAGGTGGACGCGAATCGGGTTCCGATTCATGGAAGTTCTACATGCGTCGGCAGACCTGCACGATCAACTGGGGCGACGATCTTCCGCTGGCCCAGGGCATCGAGTTCGGTTGATCCGGTGACAGGCGACGGGCAACGATGCATCCTCCTGCGCCGGCCGCCGGTGTTGTCGGTCATCGATGAGCCGTTCGTTCCCGAGGGCATCGATCCGGTCGAGGTCGACGATCGCTGGCATCGTCTGCAGCAGGCCAATCCGGCGCTGTTCGACGGGCGCGTCCTGCACGTGCTCGGTGTGCATCGCAACGGGCATGGCGGCGTGACGATCCATCTGGCCGAAAGCTCCTATCGCTACGTGGCCGTGCAGGACGCTCAGTTCGACTGCGGTGTCCGCACGCTCGGTGTGAAGGGACTCGTCCGACACGGAGGCAAGGTGCTGCTGGGGCGCCGGGCGTCCTGGGTCCATCACTATCCGGGGGAGTGGGAGTTCGCTCCCGCCGGCGGCGTGGAACCGGGGCGGGATCCCGCGCAGGTGATCCTCGACGAACTGAAGGAGGAGACCGGATGCAGCCCCGCCGGAGCTCCGATCGCTCGGGCGATGCTGCTCGACGACGCCTCCTGGAGTTGGGAAGTGGTGTACGAAATCCAGGCCGAAGGGGAGGGGCTCGAGCCGGGCACCGATGAGTATTCGGACCTGATCTGGACTGATCCTGGCACGCTGCCATCCCCGTTGAGTCCGATCGCCGAGCGGATGCGTGTCCTGCTGCGGCCTTCGGAATGAGCCCACTCACCCCGATTCCAAGACTCTAAAGAGCTGTTCGGTGTGGATAGGTCGTTTTTGCTTGCACCTGAGGGCCTCTGCACGCACACTGAAAGTGCCCTCGTGAGCCTGCGCTCGGCCTAGAACGAGGGAGGGGAGATGCCCTTGTGGCACTGAAATGCAATGCATGCTGGATGGTGGCGTGCGCCGTGGCCGTTCTGGTCGTGTGGCCGTCGTCTGCGCCGGCCGATGTCCTCGAGGACGGTTCATGGCGGGTTGATCCCGGATCCGGATCCTCCTATTACGCCTTTGGTCAGTGCACAGCGGTGTTCGATGACCTGCTGCTGGTCGGTTCGCCTCGCGACACCGGTCGTGGGGACGGTCAGGGCGAAGCGAACCTCTATCAGTTCATTGATGGTGATTGGGAGTATCTGCAGGCCTTCGCCGAGAGTTCGGCATCGTGGTCGTTCGGGACGTCGGTCGATATGGATGCCAGTCGGATCGTCATCGGCAGTCCCAACGAGGCCAATGGAAACGGTGGTACCGGTGTCGTCTACATCTACGTCAACGGACCGTCGGGCTGGGAATTCGATGGTGTCCTTTCGTCGGACAGTCTCGACGATGCGGACCGGTTTGGACACTCGCTTTCGCTCGACGGGAACTTTCTGGCCGTCGGAGAGCCTGGGTACGACGATGGTTCAGCAGATGGGAATCATGGTCGCGCATCGATCTGGCGATTGGGTGTCAATGGATCCTCCTTCATGCTGCAGACGGCCGCACCCGATCAGCAGAGTCTCGATCGCATGTTCGGCTGGAGCATCGATCTCGAGGGAAGCATTCTTGCCGTCGGTGGCCCGAGCATCGAAGCTTCGAGTGAAGATGGCGGGCGTGCCTGGGTCTTCAGGAAGGATGGCGACTACTACCAGCAGGAAGCCGAACTGTCGGCTCCTGACGCCTCCTCCGACGAGACGGAGCAGTTCGGCTACAGCGTTGCGCTGGATGGCACAAGGCTGGCAGTGGGCCGGCCCGGCAAGGCATTGGACGCGACCCATCCCAGAAACGGATCCGTACATCTTTTTCTCGATGATGGTTCGTTCTGGTTGCACGAGCAGGAACTGACGCCGCAGGAAGTCGGCTCCCAGCGAATGGGCACCAGCATCGACATCACCGGAGGGGTGCTCGTCGCCGGAATGCCGGGCGATGCAGAGAGCGGTTCCGAAGCGGGCGCAGTCGCGATCCACGAACGATTGAAGTCCGGCTGGGAACGAACTGCACGAATCAAGGCCATCGATGGTCAACTCAACGCGGAGTTCGGGCACGCCGTGTCCATGGACGGCGATCGCATTGCCGTGGGCGCACCGAGCTTCAAGGGCGAGACTTCTATTCGCGCGGTCTACATCTACGATTCAGCCGACGGTTGGCAGCAGATTCCGGAGGCTCCGGTCGTACCGACGCTTTTTGCCGACATCACTCTGGCTCCGCCATCGCCCGTTGATGGTGCAAACTTCGGATACAAGGTTGCCCACGACGGAAACTGGGCCGTTGCCGCGAGCAGGCCCGGCACCATCTCATTCTTGCGGAGGTTCGGTTCGAACTGGACCGTCATGCAGGAGGAGAAGATTTCTGCAGGTTTGATCACATCGGTCGCGATCGATCAGGACTGGGCGGTCATCGGTGTCGGGGCCGATACGAAGTTCGAGCATGTCATGCTGTTCGATCGTGACGGGTCGGGGATCTGGTCTCTGATCCACTCGTTCATGAACCCCGATTCCATGGACGAGACATTCGGCGCCACGGTCGATCTGAACCGCAACAACGAGCGTGTGGCTGTGGGCAGTCCGGGCTCCGGTTCCAACGGAGCCGTGCATACCTATGCATTGCTTGGTGGAAATTGGCAGGTGATGACCATCGTGCCCGACGCCCGAGGCGAGGGCGAAGGTGGAGGCGGGACGCCGAGTCAGTTGTTCGGTCAGGAACTCGATCTGCTCGGTAGCAACTGGTTGGCTGTGGGGGCTCCCGGCGAAGCCGGATCGGTCGGCAATGTGTATCTGTACAACCTCGTAGGCGGCGTTTGGAATCCGTACCAACAGATCGTGGATCCCGGAATACCGTTGTTTCGAGGGGTCTCGGACAATCCGATGTTCGGAAAGGCGATCTCGCTGAATTTCGACGGAAACCTGTTCATCGGGGCACCGTTGCAGTCGCTTAACTCCGACGAGGGACAGGCCGGTCTCGTGCATCGATTCATGTACAACCCGGCGACCGGCTTCTTCGAGCCGGAGGAAATCATCATGCCCATCGATCCCACCTCCGGCAGCATGTTCGGTTGGGATCTTGACCACCGCGGCGACCAAATGGTGATTGCTGAACCGTTTGCCGATGATGCCGGCGCGAACGCAGGACGGATCTGGCTGTACGAGCAGTTCGAAGTCACAGACGAAGATGGCCCGACCGGGGAGACGAACTGGGTCCCGGTCGCGAAGCTCGTCAGTGATGGGCCGCTTGCTTCAGACGCGCTTGGACATTCGGTTTCCCTGGGCGATGGTGACCTGCTGACAGGTGTCGTCTCGGGTGAGAATGTCGGTTCGGATTCGGGTCGAATCAAGGTTTTTCAGACTCCGTTCTTGTCGATGTGGACTCGTCTTCAGGGTGGTTCGATGGATGATCCCGGAGCCTGGGTACCTGAGCCGCCGTCCGCATCGCGGGCTGCGGTCTTCTCGAACTGGGGCGCCGGCACCTACGATCTCTTTCTTGGTGAGACCAGCGATGTCACGGCGATCCGGGTCGGACTCGACACGGTCACCGGCTACCCCGCCAAAGGCGGAAGCGTGCTGGGATCCAAGTCCGATCCAGTCTCGTTCCAGATCGGGTGCCCTGCCGATCTGGGCAGCAGTGGAGTCATCCTTGCCGAAGGTGAGTTGACCATCGTCGGAAGTTGCACATTGGGTACTCCGGGCGTGACTCAGGCGAAGTACGGCGATTTCGCCGGATTTACCCAGCTCAACGACGATGCGATGCTGACCGTGGACGGCACCTGGGCCCAGTCGAAGCTCGGTCGGCTCTCGATGACCGTCGCGAAGGGGATGAGCTCGCGTCTGAACATCAGTGATACGCCAAGCTTCGGCGGCACGCTGGCCGTGCAGGGTTCCGTCGCCGACCTGCCCGTCAAGGCGATCCTGCCGCTGATCGATTCTTCGCTCCAAAGCGGGCCGCTGGTCGACCGGTTCGACCTCGCACTGCTTCCCGGTCTTCCCGGGAACCGCGCCTTCATCCTGCATCAGGGTGCGGCCGAGCGAGGTTCGGCCGTGGTCTGGCTCGAAGTCATCGATCTCGCCGATCTGGTGAACTTCGACGACGGTGATCCGTATGCGGTGGACAGCAACTCCACCGCCGTGCTGGTCGAGGATCTCGATGGCGATGGCTACCAGGAGGTCGCGGTGGTGCTGGGTGGTTTGCCGGGCAGCGTCAATATCTTCTACAACGATCAGTTCGGCGGTCTGGGCACCCAGGTCAGCTACGAAGTCGGCAATGAACCGGCGGGCATCGCCGCCGGCGATTTCGACGATGACGGCGACATCGACCTGGCCGTATCCAACTTTGGCGACGACACTGTGGACATCCTGCGGAACGACGGCACCGGCCTGTTCGCAGCCGATGTCCCCCCGTTGCCGGTGGGAGCCGGGCCGCTTGGTCTCGGTGCGCGGGATCTCGATCTGAACGGGACTTCCGACCTGCTCGTCTGCTGCAGCGAGGAGCGGGAGATCCAGGTCTACAGCGGGGCATCATTGCGAGGCAGTCGAGCCCCGAGCCAGAAGATTCCGACCGACGGCAAGCCCGGAAGCATCGACCCCGCCGACTACGACAAGGAGAAGGGGGGCGACGTGGGCGCGACGACCGTCGAGCCGGGAATGCTCATCACCATGTCGGTCGGTGCATCCGGTGCCCTCGGCGATCCGCTGGGACATCCGGCTGGTCCGAAACCCGGAAACATCAAGAGCAAGGACGTCGACGACGACGGTGAGGCTGATTTCGTCGCCAGCGACGACGAGGAAGGCACGGTGACCGTGCTCAAGCAGTCCTCGTCCCTCCGCGGCTACGAGGCGCCGTTGACGCTGCCGGTCGCCGAGTCGACGGGAGCGATCACCCTGCTGGACATCGATCAGGATGGCGACCAGGACATCGCGGTCGCGGCGACGCTCGTGGACGGCACCCGGGTGGTGAAGATGCTCCGCAACGACACCGAACTGTACGGCGGTTCGATCCTGGTCTTCACCGACGCCGAGGATCTGGATTCGCCCAACGAGATCCAGCTCGTCGCCAGCGGCGACCTCGATCTCGATGGGATAGACGATCTGGTGACGATCGGCGAGCGGATCGTCCGCGGCGATACGTCCAGCACACTCGATGTGCATCGCAATCCAAGCTGCACCGGTGACGTCAACGGCGATCTCGTGGTCGACATCCTCGACCTGCTCGAGGTGATCTCGCAATGGGGTGCGTGCAAGGGGGCGTGCGGTCCCGACTTCAATCTCGACGGTCGAGTCGACATCCTCGATCTGCTCGCGGTGATCTCGTCATGGGGACCATGCGGCAGCAAGTAGGCGCAGCGACAGCGGGCAGTGCGTTCAGTGGATATTCGGAGGAACGGCGGTCAGGCGACTTCGAGATGATCGGCGACGCTCTTGAGGTCGTTCACGATCTGCGGAGTCACCTTCAGGGTGAACGTGGCGCCGGGTTCCGCGACGACGAGCTTGGTGGCTCGCTTGCGATTGACCCACTTGCGACCGGCCCGGATGTAGGTGACGTTGTCCTTGATGCGTCGAAGCGTGGCAAGCTTGCTTCTGCCGCTCTGGATGCTGGTCTGCATTCCCATGAGACGCTCCATGGTCTTCCTCGCGGCAGTGGTGCGGGGAGCACGCTGCACGGTGAAGGTCATGGTCTGATTCGGCTTGATCTTATCTGCGGTCGACATGGTCGGACTCCTGCCACCTGAGGTGACTTCTTTTGCGAGCCACACAGTGTATCAGGTGATGTGGGGTCGGCCAAGGCCATTCATCGGCTCTGATGCGGGCTGCAGCGGGGTTATTCGGTCCCGGCCACCCGATCGATCTCGTCGAAGGTGGTTTCGCCTTCGGCGACGAGATGGAAGCCGTACTCCTCCAGAGAGGTGAAGAGGCCCTGCTTGGCGATCTCCCGGATGCCCTGGATGGTCGGACTCTTCATGATCAGGTCACGCATGGCGTCGGTGACTTCCAGAAGTTCGAAGAGCGCCCGTCGGCCGACGAATCCGGTGCGCAGGCACTGCTTGCATCCGGTGGGGACGTAGATCTCGGGGATCCCGCCGAGCGACTGGCCCATCTTCATGTTCTGAGACGGCGTGGGGATCACGCTCTTCTTGCAGGGGTCGCAGAGCAGTCGTACGAGTCGCTGGGCGACGATCAGATTCAATGCGTTGGCGACGAGGAATGCCTCGACGCCCAGGTCCAGCAGGCGGAAGATCGCACCGATGGAATCCTTGGCGTGCACCGTCGTGTAGACGAGGTGCCCCGTCATCGATGCCTGCATCGCGACGGTGGCCGTCTCGATGTCCCGGATTTCCCCGACGAAGATCACGTCCGGGTCCTGTCGCAGCACGGAGCGGAGGATGCTCCCGAAGGAGTTGCCCTGATCGGAGTCGACGGGGATCTGGGTGCAGCCGTCGAGGTAGTACTCCACGGGGTCCTCGATCGTGATCGCGTTCCGCTGCTCGACGTCGATTTCACGGATGCACGAGTAGAGCGTCGTGGTCTTGCCCGAGCCGGTCGGCCCGCAGGCCAGCAGGAGTCCGGCGTCCTTGGTCGCGATCGACCGCAGCTTCTCGTACTGCCAGGGCAGGCAGCCGAGTTCGTGGAGTCGGCTGGGTGCGTTCTGGGAGTCGAGGACACGGATGACCAGCTTCTGTCCGTGGACCGAAGGAGTCAGACTGACTCGATAGTCGACGCGGCGGCCACGAACGGCGACCGAGAAGTGGCCGTCCTGCACCGTGTTCTTCTGGCTGGTCTCGATGTGGCAGAGAATCTTGATCAGTCCGAGCAGTCGTTTGAACAGCGATTCCGTGATGTCCACTGCGCTGATCATGTATCCGTCGACGCGAAGTCGGATGGTCGAGCCCTGCAGCTTCGGTTCGACGTGCAGGTCGGTCGCCCGAACGCAGAACGATGTGTACAGCAGCATCCGAAGAGCTCGGATGCTCTCCCCGGCCTCGTCCTCGCTGCCGGATTCGATGCCCGAGGAGGTGGCTTGATGGAGGGTGACGCCCTTGGTGTCCACCAGGCTGATGTCGGTTTCATCGAAGTCGCGGCCGCCGCCTTCGCCGGCCATCTCGCGAAGCCTTCGTTCGTATCCGGTCTGAACGCTTCCGGCCGCATCGGAATGCAGGTCGATGTCCAGCGTGGGAATGTTCGGGTCCAGCGGTTCATCGAGCTCCTCCATGGAACTCTTGAAGCTCGGGACGTTCGACCGCTTGTTCGAGAACGTCTGGTTCGGATCGATGAAACGTATTTCCGTGCTTCCGATCCGAACGACATCGCCGTTGTCCAGGGGCTGGATGTCGACATCCTTGTTGTTGAGCTTCGTGCCGTTCCGGGAGCCGAGGTCCCTCAGTTGGAAGCAGCCTTCGTCGTTTCCCTGCATCGGTTCGATCACGCAGTGGTGACGACTCGAGAGATCGTCGTTGAGCGACAGCGTGTTGTCATCTGCACGGCCGATGGTCAGGGCGTTTCCGGCAAGATCGATTCTCTTGCGACCTTGGCTGGTTCGAACCTCGATGAGTGCCATGGTGGCTTCTTCCTGTTGTTGATTTCGGATTCTGGACCGCTTCGATCGAACCGTGTCTGCACGGAGTATGTGTGATTCTACCATCGAGAGAATGGAATCCACCTGATTTCATGGCCCACAGGACAAGCTCTTGATCGGCTGGCGATATTTCCATCCGTAGGGATTGAGTGATCTGCGCACCCCGTTTTTGGCTGCTTCAGGGCAGAATCAATTCTGCGAAACTTGGATTTACTTTCAAATACGGCACAGTTAAGACGATGACATCAGTGATGTCACTCCATTTCATATGGGCTCGAACCGCTCTCTGACTTGGTGCGTATTGTTCATTGCTTCGGAACCATGTTCTCAGGCGTTTGATTTCATGTAGTATTCCGTTCCATTCGTCTTCGTAAATGCCTGTCGGCATGAGCCTTGTGTCATCAAGGTGGTCTCTGGATCGAGGTAGTTCAGGCTTGAGTCAGGTCACGAACAATCCATGCGGTCGCATGATGCGACGATTCGTCGTCGCGGCGTGCCTGTGCGTCTCTTCGGGGGCCATGGCCGCCACGCTGGCCGTGCCGGGAGACCACCCGTCCATCCAGGACGCGATCGATGCCGCCTCGCCCGGAGATGTGGTCCACGTTGCACCGGGTCGATATGTCGAATCGATCGATCTCAAGGGCAAGCCGATCCATGTCCTCGCGACGGACGGGCCTCGTGTGACCTTTCTCGACGGGACGACCCTCAAGAGCAGCCTCATCCGCTGCGTCAGCGGTGAAGGGCCCGATACCATCATCGAGGGATTCCGAGTGACCAAGGGCAGCGGCGATCCGACCTTCTACGGTCCGGAAGCCACTGTGGGTGGCGGCATGGTCATCATGTCCTCCAGTCCAACGGTCCGAAAATGCGTCTTCGAGAAGAACGATGCAAGCTACAACGGCGGCGGCATCTTCTGTGGGTCGAAATCCAGCGTGCAGATGGACTCATGCCGCTTCGTGAAGAACTCCGCAGAGAAGGGCGGGGCGATCTTCAACATCGACAGTTCCCCGCAGATCAAGAACTGTGAGTTCGAATCCAACGCTGCGCGGTACGCGGGCGGAGGGATCTACAACGCGAACAAGAGCAATACGGTGATCACCGAGTGCAACTTCACCCTGAATCTCGCGACCTACAACGGTGGTGCGATCTACAACTACGACAGCACTCCGAGGATCTCCAGCTGCATCTTCTTCAACAACGCCGCGACCTACAAGGGTGGAGCGATCTACCACGGGTACCGCAGCGGAACGCTCATCCAGGACGGCACCAGCCGATTCCAGACCGACAACGACGACATTGCGGGCGGGGGCTATCTGATGGGGGTCGCCAATCCCAAGGGAGCCTGCTGTCTCGGTGACGCCTGCATCGAGGTCGAGGAGACGCCCTGCGTCGAGGCCGGCGGATCCTGGGCCGGTGCGAACACGACCTGCAAGGAAGTGGCTGCGAGCATCTGTCCCAAGCCTCGTGCCGGGGACATGAACAAGGACGGCGTGGTGGACATCAACGACATGGCGATCCTCATGAAGATCTGGGGAACCCGCCGTTCCGGTACACCAGGTTCCTGAACGAACTTCAACTCGTTCCGAGGAAGCCGAACACGAGCGGTTCGGCTTCTCTACAATGGTTCGGATCCCCGGGCGTGTCCCGGGTGGACGACCGATGCCGTGAGTACCCAGTCTCCATCCCGACCCCCTGATCTGATCGACCTCGACTCGGTCGCGATCCGATTCTGCGGTGATTCCGGGGATGGCATGCAGTTGACGGGGGGTCAGTTCACCACGACCTCCGCACTGTTCGGGAACGATTTCGCGACCTTCCCCGACTTCCCCGCCGAGATCCGTGCCCCGCGTGGCACGACCTTCGGCGTCTCCGGATTCCAGGTGCACTTCGCCGATCACCACATCCATACGCCCGGCGATGCGGTCAACGCGATGGTTGCGATGAATCCCGCCGCGTTCAAGGTCAACATCCGCGACGTCGAACCGGGTGGGGTCGTCATCGTGAATGAAGACGAGTTCACGAAGGTCGGGCTCAAGAAGGCCGGGTACGCTCCGGATGAGAACCCATTGGACGACGAGTCGCTCTCGACCCGCTACCAGTTCCGTCCCATTCCGATCAGTCGACTGACCCGCGAGTCGCTTGCCGACAGCGAGATGGGCGCCAAGGACATCGATCGGTGCCGGAACATGTATGCCCTGGGGCTTGTCTACTGGCTGTTCGACCGGCCGCTCGATGCCACCATCGAGTACCTCGAGGGCTACTTCGGCGCAAAGAAGAATCTGCCGAAGGTCGCGGAGATCAACATCGCCGCACTCAAGGCCGGATACTACTTCGGTGAAACGGCCGAGATCTTCCCCGTGCAGTATCGCGTCAGTCCGGCGCCCCTCGAGAAGGGGACCTACCGGAAGATCAGTGGTGCCGAGGCGACGGTGCTCGGCTTCGCCGCCGCGGCCCAGAAGGCATCGAAGGACATCCTCTACGCCGGGTATCCGATCACTCCCGCATCCGAACTCCTCCACGGTCTCAGTGGTCTGAAGCATCTCGGAATCCGTACGTTCCAGGCCGAAGACGAGATCGCCGCGGTCTGCGCCGCGATCGGTGCGAGTTTCGCAGGGCAGATCGGGGTCACCGGGACTTCCGGTCCCGGATTGGCTCTCAAGGGCGAGGCACTCGGCCTGGCCGTGATGCTCGAGCTTCCGCTCGTCGTGGTCGACGTTCAGCGTGCCGGGCCCGCAACGGGCATGCCGACGAAGACCGAGCAGGCGGATCTGCTCCAGGCGATGTACGGCCGCAGCGGCGAGACGCCCTGCGTCATCATCGCTCCCAGTGGTCCGTCCGACTGCTTCGAACTCGTGGTGGAGGCGGTGCGGCTCGCCGTTCGATGCATGTGCCCGGTGCTCTTCCTCTCCGACGGTTCGATCGCCAACGGAGCGGAGCCCTGGAGGATTCCCGATCTGGACGCCATCGATCCCATCGTCATCGAGCATCCGACGGAGCCCGCCGATGGGGACGAGCAGTATCGACCGTATCGTCGTGATCCCGAGACGTTGTCGAGGCAGTGGGCGATTCCCGGTACCCCCGGTCTCGAACACCGTGTCGGTGGACTCGAGAAGGAGGACGTCACCGGAAACGTCTCCTACGACAGCGAGAATCACGACCTGATGATCCGACAGCGGGCCGAGAAGATCCAGCGCGCCGCCGAGATCATCGCACCGCTGGAGATCGACGATCCCGACGGAGCCGACGTGCTCGTCCTCGGATGGGGCAGCACCCGGGGCGCCATCATGGGGTCGGTGCTCGCCCTCCGGGAAGAGGGGCACTCGATCGCGGTCGCCCATCTGCGGCATCTGAATCCCTTCCCGCGGAATCTCGAGGCCGCCCTCGAGCACTACGAAACCGTGATCGTTCCCGAGAACAACACGGGCCAGTTGAAGATGCTCCTGCAGGGTCGGTTCCTCAAGCCCATCATCGGTATCAACGAGATGAAGGGCCGTGCGTTCCATGTCCATGAACTTCGCGAGTACATACGCGAGCATCTGGATGGAGGTGGCTCGTGAGCGACGTCGCGCTGCCCACACTGAAGGCGAAGGACTTCACCACGGATCAGGACGTACGCTGGTGCCCGGGCTGCGGCGACTACGCAGTGCTCGCGGCGGTCCGAAAGACCCTCCCCGGCCTCGGCCGCAAGAAGGAGGACTACGTCTTCATCTCCGGCATCGGATGCGCGGCGAGGTTCCCGTACTACATGGAGACCTTCGGTCTGCATTCCATCCACGGCCGTGCACCGGCCTTCGCGACGGGAGTGAAGATCGCCAATCCGGAACTCGATGTCTGGATCGTCTCGGGTGACGGCGACCTGCTCTCGATCGGCGGGAACCATACGGTCCACATCATGCGTCGCAACGTGGATGTCAACATCATCCTGCTCAACAATCGGATCTACGGCCTGACCAAGGGGCAGTATTCGCCGACGAGCGAACGCGGCAAGGTGACGAAGTCCACCCCGGAGGGCTCCATCGATGCTCCGCTGAATCCGTTGTCGCTGGCGCTCGGAGCGGATTCCACGTTCATCGCGAGGGGGATCGACATCGATGCGAAGCACCTCACGGTGCTGATGCAGCGGGGTGCGGCCCATCGCGGAACCAGCTTCATCGAGGTCTACCAGGACTGCAACATCTTCAACCACAAGGCGTGGTTCTACGCGTCCCAGAAGGAGACCCGGCCCGAGTTCACGGTCGAATGCGTGCACGGGGAGCCGATCGTCTACGGAGCGGATCGGAATCGCGGCATCCGATTCGTCGACGGACGCCTCGAGGTCATCGAGCTCGGAGGCGAGTTCTCCGAAGCGGACTGCATGGTGCACGACGAACGCAATCGTCTCCAGGCCTGGATGCTCACCCGGATGAGGCATCCCGAATTTCCGGAGCCGCTGGGCGTGCTCTTCTGCGATCCGGACGTACCGTCCTACGACTCCCTCCTCGAGGAACAGGTGAATGCCGTCCGCGAGGATCGAACCGGTCAGGATCTCGCCACGCTCGTTCGTGGGCGGGAGACCTGGGACGTCGAGTGAGCCTCCCATGGCTCCCACGGAACATTCCTACGACGTGATCGTGATCGGCGGAGGCCATGCCGGCACCGAGGCGGCCTGGGCCGCTGCCGGTGTTCTTCGTGGACGTGGCCGTGTCGCGTTGGTGACCATGGATCCCTCGCGCATCGGCACCATGAGCTGCAATCCCGCGATCGGCGGCCTGGCCAAGGGCCAGATGGCTCGGGAGATCGATGCACTCGGTGGGCTCATGGGCCGGGCGATCGATGCGACCGGGATCATGTTCAAGATGCTGAATACGTCCAAGGGGCCCGCCGTCCGGGGGCCCAGGGCCCAGGCCGACAAGGAGGCCTATCGTGTGGAGGTCCAGCGGCTGATCTCGGAGGCCGACAACATCGATGTGATCGCGGGGGCGGTCGACGACCTCGTCGTCGAATCCGGTGCGATCATCGGGATCGATCTTCCCCCGGGTTCCGGCGTCGTTCATCCACGAGCGGATCGCTTCGATGACGATCCCGATCAGGCTCCTCGCAGCATCTACCCGCAGGCGGCGGGTGAGGAGGACCGGACCGCACGTCCGAGCCGACTCCTCTCGCAGTCCGTGGTTCTTACCACGGGGACCTTCATGCGTGCGTTGATGCACACCGGCGGGGATTCGACTCCCGGTGGCCGCGTCGACGAGGGGTCCGCGGACGGCATCAGCGGAACGCTGAAGCGACTGGGGTTTCAACTCGGTCGTCTCAAGACCGGGACGCCGCCGCGACTTCGTCGAGGCAGCATCGAATGGGATCAGCTGCCCGACCAGCGTGGTGACGAGCGGCCCCGTCCCTTCAGTGATCTGTCTCCGGCCTCGCTTCCGGGAGCAAGGTTTCCCCGGCTGGATCAGGTTGAATGCCGCATCACGTCGACCACCGCCGAGGCGCACGAACTGATCAGGGGCAATCTTCATCGTGCTCCGATGTACAGCGGCGCCGTGGAGGCCGAGTGCGGCCCCCGATACTGTCCGTCCATCGAGGACAAGGTCGTTCGATTCGCCGATCGTGATTCCCATCACGTGTTCCTCGAGCCCGAATCGCTGCACACCGACGAGATCTACTGCAACGGGATCTCGACTTCGCTGCCCCGTGACGTCCAGGAGCGACTCGTACGCACGATGCCCGGTTGCGCGAACGCCGAGATCCTCAGGTGGGGCTACGCCGTGGAATACGACATGGTCTGGCCTCATCAGATCGATGCGACCTGCATGACGAAGTCGATCCGGGGTCTGTTTCTCGCCGGGCAGATCAACGGCACGAGCGGGTACGAGGAGGCGGGTGGCCAGGGACTCGTGGCCGGTCTGAACGCGGCGAGGCTCGCGGTCGGAGATGAGCCGGTCCGTCTCGGTCGCGAGCAGGCCTACATCGGCGTCATGCTCGACGATCTGGTCACGAAGACGCCGCGCGAACCGTACCGGATGTTCACCAGTCGGGCCGAACACCGCCTGCTGCTGCGTGCCGACAACACCGACGAACGTCTGACGCCCGCCGGTCGTGAGTGGGGCATCGTGTGCGATCGCAGATGGAATGTCTGGCTCGAGCGGGAAGCGGCGCTTCGTCGCATCGCCGAGCGGATCGAATCCGGACGAGTCGAGGGAGGGGCCGCGCTGCGGAAGCTCGTCATGCGACCCGAGACCTCGGTGGAGGAGGTGTCCCGTCGACTCGACGAGACCGATGGGACGTCGGTCGAGCGGGTGATGACGTCGATGCGGTACGAGGGATACATCGCCCGTCAGCGAACGGCCATCTCGCGACAGCAGGCGGCGGATTCGAAGCCGATCCCGGGTTGGATCGATCCATCGAAGGTCACGGGGCTTCGGAGCGAGGCGGCCGAGGCGTTGGCTCGATATCGACCATCCACGCTCGGGCAGGCGGGGCGGCTCGCCGGCGTCAGCCCGGCCGATCTGACCCTGCTCGGAGTGGCGATTCGCAAGGGTCGTGGACGTCCGACGTCGTGATCGACCCCGGCGGATTCAGGAGTAGAGTTCGAATCGAAGCAGGCGGCAGTCGATGCCGGCGTTGTCGAACGGAGTTCGTTGCGCCGATTTCAGTCCGATTCGACCGGCATGTTCCCTGGCGGTGAACACGTAGCCGTCCCAGCCGGCGCACCGCTGCTTCAGGAAGTCGCCCATTCGGGCGTAGGTGGGGGCGAGTTCCTCCGCATCGCCGAGTCGAAGTCCGTACTCGCCGTGCATGATGACCGTCCCCGGAGCATCGGGCATGGGGGTGTCGGCGAAGTCGCAGGTCGAGAACTCGATGAGATGCTCGACACCCGCGGTCCTCGCGTTCCGTCCGGCGGAGGCGACCATCGACGGATCGATGTCCGTGGCGATGATCGGAGCGATGCCGGTGGTCTTGATCGCATCCCGCTTCGCTTCGGCCCTGATGTCGCGCCACGCCTCCTCGTCGAAGGTCTCCAGATGCTGGATCCCGTATCGACTGCGGAGCAGACCGGGAGCACGGTGTGCCGCCATGAGCGCCGCTTCGATCGCGATCGTGCCGCTGCCGCACATGGGAACGACCAGGGGGCGTGAGCCGTCGTATCCGGTCTCCATCAGAATCGCCGCCGCGGTGGTCTCGCGGAGCGGTGCCTTGCCGGGTTCGCGTCGGTATCCCCGGTCGGACAGCTTCGGGCCGGCGAAATCGAGGGAAAGCCGTGCCTGGTCTCCCTTCCAGAAGAGGTGGATCACGGCGTGATCTGCTCTGGAGTTCGAGTCCGGTCGACTTCCGTGGATCTTGGTCATGCGATCGACGATCGCATCCTTGACCTTGACGTTCGGAAACATCGAATTCGTGATGGTCGGATTGTCCACGGCGGAGACCACGGAGAGGCAGCCTTCGGTGGGAATCACCCGCTCCCAGGGGAGTCGAACGGTCTCCGCGTAGAGCATGTCCGCATCGGTTGCACGGATGTCCGCGAATCGTTGATGCACATGGAATCCGGTTCGCAGCCACAGGAGCATCTTCATTCCATCGTGCATGGTCCCGCGAGTCGTGACTCCGGTGTGATCGGTCTTCTCGACAGGAAGCCCCATCGATTCGATCTCCCTGGAGAGCCAGGGAGCGAGTCCGGGGGCGCACGACACTCTGAATGGTCTTGAGGGTTCGGCAGGGGGCATGGCTACAAGCTCGAAGGCCTCCTGCCTGCGACGGCGGAAAACTGAAATCGGGGTGACAGGATTTGAACCTGCGACCTCTTCGTCCCGAACGAAGCGCGCTACCAAGCTGCGCTACACCCCGTATGGTGTTCCACGGTCAATGGGCGAGACAGGATTCGAACCTGTGAAGGCGTACGCCAGCAGATTTACAGTCTGCCCCCTTTGTCCACTTGGGTACTCGCCCTTGGAAGCGTCGCAGTCTAATGCCCCCGGGAGAGGGGATCAAGACTTGAACGAACCAGAAAAGCCGCCGGGCGGACTCGAACCGCCGACCTCAAGATTACAAATCATGTGCTCTTCCAACTGAGCTACGGCGGCTGCGACGTCGCCTAGGGTACGTTCTGACGATTCCGGGGGCAATACGGCAGTTTTTTTTGAGGCGGCTTCCCTCGGGATCCGGAAGGGGGGACCAGGCATTGCACCCGTTCAACCGGATGGACGAATGCCTGAGGTCAATGATCGAATGCGGTCTTCGTACCCCTTGCGGACTGAGATCTGGAGGGGTAGATTTCAGGTGGTGGGCCGCGGCGTCAGTCGCGGCCATGAAGACGGAAGAAGAAGAGAGGGAACTCACCACAGCCAACCGCAGGCAGGACCGGATCCGATCCGGGCTCGTCTGACACGCGGAGATGGAAACCGGCTTCGGCCGGAAGGTGAGGAGAGAAGAAGGAAGGGCGATTCATAACTGAATCGCCCTTCTGGTTTTTTCGACTCGTCGATTTCTCGATCAGTGTCCGATGGCGTTGCGAAGGACGCACTTTGCGGCGCAGGCGGAAAGCACGGCGCCGACGCCGAGGATGATCAGGCATACGGACACGATGTACCACCAGGACTCGATGATCTGGAGGTAGGTGGGAATGGCAGCCAGGAGTCCCCCGAGAATCAGGAAGACGCCCGCAGTCATTCGCAAAGTTCGATCTGCCGGTTCGAGGTTTCGTTCCATGGACGCATCATAGACGATCTTTGCACGCGGCGGCCGTCGGATGTGGTGATCCAGTCCCAACTTCGAGCCATCTCGCGAGCCCATCATGGGCGTCCGGGTGGAGTTTCCGGATGCGGTGCGGGATCACCGGCATGCCGGCGGAATGAAACCGGGGCATGCGGTCGAAGGATCCCGGGGATCGCTCGATGGCGGGTGGAACCGACTCTGGCGAATCAGGCCGTGGCCTCCTTGAGCTTCTGAAGGCCCCGGTACTTCCAGTTGTTCACGGTCGAGACGGGGACGCCCATGCTGTTGGCGGCTTCCTGGTAGCTCAGTCCGTGGCAGATCACCAGTTCGACGGCATCGCGTTCCTCGCCGGAGAGCAGTTCCAGCTGGTTGGTGATCTCGTCGCCGAGTTCGTCGGTGTCGAGACCGGCCCACGATTTCGCGGTATCTGCGGAGGCGGAATCGCCGAAGCCGTCATTGGCCTCCAGAAACCGCTGGAAACGCTGATTTCGGTTGTAACCGCGTTTGATCAGATTGTCGGCGATCTTGATCAGATAGCTGACGGAGATCTCCATTTCCGGAAGACGTTCGATCTGCAGCAGCTTGGCGAATACATCTTGAGCGATGTCCTCGGCCATGTCCGGTGCAAGCGATCGTCTGCAGAAGCAGTAGACGCGGTGGTAGAAGGATTCGAAATGTTCAAGAACGATAGAGGCACGTAGTTCGGTTCGTGTCACGGCCAAACTCCTCGGAAAGCATCCGTCTGGACAGTTCATGGTCCAGGCAGCGCGGCTTAGGTGAGGATGCTCTGGCAACCGTTGCCAGAGCAGGCTTCCTCCGTGGGTGTCATGACCCACAGGTGTGAAGCAATCCTAGTTGTCGGCCTGAGTATCCCTTGGGGAAGGAAACCAGACCAAAATCCCCGATTCGTTGAGACAATCACCCAGTTGAAGGATCATTTCAGGAATCAGTCAGGTAAATATACGATTGAAGCAGCGTAATGTTCCATGGATTTATCAGAGAGTGAGAGTTAGAGGCTAAAAACATGGATATTGGTCCCAGAAGAGGTGTTGAGTCTGTATTTTTCTCTTTGCCATGCCCTGGATTCTGACGCACATCATCTTGGTCATTGGATTCCTGCTGGGCTTCTTCGGCCTCGCAACCCTGATGACCCGCTCCAGGCAGCGGCAGGGGATCGGTATCTGGATCTTCTGGATGCTGGTCGTTCCGTACGTGGCCGTGCCGCTGTATCTGTTCCTGGGTGATCGCAAATACCGGAAGATCATCCGCGAGAAGGGTGGGGTGGTCTTCGGCGAGACCGAGCAGGCCTGCAGTCCGCACGTGCATCCGCTCGATGCCCTGTTTCGGAATCTGGGATTGCCTGCCGCCTCCCGGGGAAATGCCCTCGAGTGCATCCAGGACGGTGTGAAGGTCTACGAGACCTTCATGAAGCAGATCGAAGAGGCTCGCGAGAGCATCTTCATCGAGACGTTCGTCTTCAAGTTCGATGCCACCGGCCGGGCGATCTTCGATGCCCTTGTCCGCAAGGCCCAGGCGGGCGTCACGGTCTGTCTCATGATCGACGGACTCGGTTCGATGCACGTGAAGGAGCGGGATCTGAAGCCGCTGGTCGACGCGGGTGGCCAGGCGGTGATCTTCCTGCCTGTGATGCGACTTCCGTTTCACGGCAACACCAATACCCGCGACCATCGCAAGATCGCCATCTTCGATCGGACCCGGGTCATTGCCGGTGGCAGCAATCTGGCCGACGAATACATGGGGCCGACGGCGAACCCGGATCGTTGGCAGGATTTCAACTTCCTGCTCGAAGGACCGGCGGTCCGCCACTACCTGGCGATCTTCCAGAGCGACTGGGAGTTCGCGGGCAAGTGCCGCCTGGAATCCGCGGACGCCCCCCCGGACCCGTGTGTGCAAGACGCCGACCTGCTCACCCAGGTGGTGCCTTCGGGACCTGACATTCCCAGTGATTCGCTCTACTACGGCGTCATCAACATCGCCTACATGTCCCAAAGGCGTTTCTGGCTGGCCACGCCCTACTTCGTTCCCGACGACATGCTCTGCGAGGCCATCTGCATGGCCGCACGAAGGGGAGTGGACGTCCGGATCATCGTGCCCCACGCGTCGAATCACGCCATGACGGACCTTGCCAGATCGACGTACCTTCGTCGCGTGGCCGAGTGCGGTGGAACGGTCGTCCGCTACACCGGCGGCATGTTCCACGGCAAGACGGTTCTTTCCGACGATCAGGTCGCGCTCGTCGGCTCGATGAACGCCGACCGAAGGAGCCTGTTCATCAATTTCGAGGTCATGCTCGCGGTGTACGATGCCGGAAGCATCGAGGCCATCGAGGAATGGAATCGGATGCTCATTGCGGATTCGGTGGAAGGTCTCATTCATGCGACGCGGCTTCGACTGCTCTACGAGCGGTTCGTCGGCCTGATCGCCCCACAGTTGTAGGAGTCTTGGACATGACCAGGGTACTGGTGCTCGGCGGTGGAATGGTCGGTTCGGTGATCGCACGCGATCTTGCGGCCGATGCGGAGTTCGAGGTGAGTCTGGCCGACATCGACGGGCAGCGGGTGCAGGGCGTCTGCGAAGCCGCTCCGGACCCGATCACTCCCGTCGTCGCCGACTGCTCCCGTCCCGACTGCGTGTCGGAGCTCTGTGCGGATCACGAACTGATCGTCGGAGCCATGCCCGGTCGCTTCGGCTACGGGGCGCTGCGTGCGGTCATCGAATCGGGACGCGACTACTGCGACATCTCGTTCATGCCCGAGGATGCATGGGATCTCGATTCCCTGGCCAAGGAGCACGGCTCGACCTGCGTCGTGGACATCGGCGTCGCCCCCGGAATGAGCAATCTGCTCGCCGGCCGGGCCGCCTTCCGACTCGATCCGTGTCGGGCCATCGACATCTTCGTCGGCGGCATTCCCGCCGATCCCAAGCCGCCGTTCGAGTACAAGGCGGGCTTCTCTCCCGCCGACGTCCTCGAGGAGTACGTTCGTCCGGCCAGACTGGTCGAAGACGGGCGTGTCGTCATCCGTGAAGCCCTGTCCGAGCCGGAGTCGATCGAGTTTCCGGGAGTGGGTGTGCTCGAGGCCTTCAACACCGACGGGCTCCGCAGTCTCGCGGAGCGGCTCGACGTGCCGCTCATGCGCGAGAAGACGATGCGGTACCCGGGGCACCGCGAGGTGATGCTTCAGATGCGCGAGGCCGGCTTCCTCTCCGAGGAACCCGTCCGGGTGGGCGATGTCGAGGTCGTTCCCCGCGACCTCGCGGCCGCGCTGCTGTTCCCGCACTGGACCTACGAAGAGGGCGAAGCGGATCTCACGGCCATGCGTGTGGAGGGCATCGGCCAGCTCGACGGTCGCGATGTCCGACTGCGGTGGGACCTTCTGGACTACTACGATCCCGAGTCGGGATTCAGCTCGATGGCCCGGACCACCGCGTTTCCCTGCGCGATCATGGCCCGTCTGATCGCACGTGGTGTCGTCGGCGAACCGGGGGTGCATCCTCCCGAGGAGTTCGCTGCCCGCGACGACGTGCTCGACGCGCTGTTCACGGGACTCCAGGCACGCGGCGTCCGGTACACAGAGCACATCGACGAGATCAGTTGAACCGATCCGCGGACATCGGCACGGTGTCCATCACGGTCTGCTCGTCGTGGATCATCTGAGCCAGCAGCGTCGCGGTCACCGGGCCGAGCGTGATGCCCATCATTCCATGTCCGGTTGCGATCCAGGTTCCGGCCATCTCCGGCATGGGGCCGATCACCGGCAGCCCGTCCGCGGTGCAGGGCCGCATGCCGGTCCACTGTTCGAGGACGGGGGCGTCCTCGATGCCGCGGATGCATCGTGACGCGCCCTGCTGCAGCAGATCAAGACGACGCCTGACCATCCGGTTGTTGATTCCGGAGAGTTCGAGCGTGCCGGCGAGCCGAACGCCGCCGGGCATCGAATTGACCGCCACCATCGACTCGCGGCAGACGCACGCGATGGTGGGAGGTTCGTCGACATCCAGCATCACGTGGTATCCCTTGGCCGGCTGCATGGGAACCCGGATGCCGTGGTCGCGTGCGATGCCGTCCGACCAGATGCCGGCGGCGATCACGATGGTGCCGCCTTCGATCATGCGGTCGTCCTCGACGATCACGCCATGGCAGGCGTGGCGGTCGGCGAGCATGCGCTGCACGGTGCAGCCGTGTCGAACGACGGCACCTCGGTCGACGATGTCGTCCTCGATGGCGCGGAGCAGCTGATCCGGTTGCGTGATGATGTGTCCGGGGTGGACCAGGGCTCCCAGGACCTCGTCGCTGTAGGCGGGGTCGCGGCGGCGAAGTTCGTCGCCGTCGATGAGTTCGGTCTCGAATCCGTCCCGGCGCAGCGTGTCCGCATCGCGGCTGGCGGCGTCGCCGGTCTCCTGTTCGCAGAAGACCTCGATCGATCCGGCGGGATGCAGGGCCGCAAGCATCTCCGGTGTGGCGTCGATGTCCATGAGTTCCTGCCACCCGTCGCGGCTGACGTTGCTCATCCGGTTGAGCACTTCGACGGCATGGCCGTAGTTGCGGGGCAGGCACGCCTTTCTGAATCCCAGCAGCCAGCGGATCATCGGGATGTTGAATCGAGGCGGAATGTACAGGGGGCTTTCCGGATCCAGGAGCAGTTTCATCGCTCTCGAACGCTGACGGGGGTTCGCAATCGGAAAGTGTCCCGGTGCAATGATTCCGGCATTGCCGCTCGATGCGGAGCCTTCGCCGGATCCGGCATCGAGTACGAGCACGTCGCGGCCGCGCTGCAGCAGCTCGCGTGCCGTCAGCAGCCCGATCATGCCTCCTCCGATGATGATGACCCGATCCGATTGGGACAAAGAGATCTCCTCGAGACGAATTGTACGCCGCCCGAAGGTGGATGCTACTGTGTCCTGCACCAGGAGGAACGTTTCATGTCCATTCAACTTGGATTGATCGGCGCCGGCGGGATCGGCCAGATTCACGCCAACGCGATCGAGCAGGCCGGCAGCACGCTCGCGGGAATCTTCGATCCGGATTCGTCCAGAGCCCGCACGCTCGCCGGCGATACGGCACGGGTGCATGATTCCATGGAGTCGATTCTGGCCGACGAGTCGATCCAGGGCATCGTCGTCGCCGTCCCCAACTACCTGCACAGTTCCATCGCGGTCCAGGCTCTGGAGGCGGGCAAGGACGTGCTGATCGAGAAGCCCATGGCCACGAACGTCGCGGAATGCGATGCGGTCATCGAGGCTCGGAACGCATCGAGCAACATCGTGCAGATGGGATTCGTCTGCCGACTGGCGGCCACCTCCATGGCGGCCCGCAAGATGATCGATTCCGGCCGGCTCGGGCGTATCTACCATGCCGAAGCCACGCTGCGACGGCGACGCGGCATTCCCGGCCTGGGTCGATGGTTCACCAGCAAGGAGCAGTCCGGCGGGGGGGTCCTGATCGATCTCGGGCCCCATCTGGTCGATCTGCTGCTGCACCTCTGTGATCGTCCCGGCATCGAGTCGGTGGACTGTCACACTTCCAGCTGCTTCGGGCATCCGCCTTCGGGCTATCGATACACCGACATGTGGGCGGGGCCTCCGAATCCGGACGGCCCGTTCGACGTCGAAGACGGCGCATCGGCGTTGATCCGATGCGAAGGTGGTCTGAGCCTGTCCCTGAACATGTCCTGGGCCTCCCATCTGCCGGAAGGCACCCTGACCGACGGGGTCACCCTCTTCGGCGAGAAGGCCGCGGTTCACTTCGACATCCTGTCCGATGCTCCGCTCACGATCGGATGCGAAGTCGACGGGGAACTCGTCGACATGAAGCAGCCGGTCCGACCGGGCGAGGACTGGAACACGGCATTCCGTCGACAGCATGAATGCTTCGCCCGCAATGTGTTGTCACGCGAGGCTCCTTCGGCTTCCGCCGAGGAAGGTCGTGCCGTGCAGGCCGTGCTGGAGGCGCTCTACCGGAGTGCGGAGGCACGTTCCAGCGTCGGCATGGAGCATGGCACCGTCTAGGCGAACAGGATCGTGACGGACACGTCGTACAGGACGTGGGTCCAGACGACGATTCCGAATCCGCGAAGGACGTAGAGGACCCCGAGGTAGATTCCCGCCAGCAGTGCGAAGAGCAGTTGCGGCGGTGCCGTGAGGCCGGGATCGTGGTACCAGGCGAAGAGGACGGCGGTCCCCGCGATCGCCAGCATCGTCCCGGTTCCCTGCTTCAATCCGAATACATCGACGATGATCGTGTGCAGCAGGGCGATTCCCGCCATGCGGAAGATCATCTCCTCGTCGAGGCCGGCGGCGACGCTGATCAGCAGTCGATCCATCGTCGGAAGTTCCGCGATTCCCTGGGCGGTGGTTCCTGCGGCCAGGATCGCCGCCGAGAACAGGGAGGAGAGCAGGAGCAGCGGGACGGCCCACGCGGCTCCTTCGATCGCGATGCCGATCGGTGCGAGTGGTTTCACCCTCCATGGATCACGTTGCAGGATGTGCCATGTCATGAGCACGGCGCACAGGATGCAGATCGTCGACGCCAGGGCCAGTTGCGGAGGAATGTCGAAGAAGCCGAGCAGTCCGTGCAGTTGACGCCTGGCGAGGATGTCCGGTATGTCGGTGACCCATCCGATGCCGATCGCATCGAGGATGAGCAGGGGGGTGATCGACAGCAGGATCACCCACGGTCGATTGATGACGTCGAGCCACGCCACGCTCCGATCGGACGTGCGGATTCGATTCGTCGATTGTTGCGAAGAAAGCACCATGTTCGTCTCTGCGCAAGAAGACGCCACCGGAAGGCCGGTGGCGTCGAGGTTCTGGAATGTGTCTGGGTCAGGCCTTCTGCTTCAGGTCCCGCAGCCTGCGTGACATCCGGCTCTTGCGTCGAGCTGCGGTGTTCTTGTGCATGGTGCTGGTGGAGGCGACCTTGTCCAGTTGCCGCGAGACATCCTTGAAGGCTGCTTCGGCACCCGCGACGTCACCCGTCTGGATGGCCTTCAGGAATCCATCCGTCTTGTCCTTGATCGTACGCTTGCGCCAGCGGTTGCGGGCACGGCGTGAATCGGACTGGCGGACGCGTTTGGCTCTGTGTGTCTTGTTGGGCAACTGTCTGACCTCTCGTGAAACGTGAACGGAGCATTATCGCGGATTTCACGACGAATGCAACGACCACCCGTGGAAGTGGCTTCAAGGCCCTTGAAACGGCCTTTGTCAGCAACGCAGGTGGCAGGGCTCGAACCTGCAACCTTCGGTTTCGTAGACCGATGCTCTATCCAATTGAGCTACACCTGCCTGAAGGGGGGTACCCTATCACAGCCCCAGCAGTGGATCCAGCCCATCAAGCCCAGCAGTTTCGAGTGTTGCGGCCAGGCTCACGTTCCGGGGGCTCTGGAAGTGGCCGCAGGGTGTCCTCCGGGTTTCGGCGGCAAGATCGGAATCCTCGTGGGTTTGGAACTTCCGTCGCAGTCCGTACATGCAGGGTGTGCGGTATACTCTTCATCCACGCTCAGGGGGCCATGGGGCCGGATTTGAATGGATATGGAATCCGCATCTGCGGACGGATCAAGCCACGATGTCGACCACCAAGACCAAGATTCTCAAGGCCCACGAAGTGCCCGTCCCGGATGTGGACGTGCTCAAGGGCTGGCTGCTGGACATGCTTCGGATCAGAGAGTTCGAAGTTCGTTCCATGCAGGCGTACCAGAACAAACTCGCCGGCGGGTTCCTTCATGTCTACAACGGACAGGAAGCCGTGGCCGTCGGTTGCATCGGGGCGATGCGTCACACCGATCCGGTCATCACCGCCTACCGGGATCACGGTCACGCCCTGGCCAGAGGCCTCGAGCCGAAGATCGGCTTCGCCGAACTCTTCGGACGCATCGATGGTTGCGCCAAGGGCAAGGGCGGCTCCATGCACTTCTTCGATCGCGACAACCACATGTTCGGAGGGCACGGAATCGTCGGTGCCCAATGTCCGCTGGGAACGGGACTGGCCTTTGCGACCAAGTACAACGACGAGGTGATCAACGGCGGCACCAGCGATTCGGTGACGGCCTGCTTCCTCGGCGATGGAGCCCTGAATCAGGGGTCCGTGCACGAGGCCATGAATCTCGCGGCCATCTTCGATCTGCCGATCATCTTCTGCGTCGAGAACAATCGATACGCGATGGGAACGTCGATCGACCGTTGCACCGCGTCCGGAGATCAGATCACCAACCGCGCCGTCGCCTTCGACATGGAGGCACGCACCATCCGCGGCATGGACGTCATCGAGGTCTACCGCGAGATGAAGGAGATCGTCGAATGGGTTCGCAGCGAATCCAAGCCGTTCTTCCTCGACATCGACACCTACCGGTTCAAGGGGCACTCGATGTCCGATCCCCGAAAGTACCGGACGCACGAGGAAGAGGCCGAATTCGAGGCCAATGACCCGATCGACAAGCTCTCGAGGTATCTGATCTCGGAGAAGTTGATGAAGGAAGACGAGATCAAGGCGATGTCCAAGGAGATTCGCACCGAGATCCGCGAAGCCGTGGACTGGGCGAAGAAGTCGCCGCTTCCGGACGTCTCGGAACTTCACCACGATGTCTACGCCGACGTATGGGGCCCGTTCACCGGAACATCACTGCCTCGCTACATGCAGGAACGATCCGCAGAGGAGGCCGGCGATGGCTCGTGAAATCGAATTCCGCGAAGCACTGCGCGAGGCGATGAGCGAGGAGATGCGGATCGATCCGCGTGTCTTCCTCATGGGCGAGGAGGTCGCCGACTACCACGGTGCCTACAAGGTCTCCAAGGGGATGCTGGAGGAGTTCGGTCCGCGTCGGATCATCGACACCCCGATCTCCGAAAGCGGCTTCGCCGGCTTGGGCATCGGAGCGACGATGCTCGGGCTGCGTCCGATCGTCGAATTCATGAGCTGGTCGTTCAGCCTGGTCGCCGCCGACCAGATCATGAACAACGCTCCCAAGATCCTCTACATGTCCGGAGGGCAGTTCGGCTGTCCGATCGTCTTCCGGGGCAATGACGGTGCCGGCGGTCAGCTCGGTTCGACCCACTCCTGGTGCGTCGAGTCCCTGTACGCCAACGTCCCCGGCCTGAAGATGATCATTCCATCCGATCCATACGACGCGAAGGGGCTTCTCAAGAGCGCGATCCGGGACGACAATCCCGTCTTCTGCCTGGAATCCGAGCGTCTGCTTTCGATCAAGGGCGACGTTCCCGAGGAGGAGTACGTCATTCCCATCGGGGAAGCCGTCGTCCGTCGAGCCGGAACGGACTGCACCCTGGTGGGATTCGGCCGTACGGTCTACTTCTGCGAGGAGGCCGCCGAGGAGCTGGCCAAGGAAGGCATCGAGTGCGAGATCCTCGACATGCGGTCGATCCGTCCGCTCGATCTGGATGCCATCGTCGCTTCGGTGCGGAAGACGAACTACTGCGTGGTCGTCGACCAGTCCTGGTCGTTCGCCTCCGTCGGCTCGGAAGTCGCTGCCGAAGTGCACAAGGCCTGCTTCGACGATCTCGACAACCACGTGCATCGAGTGCACAACGACGACGTGCCTGCGCCGTATTCCCATGAGCTGGAGCAGGAGATGCTCCCGCACGCCCGAAAGATCTGCGAAGCAGTCCGCGCGGCAACATACAACGCCTGATCGAGGATCCGTCACCATGCCCATCGACATCACCATGCCGAGACTGTCCGACACGATGGAGCAGGGAACCATCGTCAAGTGGCACGTCGCCCAGGGGGACACGGTCGAGTCCGGTGACGTGCTCGCCGACGTCGAAACCGACAAGGCGACCATGGAAATGCAGGCATACGACGACGGCACGGTGGCATCCATCTCGGTCTCCGAGGGGCAACCGGTCGCGATCGGTACGGTCGTGGCCATTCTCGCCGAGGAGGGTGAGGATCCCGCATCCGTCTCCTCCGGTGCCGAGGTGGAAGCCCCGGCTCCGGCAGCCGAGGCGCCTTCCGAATCACCCGAGCCTGCGGCGCCGCCGGCTCCCGCAGCAGCTCCGGCCCCGGCTCCGGCCCCGGCTCCGGCCGCCCCGGCCGAAGCGGCGAAGACCCGCGCTGGTCACGTGCGGATCTCTCCCGTGGCCCGACGTCTGGCTGAAGAGCATGGTGTGGAGATCTCGACCCTTCAGGGGTCCGGACCGATGGGTCGAATCGTCAAGCGTGACGTGCTGACCGCGGTGGGAGCGACCAGGGAGACGGCAGCTTCGGTTCCGCCTTCCGCAACGCCAGCCGCATCCGCGTCTTCGACTCCGGCCGCCCCAGCCCGCCCTGCGGCGGTGGTGCAGGCCACTGCGGTGTCGCGGGCCGCGAACGAATCCACCGAACTGGCTTCTCCCGGAGGCTTCGGTCTTCAGACGAGGAGCGAGCCTCTTTCGAACATGCGTCAGGTCATCGCGAGCCGACTCGTCGAGTCCAAGCAGACCATTCCTCACTACCAGGTGAGCATGGTCTTCGACATGGATCCGATGGTCGAGATGCGGGCCACGCTCAACGAGCAGTTGAAGCCGCACGGCGTCAAGCTGACCTTCAACGATCTGGTCCTCCGCTGCTGCGCCCTCGCGATGTACACCAATCCGCTCATGAACGCCTCCTGGGGCGGCGATCACATCGACTACCACGGAGACGTCAACGTCGGCGTCGCCGTGTCCCTCCCTCCCGAGCGAGGTGGCGGGCTCGTGGTGGCGACCATCCGCAATGCGGATCGCAAGAGCCTCAGGGCCATCTCCGAAGAGACGCACGTCCTCGTCGACAAGGCGAGGACCAAGGGGCTGACCGTCGATGAGATGGGGGACGCGACGTTCACCATCTCGAATCTCGGGATGTACGGCGTCGACAACTTCACCGCCATCATCAATCCGCCCAACAGTGCGATTCTCGCATTGGGAGCGATCCAGCAGAAGCCGGTCGTCCGCGACGGTCAGGTGGTGGTGGGGCACGAGATGTCCGTCACGCTGAGCAACGACCACCGTGTGGTGGACGGGGCCACCGCGGCGGAGTACCTCGTCACGCTCAAGGATCTGATCGAAAACCCGGGCATGGCCCTGGTCTGATCAGAAGCCGCCGGATCGCATCACCTTCAACGAATCCGAGAACGGGTACGAGGCCCAGACGGCGGTCGGTGCGAGTTCCCACATGCCGAGGGACGGATACACGTCGCCGCGATAGCCGGCCTGGTGCATGGTCCTGAGCACGCTTTCGAAGGACGGCTCCCGCTGGTCGTCACCGACGAGGGTGTTCGCCTTGGCTCCCAGGAAGCTGACGCTTGCGCAGGGGAGTCGATCGTTGCGGCGTTCGATCATGCTGCCGACCTTGCAGAATCCTCGTTCCAGATCCTCCAGCGTGAAGTGATCGCGGCCCTTGGGGCGAAGCAGGGCGAGGACTTCGACCTCGTCCATGTCGAACTTGAGCACCAGCGTCTCGTCCGGGCTCATCGATTCCGAGAACATCCTCGCGTGGGCGGTGATGGTCTCGGCCGTCCACTGGCTCGTGGGCAGGAGGTCCGCAAGCATTCCGATGATGCCGCCGGTGTTGTCCTCGGTGTTCACTCCGCAGACGAGGGTGCGGTAGCGGTTCGCCAGGAGGTCGGCCAGCAGCATCTGGCCCCACTGGATCCGGATGCGGTCTCGGTCGGTGCCTGCTTCGCGGGGATTGCCCGAAGGGAGCAGGATGACGCGGGGCGATCGCTTGTCGGCCTGGACCAGCTGGTCGCCTTCTTCGTCGTAGATGCGGGGAATGTCGGGGGTGGTGGATGCCATGTCGGTGTGCTCCTGGGACGTTCGTGGCAAGTATATCCGGCGAGATCAGCGACCCGCGAGCTGCCGGACGGTCATCATGAAGGTGCGGATCATGCTGCGGTGCAGAAGCCGGGCGATAAAGGCCCAGAGCACGGCGCTGATGACGCCGCTGCCGAGCACGATCCAGGTCGGAGATCGGGTGATCCATGGAGTCGGATCGAGTGACAGGAACAGGAGATTGATCGGACTGATCCCCATTCCGGCGATACCGATGCCGGGAATGGCATTGGGAAGTGGGGAGTTGAAGATCGCCATGCTGCATGAACTCAGCAGCGCAGTCAGTGTTCCGACGATGATCACGGCGGTCACGACGGAGCCGATCGTGCCTCTGCTTCGGATCGACCACAGGAGGCCGATCATGACGCAGAATGCGATGAACGGGATGAACATCACCGTGAACGCGACCACACCCTGCCAGATGAGGAACGGCGATTCCACGGTGATGCCGTCGAGATCCGTCAGCGTCTGGGTGACCTGGGTGCCGAATCCTTCCTCGAACACGTAGATCATCGCGATCACGAGCGACATGATCGGAGCGAGGATCATCGGAAGCAGGTATCGGATCAGTCCGCGATGCTTGCCGGTGAGGTAGGGACCCGGCTGGATCGGAGTGGTGAGGATGATGTCGAGGGTGCCGTCCTCGCGTTCACGGCTGACCGCGGTGGCGCTGAG
>DEYK01000015.1:29543-29971 GCA_002364485.1 Phycisphaerales bacterium UBA3160
ACGGCTGACCGCGGTGGCGCTGAGGTTCACCGCAGTCAGCACGACGATGCACACCTGCGCGAAGACGAGGAACAGCAACGAGGTCTGCAGCGTCGTGAGGAACATCACGCCCGCGTGGTGGGCCCACACCAGCGCGATCGTGCTCGCGACTCCCCACGCGAGAAACGACCATCGTGCGACGAGCCCGGCCGTGTTGCCCCCGTCGCGGTTGGATTCACGCCAGGCGATCGCATTGACGCCCACGGGTCTCGGATCGCGTTCGACCTTCGCACGCTTCGACCGTCCGGTGAGGGCGCGGATGAAGCCGTCCTGCTGGCCGTTGCGGGCGAACAGCCGGACGCAGATGGTCGAGAATCCGATGATCGCCGTGCTCGAGATCAGGCAGAGCCAGCAGAACGTGGCGATCGGCTTCGCGAGCCACAGGCGGG
>DEYK01000015.1:30292-40126 GCA_002364485.1 Phycisphaerales bacterium UBA3160
GGGAGCCACAGGCGGGTCAGCCAGTCGAACGACTCGCTGGCGCGGGGAACGTACGACTTCGAGGACAGGAGCACTTCCAGTGCGAGGAACGGATTCAGCGGAGTCATGACCGTCGTCCATCTGGCGCCGTCGCCACCGGGGATCGGTGTGCGGAACATCTGGTCCAGCGCGTAGGTGGCGAAAAGATAGAGGATGACGCCTGCATAGAAGACGAAGACCGCACGCCGTCCTCCGGTCCGCGTCACGCTCAGCATCACGGCGATGCTGGCCACCAGCAGCGCGGAGGATGCGGCGATGAGGAACGAGCCGGTGATGGATCCGGCGGGGACGCCTCCGAAGAAGCGGAGGATCATGAACAGGGGAAGGCTCGATACGAGCAGGGCGAGAATGAAGAAGAGCCTTCCGAACAGGTTTCCCAGCACGATCTGCAGCGAACTCAGCGGGGTCGAGAGCAGGATCTCCCACGTCTTGGGATTGGCCTCGTGTGCGATGGCGCCGGCCATGAACACCGGAGTCAGCAGGCAGACCAGGAGGATCTGGATGATGCTGACGAATGCGAAGATCTCCGCTCCGGTGGTGGCGAGCGAACGCAGCGATGTGGTCGAGGTGCTGAAGTTGTACAGCAGCATCAGCAGCATCAGCAGGATGAGCGCACCCAGAAAGCCTCCGCGGATCACCAGTTGGCGGACCCGCATCGATCCACCCGTCACCACGCGAACGCAGATCGGATTGGTCGGCAGCAGTCGAAGGAACCAATTGAGGATGGCAGGCATGGTGAGCGACTCGAACTCCGGGGGGGGCGAGCCCATAATCCCACAATCCATCGTCTCAGGCTTCATCGGGCGGCCGAAATCAGCGACCCGAGCGGTGTTTCTGGGCGTTCCTCGAATGTGCCCTTGCGGCAGATAGGGCACTTTCCAATAATGAGGAGAGACGATTCCCCGGAGGTGACGGATGCAGGGACGTTCCTGCATGCCCCCTTCGGTTTCTCGGTCAGCCCAAGACGACACGGGCTCGACTGTTCCCACCGGCTTCGGCCGGCGATCCGAGGCGTTTCGGCCTCCACGGATTTCCGTGCGTGATCGATAGATTGAAGTCGAAAGCTACGCGAACCAACAATGCATTCTCCTGTTTCAAAGTCCGTTTGCCGTCATCATCAGGTGGGATCTCAACGAGATCCCGTGTCTGGCTCGGTCCGGATGCACGCCCGTGCATCGTGCCGTCAACGAAGTGATGGAGTTTCCTGAAGCAGCCGGTTCGCTGCGTCAACGTGTCGTCATGGGGCCGCGTGCAGTCGCGGTTGGGTGCCATGAGTACCCCTGGCCATGCCCTCTTGAAGGGCTATGGTGGCACGCATGCGCCCTCTTCTCCTCGCCGAAATCTCATTGACCTCGACCATCAGCATCGCCATCGGAGCCTTCTTCGTCGGAGGCATGCTCGGTGTCGTCCTGATCCGGCTCATGACCGGCGGCACGATCCGTGCGGCCCGCCGTGATGCCGAGAATCTGAAGCAGAAGGCTTCCGCGGAAGTGGAGGCCGATCGCCGCACAGCGGAACTCGAGGCCGAGCGGATGATCTCCGAACGTCGTGAGGAACTCGAACGGGAACTCGACGACGCCAGATCGCAGATCAAGAAGGACCAGTCGCGTCTGCAGAATCGAGAGGACACGCTGGATCGAAAGATGGAACAGTTGTCGAACCGGGAATCGAAGCTCGATTCCCGGGACGGACGCATCTCCCAGCGCGAGTCCGGGCTCGACGAGATCGAGGCGGATCTCGAGGCTCGACGAGAGAAGGCGGTACGGCGGCTCGCCGAGGTCGCCCAGCTCTCGATCGACGACGCCCGCAGCCAGTTGATGGACGAGGTGCGTGAAGCCAGTCAGCATGAGGCCGCCGGCATCCGGCGCGACATCCTGGACCAGGCCGAAGCCGGAGCACGCAACGAAAGCCGCGAGATCACCCTGATGGCGATCCAGCGGTACGCCGCCGAGCATGTGGCCGACAGCACCGTCCGGTCGGTGAAGATCCCGTCCGACGACCTCAAGGGTCGGATCATCGGCCGCGAAGGACGCAACATCAGGGCGTTGGAGCGTGCGACCGGAGCCGATGTGCTGGTGGACGACACGCCCGGCGTCATCGCCGTCTCCTGCTTCGATCCGATCCGTCGTGCGATTGCGGGCGAGTCGCTTCAGAAGCTCGTCGCCGACGGTCGCGTGCACCCGACCCGGATCGAGGAGATCGTCGAGTCGGTTCGCAAGGACATGCACGATCGGATTCGCAGGCACGGCAACGAGGCGATCATGGAAGCGGAGATCCGCGGACTGAATCCGAAGATCATCGAGGCGATCGGAAAGCTCCACTTCCGGACCAGCTACGGCCAGAACGTGCTGCGGCATTCCATGGAGGTCGCCTACCTCAGTCAGATCATCGCCGATCAGCTCGGACTCGACGGCGAACTCGCCCGTCGGTGCGGTTTCCTCCACGACATCGGGAAGGCCATGGACCACGAGATGGAAGGTGGCCATCCCGCGATCGGAATGGAGTTCTGCAGCCGCAACGGCGAGAAGTCCGAGGCCGTGCTCAACGCGATCGGTGGGCACCACGGTGACATCCCCGCGACCACTCCCTACACGCCGATCGTCATGGCGGCGGACGCCGTGTCCGGCGCCCGCCCGGGCGCACGTCGTGAATCCATGGAGATGTACGTCAAGCGGCTCGAACAGCTCGAGGGACTGGCGAAGGCGATTCCTGAGGTCAACGAGGCGCACGCCATCCAGGCCGGGCGCGAAGTCCGGGTCATCGTCGATGCGAACAAGGCGGACGACGACATGTCCTTCCTCATCGCCGAGAAGATCGCCAAACGCGTCGAGGAGGAGATGACGTTCCCGGGTGAGATCAAGGTGACCGTCCTTCGCGAGGTCAGGGCCGAGGCGACGGCCCGCTGAACCGGGTCGCGTGGTACCCTGTGCCGCTTCGAACTCCAGAGTCTTCTTACCAGAGGTGCCAACCGTCATGCCAGTCAAAGCAACCGATATCAAGCGAGGCCAGGCGCTGCTCTGGGAAGGCAAGCTCCACGTCGTCCTGGGCACCGAGTTCGTGAAGCCCGGCAAGGGGCCCGCCTACGTCCAGGCCAAGATGAAGAACATCGAGACGGGCACCATCAAGGTCAATCGCCTCAACTCCTCCGACAAGGTCGACGATGTCACCATCGATCGTCGCACGATGCAGTATCTCTACGACGCCAGCGGACAGGGAAATGGTCCCTACGTGTTCATGGATGTGGAATCCTTCGATCAGATCGAGATCGACGGAGACGTCATTCCGAACGAGCAGATCCAGTGGATGAAGGAGAACGTCGAGGTGCTGGTGATGATGTACGAGGCGAAGGCCCTCGGCATCGAACTGCCGGCCGTGGTCGAACTCGAGATCACCGACACCACTCCGCAGCCCAAGGGCGCCACGGCGACCAATCAGCTGAAGGAAGCGACGGTCGAGACCGGTGCACGCGTGCGGGTTCCGCCCTTCATCGAGATCGGGCAGGCCGTCAGGATCAATCCGGAGAACGGCGAGTACCTCGGCAAGGCCTGAGGATCACTCCGGGTTCGTCCGCAGGAAGATCTCGACCAGTTGATCATCCGAAAGCGTTTCGGGGCGGGCCGCATGGTCGATGCCCTCGGGGAGCTCCGTGTCGCGGCCCAGGATCGTCCCCAGCTGCTTTCGGCGTGCGGAGAACAGTCCGGTGATGAAGCGGGCGAAGCCGTCACGGTCGGCGGGCTGATCGGGATGCTTCGGTCGAATCGCGACCATGGCGCTCACCACCTTGGGCTGCGGCCAGAAGCAGCTTGCGGGGATGTCGCCGATCCGTTCCACCGAGCCGAAGATCGTGGCGAGGATGCCCAGTGGACCACGCTGCTTGGTGCCGCAGTCGGCGGAGAGCCGATCCGCGACCTCCCGTTGGATGGTGACGAACTGCCCTCGGCATGAGGGGTGGTGCAGCAGCAGTTCGATCATCAGCGGACTGGCGACCTGGTAGGGGAGATTCGCGATCATCGTGAAGGTGCGGTCGCCGATCGCCTCCACGATCCCCGTCGACAGCCGGCGGCCACGTTCCAGGCAGTCCCCCCGTACCAGGGTGATGCGGTCTCCGACCCGATCCTCGATCAGATCGCCGAGTCCGGGATCGATCTCGCAGGCGACGACATCGGCTCCCGCATCGAGGAGCGCCTCGGTCAACGTGCCGGTGCCGGGTCCGACTTCGAGGACCAGGTCTCCGGGAGCGATGCGGGCAGCATCCACGAGGCGACGCAGCTGGTTGTGGTCGTGGAGGAAGTTCTGCCCGTGCCGTTTGCGGGGAGCGAGCCCACGGGCATCGAGCAGGGCACGGATCTCGGTCAACGACTGCATGGCGGCTCACGAAGAGATGGAATCGAATCGTCTGGAGAGAAGGGGCTGGAGCCGATCGAGCACGTCCGGTTCGATGAGGGACGGGTCGGTCCAGACCGCATTGTCCAGAGCATGGTGGGCCGGACACGGCTTCTTCAGAAGGTCGCCCGGTTCGCTCAGTGCGGTACGCAGCAGTCCCATGGCGGCGTCGGTGGATCGTTCCAGGTTGCGGATGATCGTCTCGAGCACCGAATCCTCGCCCGTGTCGCGCCATGCATCCCAGTCGGTGGGAAGCGCCACCAGGGCGTAGCCGAGTTCCGCTTCGCGGGCGAGTCTCGCTTCGGGCATGGCGGTCATGCCCACCACATGGGCGCCCATTCCGCGGTGCATGCGGGATTCCGCCCGAGTGGAGAAGGCGGGCCCCTCCATGCAGACGTAGGTGCCGTGGCGATGCACGGTGCCGTCGACGTCGGCACCGGCCCGGCCGAGCCAGTCGCGAAGTCCCGGGCAGCAGGGGTCGGCGAGTTCGACGTGCACCGCGAGATCCTCGAAGAAGGTCCGTGGACGGTGGACGGTCCGATCGATGATCTGGTCGCAGAGGACCACGTCTCCGGGGTCGATGTCCTCGTGCAGCGATCCGGTTGCGCCCGATGCGATGACATGGGTGCAGCCCATGGCCTTCAGGGCGAAGACGTTCGCCCGGTAGGGGACGTGGGTCGGATTGAACACGTGGCCTCTGCCGTGCCGAAGCAGGATCGCGACGTCGCACGCCCCGATGCGTCCGGTGACCACGGGCGAACTGGTCGGCCCGAACGGTGTCGATCCGTCGTGTTCCTCGATGGTCCCTTCGAGCTCGTCGTGCAGGCGGTCGCCCAGGCCGGTACCGCCGATGAGTCCGATGCGGATGGGTGGTCGCGTCGTCATGGGACTCAGTAGTTGACCTGCCCGAGCTGGGCACCGACCCGGGTTTCGCCCCGGACCTGGTCGTAGTTGACGTAGAAGATGAAGTCGAAGTCCGGGAAGGCCCGGTTCACCGAAGCCTGCACGGACCGGAAGTCCTCGCGGACGAAGTCCCACTGGGGAACCACCGCGATGTCGTACTTGTCGGAGATCTCGTAGTTGCCGCCGAAGGCGAGCAGCTTGGTGTCCGTGACGTTGACGAAGCGGTATTCGGCGAAGGTCGAGAAGCGGGGATTGTGGGTGAGTTCGATTCCGGTGGCGGCTCGCATGAAGGTGTCCCGGTCGAGATCCCAGATGCCCTGTCCGACGAATGCGAGGCTGTCGCTGAACTGCCAGCTGTAGCTTCCCTGCGCGAAGTTCCCGAGCTGCGAGTACCCGGGTTCCCACTCGAAGAACTGCGGGGTCGGGAAGCGGCTTTCCTCCGATTCGGTGCTCAGTACGAGCGAGGCGTCGATCGTCAGCCAGTCGACGTCGTACCAGCGGCCGGGGCCGCCTCGCTGCGTCTGCAGCGTGTTTCGGAGCCCGATCTGGATCACGCCGCCGGTCGAGAGGTTGTCGAACAGGGGATCGTAGATGGGGATGTCGAGGGTGTCGTAGTTCGATCCGGAGTACCACGCGAGGAAGTACGGTTCGACGAGGTGACGCAGCCTGTGCAGGTCGAAGAGGCTGCTGTCGACGTCGTTGAAGACCCGCTGCATCACGGTGTTGATGCGGACTCCGCCGCTTCCGTAGTACTGGTGTCGCGACTCCTCGTCGCCGCCGGTGGTGTCGTCCTCGAAGTAGGAGACGATCTGTCCCATGGCGAACGGGGTGATGTTGAACGCACCCCACTGGAACGGCATCGAGATGTTCTGCCGGGTGGACAGGCGGTTCACCCAGGATTGCCGCAGGCCCTGGTACTTCGCCGCGTTCTCGATGGGTTCGTTCTCGCCGAACGGCGAGCCGTCCGGATTCGTGAAGGTGCTCGTGCGGAGCCCGCTGTTGGCGGGGGTTCCGTCGGGAATCACGATCTGCATGCGGGAGGCGTTGTACTGGCTGGACCAGGTCAGGAGATCTCCGAACAGCGAGTCGCCGAACCGCATGTAGGACAGCTCGGGCAGCTTGTTGACCTGATAGCCCTGCGAGGCGATCAGCCAGCTGTTGGAGATGAAGTCGTTCAGGGCGTACTTTCCGATGACCGTGAAGGCGGTGTTCCTCGATTCGCGCTTGAGATAGAGGCTGGTCTCGTACTCGCGGCGTTCGCGGTAGTCGTCCTCCCTCCAGGCGCTGATGTACGTGGAGTCGGAGATGTAGGAGAACTGCCCCTGGAAGAGCCAGGATTCGCTCAGCTTGATCGTCTGCTGCCAGAGCGCCGCGTACCGGTAGTCCTCGGGGACATCCATGCTGATGCCGGTGTCGGTCCGCTGGGTGCCGCTGTCCTTGATGCCGTAGAGATCCATCGCCATGCTGTTGCCGTCGGTTTCGATCTCCCAGTCGATGCCGCCGCCGATCCCGCGTTCGCTGTATCCGTCGACGTCGAAGGTGAGGTCCCAGCCGTCGGGGCGCTGCCATCCCGCCAGCGAGAAGAAGTCCCAGGTGGTTTCGACGATGGCGCCTTCGTATTCACCCCAGCCGCTTCGGATGCCCCGAAGCGGGAAGTTGACGACGGGGCCCGAGTAGCGGGGCCACCACAGCATCGGAAAGCCGCCGGCTTCGAGGGTGTTGCCGGTGGAGTCGATCATCAGTTCACCGGCCGCTTCGGGGCCGGTTTCGGTCAATCCGCCGGGAACCTGGTGGACGAAGACGGAGTCCGCTCCGATGGCGAGGGTCGGAGTCGCGAAGGAGGAGGCCGACACGGTCACGTGTTCGGCGCTCCACTGGTTCTCGGCGATCTGCTTCATCTCGCTGGCCCTGGCGAAGACCGGGAGGGCTCGCTTGCGATCGTAGGTCCGGAGGACGGCATCGAGCATGATCGCGCGATCGGTCTGGAAGTCGTAGTACATGCGCGGGGCCCGTACGACGTAGTCGTCCTTGTCGGACTCGGCCTTGACCGCTCCCTCCAGATACACGCCACGCACATCCTCCATGCTCAGTCTGCGCGACGTGAGGTCCCGCACCGAGCCGGGGTCCATGAACACGACCGCCCGTTCCGAGGACAGTCGGAGTCCGCCCGTGGTCTCGCCCGGACCGGGCCGGTAGTCGAGGACGACGCTGCCGTCGGCGATGAGGAGATTCTCGTCCTCGCCGGGTTCGAGCTTGACCGTTCGTGCCGAGAAGGAGACGACGCCGCCCGGTTGCCGGAGCCACGGACGCGGTGCCGCCTCGCGTTCGCCGGTGGGAAGGTACTCGCCGGGAAGCGTGCCGCCCGGAGTCGGTACGAACTCGGGAGGTTGCGCTTCGGCGAGCACCTCGGGGTACTGGCCGAGCACCGGTTTGCCGGTCTGCAGACTCTGCAGGTATTCCGCAAGCCTGGTCTCCGCCTGACGGAGGAGTCCCGTACTCGGGAGTCGGCGGTTGACCATCAGGGCGACGTTGAGATCGACCTTGCCGCGGGCACTGCCGACGACCAGGAGATTCCGTCCCTTGGGACCGCGGCCCGCCTCGCTGGTGCGATGCCACGCATCGGGAAGCCAGATCGCCACCTGATTGATGAGTCCGTCCTTGCTGGGAATGCGGTTCACCCAGACCATCGCCTGTTCACCTTCGAAGGTGAAACCGGCGATCTGGATGATCACGTCGCCGTCGAGGACGAGCCGTTTGGTGTCGTCGACGGTCCAGGCCGTGGCCTTCAGTGCATTGAGATTGATGTTCCCCTTGCGGGGTTCGATCGGGAGCACGACGCCGCTGAGTCGATCACCGCTGTAGGAGCGCGGAATGGATGCATCTGCGGCGCAGATCACCGTCGCCGGGGTGAGCACGCCGATCGCTGCCGAGATCATCAGCAGCGCGAAGCGTGAAATGGGATGGTGGGATAATCCCGAGTCCGTTCGCACGGATGGATCATACCGGCTCATCGTCCTCAGCGAACATGGCCTCGACGAAGACTTCGGGGTCGAATGGAGCCAGATCCTCGGGGCGTTCGCCGAGCCCGACCAGTTTGACCGGGATTTTGAGTTCATCCCAGATCGCCGCCACGATGCCGCCTCGAGCGGTGCCGTCGAGCTTGGTGAGGAAGATGCCGCTCACGTCGATCGATTCCTTGAACTGCCTGGCCTGGGCCAGTGCGTTCTGCCCCTGGGTCGAATCGAGGACCAGAAGGACCTCGTGAGGGGCTCCGGAGCATTGCCGGGCGAGAATGTCCCGGATCTTGCCCAACTGCCGCATCAGCCCCTGTTCGTTGTGCATGCGTCCTGCGGTATCGACCAGGACGACATCGGCGTTGCGGGCCTTGGCGGCTTCCATCGCATCGAAGACCACCGAAGCGGGGTCCGCACCGTCCTTGCCTCGGACGATGTCCACTCCGATCCGCTGGGCCCAGGTCTCCAGTTGGTCGGCGGCCGCGGCTCGAAAGGTGTCGCCAGCCGCCAGCAGGACCTGATGGCCCTCCTGCTTCATGGCCGAAGCGAGCTTGGCGATGCTGGTGGTCTTGCCGACTCCGTTGACTCCCGCGACGAGGATGACGGTGGGGCCGTCCTCGGCCAGTTGAAGTTCGTGATCGGCGTCGTCGAATCGAGACACCAACTGTGATTTCAGGAAATCCATCGCGTCCTCGCCACGCTGCTTGAGTCCGCTCTGGACACCCTTTCGCAATGCATTGACGATGTCGCCGGTCGATTGGATTCCCACGTCGCTTCGAAGGAGGTGGGATTCGATCTCGTCGATCAGCTGATCGTCGATCTCCCGTCCGCGGACCCGGGAGACGAGTCCGGTCCCCAGAATGGCATTCGTCTTCCCGAGGCCTCGTTTGAGCGCGCCCAATGTGCTTGAGAAGAGGCCCACGGTCAGAGCTCCGTATTCGCATCCGGTGCGGGCACCGGCGTGTCGGTTTCGGAGTCGGTTTCGTTGGTCGGCTCGACGGCAACGTCGTCGGCAGGCGTATCGAGCGGTACATCCACAGGTGCATCGAGCGGAACATCGAGCGGAACATCGACAGGTGCATCGAGCGGTACATCGACAGAGGCATCGATTGCAGGGGTGACGCCGTCCCGATGATCATGGAAGATCTTGTCGAGGACTCCGTTGACGAAGAGCGGAGACTGCTTGGTGCTGTATTCGCGGGCCAATTCGACCGCTTCGTTGATGGCGACCTTGGGCGGCGTCCGATCGGTCGTGATCTCGAACCACCCCATTCGAAGCACGTTGCGGTCGATGATCGGCTGTCGATGGGACGGCCAGTCCGGTGTCAGCGGACTGATGTGCTTGTCGGCGTCGGCATGGGCGTTCCAGATATCCAGAGCGAGCTGGAACCCCTGCTCGCGGTCGGATTCGTCTCCGGCTCCACCTTCCAGAGAAGTCTGGACGACGCCGTCCTCGGTGGATGCTCCACAATCGAACTGGTACAGGGCCTGGAGC
>DEYK01000036.1 GCA_002364485.1 Phycisphaerales bacterium UBA3160
GATGGAGGCGGGGGCTGGAATCGATCTTGTGATGATGCTGGGGATCAGCCGGGAGGCCCTCCACCACCGAAGCCGGGGATGAACTCCAGCACGATCGAGTCGAACTGGGTCAGGAAGCCGAAGCTGGGACCGTCGTTGCCGCCGCTGTTGCCGGCGGAGATCACGACGGCACGCTGGTAGATCTTGCCTTCGCTGTTGCGGATCTCGTTGGCGGTGCCGGCGAAGTTGGTGAACGTCAGTTCGTCGATGGGCTCGTCACCCAGGGCGTAGATGCCCATGAACTGCCACTTGCCGAGGCTCCAGTTCCAGCAGTACATCTCGATGGTGCTGGGGAAATCAGGGTTGACGAGCGTCACGGTCGTGTCGATCTGGTTTCCGATCGGCGTCGCGGCGGGAATCGTGAACTCGATCATCAGGTCGACGTACTGGCCGACCGAACTGTAGTAGGGAGAACCCGGGACGTAGAAGGGCGGGTTGTAGAACCCGGTGCCGGTGAGCTCCGAGTAGGCCGCGAGGTAGTTCTCGTCGAGTTCCCGCAGGCTGGACAGGTTGCCCGCGTAGCTGGTGCCTCGAATCAGCTTCGCCTGGGTGATCCAGCCGGAGTTGTCCAGGGCGTAGTCGGAGTCGGTGACCAGTGCGACGCCCATCCGGTCGGGCTTGATCATCCGCTGCACCGACCAGTAGCCGGCGTCCGTCTTCTCCATGTCGAAGTGCCAGTAGTGGGGTCTGGCATCTTCGCTTTCGGAGTTGAAGTTGTTGCCGGTGGGGGTCTGCTGCGGCTGGCCGAAGTCCCAGGGGAACTGCTGCATCACGGCGGGTGACTGCCCCTGTCCGTATCGCTGGAGCGAGAATCCCTGCACGCAGGCGATGCTGCCGGCGACCAGGGCCGATGCCGCCACCGAACCTCCGTCGATGGTGTTGTTGCCGAAGTCGTTGGTGTAGCTCTTCGTCTTCTTGTCCCGTGAGATGTAGCCGTCCGGGTCGCCGCCGGGGGTGTCCGGAACGGTGGCGATGGCCACTTCGGTCAGGTTCATGTTGCCGCCGGTGGTCACGACCTGCCCCCAGGAGGAGCAGCTGATGCCCGTGGGAGCGGATTCGACCGTCGTCACGCCGTAGTTGCTGGTCCAGTATCGCTGGGCGAATGGATTGGTCATCGCACCACCGACCGCGATCACGTCGATGTTGTCCTGACCGGCAAGCGATGCGTCGATGTCGCAGGCGAGGTCGCCGGCCGGGGTCACCACGATGATGCCGGCGTTGGTGGCGACTTCCATCAGGGCCCGGGCCGATGCGTTGTTGAGCAGGCAGCTCGAATCGCAGGCCGGGTTGTAGTAGTTGGGACGGTAGGTGGCGAGGATGATGTCGCCGTAGCCGAGGGAGTCGATCGCATTGATCCAGGCCGTCACTTCGCGGAACCCGAGGTCGGCGTCGACCATGGGGAAGAAGTACGGCTGGCACTGCGGGGCGACACCGGTCACGCCGAAACCGTTCTCCTCGGCGGCGATGATGCCGAGCACGGCGGTGCCGCGCTGGGGTCTGGTGGCGACCGGCTCGAAGATCATTCGGACCGGCGGATGCGGGGTATCGCGTCCTTCGAGCTTGACGTTCAGAAGGTCCTCGTGGACCGCACCCTGGATGTTGCCTTCGAAGTCGACGTAGGTCTGGACCCACGCGGCGAGATCGAGCACGGCGACCTTGACGCCGAGCCCCTTGGTGCCGTTGACGTTCGGACCGGCGGGGTGCAGGCCGCGACTGATGTCGGCCATGAACTCGCCCCAGGAGTAGAGTCCGGATGAGGGTGTGAAGTCGACCTGCTGCTGGAGTTCGAGACCGGGTCCCTGGAAGCGGCTGTTGGCCGCTCTGGGCGGTGCCTGGCTGCCGAAGAACGGGCTGAAGTCGAACGCATCAACGCCCTGCAGGCTCTGGTAGGAGGGGACCTGCTGGTTCTCGTCGAACACGTAGTAGGGTGATGGGATCAGGGGACGCATGAAGCCGGGAACGCCGTCCTGGGCCGTACCCGAACCGACGCTGCGTCCGAGCAGATGGAACTGCAGCGGAGTGAAGTCGGGCGAGTCGGTGTTGACCGGAACGGTGTAGTAGCAGAGCTGCTTGGCGATGTCCACGCAGTCCTGGGTCCAGGCGATGCCGCAGGCCGGCTCGATCTGACACACCTTGGCACAGCATTCCAGATCGCTGCAGCCACCGGTGACGCCGGTCCTGAAGGCGCCGTCACCGAAGCCTTCGATGCCGAGCACGTCGGATGGACTCATGCACTGGTTGTTGGCGGCGAGGCTCAGCCCGCACGCGGCGGGGTACGGAACGGTCAGGCCCGGGATGGTGGGGAACCAGGTGGGGCCGGGGCAGTTTGCGACGTTCTGGTACTGACCGAGCGCGATGCCGAGGGCCACGGCGGCACAGTCGCCATTCCAGCCGCCCACGCCGGGCCAGTCGATGTCGGTGCAGCACTGCGGTGCGATCGCACAGACGTCGTCGCAGCAGAGGTAGTTGTCGCAGTACGGACCGTCGTAGCAGAGCGGGATCGCGCCCCAGGGGGTCGCTCCGCCGAGAGCCGGTTCGTACGACTCGAGGTACGACGGGAAGATCTTGCGGTTCCAGTAGCAGCTGCCGCGCAGCTGGTTCTCGATGAGGGTGTCGGCGCTGCCGCAGCCGGCGGGCTGCAGCGGCTCGTCGACCGAGATCTGGCAGGTGAGGCCGAGGTCCTCGGACGGATCGAACAGGGCGGGGTTGTAGAAGTCCGTGCAGCCGCGATCGGTCGTGATCGGCACGGGCTGTCCGAACGCATCGAGGGTTCCGTTTCCGCAGAACCATGGGAGCTGCGATCCGCAGCGTGTGATGGGAATGCCCTGTCCGATGTTGAACAGCGGATTCAGGTTGGAGTCGAAGATGGGGCCGAAGCACGAGATCGGCTTGCCCGGATCCTCGAAGATGTTGCAGCCGTCGAACTCCTGTCCCTGGCTGACGAACTCGCCGTAGCAGTAGGGGGTGCAGTAGCTGTACTGGCAGTACTGGCTGCCGTTGCAGGCGATCGCGTAGGCCGCGGTGATCACCGGGGCGCCGGGACCTCCCTGCTGCACGGCGATCGGTCGAGGTGTGACGACCGCGGTAAAGCCGGGGTCGGCGCTGGTGAAGCCTTCGAATCCGGTCCAGAGCGCCTCGACCTGGGAGACGTTGTCGGCGAGGTTGGTCATGAACGAGCTGAAGGGTGGGATGGGGCACGTGCCGTCGCCGGCCCATGGAATGTTGCCCACCGAGATGTCGATGCTCGACACGAAGTGCGTGTCGATCGTGCGACCGGTCTGGAGATCGTAGGCTCCACCGAGGACCGACTGTCCACCGGTCGGCCAGTAGCGGGGATTGGTCGCGACCTCGAGCTGGACGAAGAAGCGGCCGTCTTCGACGCTCTCGGCGTCGGCGCAATCGATCAGGAACGTGTTCTCGCATTCGCCGTCATCGCAGCATGCTCCGAAGACCGGGCAGTCGATGCACGTGCTGTCGGTCCCGACGAACTCGCCTCCGGCATCGGAGCAGGCTTCTTCCGCCGTGACGAAGTCCGGGGTTCCCGGTGTTCCGGAGGAGAAGACGATCTCGCAGTACTTGACCATCGCGGGGTTGGTCGAACCGAACGGATAGTCGGTGGAGCCGTCACCCTGGCAATCGGAGGTGTCGTCGGTGAAGCAGCCGAGGGTTCCAGCTGCATTGACGACGGTGTTGCTCAGGGGGACCAGTGGCTCATCCTCGGCGAAGCAGCAGGCGCCCTGTTCAGCGGCCGGGGGATCGCAGAGGCCGCTCGCACACGTCGTGCCGAGTCCGTTCCACAGGCCTCCGGCATTGCCGCAGTCGGCGGCGTTGTTGAAGCCGTCGGTGCAGTTGGGGGTCAGCCCGGGGAAGCAGCAGGCTCCCGTCGCGGAGTTGCAGGCCGGAAGTCCGGTGTTGCCGCAGGCATTTGTCGTTTCGACGCCAAACCCACCGGTCCAGGCTCCGCCGTTGTAGGTACCGCCGAGGATGTTGCAATCGTTGAAGAACAGGTCCGCGCAGACGCCGGTCTGGAGGCAGCACGCTCCGATGAGGTTGTTGGTGCAGTCGACCAGAGCACAGTTCGACTGTGTTCCCCAGACAGTGAAGATGCCGGCTACCGGATTGGCGATCGCGTTGCAGTCGGTGAGCGTGATCCCCGCTCCACCGTCGTCGTCGCACGTGTAGGTGTACACGGAGTCGTCGGGGACGGAGTTGTCGGGCG
>DEYK01000038.1 GCA_002364485.1 Phycisphaerales bacterium UBA3160
CCGACGGCGAGGCCGACGGCGAGACCGACGGCGAGACCGACGGTGAGACCGACGGTGAGACCGACGGTGCCGGAGATGGAGATGGCGGCGGATGAATCCGCACATGACGAGTTTGGCGCAAATCCTGCCTTCGATTCCGCACCGGCGGTGATCGGAAGGCCTTCAGACGTGCCGCCAGCGGCGATGAGTCGCCGGCACGTCGATTGCAGCCCTTGAAGCGACGCGGCGCATGCCGCACGAAACCCGGCGGATGGCCGGAGAACATATTGGAGTATTCCCCATGGCATCGACCTCAGCCCTCTACACCGGACTTTCCGGCCTCCTGAGCAATCAGAACCGCCTGAACGTCATCGGCAACAACATCGCGAACGTGAATACGACGGCTTTCAAGTCGACTCGCATGCTCTTCGAATCGATGTTCAGTCGTACGCAGTCCCTGGGGACGGGTCCCAACGGGCGGATCGGCGGGATCAATCCCCGTCAGGTCGGAAACGGCAGCACCGTGGCGGGTACGCAGAGGAACTTCTCCAACGGAGCCCTGACGGCGACCGGAATGGCGACCGACATGGCGATCGAGGGTGATGGATTCTTCATCACCCAGTTGAACGGCGAACGGCTGTTCACGCGGGACGGTTCGTTCCTGACCAACGAGAACAACCAGCTGGTGACCTCCGGCGGCGCGTTCGTGATGGGCTACGGCGTGGATGACAACTACCAGATCGAATTCGGTGAAATGGAGCCGATCGTGATTCCGCTTGGTCAGATGACCGTGGCGGAGGCGACGGAGAACATCTACTTCAACGGCAATCTGAATGCGTCCGGTGAGCTTCCCGTCACCGGTTCCATACACAACACGGCCCCGTTCTATTCGGAATCCACCGGGAACCAGGTCATGACCGGCAGCGAGGATCTCACTCAGGCCGGCGTCAACCTGTACATGAACACCGGTGACACGGAATACGGGGTTGCGATCGAGGGCGGTGCGATGGCCACGATCACGATCGACAACGTCGAGAAGGGAGGCCAGGACCTCGGCACGTTCAGCTTCACCTTCTGCACGCCGGCGGAGGCCGCCGCGAACGACATCGAATACTTCGGTTCGAACATGGTCGACTTCGTCGCGGCTCTGGATCAGTTCCTCGGCCTGGACAACTCCGACGTCTCCGGCCAGGCGCTCGGCGGCAACATCCTGCTCAACTCCAACGGCAGCCTCCTCATCTTCGGCAACGAAGGAACCGCGCAGGGACTGAACATCAGCACCTCCGACATCTCGGTGTCCTACATGGGCACGCCCGTGGAGACGCCTCCGACGAATCCGTTCGTGGTCACGCAGTCGGCGGAAGCCACGGGTGAATCCGTCCGTACGAGCTTCGTCGCCTACGACTCCCTCGGAACCGCGGTCAGCATCGACGTCACGATGGTGCTGCAGGAGACCATCGACGGACAGGGCTCGATCTGGGAGTTCGTCGCCGAATCCTCCGACAACCATTCGCTCGACCGCATCGTCGGGCTCGGAACGCTCCAGTTCGACAACGAGGGCAATCTCCTGTCGTCGTCGAACACCACGATCGAGATCGTGCGTACGAACGGAGCCATCAATCCGATGAGCCTGACTCTGGACTTCTCGTACGGATCGGACGGGGTGACGGCCTATGCCGACTCGGTCAGCACGTTGTCGGTGGCCAGCCAGGACGGCTCGGGGATCGGCAACCTCGTCTCGTTCGCCGTCGGGCAGGATGGACTCATCACCGGAGCGTTCACCAACGGCATGACCCGAACGCTCGGGCAGCTGGCGTTGGCACGATTCAACAACCCGGGTGGACTCGAGGATGTCGGCAGCGGCAACTACAGGGTCGGTGCGAACTCGGGCGAACCGATGTACACGACCGCGACGAGTCTCGGTTCGGGGCGCATCATCGGCGGTGCGCTCGAACTGTCGAACGTCGATCTCTCCCAGGAATTCATCGACATGATCCTCGCCTCGACGGGGTATTCCGCATCGAGCCGGGTCATCTCGACCACGGATGAACTGATGGACCAGCTGCTGCTGCTGGGACGTTGATCACTGCGGTTCAGTCCTCGTGGCGGAACCGGCTGCGCGTCATCATCAGGGACAGGGTCTGGCAGACGAGCTTGATCTCGGTCTCGGTCAGTCCGACGAACATCGGAAGCGCGATGGTGCGCTGGCTGACCGATTCGGCCACCGGGAAGTCGCCTTCGGACAGTCCGTACTTCCGCTGGTAGTGCGGGAACAGGTGGATCGCCGGAAAGTAGTTCGCGGCACCGATGTCGTGCCGACGGAGTCCGTCGATGATCTCGTTCCGGTCCTCCTGCGTGTACGGTGCGCTGAGCCGGACCACATAGACGAACCAGCTCATCGTCACATCGTGTCCGATGGTGGGGACGATGAGATCCGACACCTTGGAGAGTTCCCTGGTGTACGTGTCCGCCACCATGGATCGCTGCTCCATGATCTGGTCCAGACGTGAAAGCTGTGAGACGCCGAGAGCGGCATGCAGCTCGCTCATGCGGTAGTTCCAGCCGAGGCGGTCGACATCGAGGCGGGTTCCGGTCGAGGCCGGGCCGGTCCGGCTGGACATGTTGCGGCCGTGGTTCCGCATCGAACGGCATGCGTCGGCGAGGTGCGTGTCGTTGGTCACGATCATGCCGCCTTCGCCGGTCGTGATCTGCTTGTTCGGATAGAACGCGAAGACGGCAGCCCGGCCGAAGGTCCCGATGGCGTCGTCTCCGATGCGTCCGCCGAGCCCTTCGCAGGCGTCTTCGATGAGTGGAATCTCGTGCTTGGCCGAAAGCGCGGCGAGCTCGCGCATGCCGGTCGGGTTTCCGAACACCTCGACGCCGATGATCGCCTTCGTGCGTTCGGTGATCAGGGCCTCGACGTCCTCCGCCTTCACGTTGAGCGTGATCGGATCGCAATCGACGAACACCGGGGTGGCTCCGGCGTGCTCGATGCAGTTCGCGGACGCCACGAAGCTGAAGGCGGGGGTGATGACCTCGTCCCCGGGGCCCACGTTGAGTGCTTCGAGGATCAGATGGAGGCCGGCCGTGCCTGAACTGACGGCGACGGCGTCGCTGCTTCCGACGCGTTCCGCCATCATGTCCTCGAAGGTGTCCATGGCGGGACCGAGGCTGAGTCGGCCGCTGCGAAGGACATCGGTGACGGCTCGGATGTCGCCCTGGCTGATGTCGGGACGACTGAGAGGGATGACCTGGCTGTTGCTCACAAGCGTAATCCTGAAGAAAGTGTCGATGGTCGTTCTTGAATCAGTCCGTGGGCGCGAGTCTCACCAGCGCGGCCTGCAGTCCGTCGCTGTGCTTGAGATAGAGCCAGGCGGCCTGGATCTGAAGCGTGTCGTTCAACTGACCGCCACCGGCGGAGATCCGTCCGAGCTGCTGCAGATCCGAGGGTGAGAGTTGGTCGCCTTTGCGGGCGAGCAGCAGGAGGGCGAGGGAGTCCGGACGCGAGGATCCGATCCGACGAAGCGAAGCGATCGTCGCGGGAAGCTCCGGATGCTGGGACTGCAGCGAACCCATGAGCAGGGTCTGCTGCAGCATGCTGTCGTCTTCGGCTTCCCGCAGTCGTCGCAACGCATCCTCCGGAGCGATCTCCAGAAGCGTCGCCATCGCGCTGATGGCCTGGGATCGTTGCGCGACCTCGAGCGACCGGCGACGAGCTGTTTCCGGGAGATCGATGAAGTAGCCGTAGATCTCGGCGGCCTGATCGGCGGGAAGATCGCGGGCGTTGCGCATGGTCCAGTCGATGACCCTCGGATGCCCGGTGTCGATGAGTTCCTTGACCTGCGTGGTGATCGTCCGATCGTCGGCGACGGCTTCGGCGGTGTCCATGATCAGCGTGATCAGCGGATCGTCGTCAGCCTCGACCCGGGCCCGGGCGTCGGCATCCGGGGCCAGTCCGGCCTCCAGGAACTGGAGAGCGCCCATGATCCGCTTCCGGTAGCTTGGTGATGTCCCCAGCAGGCGGTTCCAGTGCGGTCGACCGACCGAAGGGTCGAGCTTCATCAGCGTGAACGTGCCCCAGTAGGCGATGTCCTCGTCGTCGTTCTCGACGTCGAGCATGGCATCGAGCCATGACGTCGCCTGGGCGATCTCGTAGATCCGGATGACCTCGATCAGACGCTGCAGCACGTTGTTGCGTTCGGAGGGCGATGCATTCGAGAGTCGCGACGATACGTTGCTCAGCGGTCCGGGATCGTCGGCCCGTGCCAGCAGCAGGGAGGCGACGGCGGCGATGATCAGGTCGTTGTCGTTGGCAAGGCCTTCCAGGATCTTCTCGTCGATCGGCCGGCCCTGCTTCTGGAGTTCCGCCATGAGCAGAAGACGGTTGCTGGATTCGAGATGATCCCATTCGAGGATCTTCAGCATGGTGTCCGCATCGAGCAGTTCCATGTCGAGCGCGTTGGCGATGGCCTGTTCGCGGGCCATCGGATCGATCTGCGTGACCAGCCACGGATCCAGGCGCCCGTCATCCTCGATCTCGGCCAGCCCCAGCAGTGCGTGGACCTGGACCAGCCAGTCCTTGTGCTGAAGCAGCTTGTAGAAGAGGTCCTTCATCGCGGGGTCGCGAAGAAGTCGAAGCGACGACAGTCGGGAGAGATGCGAGCCATCGGGCTGGCTCTGGACCGCCTGTTCGAGATGCCGGGTCGCGGAAGGGCTGAACTCGTCGGCTGTCGCGGCCATCGGAAGCAGCGTGGCCACGGCGAAACATGCGGCGGCAGCACTTCTGAACAGGGGTATGGCGATGTGTCCAGACATGTCCGGAGTGTATCAGACCCCGCCGGGCCGGGACGGCCGAATGCTCAGTTCCGAAGATCCTTGCGGAGTTCGCCGAGCAGTTGCGACAGATCCACCGGAGCCTCCTGCCGGTCGAGTTGGATCTGGGCTTCGTCCTCCAGCGAGGCGGCGAGTCGCTTGGCCGCGGCATGGACCGACGAGTGGTTGTTCCGACCGAGGGCTCGGCCGATCTCGGGGTAGCTTCGGGTCGTCAGCTCCCGGGCGAGAAAGGCGACCAGGGCGCGTCCGAGACTGATGCGCCGGTGGCGGGCCGGTCCGGTCAGATCGTCACGTGTCACGCCGAGCCTTCGGCAGACCGCGTCGAGGATCATCGAGAGCGTGACATGGACGCTGCGGTCGAGGGCGCGATGTTCCAGCAGCCGGTGGATGGTCGGGCTGCCGATCATGCGTCGGCCGAATTCGTCGATTCCGGGAATCAGCATCTGGTCGGCATCGGCGGCGTGCAGCTGGGCGGGATCGAGCATCTGCATGGCTTCGAGGCGTGTCAGCACGCCCACCAGTTCGCGGACCGATCCGGGACAGTTGGTGGCGAGCATGCGAGCGGCCGACTCCGACAGATGAAGCGAGCGTCGTTCGGCGAGTCGCTGGACGAGCTGCAGCCTGGTGGAGGGATCGGGTTCCTCGACCTCGACGACCATGCCGCTGAGGAACCGGCTGACGAGCCCCTTGCTGAACCGGGCGATGTCGTGCGGGTGTTCGTCGGAAGCCAGGGCGAGCCTCGCACCGGTCAGTCCGATCGCGTCCAGCGTGTGCAGGAACTCCGACTGGGTCTTCTTCTTGTTGGACAGGAAGTGCACGTCGTCGATCGCAAGCAGACGCAGTCCGCGATGGGCCTGGCGGAACGTGTCCATCGAGCCCTTCTGGATCGCGGTGATGTATTCGTTCGTGAACTGCTCGCCGGTCACGTATCGGATCCTGGCCCGGTCGCCGAAGCGTGCCGCGGCCCGACGGCAGATGCCCTGAAGCAGGTGGGTCTTGCCGAGCCCGCATCCTCCGTGGATGAACAGGGGCGAGACCGTCGACCTGTCGCCCTCGTCCGCAAGCCGGCAGGCGGCGGACCATGCGAGTCGGTTGCAGTCTCCGACGATGAACTCGTCGAGGTTCGCGAGGCCGCTGTGTCGGCTGCCGGAGGTCCCGGGTGGGGATGGCCGCCGCCCCCGATCGCGATCGGGGGCGGACGGCCGCGTGCTCCTTGCGCCCCGATCGCCTTCCTGTGGCTGTTCGTGCCTGCGCGAAGCAGGTGGCGTCTTCGTGTCGACGGTGACGTGGATGTCGGCAGTCGCGCCGAGTTCATCCTGGACAACCGAACGAAGCGTTCGGTTGAAACGATGGTTGATCCAGTCCGCGACGAATTGGCTCCGGGCCCTGATCCGGACATCCGAGCCATCCACGGTGATGTCGGTCTCTCCGAACCACATGGCGTAGCGATGTTCGCCAAGGTGCTCGCTGATGCGACGTGTGATGGTGTCGGAGGTCTGGGGCACGGAGGACTTCGAATGTCATGGGACGCCACGATGGTTCGTGCGGTCGTTGTCCTGGATGCGGCCGAGTGGTATCGGTGCACCAGTTGGAGCGACAACGCCGCATCACGCAGAACGGAGATCACCGGAGTGAGTTCCGCTTCGCGTCGAAATCCGTCCAGTTGGATCCACTGCCGAGGAAGTTCACGCTGCAATCGTTGCGGCGAAAGTGATTCATGTCCGTCGTGGCGAAGCGGGGTCGTCCGGCGATGCATGCATCGTTCGAAACGAGGTCGGCCCGCGTGAGCCTGGACTTGGCCGTAGATCAGCCGTCCATGGCTTCACGAAGGGGAGGACGATACGGCTTCGGGAGGTCGCCGACAACCCCCCAACTGCCGGTGAACTTCGACGCGGACCGCGTCCGTCCCGTGTTTCGTAGGTGATTGGAGGCGTAAATCTTTTTCATCCACCGCGATCGTCGGTTCATGTCGACGGGCGGTGGACAACTGGAAGATCTCGCCGTGTTCAGGCGTCCGAAAGCGAGTGGATCATGGCCAATCGATGGGTCGATCCGCGGAAGCCCCGCTGTTCGTAGAGTCGGATGGCGGGCCGGTTCAGCGTATCGACGGCCAACGTCATTCTGCCCCAGGGGCCACGGCTCATTTCGGCGAACATCGTGTCGAGCAGGTAGCGTCCCATGCCCTTGCCGCGGGCGCATGGAGCCAGTCCCAGGTAGACGAGTTCCGTGGTATCCCGTGTTGTTCCTGGGTTTACGAGAATGCAGCCGCAGAACTCGCCGTCGCAACGGAGGAGTTTCCAGAACGAGGGATTGTGCTTTCCGGTGGACCGGTGGCCGGCGATGATGTCCTTGGTCTGACGGAGTCCACAGAGGCCCGGGCAGTCCAGGGTCGATTCGTAGGAGGCTTCCAGGACCCCTGCGAGCGTGGTCTCCAGTTCAGGGGTCCAGGTGACCACTTCGGCCCCGGGAGGAGGCTCTGGGGCCACGTCACGACGTGAGAGGGGCCTCTCCATGTACAGGAGACTGGCGAGTTCCCTGAAGCCTCCCTCGGTGTGGGTGCGTCGGGCGAGCATGTCGTCGCAGGAGAGGAGCACCTGGGCGAGATCCAGTGGCTGGGCTCGAAGTTCGCTCAGGACATGCCGGAGCAGGGCCGCTCGTTCCTGAATCTGGTCGGATTCGATGACGGGGCTCAGAAAGACCATTGCGGTCCGGCCCGGCGATGGGACGCACAGGGCACTGCATCGGACCTGTCCTTCTTCGTTCTTGCAGGCCCAGAGCCAATCGAGCCCGATCCTGTTCTCGGTGGCGAATCGCTCGAACCGGGCCGCCTGAAGGCGGCCTGAGCCGGGTGGAAGGAGGCATCGGATGGCCTCCTGGCGATCCTGCTGCTCGATCAAGACTGGTTGGAGCGAACTGGTTGTCAATGCGAGACCCTCTGGTGGCGGTATGGGCTGCTCACTGTAGAATACATCGTTCAGGTCCAAGAAGGAGACGGAATCATGGTCATCCGTAAAGCGATTCAGGCAGCGTTCATTGCGGCGTTGTTTCTCGCCGTCATCCCCGTCCAGCCCGAAGCGGTGGCATACCCGAAGCCCAAGGCGGTTCCGGCTCGTGCCGAGCTGAACTTCGAGCCGGGTGCGCTTCGGATCTTCCAGAGCCCGAACGACGGCCAGTGGTTCTGGTACATGACCTACGAGATCTCGAACTACACCGGCGAAGACCGCATCTGGGCTCCGACCTTCACCCTCTTCACGGATCGTGGTGAAGTCCTCGAGTCGGGACGCGGCGTCGATCGGGCCCATGTCAGTGAAATCACGGAATACCTCGGCGACGACATGCTGGAGGTTCAGCATGAGATCATCGGCGATCTCTATCAGGGTGAAGGCAATATCCGATCCGGACTGGTCGTCTGGCCGGCAAAGCGGACCGATGTCAACGAGTTGATCCTCTTCGTGAGCGGGATCAGTGGCGAAACCGCCATTGTGAAGCACCCTTCCACGGGTGAGGAAACCATTCTCCAGAAGACCCTGATGCGTGAATACCTGCTTCCAGGCAACGCTACGGGGCTTGGAGACGACCCTGTGGAGCTCCATGTGGACCTCGATCGAAGTCCACGCTGGATCTACCGCTGAGAAACCACTAGAATGGCCCGCTTCGGCTCATATCGGGCCGAGTCAGGAGTGAATGATGGCACATAAGAAGGGACAGGGTTCCTCAAAGAACGGACGTGATTCCAATCCGCAGTTTCGCGGTGTGAAGCTCTACGGTGGACAGTTCGCCAAGGCAGGCTCGATCATCGTTCGACAGTGTGGAACTCACTTCAAGCCGGGCTATCTGGTCGGTCGAGGCAAGGATGACACGCTCTACGCGTTGGAGGCCGGAACGGTCACCTTCCGTGGACGCCACATCGACATCCACCCCAAGGATCCCGAGACGCCGCATTACACCGCCGTGACCAAGGCCGGGTGATCGAACATTCAATCTCAATGTGCACGGGACGCCGCAATGCGTCCCGTGTTGTTTTCAGGGTACCCAGCGCATGCTGATCGATCGAGCGACCATCTTCGTACGCTCCGGAAAGGGTGGCAACGGCTGCCTCAGCTTCCGTCGTGAAAAGTACATTCCCAAGGGTGGCCCCGACGGTGGCGACGGTGGGCGTGGCGGAGACGTCGTGCTCGTGGCGGATCCGAGTCTGGACACGCTGCTGCCGCTCACGCCGAGGCCGCACTTCCGTGCCGAAGGCGGCAAGGGAGGGATGGGCAAGAGCAGGATCGGCCGGGACGGCGCGCATTGCATCGTGAAGGTTCCGTTGGGAACAATCGTGCACGACCGTGAGACGGGAGAGCTCGTCGCGGACATCAGCGAACCGGAAGAGCGTGTGGTCGTTGCCCAGGGCGGAGCCGGGGGACGAGGCAACGAGTCCTTCAAGAGTTCCACGAATCAGGTTCCTCGCGAATGGACGCCGGGCGGAGACTGGATCGAGAGGACGCTCGACATGGAGCTGAAGCTGATCGCCGACATCGGCCTCGTCGGACTGCCGAACGCCGGCAAGTCGACCCTGCTTCGGGCTCTTTCCCAGGCGAGACCCAAGGTGGCCGACTATCCGTTCACGACCCTGTCGCCTCATCTGGGCATTGCCGAACTGTCGAGGCACCGTCGACTGGTCATGGCCGACATCCCCGGCCTGATCGAAGGTGCGGCGGGCGGAGCCGGACTCGGACATGACTTCCTTCGTCACATCGAACGGACCAATCGAATCGTCCATGTGCTCGACGTGATGCCGTTCGACGAATCCGATCCCGAAACCAACTACCGGACCATCCGAGGCGAACTCTCCGAGTACAGCGATGTGCTTGGTGCGAAGCCAGAGATGCTGATCTTCAACAAGATCGATCTGGTGCCGGAGCAGGAACGGGCCGAGTACTGCAGCGATCTCGCGAAGCGACTGGGCCTGGAACGCATGCCGCTGCTGGTCAGCGGAATCTCCGGAGAGGGCACGGAAGCGATGCTCGAACGTCTCTGGGCCGAGATCCACGATGATGGGTCCGGTGGCTGGGGAGCCGGCAACGATTGATTTTTCATGTGCGGCCGCAATAGCCGTCGACCTCCTTCGTTGAACAGCTGCAACGCGGTTGGACGCGCATCCCTCCGCCTCATCCCGGATGCACCGGGCGACGACACGCATCTTCATCAACCTTCGATACGCAGGAGCCGCTCCTTCGCGGGCGGTCGTCGGCGGTGACATTTTGAAAGGACGAATCATGAACAATGCACGACACTTGTTTGCACGGGGGGCCGTCTTGGCGATCATCCTGATCGGCTTCGCATCAATGCCGATGGCGGCGCACGGCACGGACACGGTTGCGAAGGGCATTCCGGAGCGGGCCGATTTCAACTTCGAAGGCGGCACGGTCTCCGAGTACGTCCAGGCCGTCGTTGATTCGTTCTCGGGAGCGAACATCGTGGTCGACGAGCGGGTCGCGGACTTCAGCGTTCCTCCGATGCACCTCGAGGAGGTCGACGTCGAGTCGTTGATGTGGCTGATCCAGGATGCGAACGGAAACTGGGAGAACGAGGTCTACGTCTGCGACGTCGGCAACTACCAGTCGGTGGACACCATGGTGTACCGACTCACGGCCGTTCCCGTCCATTCGGCCCGGAGGTCGAACGTGCGGCGTGGGGCTCCCGCCGTCGATCTGTCGCCGCAGCGCATGACCATGGTCACGTCGGTTGCGATGACGATCCGGCTCGGCGTGACCCCCGAAGACATCGTGGCCGCGATGAAGGCCGTCCTGGAGATCAAGGGGCATGGGCAGGGCGAGACGACGATCTCGTACGAGCCGTCCACGCGTCTTGTGATCGTGAGTGGTCGCTCGCCGGTCATCGAGACGTGCGGCGACGTGCTCGAGGAGATCGGGGTCAGTGCCTCGGTCATGGCTGAAGCGTCGCCGGGAGGCGATGCGGACGACCGTGCGGGCGATCTCTCCTCGATCCCCACGGGAGAGGAACCAGAACCACTGACCGAAGAGCAGATCAAGGCACTCACGCTGGATGAAGTCAGGATCAGGTTCCAGGAAGTCGTACAGGCTCACAAGCGGTCCAGGAACGACGAGGCCAAGGCGAGGATGGAGATCGAGTTCAATCAGCTGCTGGAACACATGCGCAATCTGCAACGAAACGGTGGGTCCTGAAGATCGCCACCAACCGTCATGTCGCGAGTTCGCGGTTTGACGATGGACGTGCGAGTGGGCCTGCCGGTCCGCTCGCACGTTCGTTCAGTCTCCGTGGAGTTCACGCAGTCGGGGGCTGAGCCGAAGCATCAGTTCGACGCGTTCGAACTCGTCCAGCAGCTCGGCCAGAACGGTGCGAACCGGATTCTGGGGTGGCGGGGCGATGACGGGAGACGCCTCGCCGAGGGCCTTGCCCGCCATGGAACGGTATCGACTCAGGGTCCGGTCTCCGATGCGGCTGCATGGGTGGAAGTCCTCCGCCATGAACCATGTGACGGGGACGCGGTATCCGTCGTTGATCCGGTTGGCGATGATCAATTCCGCGAACTCGTCGCTTCGGGGTATGAACCGGAGCTCGATCCGCTCTCCGGCCGCTTCGGCGATGCGCTGGATCGATGCTCCCTGCAGTGCGCAGTCGCCGCACCAGGTGCCGGTGAGGCAGAGGATCTTCATCGATCGCTGGAATCCCTCGACCCGGCGCAGTTGCTCGTCGTCGAGTTCCAGCTGCCCATGGCGTTCGTGCCACTGCGGCTGGTGGTCCGGCTCGCCGGCGGCGACGAACTCGTGGTAGGGGAGCCCTTGTGCAAAGGCGGCTTTCAGTATGTCTGCGTTCATCAGCACCGCATCAGTCTCCGTGGATCGTCCGCAGGCGGCCACTGAGGCGCAGCAGAAGGTGTACGCGTTCGAACTCGTCCAGCCAGTCGGCGACCAGCGCGTCGAGCAGTCCGTCTTCGGTGGGGGCTCCGGGGACGGGGCAGGTGCCTCCCAGCTTTCGTTCGGCGAGGTGTCTGTAGTAGGACAGCGTCCGGTCGCCCATGACGGACACGGCTTCGTAGTCCTCAGCCATGAAGAGGACGACGGGGACCCGGGCCCCCGCGTTGACGTGCACGTGTTCGACGAAGCCGGGCATCGCGTCCCGGTCGATGAATCGGAGATCGATGCAGGGATTGGCGTCGGCGATCCGCTGGAGCACGGGCCCCTGTCGGACGCAGTCGCCGCACCAGATGCCGGAGATCATCAGGACCGGCATGCGGCGGGTGAATCCCGAAACGAGTCGTCGCTGTTCGTCGTCGAGTTCGACGCGAGGATCGAGCTCCCGCCAGCGGGCGGCCTGCTCCGGGTCGGATGCCAGATAGAGCTCGTAGTCCATCGCGGCCTCGTGAGCGGCCCGGAGGTCGTTGGTGCGGAGTCCGATCGTCATGGTTCAGTTCTCCCGTGCTCGTTCGACGAGCCGTCGCAGCGCATCGAACGCCGCCAGTGGTGTCATTGAATCCAGTTGCAGTTCCCGCAGTTCCTCGAGAGCAGGGTGCGGAGCGGCCGGTTCGCTGAAGAGCCCGAACTGCGATGGGGAAGTCGAAGATGCCGGAGGCGGCGGAGCCGGGACGTCCAGCGTGTTCTGGACACTGAGCGAATCGAGCAGACTTCGCGACCGTTCGATCACGGAGGCGGGCACTCCGGCCAGTTGGGCGACATGCTGCCCGTAGCTCCGGTCGGTGCTGCCCGGTTCGATGTGGTGCAGGAAGACGATTCGATCCTTCCATTCCCGTACCGCGACATGCAGGTTGCCGATGGCCTCCTGCTGATCGGCGAGTGCGGTGAGTTCGTGGTAATGGGTCGCGAAGAACGTGCGTGCCCCTCGTTCCGCCAGGGCTTCGGTGATCGCCCACGCCAGGGACAGGCCGTCGAGCGTGCTCGTGCCTCGGCCGATCTCGTCGAGAATCACCAGGCTGCGATCCGTGGCGTGATGGAGGATGTTCGCGGTCTCCATCATCTCGATCATGAAGGTCGACCGTCCGGTATGCAGTTCGTCGGACGCTCCGATGCGGGTGAAGATGCGATCGACGCATCCGATCCGGGCCCGGGTGGCGGGCAGGTAGCAGCCGACGTGCGCGAGCAGGGTCAGCAGTGCGACCTGACGGATGTAGGTGCTCTTGCCGGCCATGTTCGGTCCGGTGATCAGGGCAAGGGTCTGGGGGTCTCCGTCGACGGAGAGCCTGGTGTCGTTGGGCACGAACTCGCTTCCGATCAGGGCGTCGAGGACGGGGTGCCGGCCGGCATCGATGTCGAGGGTGCGGTCGTCGAGCATGACGGGCCGGATGCCGCCGGTGCGCACGGAGAACTCCGCGAAGCAGCCGAGTACGTCCAGTTCCGACACCGCTTCGGCGCAGTCGGTGACGGCCCCTGCGACCTGCTCCGTCTCGTGGCAGAGTGCGTCGAAGAGGATGCGTTCGCGTTCGATCGCCCTTCGTTCCGCTCCGATCACCTTGTCCTCGTATTCCTTCAGCTCGGCGGTGATGTAGCGTTCGGCGTTCTTCAGCGTCTGCTTGCGGTTGAAGTGGATCGGAACCCGTTCGGCATGGGCGTGGGTGACTTCGATGTAGTAGCCGAAGACCTTGTTGTAGCCGACCTTCAGCGTCGGAATCCCCGTCTCCTCGGAGAGCTGCTGCTGGTAGATCGCAAGCCAGCTGTTTCCGTCGCTCTGGAGCGATCTTGCCTCATCGAGCTCCGGATCGATGCCCTCGCGGAAGAAGCCTCCCTCCCGCAGATGCGCGGGAGGATCGTCGTTGCATTCGCGGCGGATGCGGTCACCGAGAGGACCGAGCGTCCCCTGGGCATCCAGCAGCCGTGCCTGCAGAGGTTCGAGGTTCGAGACGTTCGCGGTGAGTTCGATCAGTTCCGGCAGCGAGGACAAGGATCGCCCCAGGGCCCAGAAGTCCCGTGGCGTCACCCGGCGCATCGCGACCCTCGCACTGATGCGGGCGATGTCCTGGATCAGTTCGAGGGTCGTCCTGATCCGTCGTCGACGCTGCTCGTCGTCCACGAGGATCTGCACGACGTCGAGGCGTCGTTCGATCAGGCTTCGTTCCGTAAGTGGATGGCAGAGCCAGTGTCGCAGGGCCCGGCGTCCCATCGGGGTGCGGCAGGACTGCATGGTCGCGAGCAGGGATCCTTCGGTGGATCCCGAACGCATCGTCTGTTCGACTTCGAGGCTGCGCAGGGTCGCCGCGTCGATCGACATGAATCGTTCCCTCGCCTCGCGGCGGGGGGGCTGCAGGTGGCGGAGGCCGGCGGCGGACTCGTGTCCCGCCTGGGTCTCCTTGAGGAAGCACAGCAGCGATCCGGCTGCGCCCAGATCGGGATCGGCGTCGTCGAGTCCGAAGCCGTCCAGTGAATGGACGCCCCAGTGGTCCCGAAGCAGGCGAGCCGCCTCGGGAGTCTCGAAGTTCCAGCCCGGGCGAGGGGTTCTCGCGCACCGGATGGTCGCCTCGACCTGCTGCAGCAGCGGCTCCAGATCGTCGTCGTCGTCGCGATGCAGGAGTTCGGAGGGGTGCAGCCTGACGAGTTCGTCGACCGCCTCCTCGAATGGAACGCTCCGCATCCTGAATGCGCCGGTCGAGAGCTCCGCGACCGCGATGTCGATCATGGTTCGTCCGTCGGAGTGCCGGCATGCGATCGACGCGATTTCGTTGGCGACACCGTCGTCCAGAAGGCTGTCGTCGACCAGCGTGCCCGGAGTGATCACGCGGGTGACGGCTCGATCGACGACTCCCTTGGCATCCTTCGGATCCTGCACCTGTTCGCAGACCGCGACGCGGAAGCCCTGCTCGATCAGTCGTCGAAGATAGTTCTCGGCGGCATGGAAGGGCACTCCGGCCATGGGGATCCCGGAGGATCGTTCGGTGAGGGTGATTCCAAGCGCAGCGTGGGCCGTCTTGGCGTCGTCGTCGAACATCTCGTAGAAGTCACCCATCCGGAAGAACAGGATGCAGTCGGGGTGCGCGGCCTTGAATGCGGCGTACTGCCGCATGGCCGGCGTCTGCCGGGGATCACGTTTGGATTGGGAGGCCTTCGTCTTCTTCCCTCGAGACGATGCAGCGGCGCTGGTTGAACGCATCATCCCATTGTAGCGATCTCAGTCCTCGATGCGGGTCTCGATGTCTTCCAGCAGGTTCTGGGCATCCGTATCCGTCGGGGAACTCTCGAGAACCGCCTCCAGAAGCGTCCGCGCGGCTTCGAACAGATCGCACTTGACCAGGATCCTCGCACGCATGACCGACAGATTGGACTGTGCGGCCGGGTTGCTGCCCAGCGCGCCGAGAGCGTGCAGTGCTTTCCAGGGGCTCTTGTCGTCCATGTAGTGGGTCGCCATCACGACCCGATCGGCGGGGATGACTTCTCCGTGGCTCAGAAGGGGTTCGAGATGCTCGAAGCACTCCTTTCGCATGCCGGCCCGGAAGGCCGCACTGCACCATGTTCTGGCGACGGCGGGAAGCATCGAAGTGGGATCGGTTCCGTTGACGGCCGACCGCAGCTGTTCGTTGGTGGGTTCGGCCGCCGCCATGGTTCCTGCCATCGTGTCTTGGATGGATTCCGGGTGTTCTGCTCGAAGCCGCTCGCGGGCGTCGTTGAAGACGTCGAGTTCATTCAGGGCATCCGCGCTCATTGCGAGGCGGAAGATGTCCTGCGCGTTCCCACGCAGGTCGTTCAGCAGCTGCGCGGACCGCAGTTCGGCGAACGTGATGCCCCGGTATCTGGAATTGCAGATCCAGCTGGAGGTCAGCCAGTTCAGCACGTAGTCGTTCGCGCCGTCTCCGCCTTCGAGCACGAGCTCGATCGCGGGTTCGATGGATTCCTCACTGCACTCCGTCGACTCGAGGGTGGGCCACTGCGGGACGCCCTTGTCATCATCGATGGTTTCCAGAAGGGACTGCCCCGGTATGTTCACGGTCCGTTCGATGTCCAGCAGATCGAGCGTGGTTGCGACCAGATCCGACTGGAGAGCGAACTTCTTGGTCACGTTCCCGGCGCGGCTGCCGAAGAGGAGCATGTGATCGAAGTTCCTGGAGGTGATGTAGACGATCAGATGGTCGTCGGGGTCCCCGGGTTCCAGCTGCCCGATGATCGTCTCGACCACCTGGCGGGCCGCATTGGAATCGAGTTTCTTCGAGGCATCCTTGTTCCTGAGGTGTAGATTCAGGACGAGGGTCAGCAGGTGCTCGTCCTGATGGCGTTCCAGTGTCTCCAGCAGCTTGCCGGAGGTCGATTCGTCCAACTCGCTTCCGCCTGAGGTGAGGATGCTCAGGCAGGGTGAGTCCTCCGTATCCGGAACCAGGGGGCAGTCGATGGTCGTGGCGCTGCGGCCGCTGCGCTGCACGATGTCCCAGATCCAGGGCGATCCGATGTCGCCGCTCCCTCGCGGCCGGAGGGATCGGGTCGTCTCGTCGAAGGTCAGGCGGGTGTGGGCGCCGTGCTTGAGCGGGGGGCATCCGGTTCCGATGCTCGCGATGCGGGGAAGGATCGGGTAGTTCGCCTGCATTCGGATGGGAATGGAGACGTGGGGTGTTTCCTCGGACGGCATCGAGGCGATGTCCATTCCGTGCAGCAGGTGATCCGGAATCATCAGGAGCAGGAGTCGGACGCGCGGTTGTGTGACGGAGTTGGGCATGCTGGTCTCGATTGGGGTCATCGACATGCTACCTGTTCGTGCATGAAATGGAGAACGGGTCCGGATCGATGAAGGCGGGCTCGTCTCATGGCAGCCATGCTGCTTGCCTCCCCGGCATCCCGGGTGGCACGTCGTCAGTCGATGAATCGGGTCGTCTCGACATCGTGCTGGGAGACCGGATGCTCGATGCCGTTGCGGCATCGCATCGGAGTGCGGGATCGGAATCTCGCGGCGCTGTCGGTTTTCGTCCAGTCGCTGCTCTTGAGCGTCGGATGCCACTGGTGAAACACCAGCGCCGTGGTATGGGCGAGTGCGACCCGCGAGCCCGCCGAATGGAGCCTGCGGGTGAAGTCGTCGTCCTCGAAGCCCCACTCCATGTAGGCTTCGTCGAAGCCGTTGACCTGGAGGATGCGGCGAAGGCGGACGCCGAGATTTCCGGTGACGGCTTTCGGCTTGTGGGACTTGGTGAGTCCGAATCGTCGAAGGAGCAGTTGTCGCCCGGCCCGGCGTTCGCGGGCTCGAAGGTCGTCAAGCTGTTCCGCATCGGCTGCGAGATCGAGCTCCCGTTCGTCGAGTCGCTTCGTGACATCCTCCGCCAGCGGGATGAAGTAGCCGATGACCAGTTCGCCGACCGCGGCGGACGCCGCATGGGTTTCGACGAGGTTCTTCGCCGGCAGGCAGTCTCCATCGAGAAACAGGACATGATCCTCCGGATCCGGTTCGAGTTCGAGCAGTGCCCGGATTCCGTTGTTGCGGGTCTGGGCCCTGCGGGGTTCGTCGTGCCGTCTGCGAGCGGTGTGGACGAGCGGCATGCCGGTTTCGCGATGCACGTCGCGGACCACCTGGAGGATCGCCGGATCGTCGGTGTCGCCGCTCACCGTGACGGTCGAGGCCCGGGTGCTCTGACGCGACAGCCCCAGCAGGGTCCGCCGCAGGTGGCGGTCCGTATGGGTGGGGATGACGACATGGACGGAGGGAGTGGTCACAGTCTGGTTCGTCCCCGCAGCAGCTTCACGAGGAAGCGGATGCCGCGGTCGTTTCCCTGCACGTTCACGCGCCGCATCTCATGGAGATCCCTCGGCCGGGTCCGTTCGATTCTCGAGCCGATCCGGACGGCGAAGTCGATGCCGAGTTCGCGGAAGAGCTTCTTCATCTCGGATCGCATCGGCTCGGTGCGGGGGAACCCTCCGTACGGATAGGCGAGGGTCCGCTGGTAGTCGATCCCGCGGGCATCGAGTTCCGCCATGCAGCGAGCGAGGTCGACCCGCATCTCCTCGAGGCTGAGGTCGTGGTAGTTGTCGTGGTTGAACGAATGGAGGGCGAACTCCGTGCCGTTCTTCGTCGCGTTTCGCACATCCTCCCAGTTCATCAGCGGTTCCCCGCCGCCGTCCCAGGTGTTCTCGCCTCCGATGCAGCCGACGGGAAGAAAGACCGTCCCGTCGAAGCCTCTCGCCCGCATGGCTTCGGCCGCATGCGTCTCGTAGTCGGCATACGCGTCGTCGAAGGTGAGCAGCACCGGACGGCGGGGCAGGCTGCCCTCGCCCCGATGCCATGCCCGGAGTCCGGCGAAGGAGATCGATTCGTAGCCCCGCCGGGCCAGAGCGTCCATCTGATGCTCGAACACGTCCAGCGGGACGTTCAGATCGTCGGCCGGGGCCGGACGGACCTTGTGGTACATCAGGATCGGCAGGCGGTTCCCCCCCCACGGAATGGCCGAGCAGGCGATTAAGGGGGTCAGAATCAGGATGATCCAGAGCAGAAGCACGTCAGCGGATATGCTACCGATCCTGACGAGAATCATGTCGAACTTCTTCCTCCTATCCCTGTTCCTTCTCTTCATCGCGTCCGTGCTCGGCGGACTGCTGCCACTGATGCTGCGCTTCACGCACCGGGGCATGCAGTTGGCCCTCAGTTTCGTGTCCGGCATCATGATCGGAGTGACGGTCTTCCATCTGCTGCCCGATGCCGTGCTGATGGCCGGTGAACGAGGGCATGAACTCGATTCGGTCCTGGGGTCCGTCGGACTCTGGACGATTCTCGGATTCCTCTCCATCTTCATCCTGGAGCGGTTCATCTGCTTCCATCACCACACCGTGCAGGATGAGGATTCCTGTTCCGACCATTCCCACGCCTCATCGTGGCTTGGTGCCCTGATCGGCCTGAGCATCCACGGACTGCTGGCCGGTCTTGCCTATGGAGCCGCGATCACCGGAGATGATGCCGGGGCCGGTGTCGCCGGTGCGGGACTGCTCATCGCAATCGTGCTTCACAAGCCGTTCGACTCGCTCGCTCTGGGAACCCTGCTTGCCGCCGACGGCAAGTCGCGCCGCATGCGAAACCTGATGAATCTCGGCTATGCCCTGATCACGCCGATCGGAGCGGTCGTCGGCTGGGCCGGAATCAGCGGCGCCGAGCCGGCCGTCGCCTCGGCGGCAATCGGATTCGCAGCGGGGATGTTCCTCTGCATCGCCTTCTGCGATCTGCTTCCAGAACTTCAATTCCACCATCACGATCGGCTGGGACTCACCGCAGCGCTGGTGATCGGTCTTGCGGCGAGTTGGGGCTCGACGCGGTTGGTCGGTCATGCCCATTCGCATGGACCTCCAGGCGCTGGAGCAGTTCAACACGACCACGACCACGACCACGACGACCACGACGACCACGATGAAGATCATCACGACGATCACGAGGACGAAGACCACGATCACGATCATGCCCGATCACCGCTTCGCCTGGTTCCACTGCATTCACCTTCCCTGCGCGGTATCGCCTGGGAATTCGAGATGGATCAAACCACATGACCGATGCCACCAAGCCCAACTACAAGAAGACGCTCAATCTGCCCAAGACGGACTTTCCCATGCGGGCGAACCTCCGTCAGAACGAGCAGGCGAGCCGAAAGCGATGGACTGCTGAGAGTCTCTACGCTTCCCTCATGGACGTGCGCAGTGGGGGAGATCCGTTCGTCTTCCACGATGGCCCTCCCTATGCCAACGGATCCATCCACAACGGTCACATGATGAACAAGGTCCTCAAGGACTTCGTCGTCAGGATCCAGGGCATGGAAGGCCGTTCCTGTCCGTTCGTTCCGGGATGGGACTGCCACGGACTGCCCATCGAGCACATGGTGATGACCGAGCTGCAGAAGAAGGGCAAGCTCCAGAAGCTCAATGATCTCGAACCAGGTCCCCGCAGCATGGCCATCCGCAAGGCGTGCGCGACCTACGCCCAGAAGCAGCAGAAGCAGCAGGCCGAGCAGATGCAGCGGCTGCTGACGCTCGCCGACTACGACGATCCGTACCTGACGATGAATCCCGGATACGAACAGGCCGTGCTCGAGGTCTTCGCCGATCTCGTCAAGAAGGGCATCGTGTTCAGGCAGCTCAAGCCGGTCCACTGGTCGATCGAGAACGAGACCGCTCTGGCCGAAGCCGAACTCGAGTACGAGGATCGTGAGGACCCGTCGGTCTACGTGGACTTCCCGCTGCTCGATGCCGGCGTCGTCGGCTCGGCCTTCGGGGTGGAGTGCGACACCCCGCCCTCGCTGCTGATCTGGACCACGACACCGTGGACGCTGGTGGCCAATCGGGCCATCGCGGTGCACGAACGGGGACGCTACGCTCTGGTCTCATCGGGGAACGGCCTCCGCATCATCGCCTCCGAACTGGTTTCGAAGGTGGCGGAGACGACCGGCCTCGGGGAGCACGAGGTGCTGGGAGAATGCGACGGGGCGGCGCTGCTCGGACTCGAGTACGGACACCCGTTCTGCGAACGGACCAGCCCGGTGGTCGCCGCCGACTACGTGACGTTCGAGGACGGCACCGGACTCGTCCACACGGCGCCGGGTCACGGCACCGACGACTACTTCACCGGCATTCGCGAGGGGCTCGAGGTGGCATGTCCCGTCCGCGGCGACGGCACCTACGACGAGACCGTTCCGGACTGGCTGAAGGGACTCGACGTCTGGGCGGCGAACCCGGTCGTGGTCGAGCACCTTCGGGGCAGCGGGCATCTTCTTCATCATCAGCCGTACCTTCACAGCTATCCGCACGACTGGCGTGGTGGATCTCCCGTGATCTTCCGCAGCACCGAGCAGTGGTTCATCTCCGTCAACGATCCGGTCGAGTCGACCGGAGTCTCTCTGCGGGACGCCGCCATGAAGGCCACGGCGGAGGACATCGACTTCATCCCCGAGTGGGGACGCAATCGGATGCGCGGCATGCTCGAATCCCGCCCCGACTGGTGCATCTCCAGGCAGCGTGCGTGGGGACTCCCCATTCCCGCCTTCGTCACCGCCGACGGAACGATCGTGCTCACGGAGGCATCCACGCGGGCCGTGGCCGAGGCCTTCGGAGAGCGGGGAAGCGACGCCTGGTTCACCGAGACGCCGGCCCAGTTGCTGGCGACCTGGGACATCGATGCCGACCCCGACGCACCGGAGGGAATCGCTCTCGAGGATCTTTCGACCACCAGCGACATCTTCGACGTGTGGTTCGAATCGGGTTCGTCCTGGAACGCCGTCATGCGCCGCCGCGGACTCGGGTATCCGATCGATCTGTATCTCGAGGGTTCCGATCAGCACCGTGGATGGTTCCAGCTCTCGCTGCTGCCCGGTCTCGGTGCCACCGGATGTTCGCCCTTCAAGTCGGTGATCACCCACGGTTTCGTCAATGATCGCCAGGGCCGGAAGATGAGCAAGTCGCTCGGAAACACGCTCAACGTCGAGGACCTTCTCAACGACAACGGCGCCGATGTCTGCCGATGGTGGGTCAGTTCGCTCTCCTACGAGAACGACGTGCGGGCCGACGATGAGATCTTCAAGCTGGCGGGGGAAAGCTACCGCAAGGTGCGGAACACACTGCGGTTCCTGCTGGGCAATCTCGGCGACTTCGATCACGACGCCGCTTCGCCGCTGACGGATCTGGAACCGGCCTCGCTCGACGCATGGGTGCTGGCCGAGACGCGTGCCCTGCAGGATCGGGTGCGTGCCTCCTGCCTCGAGTACGACTTCCGCCGCGCCCACCTCGCTCTGTTCGACTTCTGCAACGACACGCTCTCGGCCGTGTACTGCGTCGCCGTCAAGGATCGTCTGTACTGCGATGCTCCGGATACGCCTCGCCGCCGCCGCACCCAGGCGGTCCTGCATGCGATCGCCTCCACGCTGTGCCGACTGCTTGCTCCCTTCCTGCCGCATACCGCCGACGAATCATGGAGAAGCCTCCATGGAGGAGCGGGATGCGTGCACATGGAGCGGCACCAGCCGCTGGACGTGACGGCCGACGAACATTGGAGTTCCGTCATGACGCTTCGGGATGCCGTTCTGAAGGCGCTCGAGGAGGCCAAGGCCCGGGGCATCGAGAACTCCCTCGATGCCGGCGTCGTGCTGCCCGATCCGAAGGGTCGCCTCGCCGATTTCCAGTCCGATCTCGCCGATCTCTTCGAGGTCTCGCGGGTTCGGATCGATGCCGACGCCGACACGATCTCGATCGAGGACCTGCGTGATCAGCCGGCCTGCGAGCGTTCGTGGCGACGGGACGAGACCGTCAGCGAGCGTGAGAACGGATCCATGCTCTCGGATCGCGACTGGGCTGCCGTCCAGACGGCCCGGTGATCAGTCGCCGGCGACGTTGAGCTTCCTCGACAGTAGCGACGCTGTCCGGTGGTTGCCCATCGCCTGGTAGATCCGGATCAGATTCGACAGGACGTACTGCGTTCGGGGGTCGGCGATTCCGTACTTCTCGCGCAGCTGCCGGTAGAGATCGCCCTGACGGTCCTTCGCAGCCTCATGCTCCCCATTCTCGAACAGGATCCACGGGCTCGTCTGCAGCATGATCTCCATCATCGCCGCATGACGAAGGGAATCGTCGATGGCGTCGTCGTTGCGCACCGAGTCGATCGCGGATTCGAGATCCGTCTCGGCGAGCAGTCCCTCCGCGATCGCCCGGGCCATGGTGCTGCGGCGGATCGCCTCGTTTCGACGTTCCTGTCGCTGGGTCGAGGAGCGGCTGTCCCAGGTGTAGAGCTGATTCTCATGATTCATCGCGAGCCATGATCCCGTTGCATCGAACGCGACGTTGTTGCTGACGCCGAAGTCGAGGATGGCGTTGTCCTCGCGATCGGAGTCCTCGGACAGCGTGGTGGGGGTCATCATCGTCAGGATGAGGTCATGTTCGTCTGCGTCGAAGAGCTTGAGGGTTCCGTCCTTCCAGACGACGGCCAGTCGCGTGCCGTCGTCGTTGAAGGAGAAGTCGCCGACGGAAAGTCCGTGCCCCTCCGCGAGTATGGAGTCGGAGTTGCCGGTATCGGTCGTCTCTTCGAGCCTGATCTGACCCGAGCTGTGTCCGGTTGCAAGGAATCGTCCGTCCGGCGATATCGACGAGCACTTCATCGATCCGTGGACGCGGCGGCCGAACAGTGTGCTGATCGCTCCGGTCTCGAGTTCCAGTTCGAAGAGGCTGCTGTCGTTCCCACTGGCCAGCACGCGTTCGCCGTCGTCCGTGAAACGGAGCGTGTCGAACGCCCTGAGCCCGAGTTCGTCGATCTCCGTGGACTGGACGATGCGACCGCGATTCTTGATGTCGAGAACGAAGATGTTCCTTCCGAGGCCGAAGGCCACGAGTCGACCGTCGGGACTGAAGCAGATCGGTTGTCCGAGCTGCCCGGCCGCGTTGTCGAAGATGGTGCTGGATTCGAGGTCCAGTTCGATGGGCCAGCCGGTCGCGAGATCGAGGACCGCCACCGGACTCCCTCTGACGAGGGTCATGGCCACATGTCGACCATCGGGACTGATGGCCATGTTCTGCGGACGGCTTGGAAGCGGGAACATGCTCAGTCTTCGGCCGAGATCGAGGCTCCACAACTCGAGGTACCGGTCGCTCGCCGTGATCATGAGTCTGCCGTCGTCCTGGATCATGAGGTGGTCGACCGCTCCAGCCGCGGAGTGCGTGACCGGATTCGGCTCCAGCTGCTGCTCGAGGTCCCATTGCTTCAGGACGCCGTCGTCGTCGATCGAATGCAGGATCGTCCCCTCGTCGTTGGCGGAAAGCATCTTCACCGGCTGGAGGTGGCCGTGAAGGCTTCCTCTCAGACTTCCCGTCTGTTCGTCCAGAAGTCGGATCGTTCCGCTTCCGTCCGCGGTGGCGATGAGCGGACTTTCAGGGATGTTCCTCATGATGCGGATCCGGTTGTGCGGCACCAGATTCCATTGCTCGACCGGCTGTCGAGACTCGAGGTCCATGGCGTACAAGGAGTTGCCGTCCAGGCCGGTCATGTACACCAGCTCGCCGTCGTCGCTGAAGCAGATGCTGGAGACTCCTCTGCCCGTCATGTCGGGAGCGGCGATCAGGAAATGGTCTTCGGTGTCCAGGTCGATGACAACAGGTCCGTACA
>DEYK01000025.1:0-134 GCA_002364485.1 Phycisphaerales bacterium UBA3160
ACTCATCGCCGCTGGCGGCACGTCCGAAGGCCTTCCGATCACCGCCGGTGCGGAATCGAAGGCAGGATTTGCGCCAAACTCGTCATGTGCGGATTCATCCGCCGCCATCTCCATCTCCATCTCCGGCACCGTCG
>DEYK01000025.1:545-184692 GCA_002364485.1 Phycisphaerales bacterium UBA3160
GTCTCGCCGTCGGTCTCCTCGGTCGAATCGGTCTGATCGTCGACATCTCCGAGTCCTTCAAGCAGCGACGGGTCGATGATCGTCTCGACTCCATCGAGCGGAAGGAACCAGCCGGTATCGAGTTCCAGTGCAACCTCTCCGCCCTGCCGCACCACCGAAAGCACATTCCCGCCGACCCGCATCCCCTCGGGGGTGAGTCCGCCGGCGAACTTGCCGATCATCGCGCTGGCTGATGACAACTGGTTCTCGGACACCAGCGACTCCAGCTTGCCCATCATCTCCAGATCGGATTCGATCGAACGGATCGAGTTGAGCTGATCCAGAAGGGCCGCCGAATCGTTCGGTGACAACGGATCCTGATTGGCCAGCTCGGTGAAGATGACCCTGATGAAGTCTTCCGAACTCATCTGATTGAATCCGGAGAGTTCCGAAGCCGGCGCACCGGGCCCGATCGCTGACATACCGCTGATACTGCTCATGATTCATTTTCTCCTTCGATCGATGGATCGTCACCCGCATCCACCGCGAGCATGTCCTGGAATAACCACTGTTCGTCCTGATGTTCACTCCGACGTCCGGGATCGCGACGTCGCTGCTTTCCCTGCTCCTCCTCGTCGTCCCGCGATCCGGCATCCGAATGCTTCTCGGCTTCGGTGGGAACGTCGATGGCTCCCTGCGGACCGCTCACGGCGAGTCGATCCACGACGAGGCCCTTGGATTCCAGTCCGGCACGAAGAGAGGCGATTTCCCGCACGATCGATTCGGCACCCGCGGCACGTTTCGCACGGATCGAGCATTCGATGCCGTCTGCGTGCACCGTCAACTGGACCGTCACATCGCCGAGCAGGGGCGGATTGAGACGGATTCTGGCCACACCTCCGGTGCCGCTGGCCAGGGTCGTCATCGATGCCAGCAGTGAAGCTGCGTTGCCGCCTCCTGGTTGCGTCCCCTGGCCGACAGTGCGGCCGGTGTGACCTGAAGTCGAGTCGATCTGCGTACCGGTCGTCGATACTTCCTTCTGCGGCGCGAGCAGCACCCGTGCGTCCGTCATCAGCGTGCGGGTCGATTCGACGGCCAGTTCGATCCGCTGGACCTCGCCCGCGGCCGGAATCGGTCGTTCGACGGGCTTCGACACGGCCGATCGAACCGGTGCATCCTGCTTCATGTCGGGGATCTCCGGCCGCCGTGCGGTCGAATCCGCATCGGTGGTGGTCAGGGGCGGGCTCGAAGCACGAACCGACGGCCCGATCTCCTGCCTGGTCCGCTCGGGAGTTCGATTCCGTGCAGGCATCCGTTCGGTCGGCTCATCGCTCGGATCGATCGTCGGCCACGGAGCCGACGGCACCGTGTGCACCGATTCGCCTGCACCTGATGCGAATGCACCCGATTCAGGCAGGATTTGCGCCACTTCCGGTCTGATCTGCGCCCCGGGATCGATTCCGGGCAACACCACATCCTGCCGACATGCATCGAGTACCACCGGAAAGACCGGAGGCTCGATCACCTGCTCCTGAGGGGGTGTTTCCGCACTATCAATCGCGAAAACGGCGTTTCCCTCAGGGGGTGGTGCCGGGTTGGACATGGGCGTGAGCATTGCTTGCTGGTCCTTGAACGGAGGCGGACGAAGTGGCCCCGCTCATGTTCTCCAGCAACTGCTTTGCCAATCTGATCTCATTTCCCGTATCGAACGTCTGAAGCACCTTCGATGCCGAGCGGCTGTCCATGGCCGCGAGATATTCGACGGCCCGCTCCATGCGTCCTTCCTCGATCAATGAAAGCATCCATGCCTTGGCCACGGACGGACGGGCGGATTCGTACAAGGTGACGGTGCGTTGGAACGCCTCATCGTGCCTCTGGGCGTCCTGTGCCTCGGTCAGTTCCTCCAGAGCACGCTCACGGGCCGCCAACTGGGTCCGCTGCAGCTCCAGATCGGTCAGTCTCGACTGGACCTCGAGGCTTCGGCGTTCGGCCTCGTCGACGAGGCTCTGAAGACGCTGTTCACTCTGCATCTTCCAGTGCTCAAGCCATTCGAGACGCTGCTGGCTGCTGAGTCCGAGCATCGGATCCCGCTCGTTCACGAACTGCTCGCCTTCGAGCTGCTCCTCGACCGACCCGTCCACCGTGGGCGGCGAGATGATCCACGTGCGCAGCGCGTTCAGTCGATCTTCGTTGAGCCGATCGGTCTGCCACATCCAGAGGATGATCATGAGAATGGTCAGCAGGTTCACGATGGCGACGAAGCTGACGATGTTCCAGGTACGTTTCATGCCTGCAGTTCCCTCGATGTACGCATCGACGCGAGATCATCCTGTTCACGAATCTCCAGCCTTCTTCGACGCCGCCGCCATTCCTCGTGCGCCCGGTCCCGAAGGCATTCGATGCTTCGCCGCGAACGACGGCACCCGATCCACCGCTCCTTCGCGGCTTCCATCGCACCATGGACCTCGGACATCTCGACGAGCAGCGACCGGATGTGCCGCATGACCTGCACGGACTGTCCCGCGTAGGAACGGAGCACCTCGATGTCGATCGAGCCCGTGAGCTGCGATCTGGCAAGATGGCGATTCGACTCCAGATAATGCCGGTTTCGGACGAGTTCGTTCTCGATCGCGCTTCGGCGCGTCACGATCGCCGCAAACGCCTGTTCGCTCGACTTCTCCTCGGAACGACGCGCCTCGAGGATCGACTGGTAGTTGAACTGGAACGACTTCACGCCCCACCTCCCGCTGCACCGAGCTGCTGTCGCATCTGAAGACCGACGGTGGCGAGACGGACGAGTTCACGACAGGTATCCGGGAACGACGACGGTGCATCCGACTCCTGAGCGAGAAATTCCATGAGCAGCGGCTTCAGTTCGATGGCGACATCGCTCTGGACGTTCGCGCCCTTCGTGTAGGCGCCGATGCTGACGAGGTCCTCGACATCGGACCAGGCGGAAAGAAGCTTGAGCACCTCTCTCCGCGCGGCCGTGTGATTGGCATCGCTGACCTGGTCGGCAAGCCGCGAAACGGACTCCAACGCATCAATCGCCGGATAGTGGCCACGGGCGGCAAGCGTGTTCGAAAGGATGACGTGTCCGTCCAGCACGCCCAGGGCGGCGTCGGTCACCGGTTCGGCGAGATCGTCGCCTTCGACGAGTACCGTGTAGAGCCCGGTGATGGAACCACCACCACGGATCGCTCCGGCCCGTTCGATCAGCCTGGGAAGCTGGGCGAAGACGGAAGGCGGATATCCTCTGGTCGCCGGGTGTTCTCCCGATGCCAGCCCGATCTGACGAAGCGCGTGAGCGTGTCTCGTCAACGAATCCATGCAGAACAGGACGTGCTTGCCTTCGTCCCGCAGCGACTCCGCTGCGGCCATCGCCAACTGCGTGGCACGAACTCTTCTGAGCGGAGATTCGTCGCCCGTCGAGACGACCACCACCGATCGCCTGCGCCCCTCCTCGCCGAGGGTCCGCTCGACGAACTCGGTGACTTCGCGGCCACGCTCTCCCACGAGGGCGATCACGATGGCATCGGCCGCCGTTGCGCGGGTGATCGAACCCAGCAGAGTCGACTTGCCGACGCCGGGTCCCGAGAAGATTCCGACTCGCTGTCCTCGACCGAGCGTGAGCAGACTGTCGATGCATCGGATTCCGGTCGGAAGCGGGTCCTCGATCACGGCACGTTCCATCGCCGGGACGTTCTCGCCGACCGCGGAATGCCACTGCACATCCTGTATCGGACCACCTCCGTCGACGGGACGCCCCAGGGCATCCACGACCCGACCGAGGAGCCCGGGCCCCACCTGCACCATGTCGGCGTTCGGACAGGCATGCACACGGCTTCCGGGCTGCACGGCATCCACATGGTCGTAGAGCATCACGACGGTGTCGCAGTCGTCGAAGCCGACGACTTCACCCATCGCCGATCGTCGGCCCGGCCGATCCAGTTCGACCATGGAACCGAGCGGCAGCGGAAGATGCCTCACACGCAGCGAGAGTCCCTGCACGGAAACCACCATGCCCTCGATTCCCAGCAGACGCAGGGGATCGATCTCGGTCACCCGTTGTTCAAGCGTCGTGATCATCGCCCACCTGGTCGACGGTTTCGTCGGGAAGCATCAGTTCGGCCAGTCGATGCAACTGCGTCTCCAGCGATGCATCGATGGTCCCACCATCCAGCTCGAGACGGCATCCTCCGGGCGCCATGTCCGGATCGACCCGAAGGCTGGCATCACCGCATTTGGACGTGGTGGCCACGAGTTCCTCCAGGAGTTCCTGCACGATCGGTTCGTCGTCCGGACCGACGACCACCTGGACGTCCGAAGCGTTGCGGACGAGGCCCATCGCAGATTCCAGCTGACTTCGCACCACGCCGGAATCGAAACGGACCGTGCGATGCACGATCAACTCGGCCATCTTCACGGACAGTCGCAGCACGTCCCGCTCGGCCGTACGGAACATCGAATCCCGATCCGCCTGCCATTGCTCCAATGCACCGACCCAGGCCGCCTGAAGCTGCTCCAGGCGTGCCCCGTGGGCTTCGGTCGCTTCGGCCCGACCCTGCGAGCGGCCTTCCTGGAGACCTGCTTCGAAACCGGACGTCCGTCCGTCTTCACGCGAGGTCTCCACCAGATCGGCCGCCTCGGCCCGCGCGGCCTCGATGATCTCCCGCGCGGATCGTTCCGCCGCTTCGATGAGATCCTGCGCGCGGCGATCGAAGTTCTCGATCTCGACGGCGGACAGACGGTGACCATCGACATCGAACTGGTCCTGCTTGATGATGTTCATACGACGAGTTCCGACTCTCCACCACGGCTGGTGATGATCAGCTCGCCCGCATCCTCCAGACGTCGCACGACGTCGACGATGCGCTGCTGTGCGGATTCGACGTCGGACAGTCTGACCGGACCCATGTACTCCATGTCCTCGACGATCAGATCCGCGGCCCGGGTCGACATGTTGGAGAAGACGATCTCCTTCAGTTCGTCCGAGGCGGTCTTCAGGGAGAGGGCCAGCTCCGAATTGTCGATCTCCCGGAGCACGCTCTGGATCCCCTTGTTGTCGACGTGGACGATGTCCTCGAAGACGAACATCAGACGCCGGATCTCCTCGACCAGTTGTGGGCTGTCGTGCTCCATGTCGTCCATGATCTTCTTCTCGGTCGTCCGATCGCAGAGGTTCAGCACCTCCGCAACCGTCTCGATGCCGCCGACCCGCTCGGAGGAACTGGCGAGCATGTTGGAGAGGCGATCCTCGAGACCGGCCTCGACCTCCTGCACGATGTCGGGATTCGTCTGGTCCATGTTGGCGACCCGACGCACCACTTCCACCTGCTTGTCCTCGGGAAGACCGACGAGGATCTCCGAAGCCCTGGCGTGACCGAGATGGCTCACGATCAGGGCGATCGTCTGGGGATGCTCGTCCTGGATGAAGGTCAGGAGCGTCTCCGCCTCGACCCGCTGCAGGAAGCTGAACGGCGTGCGCTGCACCTGGGTTTCGATCTGGCCGATGATGTGCGCGGCGCGATCGGGATCGAGTGATTCCCGGAGCAAGCGCTTTGCGTACTCGAGTCCGCCTTCGCGGACGTATCGGTTCGCCAGCTGGAGATTGTAGAACTCCTCGATCACGCCTTCGATCAGCTCGTTGGGGACCTCCTCCAGCGTCGCCAGCGCAGCGGTCACTTCCTGGACGACGTCCTGGGGAAGGCAGCGCAGCAGATTCGAGGCGGAACCCTCGTCCAGACTCAGCAGGAGGATGGCGGACTTGACCACGCCATCGATGTCCTCGAGTTTGTCAGGCAGCTTCTGGCCGATGCGAAATGACATGTGGTTTCCTACCCCTCGGTCCGTACCCAGCGGCGGAGGACGTGGGCGACCTCCTCCGGACTGGACTGAACGGACTCCTTGATCTGCTCGAGCATCACGGATCTACGCACCATCTCGTCACCGACCTCCACACCCTCGAGGACGACCTGGGAATCCTCGACCTCGTCGACGATCTCGACGTCGATGCCGTTCTTGATCTCCAGTTCCGAATCCAGGATCGGATCCTGGAGCGACCGCGGCGACGAACGCCGAAGCATCATGAACATCATGCCGAGACACAGCACCACGAGCGACCCGAGTCCGACGGTGCCGACCATGTCCGCGTCGGCGAGCTGGGAGGTCCAACCCGCTTCCTCTCCGACGGATGTCGATCTGATCTCGGGGACGACCGTGAACATGCGGACGGTGATGTCGCCGGCCTGCCCGCCATCCACGGCGGTGGTGTCGACCAGCGGCTGGATCTGTTCGCGGATCTCCACGAGGGTGGACTGCACGAGTTCGTCGAACACGATCGAATCCCTCGGCTCGCCATCGAACTCCGATGCGTAGAGACCATGGAAGTAGCTTCTGGGAATCCCGATGCTCGCGTTGATCTTCAGCGCGTAGCCACCGGCGTCGAGGATCCGGTTCTTGGCGCTTCCGAACGCGGGGATCTGACTGGTCTCCTCACGAGTGTCCTTGTTGACACGTCCCGGGCTTCGCGATCCGGTCGTGACACGCACGCCCGTATTCGCACGCATGCCCGGTTCGAGACCGCTGCTCCCCTGCGACTGGACCGATTCTTCGAACGCTTCACCGGTCACGCCGACCTTGGGTTCCTCGAAGGTCGTCACCTCACGCACCGTTTCACGCGTGTCGACGACCGCATTCACCGAGACCCGGACACCCGGGATGTACCCCAGGGCCTCCATCAGCGTCTTCTTTGAATGCTTCTCGGCTGCGAGCTTGATGTCCATGTTCCGGGTCAGCGACATCGCATCGTCACCGCGGGCGGAAAGCGATCTTCCGGTCCTCGCATCGATGACCGCGACGGCCTCCGTCTTGACTCCATGAGTCGCGCCGGCCACCATCCTCGCGATCGCGTCGACCGCCGGCTGGGCAAGCCCGTCCGAAGCCGTCAACACGGTCACGGACGCGGTTCGGGGTATGAACGCCCGACCGATTCCGATGTTGTCGTTCTCGCCACTGATCACGACCGTGGCGGAACGGATGTTGGCCATCTGGGCGATCATCCGCGCCAGCACGTTCTGCGTCGCGACCCGGGTCCTGGTGCGATACTGCCCCTTGGTCAGAAAGAGACTTTCATCCTTGACCATCGAATCGAAGTCGATCTGGTCCGGGGTGATGATGGCCTGTTCGCTCATGCCGCTGACGACACGATCCCGTTCGGACGTCGGCACCATGATCGCACCGCGATCCTCCCGATATTCGACACCGGACTGGGCGAGGTAGCTGATCGCTCTCGCCCTCGATTCGGTGTTGAGACTGACCGGAAGCGCCACCATGCTGGCACGTCCCGCATAGAGCGAGACGAGAAACAGCACCATGGCCAAAATGACAACGACCGAGCCGATGAACAGCTTGGTGTTGGCTGACAGGTCTCGAATCTGCTCCCACGATCCGTGGAGCATCGTTCGAATCGATTGCATCCGCCTGGCCTCCATGCCTGGGGTCGATTCAGGGGCTTGGTACGTATCCACCGTCGGCCCTCCTGGCCTCAGGTCGGATCAAGCCGGTTAAGTTACACGCGGAGCTGCTTTACCTCCTCATAGGCATCCAGGACCTTGTTTCTGACCTGGAGCAGCATCCGAAAAGCAGTATCCGCCTTGCGTGCCGCGATGAGCACGCCCTCGATATCGTCACGTCGCCCGGCTGCGAAGTCCTCCGCCGCCACCTGGGCATCCTGCTGGAGTGCGTTGACCTTTCCGATCTCCTGCTTGAGGAGATTCCCGAAGGCCGGATCGCCTGGCTTGTTCACTTCTGTGGACGCAGGAAGCCCCTTGGCCCCTTGGAGGGCGTTGGGATCTCCGATCAGTCCGAGTGGATCAGGCATGGCGATTCGTCACCTCTTGATGGGGAAACCCGGATTCAGCCGAGTAGTTCCAGCGCAATACTGTACATCGACTTCGTGGCCTCCGAGGCCGTAATGTTTGCCTCATACGCTCTGGCGGCCTCCATTGCGTTCATCATTTCGGTCGTCACCGAGATGTTCGGATAGCCCACATAGCCCTCTGCATCGGCAAACGGGTTGTCCGGTTCGTATCGCTGGATGAAATCACCCTCATCCATCGCGATCTCCTCCAGATGCACTCCCAGAGGGGATCCGGTCGTGGGATCTCCCTGTGCGAAGATGGGGATGCGCCGCTGGTACGGTGCATATTCACCTTCCTCGTTGAGGATCGTCTGGAAGTTGGCCAGGTTGCCTGAAATCGCCGTCATGCGATCTCGCTGGCTCACCAACCCGGAAACCGAGATATCAAGTGCTTCAAACATGATCAGAGGCGCTCCCTGATTGCGGTGTTCAGTATGTCGAATCGGTTCTGCAGCAACTCGGAGGTCGTCCTGAATACGAGAAAGTTCTGTACGAGGTCCTGCATGATCCGTTCCAGATCACGGTCATTTCCATCATGGAACAACAGGTTCTCGCCTGCTGGCCCCGGATTCAGCTCCATCCCTCCATCCGTGACCTGGACCTGACGTGAACTCCGCATCTCGAGTGCACCTCCACCGGCCCCACGCCGCCGGTCGATGGCTTCACCGAGCTGTGACTGGAAATCGTCGGTTGAGACGTCCACAGGGCGGAAATCAGGCGTCGAGATGTTCGCGATGTTGTTCACGATCAGATCCTGACGTCGCGACGCGAACTGCATCACGCGTTCAAGAACCGGAAGATCCATTCCATTCGTGACGCCCTCGATCATGTCATGCCTCCCGTGGTGTTCATCGTCTCTCCTGCAAATCCCGATCCGGTTCCGGAGGGGTGTTCTGTCGATTTTCGCCTCGGCATCGACCATCCATCGCGCAGAAACTGCGCGGCCGGTCAGATGGTCGCCGGAACGAGATTCGACTCCTTCCACTTCTTGAGCTTGAGCCCGAGGGTCCTGACACCGATCCCCAACGCCGAAGCCGAACGCTGACGATGTCCGTCGTGGCGGCTCAGGGTGGCGACGATCACCGCTCGCTCGATGTCCTCGAGCTGCCGGACGCCGTCGCAGACGAGTTCGACCTCCTGCTGATCGGTCTGCTGGATGGTGGACTCCGGCTCGCGGACGCAGGTCAGCCAACTGGAGACCAGTTCGGCGGTGACCTGCGAATCGATCGACAGCACGTGGGCGCGTTCGCAGATGTTCTCGAGTTCCCGCACGTTGCCCGGCCACCAGTACTGCATGAGCATGTCCATGGCATCCGGCTCGACCCGACAGGGCTCGCGCCCCTCGCGGGCCGAAAGCGTCCGGAGGAAGTGCGTCACCAACTCGGGAATGTCCTCGGAGTGCTCACGCAGCGGAGGCATGTGCAGCGGCAGGACGTTCAGTCTGAAGAACAGATCCTGGCGGAAGGTGCCCGACTCCACTTCGGCCTGGAGATCCCGGTTCGACGTGGCGATGATCCTGACATCCACGGCTCGGCTGGTGGATGAACCGACCCGCTCGAAGGTCCGCTCCTGAAGCACGCGAAGCAGCTTCGCCTGGATCTCGGGAGCGATCTCGCTGATTTCATCGAGCAGCAGCGTACCGCCATCCGCGAGTTCGAATCGGCCCTTGCGCATCTTGTCGGCACCGGTGAACGCCCCCTTCTCGTGGCCGAACAGTTCCGATTCGAGAAGGCTGGTGGACAACGCCGCGCAGTTGATCGCGAGAAACGACCCATCGGCCCGCGGACTGTGTTCATGGATCCAGCGGCTGGCCACCTCCTTGCCGGTGCCCGACTCGCCGGTGACGAGAACGGTCGAGTTGCTCTCCGCGATCTGCCGCAGCCGGAGCCGCAGACCCACCAGCGACTCGCTGCCGCCGACCATCTCGTGCTCCCGACCGCATGCGCTGGAACCCGCGGGAGTCCCCTGCACCTTCAGGATCTGATTCTCCTTGACCAATCGCCCCCGCTCGAGGGCACGCTCGATCGTGTTGATCAGCTCGTCGCCGCTGAACGGCTTCGTGATGTAGTCGTAGGCGCCGAGCTTCATCGCCTCCACCGCGGTCTCGACCGTTCCGTAGGCGGTCATGAGGACGACCGGGATCTGCTCGTCGATCTCGCGGATCGCCTGCAGCAGTTCGACTCCGGTCATCTCGGGCATCTGCAGATCGGTGATCACGGCGTCGCATTGGCCGGCCGCCAGCTTCTCGAGCGCAGCGGCTCCGCCGTTCGCCACGACGACGCCGTGCCCCTTCCTGGACAGCATCGTTGCCACGCTGTCGCGCATCATTTCCTTGTCATCGACGACGAGTACCCGTGTCATGTCTGTGTTCCTTTGTCGCTTGATGCGATGCCGTCGCATTCGGAAGGGATGCACACTTCGAAACGTGTTCCCCCTCCGGCCCGACCGGCTACATGGATATGGCCGCCGTGCGCATCGACGACTCGATGTGCAATGGCCAGACCAAGCCCCGTTCCCGAGGCTCGCGTGGTGAAGAATGGATTGAAGAGACGCTCCTGAGCCGCCTCCGGAATGCCGCAGCCCCGATCCTCGATCCTGAAGACCGTGCACGGACGGACGCGTCCATCCGGACATCGCAGTCGATTCTGGACGACGGCGACATCCAGTTCGCTGCCGCCCGACTCGTTCTCCATTGACTCGAGCCCGTTGCGGACGATGTTGCCGATGGCCTGCACCATGAGCGATGGGTCGATGCTGAGTTCGGAATCGGCTTCGCAGACGACGTTGATTCTCGACGTCGGCTCGACGCACTCGCCGATGATGCGTTCGAGCAGTACGGACGCGTGCATGGGTTCCACACGCACCGTGGATTCCCTGGCGAACTGAAGGACATCCCGCACGATGGTGTCCATTCGACGAACCGAACGTTCGATCTTGCGGCAGACGTCCGCCTGCGGCGGCTGTTCCGACAGATCATCCATCAGGACTTCCGCGTAGAGCTGGATCGATGCCAGTGGATTCCTGATCTCATGCGCGATCCCGGCCGCCATCTCACCGAGCGAAGCCAGTTCGCGTGATCGATGGAGCTGGGCGTTCGCCTCGGCCAGTTCCCGCTCGAGACGACGCACCTGATCCTGCAGCGCGTCGTGCGTGCTCTGCAGACGCTCGGCCGTGTCCATCACGGACTGCATCAGATCCCCGAGTTCCGCTGCGGTCAGCTCGGGCGTGGCGTCGGTCGTGCTGGAGGAGATCTGCGTCATGTCACCCGTGCGCATCGGCGAACCGCTGCGTCCCTCCGATCTGCGGAGTCGCCTGGTAGCCCTGCAGCGCCCGACGCCCGGTATCGAGCTCGGCCAGTCCGGATCGGACCGAATCGCGCTGCTCCTGCAGTCGTGACCGGTCCGCCTCGTCGCTGGCGAGAATCGCCTGCATGCCGCGATCGACGCTTTCCATCAGTCCATCGACACGTTCTCGATCGGCCTCGGTGACCTCGGAAATGCGTGCCTGGAATTCACGGGTGCGGGTCGCCAGGGCGGTCTGGGTGGGCAGAAGCGCCTCCACCAGTTCCTGGCGTCGGGACAGGATCGTGAGCAGATCGTCGACCTGCCCCGATGCGATGCAGGAAGCCTGCCGGGGCCCCATCGCCTCGAGCTCCCGGACGATGGCGTCCTGGGATTCGAGCAGTTGGATCAGTTCCGCGATCCAGTTCGGATTGTCCTGCTGTGTGTCGGTCATCCTGACCTCGTTGAGGCGACATCCTGTCGCCGATGTTCATCCGTCTTCCGCTGAAGCCACCTGTGCCCCGACGGGCATGATCCGCATCCATCGTTCCCATATCTCTCGATCCATGAGCGAGTCGATCCGGCTCAACGCATCGTCGGGCATCGTCTCGAGCCGCTGCAGTGCCCTCTCGTGAGCTGCGTTGGCCCGCTCGCGATCACCGAGTTCGACCCATGCTCCTGCGATCTGCACGAGGGCGTGCATCGACGCGGTGTGATCCGCGAAATCGCGTGCGGTCCGTTCGTAGGTGCCGATGGCCTGCCGGTATTCACCAAGGTCGTACTGGGCGTCTCCGAGTCCGATCAATGCGGTCCGAAGCGTTCCGGTGTCCCTTCGCGGGTCAAGCGGAGGTGTCTTCTCGCAGAAGACGACGACCTCATCGTACGCCTGCCAGGAACGCTGGAGCAGAGCACGACGCTTCGCATCCAGCACCTCTCTCATCGATGGCGGCAATGTCGCATCCTCGACGAGCCGTCGCGTGAGATCCCGCGCCGCCCCTCTGGTGCAACCTGCCAGCAGCAGAAGCTGTTCGATCCGCTCGTCGGGTTCAACGGTACGGGCCAGGCATGAATCAAGATGCGGAATCGCCTCCGCATAGCGGCCAGAACGGAATCCGAGCGTGCCGAGTTCCTTCAATGCCGCCATCCAGTCGACTGCACCGGGAGTCAGCACCGTGCGGCCCTGCACCACCTCGAGCAGCCCGGTCCAGGCGGAGTCGATCTCACCCATGGCCTCGAGGCATCTCGCCAGGGGGACATGACATCGAGTCGCGTCGGGACTGCTTGGCCATGTCTCGATGACGAGCGTGTACCAGTTCGCGGCTTCGTCGAATCGGCCTTCGGCCTGAAGACATCGACCGAGCCGCTTCATCAGATCTCCTCGCCGAGGATCGTCTTCCGGGGTCGCCGCCAGTGCTTCCGTGAATGCCTCAATGGCCTCGATGGTTCGACCGGCCGCATCATCGTGACGACCTGCTTCGACCAGTGACGTCCGCCAGAGGGACTCCTCGCCGGGCTGATCATGCCACCAGCGTGCTGCGGCCCTGTGGGATTCGGCAGCTTTCACATGCAGTGATGCGATCTTTCTCCGCAGGACCCTGGTCTCCTCGTCCCGCGACTGGAACGGAGTGGCAAGTTCCTCGGGCAGCAGGGATTCGAGATTTCTCGCCCGCTGACCGGCGGCGGTGGCCACCGCATGCGACACCTCTCCGGGACAGTTCTCGGGTTCGTGGAGCGCCTCCGCCGCGGCGGCATACGCCAATGCGTGATCGAGCCATCCCTGCAGCAGCACTGCTTCGTATCGATCCATGTAGACGGCGGTCAACATCATGATGTCGACATCCTGATGGGTCCGCCCCGCCCTGAGCAGGCGACCTGCTTCGGCCAGATCGGACAATGATGCCTCGTGCGCTCCCAGAAGGCTTCGTATCTCACCACGACCAATCAAGGCCGGCAGGTTCGATTCGGTGGCTGGAAGTTCCGAGATCGCATTGTCATGGCATTCGAAGGCCCCTTCGAGATCTCCGGAAGCCGATCGCATCTGTCCGAGAAGGACCCAGGCTTCCCCTCGAATGGGATCCGTGGGTGCACAGACATCAAGAGCCTGCTGCACCGCGTTCGATGCCTCGGGCCATTGTCCCAGAGCCCGATATCCACGCCCCAGCAGAACCATCAGCTCGCCGCGGACCGCACCATTCGGAGCTGCCCCTTCCCGGGCAGCCTCGAGGCGACGCAGATCGACGTGCAGCATCCGAACTGCTTCTTCATTCCGTCCCTGCCCCAGCCTGTACTCCGCCATCCTAGCCGCGGACCACGCACGATCATCCAGCGTGGTCCCGTCGTCTTCTCGAAACGCCCTGAGTGCCGCGAGGATGTCCAGATCATGCTGATCAGGATCGATCATGATGGTTCGAATCCATGCCCGATGAATCCGATCATGCCGCTTGGAAGCAAGCGGAAACTGCTCGGGATCCAGATCCGACAGTCGATTCAGGAATCCGCTGGCGGCCATGGGCGTGTCGGCTCCAAGGCAGGCCATGGCCCAACGCTCGAGCCGTACGTCATCCAGCCAGCCACCGAGCGATTCGGCCTGCTCGTAGTTTCGAACGATCTTTCTGGCGTTCTCCGGCTCATCGACGGCATTGGCATGCTGCCAGAGACTGATCCAGTCGCCGGCCATCATGTAGTAGTTGGCCTGCTGGATCGGAGTCGCTTCAGGGAGCCATGAACCGGCGAACGCATCCAGATGCTGCTGCATCTGATGCAGATCTCCGGATTTCATGTTCTCGGCCGCCAGTTCAAGGCGTTGATCGGCGTCTGGCGTGTTGACCCGGGAAGCCCAGGTCCACATCGACCACAACGTCAGAAGTCCCCCTGCCGCCAGCAGCAGGACCGGCCAATGTCGCATCCAGGACGCCTTCGCATCAGGCGCAGAGCCTCCGCGCCCCACTGCAGCACCGGTTGCGTCCGGCTGCTCGTAGGTCACAAGTCCATCGACCTGTTCGTCCCCGTTTCGAGGAACGTCCCTGTTCCTAGGCCCGTCTGTGGCCATGCTTGCCCTCACTGAGAGTCGGCGTACCGATTCCATGAGATAGACCCGGTACGTCCATGCACCGGCTTTCTTTGTATCGGCAGCCGGCATTTCACGGCATGAGCAGAAGCGGCAGACTCACTCGGAGGGCAATGGAGCAATTGGTCGAACCACCACCGTGCGGGCCAGGAGATCACCCAGCCCCTGCTGATTCGGATGCAGCAGCGTCAGAACCGCCAACGGCGGCACCAGCAGAATCAGGCCCTTCACGAAATTCCGTACGAGCACCTGCCTGGCCTTCAAGGGGCCGGTGATCGATTGAACTCGACCTCCACACAGTCCCTTGCCCATCGAAGTGCCGATCCACGACTCCCAGAGGCCGCACCACACGATGGTGACGAGAACCAGCCAGGCGTACGAAGAGACCTCGTCGGCACTGAGGCTCAACATCGGCACCCTCACCAGATCGCGAAGCGAACCGTCGAGGAGCAGGAAGAACACCATCAATCCGGGCACCAGATCGATGCACAGAGCGAGCAATCGAACGAAGGGCTGCATCGGAGCACACCCTTCGGGAAGCACTGCATTGGCCAAATCCCCTCCACGAGCGAGCACGATGACCATGATGACCATGCATGCCAGGCCGACCGCCACCGCGATGGACCAGATGCTCGATGCGATCAGTCCCTGGGGCTGGACGAGTTCGATGGTCCGCCGAACCCCGCTCAGGGCGTCGATCTGGACGGCGTCGACCTGCCGACCATCGACCGTCAGGAGCACGGCGCCGCCAGTCAATCCGGCCATCCCCCATTCCGTCGCAGGCTCTTCGATCGTGGTCAATCGGGTGCGCAGGGAACCCTGGACATAGTCCAGGACAAGCACTTCGTCGTCACCTGAACTCACCAGAAGAGGATGACTGTCGAGATTGATCAGTTCGATCGCCTCACCCTGGATGGAATCACCGGCCCGGAACCAGTCACCGGAAAGACCCCTCGTCCAGATCGTGACGAGCCCCTCCTGCTCGACGGCGATGGCGATGCCGCCCGGCCCGCAGCACCCGCATCCAAGCATCCGTGAACCATCGGCACTCGCCTCCGATTCCGGCAGATCGACATCCGCCCACCGTCCGGACACCATCCGAGTGGCGATCCGGGCCGAGTCGCGGTCCGCGAAGACAAGGGGCCCGGTCGAGGTTCCGGCCATGCCGTGGACCGCATCGACTCCCGTCAACGGCGGCAGGGTGCCGAAGCCATCACGGGGGATCATGAAATTCAGTTCGAGCGACTCCTGATATTCCGCACGCAGACGATAGACGTCCCAGGTCGCTTCCGCGGCGTGAGGCGACTCCATGACGAGCCAAAGCGTGTTGGACCATGCGGCCATCGCGGCGGGTCGCTGCGGCAGACGCCGAACGACCCGATACGACACCTCACCGGATCCACGACCGAGATGGCACAGATCCCACTGACCGATGGATGTCTCGCTGGGCAGCATGAACCAGATGTGCTCGTCGGCTCCGACCATCGGAAGCAGCCTCGAGCCGGGATCCGACGCTTCGGTGGGGACGGCGGTCACCATCAGAACCGCGATCAGCCAGTGCAATGCCCGCATCATTCAGCAGCTCCCTCGGGGGGCGAGTACCGATCGATCGACTCGATCCGGTCGGGTCCGAGCCCCTCTCGCATCACGTCCAGATCGAAGACCCTGTCCATGATCTTCTCCTCGACTTCGCACGACAGCCGATCGAAGACGACCAGACTGCGACTGAGAGGGCGGTCCGCCGAATGCAGTTCGAGCGAGACGCTGTTGCAGAAGACGGGCCATCGGGTGACCGGCAATCCCGGCAGTTCGATCACACGGGTGCGGCGAGGGTCGTGCTCGACCGTCAACCGTCCACCGTCGTTCGAGAGCGTGTACTCGAGACGGAATGGATAGTTCGCTGAAGGCTGCATCCAGAGTCTGGTCGGTATCGCCGGGTCCAGCACGGGAAGATCGAAGACCCAGGCTTCGGCTTCGGGATCCCAGACCGCATCGATGCGATCCGGGACGGTCGGCAGCGACGCCAGACCGAGTACGCTCCGATACATCCGTGGATCGACCGGCATCGAATCCATCGACATGATCCGGCCCTCGATGCGCCGACCCGAATAGAAGACGCTCTGCTCACCCTCCAGGTGCAGCCACATCGAGGATTCGTTCATGCCGGTCACGGCGAAGGTCTCGCCGAATTTCGAAACGCGCGAAGCGAGTCGTTCGGGATGCTCGTACCAGAGATCCAGATCCCCCTGCTCGACGTGGGCCGCGCCTTCGTCGTCCGTCCAGCGGGTCTCGAAGATGCCGCGACCGTACAACCGCTTGATCGATTCGGCGCGGGTGTTCCACGACTCACGGACCGTCGGCCAGTCCGGAGGCGTGGACTCGATGCCACTGGAATGACCGGAGCGAGGCGCGCAGCCTGCCACCAAGGCGGCAATGAGCATCGCACCACCCATCAGGATCGATCTGGCTTTCGAACAGGTGACTACAGATCTCCCTGCAGCACATCGCCCAACTGCTCGCTGAGCGAGAGGATGTCGTCGTCGCCGATGCCGGGGTTGACCATCTCGACCAGCGGCGACTCGGGCGGAGATCCCTTGAGGCGGAGCAGCCAGACCACACGATCACCGCCCTCGTCCTTCCGCTGCGACTCGTGGCGGAAGAGACGCTTGCGGATCAGGATCAGTCCCAGCACGAAACGGAACGCCAGTCGATCCTCACGTTCGTCCTCGGCCATGCGTTCGAAGATGTCGAGCAGGACCTGGTCATCGACGAAGACCTTCTTCTTCTCCCCCTTCTCGGGCATTCTGGTCTTCCAGAAGCTGAAGAGCCCATCGGGGCGTTTCCCCGATTCCCAGGACTCCATGGAGAAGTCGACACGATGCAGGATGGCCTCCTCGTCGTCGCACAGGGCGGCAACGCAGGGCGCACCGGGCTCGATGGGCTGACCGGTTTCGGCACAGACCCCCGTCGAGCGGTTCACACGATATTGGGATCCAAAGCGGCTCATAGTGGGAATCCTAGCCAATCGAACAGGCCCATGCAGACGACCTCCCCGGCATGTCCGCCTATACTGTTTCTGGAAGAGCCCGGAGTCCACAGGCCCCCCCATGCTCAACAATCCATTCCAGCAGGAAGCCTTCTGGGAGATCCTCATCGAATTGGCGGTGATCTGGATCGTGGTGTACCTCGTCTTCAGATTTCTCCAGGGCACGCGGGGTGCCGGTGTCATTCGAGGGCTGGGTTTCCTCGGCGTGCTGCTCATGGTCCTCTGGCTGGTCATGGTCAATACCGAGTCGTTCGGACGACTGCAGCTGATCCTGAACTACTTCGTGGGCGTGCTTGCGATCCTGCTGATCGTGATCTTCCAGCCCGAACTTCGTCAGGCCGCGATTCGCATCGGACAGACCAAATTCATCCGCTGGGGTGGAGACGACCAGGACCAGTCCGTCGAAGCCATCACCGAAGCGGTCGAATTCCTGAGTCGGAACCAATTCGGAGCGATCATCGCCGTCGAGCGCAACGTCCAGCTCGGCGGACTCGTCGAAGGTGGCCAGCACATCGATGCCGCGATCAGCAGCCGCTTGATCGAATCGATCTTCTGGCCGAGCAGCCCCCTGCACGATCTCGGCGTCGTGGTTCGTGGAAACAGGATCCTCGCGGCCGGAGTCCAGTTCCCACTCGCCGAGGAGGGCTCCCTGTCCGCCAACTTCGGCTCGCGTCACAGAGCGGCCCTCGGCATGTCCCGAGAGAGCGACTGCGTCGTCGTGGTCGTCAGCGAAGAGACCGGAACGGTCAGCATCGGCGTCGATGGCCAGCTTGAAACACGGCTCGAAGCGGCCCAGGTCCGCGAGGCCCTTCAGAAGCATCTGTCGGGACCGGGCGAAGAACCCACGACCGCCGAATCGGAAGACGCCGAAGACGGCGGGCAGACGGAGACGCAGGCATGAACCGTCGACCCGACTTCGCCAGCCTGATTCTCGTATCGATCGTGGCCCTTCTGATCTGGCTCGTCGCCGAGGACTACATCAGCGAGGACGCCTCGATCCAGACGAGGCTCGACTTCACCGCGACCAACGCCAACCACTATGTGGTCGAACCGGGCTACACGGAGGTGACGCTTCAGTTGGGAGGATCCAAGCGATCCATCAACAACATGCGGACGCTTCTGCAGAACGAATCGCTTTCGATCAACAGTCCGGCCCGCAACGGCAGCCACACGTTCGAGGATCTCGCTTCGCTGATCCGGGATCTTCCCGAAGTCCAGGAGACCGGCGTCTCCATCGACAGCGTCGAACCCGCCGGCTTCAACGTCGACATCACCGAACTCGTGACGGTGGATGCGGTCGTGCGGGCACGCATGCCGGAAGGCGCGTTGGTGCAGGACTCCGTGGTCAGTCCGGAGAAGGCGAGCATCACCCTTCCCAGAAATGAAGCGGCGAAGCTTTCCGAGAATCCGATCCTCGAAGCCGTCGTGGATGCAGGAGCGATCCAGTTCCTCGAGCCCGGCGTACTGCATACGATCAACGGCAGCCTCCAGCTTCCGAAGGAGTTCCGGGATCTGGCCAACGTCCAGATCGAACCCGCGACCGCCCGGGTGTCCTTCCGACTGGTCGCCAGAAACCGGAGCATCACCCTCGACAAGGTCTACGTGCAGGTCCTGGTCAACCCCGACATCCTCACCAGCTTCAAGGTCACGCTTCCCGACTCGCTGCTCCGTGCGGTCCAGGTGGAGGCGGGCACCGAGCTGGCGGAGAAGCTGGAATCGAAGGACGGCCCGGGCTCTCGGGTCGTGGCGGTGGTGCCGCTGTCGAACCTCGAACTGGAACAGGGCATCGAATCGAAGCAGGTCGCCTACTTCCTGGCGCTTGATCCCGACGGCACCGGCGAAGCGGTCACCGCGTCGGTCGACGGCGATGCGCATCCCGAGATCTCGATACGGATCACCAAGATCCAGCAACCGGCCGCGACACCGGCCGGACCCTGATCAGGCCCAACGCGTCGCGTGCCAGGTCTTCTTGCCGCGACGGATGAGAATCGTGCTGCCGTGAAGCAGGTCGTCGACGTGGAGTCGATGTTCCAGAGCGACGTCCTTTTCGATCTTCGAACCATTGACCGAAACGGAACCGTTGGAGAGGAACTCCCTCGCCTCGCGCTTGGAGCCCGCCAGCGACGTCTCCGGCAGGAGATCCAGCAGCAGTACGCCTTCGCCGTCCAGCGAGGAGCGGGCGTGCTCGGTCCCCGAGACATCCTTGAAGACCTCGTCGAGCAGCGGCTCGTCGAGCCCCGCGACATCACCGCTGAAGAGCGCCCCCGCGGCGGCCCTGGCCCGTTCCAATTCCTCGTCACCGTGCATGAGTCTGGTCATCTCGTCGGCCACCGTCGATTGGGCGAGCCGCCGCTGCGGGGCCTCGAGATGACGGGCCTCGATGTCCTCGATCTCGGCACGATCGAGGAAGGTGAACCACCGAAGATACTTGCCGGCATCGGCGTCGGATGCGTTGAGCCAGAACTGGTGGAACGCGTAGGGACTGGTTCGATCGGCGGTCAGCCAGACGGCGCCGGATTCGGTCTTGCCGAACTTCGTTCCATCCGACTTGGTGATCAGCGGAGCCGTGATCCCGTACCCGCGTGGTTCGCTCTCGTCCGCATCGATCAGATCGCGGCGGATCAGATCGATGCCGGCGACGATGTTGCCGTACTGGTCGGATCCCGCGATCTGCACGGTGCACTGCTCGCTTCGCCTGAGGTGCAGGAAGTCGTACGCCTGAAGGATCATGTAGGAGAACTCGGTGTAGCTGATCCCCTGCTCGCGATTCTCGAGCCGATCCCGGACCGAGTCCTTCTGGATCATCATGTTGACCGAGAAGTGCTTGCCGACGTCGCGAAGCATGTCGATGTAGCCGAGCCCGCACAGCCAGTCGGCGTTGTTGACGATGCGGGCGGCATTCGGCCGGGCCGGGTCGAAATCGAGGACCCGCTCGAAGATGCGTCGGCACGAATCGACGTTGGCCTGGACCTGCTCGGCGCTCAGAAGCTGCCGCTCGGCGTCCTTTCCGGACGGATCGCCGATGAGCCCCGTGCCTCCGCCCATGAGCACGATCGGCGTGTGACCGCAGCGCTGCCAGTGGGCAAGCAGCTTGATGGCCACGAAATTGCCGATGGTCAGGCTCGATCCGGTCGGGTCGAAGCCGCAGTAGGCGACACGTCCTGGAGCACCGAGAAAGTCGGGCAGTCCGGAATCGTCGGTCGTCTGGTGCAGCATGCCGCGCCAGGCGAGTTCGTCGAGGAAGCCCGCCTCAGACATGGTCATGTCCTTCGAACATGCCGGAATCCCATGTCTCGAACTCCCGCTTGAAACCAATGGAGTTGAGACTTATCAGCAGGATCACGGGCCACAGCAACGTCAGCATCGCACCGCATCCCATGAATCCATAGACCACGATCTGAATGACGGATTCGATCTGTTCATCCGACAGCTCGGGTTGGATGTCCTCTTCTCCAGCATCCCCGTCCAGCCGAGGCTCGACATCCTCGCCCTGATCCGAGACCGCTGCGGAGGGATCCTGCTGTTCGGCCATCCCGTCCTGCATGGCCGGATCGGCCTTCAGTTCGGCTTGCGCCTGCTGCACCACCATGTCGGTCATCTGATCGGTATACGCCAGACCCCAGACCAGGAGAGCGATGGTGACGACGATCTTGATGATCGACCACGACACGAGCATCGATCGGGCGGAACGCTTTCGACGCAGCAGATTGATCGAACCCAGAAGAAGCCAGAGCCCCAGCAACAGACCCAGCACGGCACTGACGGTGGTGTAGACCTTCGCCTGGATCTGGGCGTCTCCGAAGATGCTGAGCGTGCAAAGCAGACTGATGGCGGCCCAGATGATCCCGATCACCCCAAGCACCGTGGGCGTCTGACTGCCTGCTGCCCGAGGGGGCATGGCTTGGTCGGCGGACGGCGGGGTCATTGTGTCGATCATGGAACTTCTCCTAGAATTGACGAAGGAATCGCTCGTCGTTCTCGTAGAGATTTCGGATGTCTGAAATGCCGTAGCGTCGCATGGCGATACGCTCGATGCCGAGTCCGAATGCGTATCCGGTCCACTCCTCGGGATCGATGTCGACCGCCTCGAGGACGTTCGGATCGACCATGCCGCACCCGCCGAGTTCGACCCACTGCCACTGGCCGCGGATCTTCATCTTCATGTCCACTTCGGCCGAAGGCTCGGTGAACGGGAAGAAGCTCGGCCGCATGCGGACCTCGGCCTCGGGACCGAAATACGCCTTGGCGAACTGGAACAGGACGGTCTTCAGATCGATCATCGTGACACCGCGATCGAGGCACAGTCCCTCGACCTGATGGAACATGCTGTAGTGCGTCGCATCGTGCGTGTCGGGTCGGTAGACACGGCCCACCGAGATGATCTTCAGAGGCGGCGGCGACTGCTCCATCACCCGGATCTGGACGGTGGAGGTCTGCGACCGGAGCATGCGATCACCGGCGAGAAAGAAGTTGTCGATGGGATCGCGGGCCGGATGATCGTCGGGAATGTTCAACGCATTGAAGTTGTGCCACTCGTCCTCGACCTCGGGCCCCTCGGCCACCGAGAAGCCCATGCGACCGAACACCTCGACGATCTCGTCGATGGTCCGCGTGAGCACATGGCGCTTGCCGCTGCGAGCCGGGAGCCCCGGCTCCGTGACATCGATGGGAGGACCGTCGTGGGACGCCGCCGCACCGGACTGCCGCGAGTCGAACGAGGCTTCGAGCGTCTCCTTGAGCGCGTTCATCCGCTGGCCGAAGACCGGCCGCTCCTCCTTGGACAGATCCCGCATCCGGGACATCATCCCCTTGAGGCGCCCCTTGGTCCCCAGGTACTCGATGCGCCAGGCTTCCAGAGCCTGGGCGTCGGACGCGTTCGCGAGCGAGGCGGCCGCTTCCTGATGCAGTTGATCGATCTCGTCACTCATCGGAATGCAGTGTACATGCCAAAGAACACGGCCGCCCCGGGGTGGGACGGCCGTGTGGAATGAATCGGTTTGCCAAGGCTTACTCCGAAGGGGTTTCCCCGGAGGCCTTGTCGCCCTCTTCCTGAGGCGCTTCGTTCGAAGCCTCCTCGGTCGCGGCGGGAGCCTCTTCGGCGACGACCTCCTCCTCGACCTCGGCAGTGGCCACAGGGCCCAGCGAAGCGGCGAAGGCATCTCGCCGATCGGCCTGACGGCGACGACCGGTCACGTTGCCGGAGGAGGATTCGGAACCCTCCTCCTCTCCGACGAGCTGGAGAACGACCAGATCGGTTCCATCACCCAGTCGATGGCGACCGGTCTTGATGATGCGGGTGTATCCACCGTCGCGATCGACGAATCGAGGCGCGACGTTGGCAAGGATGTGCTGGACGAGACGCGGAGCCTTCTTGACTTCGCCGTAGCGGTTGAACTTGATGTCATCCGCATCGGGGAGATCGAAGTAGGGATTCTCCTTGCTGCTGTCCGGCACGTTGGGGTCGGCCACCCAGGCGTGGATCTTGCGATCGTTGAGCTTGGACTCGATCTGACGACGAGCATGGAACGACCCCTGCTTGGCCAGAGTGATGATCTTCTCGACGAGTGGCTGCACGGCCTTGGCCTTGGGCATCGTCGTTTCGATCGAACCGTGCTCGAACAGACCCGAAGCCATGTTGCGAAGCATGGCGGCTCGGTGGTCGCTCTTGCGATTCAGCTGTTTACCGTTGATTCGATTACGCATGTGACGCTCTCCAGGACCTGGCCGGGCCTCAGTCCTCGATGATGACGGCCTCAATCGGCTCGCCCGTGTTTTCAGATATTTGAATCTCGTAGCCATCCGGAAGCGGCGTGCCGAGCGAGAGACCCAGTTCTTCGAGACGACGCTTCACTTCGCGAAGCGAGGTGCGACCGAAACTGCGTACGGAAAGAAGATCCTGGTCGCTCTTGCTGACCAGTTCTCCGACGGTCTCGATCTGGGCCGAATCCAGGCAGTTGCGTGCCCGAACGGTGAGATCGAGTTCGTCGATCCGCATGTCGAGCTTCCTGATCAGTTCGTCGTCCATGGCCGCGGCGGCCGAAGCCTCCTCGGAGATGCGGTCATCTCCGAGATCGAAGTACTGGACGAACGGATTGAGATGCTTGCGGAGGATCTTGGCGGCCTCGACCATCGCCATCTCGGGCGAGATGGTCGAATCGGTCCAGAGATCGAGGATCAGGCGGTCGTAGTTGGTCTTCTGACCGACACGGGTGTCCTCGACGCGATACCGCACGCGGCGGACCGGGCTGAAGAGCGAATCGATCGGAATCTCACCGATGACCTGGTCTTCGCTGGAGCGAAGGTGACGCTCGGTGGCCGGCTGGTAGCCGCGGCCGGGAGCGACGACCATCTCGACCTCGAAGTCGACCGCTTCGGTCAACGTCGCGATGATCAGGTCCGGGTTGTGGACGGTGACCGCGGGATCGGATGCGATCAGATCGGCGGTCACTTCACCGGGGCCGGATGCGGAAAGCCGAATGACCTTCTCCTCCTCGCCGGTGTGACTGATCACGATGCCCTTGATGTTGAGGATGATGTCGGACACATCCTCGATGATTCCGGGAATCGTGGTGAATTCGTGATCGACACCCTTGATGCGGACACTCGTGATGGCAGCGCCTTCGATCGAGCTCAGCAGGATGCGACGCAGGCTGTTGCCGATGGTCGTACCGAAACCGCGTTCGAACGGCTCGACGGTGAATCGGCCGAACGTATCGCTCGACGACTTCTCATCGAGCTCGACGCGTGCAGGAAGTTCCAAACCTCTCCAGCGAACATGCATTGTCTTCTACTCCATTGCCAGCAGGAAACCAGTTGGTTCAGCACATGGCCTGGCTCAACGGTCGTGATCGGCTCCTGCTGATGCACCGACCGGACCTTCTTTCCAGACCATCCAGATTCGAATCGTCAGACGCGGCGCTGCTTTCTCGGGCGGCAGCCGTTGTGGGGGATCGGCGTGTGATCTTCGACCGCGGTGACCAGCAGCCCCGAGGAGCTGAGACCGGTGATCGCGGATTCACGACCGGAGCCGGGACCCTTCACACGAACCTCGACTTCCCGGACGCCCATGCGCTTGGCCTTGGAGGCCACCCGTTCCGCCGCGCGGGTGGCGGCGAACGGAGTCGCCTTTCTCGCACCCTTGAAACCGACGGTTCCGGCGGAGTCCCAGCACAGGGTCTCGCCGTTGAGGTCGGTGATCGTGACCATCGTGTTGTTGAACGTCGCGTTCACGTGCGCGATCGCCTTGCCGATGTTCTTTCTGATCTTCTTCTTTGCCATGACTCTTTCCTTTCGCTTCCATCGATTCCTTCTCCCGTGGGGGCAGGAATCTCACGATGAGGCGGGACGAACCCGCGTTTACTTGACGCCCTTCTTGCCGGCGACCGTCTTCTTGCGTCCCTTGCGGGTACGGGCATTGCACTTGGTCCGCTGACCACGAACGGGCAGCCCGCGACGATGGCGATCACCCCGGTAGCACCGGATGTCGCGGAGCCGCTGGATGTTCTGCTGGGTCTGACGACGCAAGGCACCCTCGACGATGTAGCCGTCGTCGATGACCGAGGCGATCATGGAGACCTCTCGCTCTTCGAGTTCATGCGCCTTCTTCTCGGGATCGACGCCTGCCGTCTCGAGAATGTCGTCGCAGAACTTGGGACCGATCCCGTAGATATAGCGCAATGAATACCGGATCTTCTTGTTCTCCGGAATGTCGACGCCTGCAATACGTGGCATGGTTCGTATCTCCTGATCAGCCCTGTCGCGCCTTCAGGCGGGGGTTCTTCTTGTTGATGATGTACCGCTTGCCCTTGCGAATTACGACTTGGCAATCCTTGGTACGACGCCGAATGCTGCTTTTAACCTTCATGGTGCTTACCTTTCGAATCAATCGTCACTGGCGATAGACGATGCGCCCCTTGGACATGTCGTACGGGCTCAGTTCAACCTTCACCTTGTCGCCGGGAAGAATGCGGATGTAGAACTTCCTCATTCTGCCGCTGATGTAGGCCAGGATCTCCTGACCATTCTCCAGCTCGACCATGAACCGGGTATCCGGCAGGGCTTCCTTGACAACGGCTTCCAGGGTGATTTTTTCCTCTTTCGCCATATGAATCTGCTGCTTCCCTCTCCATGCGTCCGCTCTTCGGCGGACCGTTGGTCAGGTTGTGCGGCCTCCTCTACCGGGCTCCGACCCGGACAGGAAACCTGGATAGTTGCGCATCACCAGGTTGGCTTCGACACGTTGGAGTAGATCCAAGCCGACACTGACGACGATGAGCAGCCCGGTACCACCGAGGAAGCTCGAAATGTTCAGGGGGATCTCCATGTACTTGGAGACCATCGAGGGGATGACCGCGATGACGGCGAGGAATCCTGCGCCCACATAGGTCACACGTTCAACCACCGTCTCGAGGTACTCCGCGGTCCGGGGACCGGGGCGCAGGCCTGGAATGAAGCTGCCGTTCTCACGCAGCTGCTGGGCCATCTCCTCGGGACTGAAGACCACGGTGGTCCAGAAGTAGCTGAAGAAGTAGATCAACAGGATTTCCAGGACGATGTAGGGGTACTCGCCCATCTGGAAGTTGATGTTCAGGAAGTTCACCGTCGACACCCACCATTCGGGCGAATCGACTCCGGTGGACGACGCCAGGTATCCGAAGAACGCCGAGGGAAAGATCAACAGCGAACTGGCGAAGATGATGGGCATCACGCCGGCGTGGTTGACCCGCAGCGGAAGATAGTGCCGCTGGCCGCCGTACGCCTTGCGTCCCCGGGTGTGCCTCGCCTGCTGGATCGGGATCCGGCGCTGGGCCAGCGTGATCAGGATCGATCCCGCCACCACGATGATGAATGCCACGATCAGGAAGACGATCCCGACGATTCCGATCTGTCCCTCACCGGCCTGCAACGACAGGTCCGTCCGGTTCGAGAGTTCGGTGATCGCGGTCGGCATCTGTGCGATGATTCCTGCGGTCAGGATCAGCGATACGCCGTTGCCGATGCCGTACTTGTCGATCTGCTCGCCCAGCCACATCAGGAAGATGCTTCCCGCCGTCAGGGCCGTCAGTCCACTCACGTAGAAGATGAGCAGCGTGCCCGAGGAGAGGAACTCCTCACGAACCATGTTGTTCGCGAGCATGAACTTCATCCACATGAATCCCTGGACGACGCACATGCCGACGGTGGTGTAGCGGGTCCACTCGGTGATCTTCTGCTGGCCGCTGGCCCCTTCCTTCTTCAGCTCCTGGAGCCGGGGGATGGCCGTCTGGAGCAGCTGGAAGATGATCGCCGCCGTGATGTAGGGCATGATTCCCAGGCCGAACACGGTCGACTGACTGAAGGAACCGCCGGAGAAGATGGATGCGTACTCGAGAATCCGACCAAGTCCGAGTCCGTCGGAACTGCTCTGGGTCTCGTAGTACGACTTCAGAGCCGACTGGTCCACACCAATGAGGGGGATGAAGAATCCGAGGCGATAGATGATCAACACGCCAAGCGTGAAGAACACCCGTTTCCGGAGCTCGGGAATCCTGAAGATGTTGATGATCGTGCCCATCAAGTTTCCAGATCATGCCTCAGCCGCGAACGGCTTCAGCCTTCCTGCTGCTCCTCGGAGGTTTCATTCTTCGTGACGGGGGCCTTGGCCTTGGCGGGCTTGCCCTTCTTGCCTGCCGGCTTCGTCGTGTCCCGCATCCACTTCTTGACCGGTACGAGCGTGACCGAACCGCCGGCCTTCTCGATCTTGGCCTTCGCGGATTCCGAGCACTTCGCAGCCGTGATGCTGAACTTCTTGGTGCAGTCGCCCTCTCCGAGCACCTTGAGCGGGAACTTGGTGTCCCGCAGGATGCCCATGTCCGACAGGACCTTGACGTTGACTTCGGCACCGTCGTCGAGCCTCGCATCGAGCATCCCCACGTTGATCACGTGGTACTGCTGACGGAAGTTCACGTTGGTGAATCCTCGCTTGGGAAGACGGCGGGTCCAGCTCATCTGGCCACCCTCGAAGTTGGCACGACGGCTGTAGCCTGCACGTGAACCGGCACCCTTGTGCCCTCGTCCACTGGTCTTGCCGACGCCGGAACCCGGTCCGCGACCGATGCGCTTGCGAGCCTTGTACTTACCAACCTTGTCTGTGATCTCGTGAATCATCATGGCGATGATGCTCCCAGGTGCTCTTGCACTCAGTCGGATGTCGATTCCGCATTGGTTTCCACTGCGTCACCCGCTTCGGCAGCAACTGCCTCGGCTTCGGGGGCGGCCATGAAGGACTGACCACGCTGGATCATCTCCTCCACCTCGGTCATGCCCAGTTGACGACCCCGCAGGGACTCGATCAGTTCCTTGGAACGAAGCTGCTCCAGGCCCTTGATGGTCGCCTTGACGAGATTCTTGGGGTTGTTCGATCCGTAGGACTTCGTCAGACAGTCCTGGACACCGAACAATTCGAGTACCGCTCGGACGGATGCACCGGCGATGACACCGGTACCCGGCGAAGCGGGAACGATACGCACGCGGCAGGCGCCGAAGCGACCTTCCACTTCGTGCGGGATGGTTCGATCCTGGAGCGGGAACGCGCGCATCTGGCGCTTGGCGTTCTTCTGCCCCTTCTCGATGGCCGGAGGAACCTGGTTGGCCTTGCCATAACCGATTCCAACCCGTCCCTGACGATCACCGACGACAATGAGTGCGGAGAAGCTGAAGCGCCGCCCACCCTTGACCGTCGCAGCCGTGCGATATACGCCGACCGTCGTCGATTCCAATCCACCTGATTCTTCAAGAAACTCAGCCATGCGTTCGTCCTCGTGGGGCTAATGCCGCCATCCCTGCTCAGAACTTCAATCCACCTTCGCGTGCCCCGTCGGCCAATGCGCGAACTCTTCCGTGATACCTGTACCCGTTGCGGTCGAACACGACCCGGCTGACGCCGGCGGTCGCAGCTCGCTCAGCAAGCTTCTTTCCGATCTCGGATGCGGAGTCGATGTTGCCACCGCCGCTCGAATCGGAATCCTTCTCGTTGCTCGATGCACTCGCGATCGTGTGACCTGCGAGATCGTCGATGAGTTGGGCGTAGATGTGCTTGGCGCTCCGGAAGACCGTCAGACGCGGCATGCCCGGACCACCCATCAATCCCTTGCGGATCCCGCGCTTGCGCCGGGTCCGTCGTTCCAATCTGCTCTTGATCCTGCCCATGTTCATCTCCTCGTGCCGGCTTCACCGGCATCGATATCACGATCCGAAGACCTTGCCCTGCTTGCGGATGATGACCTCGTCGTCATACATGATGCCCTTGCCGTTGTACGGCTCGGGACGACGCTGGTCTCGGATGTTCGCTGCGAACTGACCCACCTGATGCTTGTCGGGACCACTGACGATGACGTCGCCGTTCTGCTCGATCGTGAACTCGACGCCGTTGGGAGGCGTGAGATCGACCGGATGGCAGTAGCCGACGTTCAATCGGATCTGGCGTCCCTGGTCCTTCGCGTTCCAGCCGACTCCGACGATCTTCAGTCGCTTGGAGTACCCATCGGTGACGCCGATGACCATGTTCTGGATGCGGGCACGGGTCGTTCCCCACTGCGAACGCACGGCCTTGTCTGGCGTGGTCGACTCGTCGACCGAGCAGACGATGGCGTCGTCGCCATTGCTGACCTCGATGCTCGAGTGCCACTCGTAGGACAGTTCGCCCTTGGGACCGGACACCTTGATGCGACGTGACGACGCATTGACGTCGACGTTCACGCTTGAAGGGACACTGACTGGTTTTTTGCCGATTCGGGACATTGGTTCTCTTCCTGTCGTTCCTGGATGATCAGGACACCGTGGCGATCAGTTCGCCGCCGACGTTCTCTTCGTGACACTGCCGATCACTCTTCACACCCTTGCTCGTGGAGACCACGGTGATTCCCATGCCCTGCAGGGTCCGTGGGATGTCCGAGACTCCCCGGTACACCCGGCAGCCGGGCTTGGAGACGCGGTCGATGCGTCGAATGACACTCTCGCCACGCGGTCCGTATCGCAGGTTCACTCGAATGAGGCCCTGACGGCCATCCTCGACGACCTCGAAGCCGTCGATGTATCCCTCTTCCTGAAGCACACCTGCAACACCGCGATTGAGGCGGTTGTTGATGCAGCTGACGTGCTCGGAGTGATTTCGCACTGCGTTGCGAATCCGGGTCAACATGTCTGATGTCAAGTCTTGCTGAGACATTCACTACTCCAGGCTCCGGACCCAATGGGGGTCCTGACCTTGACGCCCACACCGGGGCTTTGGTTCACCAACTGGCCTTACGCATCCCCGGAACCTTGCCCTGAAGGGCGAGCTCCCGAAGCACGATCCGACTCACTCCGAACTTCCGGTAGACCCCTCGGGCCCGTCCGGTCAGCTGGCACCGGTTGCGGTGCCGAGTCGAGAACTTCGGCTTCTTCTTCATCTTTGCAAATGCGCGTTTACTAGCCATTGTTTTCTCTTTCTCCTCAGTCCTCGTCCTTGCGGACGAAGGGCATTCCGAGCTCCTTGAGGACGAACAGGCTCTTCGCCGGATCCGACTGCCTCAAGCAGATATTGATGTTCATGCCGTGCGTGAAGTTCACACGGGCCATGTTGATTTCTGGCCAGACCGCCTGCTCCGTCAGACCCATGCCGTAGTTCCCGGCCTGGTCGAACGCGTCGTCGCGGATGCCGCGAAAGTCCTTGATTCGGGGAATCGCAAGATTGATCAGGCGATCGAGGAAGTGCCACATCCGATCTCCCCGAAGGGTGACCATGAATGCGGACGGAGCGCCTTCGCGAACCTTGAAGTTCGAAACCGACTTCCGGGCGAGGACCATGATCGGACGCTGACCGGTGATGGTGGTGAGCGTATCGGTGATCGTGTCCCGGATCTCCGGCTTGAGCTTCTGGTTCTCCAGGAAGCGACCGACGCCGCAGTTCAGGATCACCTTCTCCATCAGCGGAAGCTGGTGGCGATTCTTGAGCCCGAACTCGGCGAGCGCCTTCTTCTCGATCTCGTCCATGTAACGAGTCTTGAGTCGAGGTGTAATGGTCTGTGCAACAATCATGACAGTCGGTCCTCTTAGGCCTTGGGTCCACGGAGCTTGTGAAGCTCGCTGCCGTCGCGAGCTGCGACGCGGACCTTCGATCCGTCCTTCTTTGTCTCGAAACGAACCCGGGACGGCTTGCCGTCGACGACCGGGCTCACGTTGCTCTTGTGAATCGGCATCTCACGCCGGATGATTCCGCCCTGGGGATTCGCCTGGGTCGGCTTCATGTGACGGGCACGGATGTTCACACCCTTGACCACCACTCGATCCTTGCCGGAGACGATGCGGATCACCTCACCGACCGTGCCCTTGTCGTTGCCGGCGGTGATGATGACTGAATCGCCCTTCTTGATATGACGTGGCATGTCAGACGACCTCCGATGCGAGGGATACGATCTTCATGTGGTTCTTCTCACGGAGTTCCCTGGCCACGGCACCGAAGATGCGCGTCCCCTGGGGATTTCCTTCCTTGTTGAGAACCACGCACGCGTTCGAATCGAATCGAACGTACGAACCGTCGTTTCGACGGGTCGGATACTTGGTCCGAACGATCACGGCCTTCACCAGATCACCGGGGCGGACCGCGGAGTTGGGAAGAGCCTTCTTGACCGAGCAGACGATCTTGTCACCGACACCGACGGCACGTCGTGTGTACCGACCGCGGGCGGTCGAACCACCCAGCACGCCGATCACCTGCACGACCCGGGCACCACTGTTGTCAGCGACTTCCAGTCTGGATTCCTTCTGGATCATGATCCCGTTCCTTCCGTGACGTGCTCCATCCCGTTGGACTCGATCACTCGGATCAGCGTCCAGGACTTGGTCTTGGAGATCGGACGGCATTCGGCGATCTCGATGCGATCACCGACCTTGGCCGCGTTCTGCTCGTCATGCACGTGGATGCTGGTTCGACGGCGAACGTACTTGCCGTACTTGGGGTGCCGGACCAGGTAGTTGATCATGACCTTGCAGGACTTGTCCCGCGAAGCGGAATCGACAAGTCCGATGCGGCGAGGCGCATTGTCGGAGACATTGATTTCCTTGAGATGACTCACTGTTCACTCCACCTGTCCACACGGGACGTCGTTCGACTCACTTGGCCCGATTCCGGGCGTTCTGCTCCGTCAGGAGCCGGGCGATGTCCTTGCGGACCATAGGAAACTGCGACGTGTTCTGGATCTTTTCCGTCACCAGCTGGCAACGGAGATCGAAGAGGCGGCGTCGCAGCTGCTGCACTTCGATCGTGATGTCCTCGTCGCTCATCTTCTTCAGTTCACTCGGGGTCATTGTTCTAATCCTCGATGATCAAACGGCCAGACGGCGACCGACAAAGCGACAACGAATAGGCATCTTCCGGGCGATGCGGGCCATGGCCTGCTTGGCGACATCGACGTCGACGCCGGAGATCTCGTACAGGATGGTCCCTGCCTTGACTCGGGCTGCCCAGTAGTCGACATCGGCCTTGCCCTTGCCCATTCGGGTTTCGAGCGGCTTCTTCGAGATCGGCTTGTCGGGAAAGACGCGGATGACGACCTTGCCCTGGCGGCGAAGGTAGTGCTGTGCCGCGATACGCCCGGCCTCGATCTGCCGCGCGGTGACCCAGTGCGGCTCGAGAGCCTGCAGCCCATACTCACCGTAGGCGATGTAGTTGCCACGCTGCGCATGCTCGCGCAGGTTGCCACGCATCTGCTTTCGGAATTTAACTCTCTTCGGCAACCGAGGCATCGGCTGTTCTCCTCATAACTCGACGATGCGAATCAGCGTCGTCCACGTGCCCGCGCTCGTGCGCCGGCAGCCTTTGAATCCAACTGTTCGTCTTCCGCATCCTTGTACATGCCCTTGTAGATCCACACCTTGACACCGATGGTGCCGTAGGTGGTGTGGCTGGCGACGAGGGCGTAGTCCACATTCGCCTGAAGTGTCGACAAGGGAATGGATCCCTCGCGAGTGACGAACTTGCGGGACATCTCGGCCCCGCCCAACCGACCGGAAACCTGGATGCGTACACCCTTCGCTCCGGCCTGCATGGCCGCTTCACATCGCTGCTTGAGCAGGCGTCGGAAGTTGGCACGCTTCTTCATCTGTTCACCGATGGCCTCGGCCACGAGCATGGCGTTGGTATCGGGGCTGCGGATCTCGAGGATCTTGACCTGCACCTTTCGGCCGGTCAGAGCCTGGAGATCCGTGGTGAGCTTGTCGATCTCGGAACCCTTGGGCCCGATGACGAGCCCGGGTCGGGCCGTCTTCAGGAGAATGGTGAGTTCCTCACGCGTACGCTCGATGTGGATATCCGACACGGCCGCGAAGGGCGGCGTGCGATTCAACCTCTTGTCGACGTACTCGCGAATGCGGTAGTCCTCGACAAGCAGCTCGCCGTACAGCGCCTTGGGGGCGTACCAGCGAGACTTGTGGGCCTCGGTCACGCCGACGCGGAATCCGAATGGATGAACCTTCTGTCCCATGTCAGTTCTTCTCCTCGAGCTCGATGTGCAGGTGGCACGTCCGTTTCCGGATGGGGTGTGCCCGGCCGCGATCCTTGGGCTGGAATCGCTTGATGGTTGGTCCCTCGTCGACGCGGGACTCGGAAATGACCAGCGACTCGACGTCGGCGGCCTTCTCCTCGGCATTGGCGATGGCGCTCTTCAGCACCCCCTTGAGATACCAAGCCGCCCGCTTCTTCGAGAAGTCGAGTTCCGTCATTGCGTCGTCGATGCGCATCCCCCGGATCAGGTCGGCGACCAGCCGTGCCTTCCGTGGTGCGATGCGTGCGAATCGATGTGATGCCTTGTGCGCCATAATCATGAACCATCCTGCAGCGATCAGCCGCTCTTGATCCCTTCCTTCTTGTTCGTATGACCACGGAATACTCGCGTGAGCGAGAACTCCCCGAGCTTGTGGCCCACCATGTCCTCGGTCACGAAGACATCGGTGAACTGGCGGCCGTTGTGGACCTGGAACGTATGACCGACGAACTCCGGGACGATCGTGCATGATCGCGCCCACGTGCGGATGGGGCTGCGCCTCGATCCCGCCTCGTTCTGAAGCATGACCTTTCGGTACAGCTTCTCGTCGACGTACGGTCCTTTCTTCAGTGATCGTCCCATGGGTCCTGTTTCCGTTCTGTCAGAGTTTCAACTGTCCGTAACGCTTGCTCTTGCGGCGACGAAGGATGAGAGCATCCGACGACTTGCCGCGACGGCGGGTACGTCCGCCCTTGGACTTCGTGCCCGAGGCACTTGCTGGAGTCCGGCCACCCTTGGAGCGACCTTCACCACCACCCAGCGGGTGCTCGTGGTGACTCTTCGCCATGCCGCGGACCTTCGGGCGACGCCCGAGCCAGCGGTTGCGACCAGCCTTGCCGAGTTTCACAAGCTGATGATCCGTATTGCCGACCTGACCGAGCGTGGCTCGGCAGCTCACCAGCACCTGGCGGATCTCGCCGGAGGGGAGCACGATGGTGGCGTATCGACCTTCTTTGTTCGTCAGACGGGCACCGGCACCGGCGGAGCGGCACATGCCCGCCCCACGACCCGGCTCGAACTCGACCGCATGAATCGTCATGCCGGTCGGGATGTGACGAATCGGCATGCAGCAGCCGACCGTGGGCTCGATGGCCTCGGCGGAACTGAGCACGGTCATTCCGACCTTGAGGCCGACCGGGGAGAGGATGTATCGACGCTCTCCGTCGGGGTACTCGACCAGTGCGATGTGGCAGGAGCGGTTCGGGTCGTACTCGATGGAGACGACGTTCGCCGGATCGTTGTCACGGTTTCGCTTGAAGTCGATGACACGATAGCGACGCTTGTGGCCACCGCCGCGACCACGCACGGTGATCTTGCCCTGGTTGTTGCGGCCGCCCTTCTTGTTCAGGGGGCGGAGGAGCGACTTCTCGGGCTTCGACGTGGTGACTTCCGCATGGAGGTTCACCGACGCGTTGCGTCGTCCGGGGGTCGTCGGCTTGTAGACTCGAATAGCCATGGTCTTGGTTCCGTCAGCCTGCGTTTCGCAGGCCGTTCAAATCTCAGAAGAGTTCAATCCGATCATCAGGGTGCACCTTGACGATGGCCCGCTTGGTGTCCTTGGTGCTCCAGAACCCGAAGCGGTTGCGACGGCTCTGGCCCTTGCGATTCTGGACGGCGATGCCCTGCACCCGCACTCCGTAGAGCGAGATGATGGCACGCTTGACGTCGTCCTTGGTCGCTCTCGTGTCGATCTCGAACGCATAGCGGTTCTGCATGCTCGACGACCAGGTCGTCTTCTCGGTCACGATCGGCTTCCGAATGACTGTCGTTGCTTCCATCAGGCAGCCTCCTTGTCATCGGAACCACCGGCGACGGCCATGGCCTGGTCGAGGAACGACTGAAGGCCGGCCTTGTCCACCAGCAGGTAGCGGTGATTCAACAGTTCAAATGCATTCATCTGATCCACTCGAATGGTGTCGACGTGGTCCAGGTTGCGGGAAGACAGTGCCGCGTTCTTCTGCTCGGACCCGAGTGCGACGAGGCAGGTTCGGTCGATGCCCAGAGCGGCGATCAGCGATTCCATCGTCTTGGTGCGGGGCGAATCCAGGTCGAGGGAATCGACGCACTTGACTTCGTTGTCAACCAGCTTGGCGAGCAGAGCGTTCCGGTTGGCGAGCCGTCGCATACGCTTCGGCATCCGCTTGCGGAACTTCTCGGTCGTCTTGGTCTTGGCGAACGCGACACCACCACCCTTGCGGATGATCGTGCGAACGGTACCCATTCGGGCGTTGCCGGTTCCCTTCTGGCGGTAGATCTTTCGGGTCGAGCCTTCGACCATGCCTCTGGACTTGGTCCGGGCGGATCCCTGACGCCGATTGGCGTGGAACATGACGTAGGCCTGCTTGAGCAGGCCGGGCCGAACCTCCTGGCCGAGGGTCGACTCGTCGATCGCGAGGGAATCGATCTTCTTTCCTGACATGTCGTGAACAGCTAGTTCAATCATTGTTTCATACACCTGTGCAGTGGACTGCTTCGCTCGCCTCGTTCTCCCGCAGGTAGAACATCGACTCGGCGTTCCCTCGAATGTTGCGATCATCCGGTTCCGATCTCCCATTCCGGGGCCGGCCTTGATGATTCCCGGCCGTGATCAGCCGGCTCTCTTTTTGGCGCTCGCTTTCTGCTTGTTGAGACGCACGGCTTCACGGATGAAGACCAGTGCACCGTTGGGTCCGGGCACGGTGCCCTTGACCAGCAGGAGGTTCTTCTTCTCGTCGAAGGAGACCACCTCGAGACTACGCATGGTCATGTTCTCGCCGCCCATGCGGCCGGCCATGCGCTTGCCCTTCTTGATCTTCGGACCCGTACCCAGGTTCGAGGCGTGACCGCCGATCGATCCCGGTGAGCGGTGACGACGCTTGACGCCGTGACTCGCCTCGAGTCCGCTGAAGTTGTGCCGCTTCATGCCGCCCTGGAAGCCCTTGCCCTTGCTCACGCCCAGCACATCCACGAACGGGATGCCGTCGAAGCAGGTGACGGTGATCGTGTCACCGAGGTCGACCGAGGGGCTTTCGCATCGCAGTTCACGATGGTGGCGAAGGGGGACGCTGCCCGCCTTGAAGTCGTGCCCGATGACGGGCATCGTGCTGCGACGAGGCTTGATCTCTTCGAAACCGATCTGGACGGCTTCGTACCCATCGTTGTCCTGATCCTTGACCTGAGTGACGGTGCACGGACCGGCTTCGATCACCGTGACGGGGATGTTCTTCCCATCTTCGGTGAAGTAGCGGGTCATACCGAGTTTGTAACCAAGCAGTGCAGCGGTCATCTCATCAGGCCTTGATCTTGACAAAGACACCCGCGGGGACGACGAGGCGGTTCAGCGCTTCGACGGTGCGGGCATTGGGTTCGGAAATATCAATGATGCGCTTGTGCGTACGGATCTCGAACTGTTCACGAGACTTCTTGTCGATGAACGTCGAACGGTTGACCGTGTAGATCTCACGCCGTGTGGGAAGCGGAATCGGACCTGCGACACGTGCGCCCGTGCGCTTCGCGTGATCGACGATCTCGCGCGCCGATGCGTCGAGTGCCTGGTGGTCGTAGGCTTCCATTCGGATTCTGATCTTCATTGCCGACACGTTGTTCTTCCGTTCTCTTTACTTACGTACAGGCCTTCGTCGAACCGTTTGACGACGGGGAGACCCACAAGCCACAAACACACGCACGCACCGAAATGAGCGCGAAACGGCGATGATAGGACCCCTCGTGGTGCTGTCAAGTGACCCGAGCCCTCGGAGGTGGTCTAAATTAGCGATTTCCCACTCCCCCCTCCGTGGGCGTTCTCAGGCTACAGTCCCCCCATGATCCGATATTCATGGCTCGCATTCGCTCTGATGTACGTTCTCACATGCTCTCAGGCGGCATTGGGGACTGAAACCATCGTTTCCAACAGTCTCGGACTCGCACTAGAGGTGCCCGACGGAACTCTGCAGACCGGTGCATCCCAGGCCGGCCAACCGGCGTTCCTCGTTCTCAGGGAAGGTGGAAGCATGCCCTCATGGAGCATGCGGATCGAACGCCTGGTCAGTGAGGTCTCGACCTCCGATGCCCTGCTGCTGGAGCTTGTCAGCAAGGGTCAAAGTGTCGATCGAGATTTCGAAATCCTCGAGCGATCCTCGCTTCCAATCGGGGCCCAGGAAGCCTCGATCATCTGGATCAGCGAACCTCAGGGCGACGGTTCCGCCGTGATATTCGGATGGCTGGTCCTGCCGACAACCAAAAAAGACTATTTGGTGGCCACCGTCATCACCCTCCCGGAGAGCTGGGAGAAGACCAGAAATACCATGCTGCCGGTCTTTCAGTCGATCCGAACCCAGAACTCGCAAATGATCGCCCTGGACCGGCAATCAATGCTCCAAAGGGGCCAGGAAATCCTGAATCAGATTGACGAAGCAAGTCTTCGTAAACTCATTGGATTCAAGGAGTTGCGCAGGATATACGCTGACGGAGGCATGAGTGGTGACAGAGAGATCGGCTACTCCCTCATCGAGGTCGCCGAAGCTCCCCGCGGCACGATCAAACGACATCGAAATCCCGAACGCTACTCGAAGGAAGAGCAGGAAATGGGTTTTCTGGTGCTCGAACACAGTCGGATCGTCTCCGATGCCGAGCGAGAGGTCTACGTGGATCTGCTGAGCCTGCAATGGCTTTCGTGGGACCTTCAAAAAGAGGCCTGGACCATCACTGCGACCAGAAGACAAGGCGAAGCTCGAGCGACCGAGACTGAAGTCGGATTTCGGACCGAGCAGTCTCTCAGCAGCCCCAGGCCACGCCTGCATGTGATCAAGCAGGATGACGACATCGGACTGCGTCAGCCCTACGAATGGACCGTTCCGGATGGCTGGCTCCCCCGCCCGTTGACCGGACTGATCAGTCGGCTCATCCCACAACAACCTCAGCAGATCGCATTCGTGGTCTACGACCATACGGCGACGGTTCCATCACTCACGATGCGACAGGATTCCTGGACTCGGGACACGGAAATGCCCGACCGCTGGGTCCTCGAATCTCGAGTCGGAGAGCAGGGATTCCCCACTCGAGTCCTCTACGATCGCAACGCGAATCTGCTCAGGCTCAACCAGCCCGGCGGAAACACCATCGAACCCTCGACGGTCGCCGAAATCCAGCGCCTCTGGGATCAGGCCGGACTGAAGACCGAATAGGTTCAGCCGCACGCCGCATGGATATGCCGTCGAAGCGCATCCAGCCGCGAGCTGTCGTACATCGGGAACGCCCAGGTGCGGCGGCACTGCATCGCAGCGAGTTCCCTCAACCGCCGCCCCGCCCGAAGGTCGCCGTCCTCATCGGATTTCGCATGCGATGAGATCCACTCGTGCATGCTCCGATAGGCCTCATGCCTTTTCTGCGACGACCGCGGCAGCAGAGCGATCTGATCCAGGACACGCTGCTTGGTCGGACCGGGACCGACCCCGTACTCGGATGATTCCGGATCGTGACGGCGACGACGGGACCGCTGGACCAGGCGAGCCTGCTCGACGGCGAGCAGGGACGGATCCAGAAGCGGCAGATGCATCGTTGCGGTGACCATCGCACGAGGCGAGGGGATCACATCGAGCCAACTCCGTATCCAGTGCTCCATCGCCACGTCGTACCTCCAGCCGCCGAGCCCATGGATGAAGAGGTCTGCGAGCCCGACTCGCGCCAGAGCCGTCAACGCCAACGCCTTGGGATGCAGCGACCCCTCGGAATCCAGATCACCGTCGAGTGCGGTATCGAGCACACCCCCGCGGTCGATCCAGAACGGCAGTTCCAGGCCGGATCCACCATCGGCAAGACGATGGATTCCCAGCGTGGGATCGCCGTCGATCGCCTGATTGCAGGCATCCACGCACCGTCGGGGATCTTCACGGATCACATCGAGCATCCATCGGCCGAACGACGTATCGAGCAGCGTCGACGCGGCGATCGTGGTCCGCGGACTCACCCAGGGATCCATGAGCGAGTTCAGGGCACCCGCGAACTGCATGGCGGCATTCGGTGCATCGATGAACGACGCGAGCGCGTCGTGCCAGGAGCGAAGCCCGTCCAGCACCTCGGAAGCCGCCCCATCGACCGGCGGCGGCAACGGCCCACTCGCCGGCTGGCGACACATCGGTGTGGACGCATCGAAGTCGACGCATTGCCAACCGGTGGTGTGCAGCGAATCCGGACCATTGCCTTCGGGCCACTCGATCAGTCCGAACGGCCCGCGGTGGGCATCGACCACGAGATGCACCAGTTGCGCGTCGCGGCGTCGGGCGACCGCGTCGCCGGCCATGAACTTGGCGAGAATTCCGGGGTGCCACGGCACGGGCTGGTGACCGACGACGACGACGGGGCGATCGGGATCGAGCCCGAGTTCCTCGCGTGTCGACCGACGCAGGCCTTCAAGGAGCCCGTCTTCCAGCACCTTAGAGCCTCGTGGGGCACCAACCGTCCAGGGGCTCCAGGAGGGGTCCGGATCCCAACGGAGATCGATCTCCGGATCGACGGGATCCATCACTCGCGGGTCAACCCGATTGCATCGGGATCGAGTCCTGCGCAGGCCGTGGCGGGAAGGTGCTCGGAGCAGGCCCGGAGGGCCTGATGCAGCGTCGCCTCGTAGTGCCGGCGGCGGACCTCGACGTCGTCGAGCGGGCCGCCGAAGGTCCGGTTCGGATCGTTGTAGATCAACCGAACCGGAAGCTCCGTGATGCGAAGCCCCGCAGCGACGGCGTGAACCCAGAACTGCATCGGGAAGTCGTAGCCGTCCGCATCGAGTTCCAGCGGCGCACAGGCTCTCACCCGATAGGCCTTGAATCCGCAGAACGCATCCGTGATCGAAAGATCGAGTCGGGCGTTGAGTTCCAGGGTCAGCTCGCGATTCGTCGTCTGGCGGTCGATGGGCGGAGCGTCGTTCTCCGGATGCATGTGCAGATAGCGGCTTCCGGAGATCACGTCCGAATCATCACGGATGATCGCCTCGACGAAGTCGGGAATCGACTCCGGCTCGTGCTGACGATCGCAGTCCATGGTGATCAGCCACTCGTAGGAACCACAGCAGGCCCATCGGATCATGTCCTGCATCGAACGGCCGTACCCGCGGTTGTCCGCATGCCGGGCGACCTCCACACGCTGCCTCGCGAGCAGCATGGGCGTCTCGTCGGTGGAGCCGTCGTCGACCACGAGAATGTCGTGGCCGTGGGCCCGAACGGCCTCCAATACGGCCGGCACGGATGCCGCTTCGTTGTAGACCGGAATACCGATGAGAATCTTTGGCGTGCTGGACACGATCGAATCCTTTCCCCTGGCGGAAGATTCACCAGTTTAGAAAGGCAGCCGGAACGGATCCAGTCCTAGTTGAACAGATCGCCGCTGGAGTCCAGAGCGACCTCCTCATCCGGGGCACCCTCTTCAAGCGGTTGTGGACGATAGAGCCTGGTCTGCCACAATCCCCAGATCCGATCGGTGAAATCGCCGACCATGGCGGTCCCAGACTGCACGGAGGACAGGGCCATCTGGGTCTTTGCATCCAGATTGTCGAGCATGGCGATGAACACGGCTTCCGGCGTCGAAGGCGGCTTCAGAGCGCCGTATTCGGCCTCGCCATGGTGACTGAGCACGATGTTCTGCAGCACTCGCACCGCCTCGCCCGGCAGCGGAGGATCCAGCTGGGAGGCCTTCTGCTCGAGCCAGATGGCGCCTCGGGCGATGTGTCCGATGAGATTGCCTTCGGTCGTGTAGTCGAATCCCTTTTCCCACGAGAGCTCGATCGTCTTGCCGAGATCGTGGATGAACAACCCCATGAGGATGAAATCACGGTTCAACTGACCTCGATAGAGCGGAATGGCCGCATCGGCGATGCTCATCAACTGATGCGTATGCTCCAGCAGCCCTCCGATCCAGGCGTGGTGCATGGCCATGGCGGCAGGAGCCATGCGGAACCGCCGCATCATCTCTTCGTCCTGCAGGTACGACTCGGCCAGAGCGCGCATCGAGGGATGCTCCATCGATCTCAGCAGAGACGAAACGTGGTCGAACATCTCATCGATGTCCTGGGAGGTGGAGGGAAGAAGATCCTGCATCTGCTCCTCCGAGACCTCGCAGGCCTCGATGGTGTCGATGCGGATCTGCACCTGATCCTTGAAGGTCTCCGCACTGCCCTCGATCTGGACGAAGCCGGTGGCCGCGATGTCCTTCAGACGATGCTCATCGAAGGACCACTGCCGGCCGGGCGCCTCGCCCGTGGCGTCGCGCAGCAGACACTTGAGATACGGCTTGCCCTGCCGGGTCGTGGCGACCTGGGGGTTGCCGAGACAGTAGACGCCGGATACCCATTGGGATCCTGCCAGTGTTCCGAGTTCGGTATGCACCATGATCGTGTCCATCCTCATTGCTTCATCGTTTGCGACAGCGTACCACCAACCGCCTTCCGATCCGGACGAGTCGGCTCCATTCAATCATTCCGGTGATCGCGAAGCACCATCGGGAGTTCGTCGGCGAGTTCCGCGGCCAGCATCCCGGCGTTGCCGTGCCGCTCCTCCCACCGCAGACCGGCACGCGCATGGAGCCGGACCGCGAACGCCGCGAGTTCGGCGGGATCCGCGTCCCGATGCTGGCCCAGAAGGGACGCCACCACTCCGGTCAGCACATCGCCCGAACCCGGCACGGCGAGAACCACGGATCCAGAATCGCAGGTCCAGTCACGCCCGCCGTCGGACACCACGGTGCCGGCCCCCTTCAACGCGACGACACCTGCAACGCGACGAGCCAGCGACGAAGCCGCTTCACGACGCGACGCATCGTCCGCCGCATACGGACGCAGGTCCAACGCCGCAGCCAGACGGGAATATTCTCCGGGATGGGGCGTGAAAACACATCGTCGACCCACCTGATCCAGCATGCCGGGGCGATCCGCAAGGGCGTTGAGTGCATCGGCATCCACGACCAGCGGAGCGCCTGCACCCCCGAGCAGCGAGGCCACGACGTCCCGGGACGCTTCGCTTCGACCGAGTCCGGGGCCGACCGCGATGGCCTGCACGTCCTCGACCAACGAATCGAGTCTTGAACGCGCCGCATCGGCGTCGATCACCCCGTCGCCATCGACCTGAAGCGGGCATCCGGTGGCGGACGGCACCAGTGAAAGAGCTTCGTGGAGCAGCGGCTCGGGCATCGCGAGCACGACCCGCCCCGCTCCGGAACGCAGGGCGCCGAACGCCGCGAGCACGGGAGCACCGAGCATGACCGAACCGCGGCCGCACTGACCGCCGACGATGAGAATGGTGCCGAAGGTCCCCTTGTGACCGCCATCGGGACGCGATGGAAGCGACATGGGTGACAACGCCCCGGTCACTTCTCTACGACTTCGATGACGTCGATCTCCATGTTGCCGATCAGGGCCAGCAGGTTGTACTGGTCACCGATGCCGGAATCGTCGGCGAGACTGGAGGTGTCCGCCAACACATGACCGATCGTGAAGGGGACCGGAAGCGTGGCGTCGAGATCGACCCAGTGGCCGTCGATGATCGCCTGGGTCCACATGTGCCAGCCGTAGACGCCTTCTCCCTTGTCCCCGTCCGGCTTGAAGTAGACCAGGCCGGTCGCCAGACGAGATGGGATGTCCGACACCCGCAGCATGGCTGCGAGCAGCACTCCGTGCTCGGAGCAGTCGCCCGTACGGTTGCGGGCCGTCTCGGACGCCGAAGCGAAGGCGGTCCCGTAGTTCTTGACCGAGATCCAGCGATGCACGAAGCCCCGCATCGCCTCGGCACGCTCGGCGTCGCTGTCCCCGACGCCATCCAGCGCCTTCGCGACGAGTTCATGGATCTTCTCGTCCGTCGTGTCCACAAGGCCCGATGTACCGCGGTACTCCTGGTTGGCCATGTCCGCCTTCGATGCGACCGAAGGCTTGTCGAGGTCCATGATCTGGATGACGGAACCGGCATCCGGCAGTGATTCGATCCGCTGGTACCCCGCCGAGGGAAGCGAGGGCATCGCCCCGTCCTTGGTGTCCAGGCGGAACCGCCCCTGACGGGCGTGCAGCCAATTCGGGATCGCCTTGTCGGGCGTGATCATGAGACTGAGCATGAGTTCGGGCGACTTGCCGTCGAGCGAATCCATCGCCTCGGCGCGGGTGGACATGATCATGTCGATCTGGCCGAAGGGCGCCTTCATCTCGCTGACGAGCATGTCCCAGTCGGCGGAGTACTTCATGACGGAGGGGAAGGGAAGCTTGTCCATGGACATGGACCACACGGAGACCTCCTGCGCCTCGTCACCGACCGCATACTGCTCGGTACCGGTGAAGGTGTAGACCATGTTGACCGGCTCGGGTCCGAAATCGGGAGCGAGCGTCGCCATGCTGATCTTCTTCTTGCCGGCCTTCGCCTGACGCTTGAACTCGTCCTGAACCCCACCCGGGGTCAACCATGGCACGGTGGGTGCCGCGACCGTGGTCTCGTTCCGCCGTCCGCCCTGCTCGGTGGCGATCCGGATCGAGTCGCCCTCGAACGTCCAGATCGTCGTCATCTGCTGCGTTCCCAGATCCTGACGAGACGTCATCGAGATCGGCTTGCCGTCGGCGGACTCGACCCATTCGATCTGCACGGTCATGGAGACTTCGGCTCCGGCGCGGCGGATCCGGAAGGCGGTCTCGTTCATCACCGTCCGGTACTCGCCTTCGACGCCGTCGGTCATGTGCGACCACCCCGCGGGCGAACCGGCCAGCTTCATCTCGTACCAGAAGTTCGTCCCGGCCTGGACGAGTGTCGACAGAAACAGCACCGCAAAGGCGGATGCGAGAGTGCGGACATCGAATCGGATCATGGTTCTACTCCGGTTTCATGAGTGGAAAGAGCACCACGTCTCGGATGCTGGGCTGGTTGGTCATGAGCATGACGAGACGATCGATGCCGATGCCGAATCCACCCGCAGGCGGCATGCCGACTTCCAGTGCATCGATGTAGTCCCGGTCCATCGCCCGAAAGGCGCTGGCCTCGTCGTCGGCACCCGACAGCTGACCCTGGAAGCGGTCGAGCTGAATCGCAGGATCGTTGAGTTCCGTGTAGAAGTTTCCGAGTTCCATGCCGGCCACGAAGAGTTCGGCGCGATGCGAGATCTCCGGATCGTCCGGATCGGGCCGGGTCAACGGAGAGACGGCGCTCGGATACCCGGTGACGTAGGTCGGAACGGTCGGATCAAGGAGGGGTTCGCCACGGGATTCGAAGATCGCCTCGGCCAGCAGCCAATGATCCTTCTTGTCGGCGTCCTCGATGCCCGCCGCGACCGCGGCGGCTCGAACCGCCGCCTCGTCGCGCATCTCGATGCCCGCACCCTCCCGGACGAGATCCTCGTAGGAGCGACGCTGGAAGGGCTGGGACCAGTCGATCTCGATGTCTCCCCAGGGGCGGACCAGCGAACCGCCGTCGGCGAGCATCGTCGCGACGGCCCGGCAGATCGCCTCTCCCAGATCGAGCGTGGTGTCGCAGTCGCCGTAGGCCTGGTACGCCTCCAGCATCGTGAACTCGGGATTGTGACGGCGACTGAGCCCCTCGTTGCGGAAGTTGCGGTTGAGCTCGAAGACGCGGGGCATGCCTCCCACCAGCAGCCGCTTGAGAAAGAGCTCGGGTGCGATCCGCATGAAGAGTTCCATGTCGAGCGCATTGTGATGGGTCGTGAACGGACGAGCCGCCGCACCTCCGGCGATGGGTTGCATCATCGGAGTCTCGACTTCGACGAAGTCGCGACCCTCCATGAATCTCCGGATGCACGAGAGGATCCTGGATCGATCGTAGAAGACCTGCATCGTCTCGGGGTTCGCGTACATGTCCACGTACCGCCGTCGATACCGCGCTTCCTGATCGGTCAGTCCGTGGAACTTCTCGGGGGGCGGCGCGAGCGACTTGGCGTGCACCTGGAACTCGTTCGCCCAGACACAGATCTCGCCCTTGCGGGTCATTCCCATCGGCCCCTCGGCCACGACGATGTCGCCGTAGTCGAGCTTCGAGGCGAGCTTGAAGACCGTGGGGTCCATGTCCTGCTTCGACATGCTGACCTGCAGATCACCGGTGTGGTCCCTCAGCACCATGAAGACGAGCTTTCCCATCGCGCGGTGCTGGACGCACCGGCCGGCGACCTTCACGACCGGGCGTGGATCGTCGATGACCTCCTCCGACTCCTGCGACGCCGTCCATGCATCATGGGCATCCTGGACGAAGGCGCCTCGCGCCTCCTCCAGCGTGACGAGCCCGTCCACTCGGTGGCCGTAGGGCTGGAGACCGAGATCCTCCCGCCAACGGCGGAGTTTCTCGCGGCGTGCCGCGACGAGCGAGGAGGCCTCGGTTGCATCGGGAGAACGACGTGGAACGGGCGTTGGTGAAGTCATGTGACTAGGATGGTATCCCGAGTACACCATGTGTGCCGGAAGGACCAGAGATGACCACACACCAACAAGGCTGCGTCGCCGTCACCGGCGCCGGAAGCGGCATCGGAGCTGCGACCGCCCGGGTGCTCGCCCGAAGTGGACGAGCCGTCCTGCTGCTTGGACGCAGAGTCGACGCCCTCGAGCAGGTCGCCGACGAGATCGAACAGGAAGGTGGACGCTCGCTCGCCGCGTCGTGCGATGTCGCGGACGAGCATGCCACCCGCACCGCGATCGATCGGGGCATCGAACGGTTCGGTGGAGTCGAAGGTCTGGTGAACGCCGCCGGCATCATGCCGGTGGCCCCGATCCCCGAGGCCGATCCCGCCGACTGGCGACGCATCCTGGAAGTCAACGTCCTGGGAAGCCTGCACGCCGTGGCGGCCGTCCTGCCGGGAATGCTCGAACGCGGCACCGGACACATCCTGAGCATCGGCTCCGTCGCCGGACACACGCTGTTTCCCGATGCGACGGTCTACTGCGCGAGCAAGTCCGCGCTGCACGTCGTCAGCGAGGGCCTGCGGGCGGAACTGGCTCGTCGGCAGCGCGAGGACGGCAACCGGATCCGCGTCACCCTGATCGCCCCCGGCGCCGTGGATACGGCGCTTCCGGAAACGATCGCCCACGAGCCGTCCCGCGAAGCCACCAGAACCTGGTACGAACGGATGAACGGCATCCTTCAACCGTCGGACATCGCGGAGACCGTCCGATGGGCGATGGATGCCCCCGAGCACGTCTCGGTCAACGAGATCACGGTTCGACCGACCGAGATGGTACGGTAGCCGGCGACGAATCCATGGCGAACCCATCATCCATAAAGCGTATCGGCCTGCTCACCGGTGGCGGAGACTGCCCCGGGCTCAACGCCGTCATCCGTGCCGTCTCGAAGAGCGCCATGTTCCGGCACGACATCGAGGTCGTCGGAATCCTCAATGGATTCGAGGGACTGATACGCAATCAGGTGCGGAGACTCGACGCAAGGGACGTCTCCGGAATCCTCACTCGCGGCGGCACCATCCTCGGCTCGAACAACCGGATCAGTCCCCTGCACTTCCCGTCGAAGGCCGAAGACGGCTCGACCATCTTCATCGAGGCGACCGACCGATGCCTCGACACGATCGAGGAACATGCACTCGATGCCCTGATCGTCATCGGCGGCGATGGAACGATGGCGTGCACCATCCCCATCGTCGACGCCGGCATTCCGTGCCTCGGCGTGCCCAAGACGATCGACAACGACATCATCGGAACCGACCTGACCTTCGGCTACACCACGGCCATGACGACTGCGACCCATTCGCTGGACCGGCTGCACACGACCGCCGACAGCCATCATCGGGTCATGGTCTGCGAGTTGATGGGACGGAACTCCGGTTGGCTCACCCTCAGTGCGGGCATCGCGTCCGGTTCCGACGTGATTCTCATTCCCGAAATCCCGTTCTCGATCGACCGCATCTGCGAGTACCTCCAGGGCCGGATGGAATCACCGGCGGGATTCTCGATCATCGCCTGCGCCGAAGGCGCCCATCAGGCCGGCGGACCGCAGATCGTCTCGCAGGTGGTCGAAGGGAGTCCCGATCCGAACCGCCTCGGCGGCATCGGGCAGCTGGTCGCCGCCGCCATCGAGGAACGGACCGCGTTCGAGACCCGAACCACGGTCCTCGGTCATGTCCAGCGAGGCGGACCGCCCGTGGCCATGGACCGCGTGCTCGCCACCAGATTCGGCGTCGCGGCGCTTGAACTGCTCGTGGAGGGACACGTGAACAGGATGGTCGTCTGGCGAAACGGCGAGATCGACCACGTGGACATCCACGAGGTCGCCACGGGCCAGCGACTCGTTCCGCTCGATCACCCCATGATCGACGCCGCCCGCGCCGTCAACACCTGCTTCGGCCGGGGAAACTGAACCATGCATCGCTGCATCTTTCTCGACCGCGACAACACGATCATCCACAACGACGATCATCTGGGCGATCCCGATGGCGTGATCCTCTTCGAGGACGTTCCCGCATCACTCCAGGCCCTGCATGATGCGGGCTGGCTGCTCGTGGTCGTGACCAACCAGAGCTGCGTCGCCCGCGGAATCTTCACCGAACAGAACGTGCACGACGTCCATGGCGAGATCCGACGACGGCTCCGGGATGCGCTCGGGCACGACGTCCTGGAACACTGGTACTACAGTCCGTGGCATCCCGAAGGCGTGGTCGACGCGTTCCGGGGCGAACACCACACCCGCAAGCCGCAACCGGGCATGCTTCTGCAGGCGGCCGACGAACATGGCATCGACCTCTCGGGAAGCTGGATGCTCGGCGACCAGGTGCGCGACATCAGGGCGGGACAGGCCGCGGGATGTCGAACCATCCTCCTGACGATGGGCGGCGTGCAGGCCATGGAGGATCCACAGCCGGAGGCGATCGTGGATTCGTTCGGAGCCGCCACCGCCGTCATCCTGGACGCCGATGCATGATCGTCCCCGGCGACATCGACCGCCTGCTGCTGATCGCTCCGACGTGGATCGGCGACACCATCATGGCGAGCGGTTTCTTCCGGGCCGCCCGGACCGCCTGCCCGTCCGCCGAAATCACCCTCGCCGCGTCGCCGAACCTGATGCCGATCGTCGAAGGCTCGCCCTGGTTCGACCGGATCGAATCCTTCCAGCCGTCCGGCATGCTGGGGCCGGTCTCCACGGGACGCCGACTGGGACGAACACGCCCCGACGCGACCGTACTGCTGCCCGGTTCGTTCCGATCGGCTCTCACTGCATGGTGGACCCGGGCACCGATCCGCATCGGGACGCGACGCGATGGCCGCCGATCCCTGCTGACGCACGCGATCCCGGACGCCGACCGATCCCGACCCGTTCCTGCGGTCGAGCACTACATGCGCATCGCCCATGCCGCATTCGGCGAAGGGCACACCGACACCAGCCTTGCACTGACGATCACTCCGCACGACGAGAAGACCGCTTCGTCCGCGATCGGCCTCGATGCATCGACTCCACTGCTCCTGCTGGTCCCCGGCGCCAACCGCGAGGACAAGCGATGGCCCGCCGAACGATTCGCCGTGGTTGCGGACACGCTGTTTCGCGAACATGGACTCGTTCCCATCGTCGCGGGAGCTCCATCCGAATCGGAACTCACCCGCTCGATCGTCGATGCGATGCGCGATGCGCCGGGCGTCGACGGGCCCTCCGTCGGACTCGATCTGCACGGACTGAAAGCGGTCGCGGGGCGTGCGAAACTCGCCGTGAGCAACGACACGGGTCCCAGGCACATCGCCGCGGCAGCGGGCACACCAGTGGTCAGCCTCTTCGGCCCCACGGATCACCGGTGGACGATCCTTCCGGGATGCCTCGAACGAAGACTGCTCGCGGAACCGTTCCTGCCCGAAGACACCATGGCGGACCAGGCGCCGAACCTGTGCCACATCGGCCGAATCACGGTCGAGGACGTGCTCGAAGCATCGAGAGCACTGCTCGCCGCTCGGACGGACTGAGCGGCCGCATCGCCTCCCGGACGACGCTGCTCCAGCCGATGCCCGCGACGTCGCGTCCACTGCGGATCTCCACGTCCAGACGCTCCAGCATCCTGAAGATCGCAACGCTCCGGTTCCGGCACTGACGCACCCCGACCGGATCGATCACCCAGACCTTCGGCGGCGCGTCGTCGAACTCCTCGACCACGATGTTCGACAACTTCAGATCGCGATGCATGAACCCCGCATCCGCGATCGAGTAGACGAGCGCCCCGACCTGACGGGCCACTTCGGACACGGCCGCCGCGTCCACGGATCCGCATTCCAGATGTTCGAGCACCGTTCGGCCTGGAACGTGATCCAGTTCAAGCCGGATCACCCGTCGACCCTCGACACTGGTCACCATCGGGCCGGACACGATCTTCGGCGTATCGATTCCCGCACCACGCAGTCGACGGCAGCCCCGGTCCTGACGGATCGGCTGGGAGATGCCCATCGCATGCTTCACCAGCATCCAGCTCGAGACCGGCCAGAACTTCACGGTCCGTGGTTCCTCGCCGGGGCGCTGCACCAGCCAGACGCTTCGGAGACCGTCGCTCTTGAGGACGGATACGGCATGATCGGGAGTCCAACTCACGTGCGCAGCATACTGGGGACGAAGGTTCCAGTCGTGTAGGCTATGTCCCATGCCCGGTGAAGAGCACCGGCGGGAGATTCGACGTGGGCTGGACCTGGTTCTTCTGCATCTTCGGCGCCTATCTGGTGGGATCGATCCCATTCGGCGTCGTCATCGGCCGATTCAAGGGAATCGACATCCGTGAACACGGCTCGAGGAACATCGGCGCCACCAACGTGGGCCGGGTGCTCGGCCGACGCTGGGGGCTGCTGTGCTTCGCCCTCGACATGGGCAAGGGCGCGATTCCCGTCGTGGTCGCCGGACTGCTCACCGACACCATCGGCCGGAATCCCGTGGACACCCCCACCGCGTCGCTCTGGCTGTGGCTGCTGGTGGCGATCGCCGCCTTCTGCGGCCACATGTATTCGATGTTCCTGAACTTCTCCGGGGGAAAGGGTGTGGCCACCGCGTTCGGCGTCCTGCTCGCCATGTGGCCCATCCTCACGATTCCCGCGCTCGTCGGACTCTGCGTCTGGGTCGCAACGCTGCTCACGATCAGAATCATCTCCGTCTCGAGCATGGTCGCGGCCGTCAGCATCCCGATCGTGACGCTGATCGTGCTCCAGTGGTTCGGCTCCCGTGCCGGCGGCGACGTCACGACCGGCGAACTGCTGATGCGGGGTTCGGCGCCGCTTGCGATCACCATCGCCATCGCGATGCTGATCCTCTGGCGTCATCGCGCCAACATCCGCAGGTTGCTCAACGGAGAAGAGCCGACCATCAGGCGGGCGCCCTCGAAGTCAGCAGAATGACGATCGTCCAACCGCCCGCCACGCACATCGGCAGCCTGAGATCCATCGCATTCCGCCACGCACCCGATGGAACCAGTGGATTGAGGACAAGCAGACTGGCGAGCAGCAGGCCGGAATAGACCACCGCGACTTCGAGCCGCACCAGGCCCGCCAGTGCTCCCGCGATGATGCCGGCGGTCAGAATGCACGCCAGCACATCCGCCGTCGCCAACGTCCTGCCGATTCCCGCGAAGCGGGGAACCGTGCATGTCGACGTGATCGAATCGGATTCGATGTCGTCGATGTCGCAGAGCATGGCGTCGACGAAGACCACGCCGCCGAGGAACAGCCCCACCACCAGCACCGGACCCCACCCGGGAACATCGACCGATCCGAGAAGCACGAGTCCGATCGAAAGCACCGAGATCGAGACACCCACCATCGCGTTCTTGAGAACCATGACGTCACGCACCTGCATCCCGCGACGCCCGATGGCGTACAGGATCGTTCCCACGGGAGCGCCGAAGACGAAGATCTCGGCCAGCGGATGAACGAACCAGGCCACGATCGCGGCCGCGACGCCCGAGATCGCCGTCGTCGCGACCATCATCCGACGATGCCTGACGATGAAGACCGACCTCGCCGTCGACGATGCGGCATGCGACGTCGCCCGGCGAAGCCGGTGCATGGTGTAGACCTGCAATGCGATCAGGAAGGCTGCGCAGGCTGGAATCACGAGTGGACCGGTCTCCAGGAACGCACCGGCCAGCAGCGTGCACGCGCCGACGTAGCAGGCCGACCAGAAGGACAAGTACCCTCCGCTGCGAAACGGGCTGTTTGGTTCGCCGAAGACCATGCCGGACAGTCTATGAGATGCGGACTCGCTCCCATGTCACTCCGGCAGCGTGCCGGCGAAGACGGGGATCACGATCATCGTGTCGGCCGGGGCACCCTGCCACCGCTTCCATTCCTTGCGTGCGCGGATCAACTGGGACCAGCGACCACCCTTCGCATCCGGAGTCAGGTGGTCCTCAAGAAGCACCAGAGCGCTTCCATCGGCCGCGAGTTCGTCGAGGACGAGGAGAAAGCCCTCGAATCTTTCCAGCGGGATCGTGACCGTCCATTCGGCTCCCTCATCGGCAAACGCGAACTGATCTTCGATCGTGGGAACCTGCGACGCGTCTCCCAACAGAACACCTTCGACTTCCATCAGGATCGAGTTGCCTCCACCGGCAGTGTTGGCGCCGCCTCCGCGTCCACCCCCGCCTCCGTCTCTGTTCGCACTCCCACCGCTGCCTCCGAATTCCGGCGTGCCCGAAGCCATCAGCGTCGGACCCATCAGATCCAGTGGCGACGCATTCGCCAGCAGCGTGGCGTCGGTGCGCATCGCGAGGGTCCGAAGCATCCGAAGAGCGGCTTCCTGATTGCCGGCCGCCAGCACGAGAGCGAGCGGCGGCGGAGTGCCGGGCACCATGCCAGCCACCATGCCGAAGCTCTCGAGCTCGCCCGGCTGCGGAACTTCCTGCACGCCTGCGAGCAGCGCCTGTATCTTCTGTGCCGAATCGGGAACCGCCACCTGCATGTCGGTCGGAGACTGGAACCACTGGAGCGGATTCAAGAGAAAGAGCACGGCAAGAAATCCGAGACCAAGCGTGAACATGGCGGCGATGGGAAGACGGCGGCGGATCTCGAACAGGATCATGGATGGTCGGTTGTGCCGACGGAACTGTCCGGGAGTCGCAGACGACAGCAGTGGCCGGGCCACCGCACGCTCCACCTGGTCGAACAGATCGGACGGAGCGGGAGGGTCCTCGAGTCCGGAGATCAACAGACGCTGCTCCCTCATGGACTCCAGTCGCCGACCAAGTGCGGGATCTTCCGAAATCAGCAACTCGAGCTGACGACGCTGCGCGGCGTCGAGGGTGTCCTCGATCCAGCCGAGCATCAGATCCTCATGCGATGGTTGATCAATCATGAATGCTCCCCACTCTCAGGTGGCGGCGGTTCGATGAGCCTGCACAACGCGGCCCTGGCCCGAAACAGCCTCGACTTGATGGTGCCGACGGGCACCTCGAATATCTCCGCCAACTGGGCGTACTCCGAACCATGCATGTCCCTGAGGATGAGCAGGAGCCGCTGCTCTTCATCGAGGACCAGCAGAGCCCGATTCAGGGCCTGCATTTCTTCTGTGAGTTGGACTCGCGAAGAGCTCTCGGGTTCCCCGGAAGGAAGACGATCCTTGATCGACACGGATCCTCCCCCCACGTTGGATGTCGAAATCGGGGCATCCAGACTCGCGTGCCTTCGCAATTTCTGCTTTCTGATGTGACTCAGGCATGCATTGAGGGTGATCCGGATGATCCATGTGCTCAATTTGGAGCGCCCGTCGAATCCGGGCAGGCCCTTCATGATCCGGACCATCACATCCTGAGTGAGATCAGCCGCATCCTCATAGTGATGAAGCGTCCGCCAGCAGATCGACCAGATCCGAGGCTTGAAGGCCTCGAGCAGATCGCCCAACGCATCCTCGTGCCCGTCCCGCCAGGCCTGAAGCAGGGCTTTCTCCGAATCGGCGGACGCATCCGTCCGTACCACCCCGGCAGCACCGACTGGAGAATGCGTCTCCCCATCCTGAGCGGTTGAAACAGGCTTTCGTGTACGATGGACCATTGATTTCCCGGGATTTGGAGGAGCAGACGCTTCTTCATCGTACCCATAGATCCCCCTGGTTCGACCACTACCTCGTAGATAGGTTCCCAGGCAATCCAGGAGCCACTGGCCAGATGGATACCAGCGATCGATACCAATCCCCGCTCCAGGCCCGCTACGCATCCCGTCCCATGCAGGAGCTGTGGTCCGATCGGAACCGCTTCACCACATGGCGACGTCTCTGGCTGGCACTCGCCCAGTCACAACAGACGCTCGGTCTGGACATCACCGATCAGCAGTTGGCCGCCCTGGAAGCGAATCTCGACAATCTCGATCTCGATGCGGCTCGCACCTACGAAGCACGATTCCGCCACGATGTGATGGCCCACGTCCATGCCCTGGGAGATCAGGCTCCCGAAGCACGGGGCATCATCCACCTCGGAGCGACCAGCCAGTTCGTCAACTGCAACACCGAACTGATCATCCTTCGCGAAGCGATGGAGATGATCGCTGCCAAGCTCGCGCAGGCCATCCTCGCTCTCGGCGAGTTCGCCGCACGGTGGCGATCCCTTCCCACCCTGGGATTCACGCACTACCAGCCGGCACAACCGACCACGGTCGGCAAGCGGGCCACCGTCTGGGCCCAGGATCTGGCGATGGCGCTCGAGGACATCGAGCATCGGATCGGCACGATGCGATTCAGAGGCGTCAAGGGAGCAACCGGAACGCAGGCTTCGTTTCTCGCTCTGTTCGACGGTGACGAGGACAAGGTCGAAACTCTGGACAGACTGGTCACCGAGAAGATGGGCTGGGCTGCGGACCGGAGATTCCCGGTCACCGGGCAGACCTACCCCCGACTGCTCGACGCCCAGATCCTTTCCTCATTGGCTCTGGTCGCCACCGGTGCGCATCGATTTGCCACGGATCTGCGTCTGCTCGCCAACCGGCGTGAACTCGAGGAACCGTTCGAATCGACTCAGATCGGATCGTCCGCGATGGCCTACAAGCGGAATCCGATGCGGTGCGAGCGGATCTGCGCCCTGTCCCGATTCGTGATGAATCTGCCCGCAAACGCATTCCAGACCGCATCCGTCCAATGGCTGGAGCGAACGCTGGATGATTCGGCCAATCGCAGGCTGGTGCTGCCCGAGGCCTTCCTGGCTCTGGACGGGACCCTCGACATCCTGCTGAACGTCTCCAGCGGCCTCGTGGTCAATGAGCCGGTCATCGCCTCCAACCTCATGGCGGAGCTTCCGTTCATGATGACCGAGGATCTCCTGATGGCCGCGGTTCAGGCCGGAGGCGACCGACAGGAACTGCATGAACTGATCAGGGCCCACTCGATGGATGCCGCGGCATCGGTCAAGCAGGGAGGGCCGAATGATCTGGTCGAGCGGCTTCGCCGTGACGATCATTTCAAGCATCTGGATTTCGAATCGCTGCTGGATCCGAGCCAGTTCGTCGGCCGAGCACCCGCTCAGGTGGACGATTTCGTGTCGAAGGTCGTCGAGCCGATCGGCTCCAGATGGGCGAAATCAGCCGCCAAGCCGGTCGATCTACGGGTCTGACCCCGAAAAATACGCCAAAATACCCTAACAGAACACAAACTGTGGCTTCTTTCTGCGTTGATGTGGGCAGAAACAGGCCTGTTGACCGATACAGTGGGGTCGACAGGCCGTAGCGGGGCAAAGAGCCCCCTTTCAATGACAAGTGACTCGCTTCCAATCGAGGGCTGATCAATGGATTCATACGAACGCTTGAAGAAACTCGTCGAAGAAGTTGCGGATGACGTCGCGAAGTGCGCCGGGGGCAACAAAGCCGCCGGAACCCGCGTCCGCAAGTCCATGCAGGACATCAAGGCTGCAGCTCAGGACGTCCGCAAGGACGTGCTCGAAGCTCGAGCCTGATCCCATCCTGGACTCAGAACACTGAGCACGCCGAGGAACTCTCCTCGGCGTGTTCTGCTGCAATCACCGCTCCGCACGGGTGACGAATGGTGTCTCTGCCTCTATCCTGACGCCAACCACCTACATACAGGGACCGGTCCATGGCCTCGGAACTTCTGTTCGACATTTCATCAATCGACCTTTCACAAGTGGCCTACGGTCGTGACGTGATCTCGAAGTTCAATCCCCAGACGGGGGACATGTGCCAACTCGACCACATGGTCTGGGCGAGCGACGACTTCACCAGGGGAATCGGCGTCAAGCATGTTCGGGACGACGAGTTCTGGGTTCCGGGCCACATTCCCGGCCGACCACTGCTGCCGGGCGTCATCATGATCGAGGCGGCGGCACAAGTCAGCAGCGTCATCTACCAGCTTCGACTGAATGCGGACGAACCGAGATTCCTCGGCTTCACGCGGTGCGACAACTGCATCTTCAGAGGCCAGGTGGTACCGGGCGACACGCTCCACATCCTCGTCCGCGAGCACAACTTCAAGCGTAGACGCTTCAGTTGCGACGCTCAGGGAATCGTCGGCGACAAGCTCGTGTTCGAAGTGCGAATCACGGGCATGGCCATCTGACGCGTCGGATTCAGAAGACCGCGAAGACGAACGAACCGCACGACGAATTCGCGGGTGGGCTGCCGACGTTCCAGGTCACGCAGCCGGGCCATCCCCAGCCCCAGTAGGAACCCCAGAACAGGCGGGGGCTGAAGTAGGAATGGTTGACGTCGAAATCCCAGTCGAGTGCCGAACCTCGGGGACGCACGTGGTAGACGTTGTACGGAGTCTGCTTCGCATGGGAGTAGCGGTACAGAGCATCCGCACCATTTTCGGCATGGGATGCCGCTTCCATGGCCCGGGCGACCATGAGCATCACGGAGGACTCTCCGGCGACACGCGGGGCGGGAGCCGGCATCGAAATCACCGTCTGTGCCATCGACCAGGAGCAGACGAAGCACGATGTGATCAGCATGATGGCAATGGAAGTACGTTTCATCGGATCTCCATGCGTTCCATGACGTATTGTACGTCGGACAGCCACGACCCCCAGAAAAAAACGGTGACCCGCCATGAACCCCGTGCCAATGACGTTTGCTCCGATTCTCAAACCCAAGGTCTGGGGAGGACAACGTCTCGCCGACTACGGGAAGGACCTCGGCGCCATGGATGCGGTCGGCGAATCATGGGAACTCGCCGACCTGCCGGATTCGATCGAGGAAGGGCGTTCGGTCGTCGACAGCGGCCCGCTCGCGGGGAAGACCCTGCATGCACTCCTCGAGGAGGACTCCAGCTGGATCATGGGTCGGGCATCATGCTCCGATGAAGGCGGGTTCCCGCTGCTGATCAAGTATCTCGATGCCCGGGAGGACCTCTCCATGCAGGTCCATCCTGACGAGCAGTGGGTCCGCTCCCATCCCGAGGACCACCTCAAGACCGAGTCGTGGATCATCCTCGAAGCCGAAGAGGGCGCCATGCTCTACAAGGGCATCCGACCGGGAGTCGACCCGGATGCGTTCGCACGCGCCATCGAGGACGGCAGCGTGGTCGACCTCGTCGAAGTCGTTCCGGCCCGGGTCGGCGACTGCCATGATCTTCCCAGCGGAACATGCCACGCACTCGGCAAGGGCATCCTCGTCGCCGAGATCCAGACGCCGAGCGACACGACGTTCCGCGTCTTCGACTGGGGCCGCACCGATCGGACGCTCCACATCGAACAGGCTCTGCAGTGCATCGCGTTCGAACCCGCCGCGAAGATGGAAGCATGCGAACGGACACGACACGGCTCCGCGCAGGTGACACGACTCTCGAAGACGCCCCACTACCTCATCGATCGGATCGATGCGGTCGACGCCGACGTCATCACGCTCCAAATCGGCGACGCCCCCGAGGTCCTCATGATGCTGGCCGGCGAAGGAAGCCTGGAGGGCCAGCCCGGCCCCGGGCTCGAGAAGGGAAGAACGGTGCTGATCCCCGCTGCGATGGAATCGGTCGAACTTCGACTGACCGCCAACGCGTCATTGCTGCGCGTCACACTCCCCCCTGCCGAGAATTGATGCGTTTGCGGATGCAGCGCCGGACCATTATCGGCCTTGAAAAGACCTTCAAGAACTGCCGGGAGAGATCCCGATGTATTGCCCTGACCTGACCCGAGTGGCCGAATGCGGCCGATGACCAATCATGAATTTCGATCCAACCAACTCGATTCCGCTGCATGCGTCGCTGCGCGCCGCATCGGCCAGACCACCGGTCGCACTGCGCCCGCCGGCCGTGACGGGCACACCGGTCGCGGCGCGGGTGAACGCCGCGCCGGAGTTCGAATCCAGTTCGGTCCCGAAGACTCCGGGCAACCTCTCGATGTACACGCGTGCCGCCGATCGCATCGAAGCGGCGATCGAGTCGCAACTCGGACGCAGCGTCGACATCCGCGCCTAGCGGCGGCGTTCAGTAGCTCTTGCCCCAGAACACCCGACGCGGACTCGGTTGCCCGGTGAACGGACACGTGCCCGGCTCGGCATCTCCGAGTGGTTCGCAGAGCACGGTGACGCCGAGTTCACTCTTGATGCGTTCCTCGACCTCCCGATCGCCGCAGAAGTGGGACATCGCGAATCCAGCGTGGATCGGAGTCGGTTCGCCCTCGGGAGCGGTGAACCATTCGTAGAACTCCTCCTTGGAATCGATCTCCCGCGTGTGCTCGGTGCGGTGCGCAAGAGCACGGTCGTAGAGCCCCTGCTGCATCTCGTCGAGCAGCGGAACGATCGTCTCGAGGAACGTGCCGCGCGGCACGCCCTGCTTCTCCTTCGCCGGTCGATCGCGACGAGCCATGAAGACGGAGTCCTCGGCCATGTCGCGAGGGCCGATCTCGAGCCGGATGGGAACCCCCTTCTTGACCCATGACCAGGTCTTCTCGCCGCCGCGGATGTCGCGATCATCGATCTCGACCCCGATGGGGCGTCCTGCGTAGACGATTCCCTTCAGTTCCTCCGCGAGCGAGCGGCAGTAGTCCATCACCGCCTCGGGATCGTCGGCCTTGAAGGTGATCGGAATGATCACCACCTGGGCCGGAGCCAGACGTGGAGGAAGCACCAGGCCGTCGTCGTCCGCGTGGGTCATGATCAATCCACCGATCAGTCGGGTCGAGACACCCCAGGACGTGGTCCAGCAATGGGTCCGTTCGCCCTTGTCGTTCAGGTAGATGATGTCCTGCGCCTTGGAGAAGTTCTGCCCGAGAAAGTGGGATGTGCCCGCCTGCAGCGCCTTGCGGTCCTGCATCATCGCCTCGATGCAGAGCGTGTCGTCGGCACCGGGGAATCGTTCGGCTTCGGTCTTGCGGCCGCGCAGCACGGGCATGGCCATCCAGTTGTCGCAGAAGTCGGCGTAGACGTCGAGCATCCGCTCGGTGTGCTCGACCGCCTCCTCCGAGGTCGCGTGGGCCGTATGCCCCTCCTGCCAGAGGAACTCCGCCGTCCGAAGGAACAGACGCGTGCGCATCTCCCACCGGACCACATTGGCCCACTGGTTGATCAGGAGCGGCAGATCCCGGTACGACTCGATCCATCTGGAGAACGCCTCGCCGATGATCATCTCCGACGTCGGCCGCACCACCAGAGGCTCGTCGAGTTCGCCCGCCGGCACGAGCCCTCCGTCCGGCCCAGCTTCGAGTCGGTGGTGGGTGACCACCGCACATTCCTTGGCGAAGCCTTCGACGTGCTCCGCCTCCTTCTCGAGGAATCTCTTCGGGATCAGGAGCGGAAAGTAGGCGTTGCGATGTCCCGTGTCCTTGAACATGCCATCGAGCACCCGCTGGCACTGTTCCCACAGCGCGCAGCCCCAGGGTTTGATGATCATGCAACCACGGACCGGGGACGCCTCCGCGAGGTCAGCGGCCTTGACGACCTGCTGGTACCACTCGGGATAGTTCTCGGAACGGACGGGCGTTATGGCGGTCTTTACCTTGGCAGACATGGGAGGAAGTATACGGGGTCGATGTCCGGCCTGAGACGATCCGCCGCACCTTCTATACTCACAGGTTCATGGAGGCCTCAACGATCAATCCCGCACGATTCAACGCCACCCGCACGATTGCCGGGGACATCAAGATCGCGCACAGCGTCTTTGCCCTTCCGTTCGCCCTTCTGGCGGCGTTCATGGCGACGCTCTCCGTTGCCCAAGGACCGGACTGGGGCGTGTTCGTGTTGCAACTGGCCCTCGTGGCCGTCGCGATGATCTGTGCCCGAACCGTGGCCATGGTCGCGAATCGACTGCTCGATCGCCACATCGACGCACTGAACCCGAGAACCGCCAACCGGGCCCTTCCCAGCGGTCGTCTCCGCAGCGAACAGGCCCTGCTGTCGATCGCCGTCGGCACGATGCTCTTCCTCCTCGCATCGCTGGGGTTCCTCTGGATCTCCGACAACCCGTGGCCCATCATGCTCGCCGTTCCGGTACTGCTCTGGATCAGCCTGTATCCACTGGCCAAGCGATTCACGTTCCTCTGCCACGCATGGCTCGGCTCCTCGCTCGCCATGAGCCCGCTGGCCGCGGCGATCGCGGTCGAACCGACGGCGCTTGCCCAGCAGCCCGCCCTCTGGATGATTGCGGGCATGGTCCTGACCTGGGTCACCGGATTCGACATCCTCTATGCCCTGCAGGATGTCGAGGTCGATCGGACGCAGGGACTGCACAGCATGCCGTCGCGACTCGGCGTGGGCCCAGCCCTGTGGATCAGCCGCGTGCTGCATGCGGTCTCGATCGGCTTCCTGATCCTGGCGTGGACGATGGCTCCGGAACTTCGATTCCTGTTTCTCGCGGGAGTCGTGGCGGCGGTCGGCCTGCTTGCCTGGGAACACAGTCTCATCGCCCGGTTCGGGACCGGGCGGATCACGATGGCCTTCTTCACGCTCAATGGAATCGTCAGCTGCGTGCTCGGTCTGACCGGCATCGTCGACGTCCTGACCTGGAGTTCCTAGTCGACCTTGTCGTCGGTGGCCTCGAAGCCGTCGGACTCGTCCTCACGCCGACCCGACCAGCGGTAGATCTCCAGGGCGAAGACCGCGAAGATCGATACGACCACGGCGAGATCGTACAACCCGAGACCGCAGGCGACCCCGACCGAAGCAGCGACCCAGATGCAGGATGCGGTGGTGACGCCGTGCACACGGCCACGGGCCTGGATGATCGTGCCGGCGCCGATGAATCCGATGCCGCCGACGATGCCGGCGATCACCCGGCTGGTGTCCAGCCGCATCGTCGATTCGATGCCGTGCGCCTGTTCGGCCGCGTAGATGCCTTCCATCGCGCCGATGCCGGCGAGCGTGAAGGCCGCGGAACCGAGACTGACCATCATCATGGTCCGCAGTCCGGCGACCTTTCCCTTGGAACGACGTTCCCAGCCGATCAACGCACCGAAGACCAGCGCGAGCAGCAGACGCAACACCATCATCCAGAAGGAGAGATCCATGGCTGGAGTGTACCCGCTGCCGGTCAGCGCGATGTGGGGAGCGTCTGACGGAACTTGCGACTGGCGAAGATCCCCAGAGGCAGGAAGCGACTGCTGAAGATCAGCACCTTGTAGAAGAAGCCGGGAATGCACACCGACTTGCCGCGTTCGACGGCTCGATCCGAGGCCGCGACCACGTGGTCGACGTCCAGAAGAAGGAATCCGGGCATGCCGAACACCTTGTCCTCGACCCCGATGTTCCTGAAGAACTCGGTCCGTGTGTAGCCCGGACACAGAGCCGTCACGTGCACGCCCTGCGAGTGGAGCGATGCCTTGAGCGAGCGGGAGAATGCCAGGACGAACGACTTGACGGGACCGTACAGGCTCCCGGGGGTGAGCGACAGATACGAAGCCACCGATGCGACGTTGACGATCCGGCCCCAGCCCCGCTCGACCATCCCCGGCGAAAGCGCGTGCGACAGTTCGACGAGGCTTCCCAGAAGGACCTGGAGGAAGTCGTGGTGGCGCTGGTACTCGGCATCGAGGAAGTCCTGATCGAGCGCGTACCCCGCGTTGCAGACGAGGTAGTCGACTTCGATCGAGTTCGCATCGAGCACCTCGACGAGACGGGTGACCGCATCGGGCTTCGCCAGATCTAGAACCACGCTCAACACCTCGACACCGTGCGTGGCCCCGAGTTCCCCCGACAGCGAATCGAGTCGATCCTCCCGCCGGGCCGTGATGACCAGGTCGTACCCCTGGGCAGCCAGACGACGGGCATAGGCCGCACCGATGCCCGAAGATGCTCCGGTGACCAACGCTCGTCTTCGGCGATCAGACACTTGAGTCCGGTCCTTACTGTGAAAAGATCACGGCCGAGTAGGGACCGATCTGGATCTCCGCAGAATACGGCATTCCGTCCCATGGGACCGGTTCCGCATTCAGATCGACCGTGCCCCAGTCGGAGAACGAATCGTCGTAGGAGGACGCATCGCTGTTGAACCGAACGTACCAGGTGCCGCCGGCGGGAAGTCCGATGCGGTAGTTCGACTTGCCGGAGATCGAGAAGTTCGCGGCGACCACCACGTCGTCTCCCTGCCCTCCGCCGCCGTAGCGATGCCAGGCGACGACCTTGTCCGTGTTGTTCTCATGGTGGAAGTTCGTGTTTCCGCCACGCAGACCTCCCGTGTTGCCCCAGAAGTTCCGACGCAGCGAGATCAGATCCTTGTACAGCTGCAGGATGCCCGAGTAGGTGTCCGCACGGGACCAGTCCAGGGGGATCCAGTCGTCCCAACCGCCGTCCTCGAGGAACTCCTGCCCCATGAAAAGCATGGGAACTCCCGGAGACGTCATCACCAAGGCCGCTCCCAGCGTGGATCGCTTCTTGGCGTACCAGCTGTCTGCGCAGCCCGGGCAGATGTCCTCGGTCAGTCGCTGATTGCCGTTGGCCGATGCGACCTCGTCGTGCGATTCCGTGAAGATGATGCGACTGAACGCATCGCCGCTGTACTGGTACGTGACGCAGGACCGGACCGTGCCCATGTCCCGATCGGCGTCGGAGCCGGCGGTCAGCACGTCACGGAGCGGGTGCACGAACTGCGAGTCCCACTGGGCATCGAATCCGGCGCCGCCGGATCCGGTGTCGTCGGTGATGGCCTGATTGGCGTCCATGTCCTCGGACGACGAGAACTTCCAGGGCTGGCTGGCGTCGATCTCGTTGTTGATCCACTGCAGCAGGGTCCATCCCTCGGGAATCGCCTCGCCCTCGTCGGTCCGGTGGATCCACTTGGTGGCGTCCATCCGGATTCCGTCCATCTGATACTCCTGAAGCCAGTAGAGCACGTTGTCCCGGATGTACTGCCGCACCTCGCCGCGACCGAAGTCCGGCCTCGGACCCCATGGCGTCTCCGCCTTCGAGTCCTGATAGAAGTAGATGCCGCCGTTGCCTTCGATGTTCCACCCGTCGAACTGCCACAGATCGAGATCGGACGGCCCGAGGTGGTTGTAGACGACGTCCGCCAGGACCGCGATGCCGCGGGCATGCGCCTGCTCGACGAACCACTTGAAGTCGCCGGGAGCGCCGTAGTGACTCTCGACCGCAAAGGGATACGAGGGGTTGTATCCCCATGACACGTCGCCGGGGAACTCGACGAAGGGCATCAACTCGACCGCGTTAACTCCGAGGTCGGCAAGATGGTCGAGGCGACTTGTCACCTCCTGGATGTTGCCCGGCGCATTGGAACCGAAGCTGCCGATGTGCAGTTCGTAGATCACGAGATCGTCGAACGAGGGCATGTAGAAGGTGTCGCCGGACCACGAGTAGGATCCGGGATCGTAGATGATCGAGTTGCCGGTGGAGTTGGTGACCCGGCGAGCCTGAGGATCGTTGCGCCAGTACCAGTTGTCTCCGTTGCGGATGACGAACTTGTATTCGTCCCCGGGCAGAGCACCCGGCACGTCCGAGGACCAGAAACCGTTGCCCTCGCCGGTCAGCTGATTGGCGAGGAAGTCCCAGTCGTTGAAACTGCCTGCGACCGTGACCTCGTTTGCATTGGGCGCCCAGACGCGGAACTGGGTCCCGTCATCACGCTGGCAGCCTCCGGTGACGGCCGCATCGATCAGGGCGAGGCCGAGATCCATGTTGCGGGCCCAGGGATTCGATCCCGTGCCGCCGGAACCGGCGTCGAACAGGACCATGAACTGCGACCAGCTCTCGGCATACAGATCACCGGCGGTCCGGATCTCCACCTGCAGTTCCAAGGCGTCGTTGGTGACGATGACCTCGAGGATGTCCAGGCAGTCGTCGGCGAAGACGTCGCCCGCGGTGTCCACGAACGTCATCCCCGCACCACCGGCGCTCGTCACCGTGTAGGACAGGAACTCGCCCGCCTGGGACTCGACGTACCACCACGGCGTGGCCTGCTTGGGATTGCTCAGATGATCGACTCCGGGGTCGGTTTCGGCCGGACCGGTCGAAACGACGTCGAACGAGATCGCATCACCGACCGAGACGCCGAGGCGGTCGAGCGGAATGCAGAGTCGGATGACGCCCTGGGAAGCGTTCGAGAGATCCGGATCCGACTCGTCGAGCTGACTCCATGAATCGCCGCAGGCTCCCCACTGCTGGATGACCAGCAGCAGATCCGTGACGTTCACGGTGCCGTCGTCGTTCAGATCGGGAGACGAGGAGCCCCAGCCTCCGATGACGGCGAGCAGGTCACCGACGTCGATTGCACCGGAACCATCCACGTCGTATTCGCATCCGCTGCCGGAATGGGTCCACTGCTGCTGCCAGCCCGGCGTCTGGTCGAAGTACGGGATTGCTCCCATGCCTCCGCCCCATGATTCACCCCGATCGGCAAACGCGGAAAGAACGATCGGCATGGTGCCGATGAATGCCAGCGAACGGATGAATGCGGTCATCTGGAATCTCCGAAGCAGAAATCACTCCCGGTTGGAAGTATAGACGACCATCTTCTATTCGATGCAGCCCCAATCGGCGATCACCTTCAGCAGATCCCCGACGTCGACTCGCCCGTCTCCATTGATGTCGCTCTCACACTGGACCGGAGGTTCGCAGGAATCGACGTCGCAGCTCGAACCGTCACCGCCGTAGTCGCCACCGTAGAAATCGCAGATTGCGGCGGGCACCGTGAGGCAGGAGACCGATTCCCCGGATACGACGCAGCATGATCCAAGGACGCCTGGACACGGCTCGGCCTTGGCGCCGCTCTGGAAGTACTGGCTGCCGGCAATGGCGTTGAAGTCGATGTCCCTGGGATCGCCCAGGCTGTCGCCGCTGAAGATGCCGCCGAGGACCTGGTTCGAGACGGAGTCGTGGCCCGAGGAGTTGATCATGGCACAGACGCTGGCGGAATCGATCTGGAGGCCTTCACCGTCCCAGTCGAACAGATAGAGCGGGATCGCGAGCTCGATTCCGGTTTCGCCCTCCGGGTCGCCGTCGCTGCCGCAGTCGATGCCGGTGCCGCCGGAGACGCCGCCGATGTTCGAGTTGTCGATTCCGATCGACATGCCCTTGGCGGAGACCAGTGCGCCTTCCGCACCCGAACCACCCATCCCGAGGTAGCCACCGTAGCCTCCGCCCTCGGTACGGAGCTCGCCGTAGCTGGCGAAGAACTCCATCGCGCCGTCGCCGTCGACGCCGCAGGTGATCGTAAGCCACATGTCCGGATTGAATCCGGCGTCGAAGGTCATCCCGTTGCCGCTGCCGTCGTCGCCGAGCCGGTTGAGGCCGTCGAAGTCGACGTCTGCATTGTCACCACGAAGACGGTTCTGTCCGCCGTCCCGGCAGTCGACGAAGATCTCGAGCTTGTTGAAGTTCGTCTCGAGGTTGCCGCCCAGGAAGATGTAGAGATTCCCGTTCGAGATCGATGCGAGACCGAAGTTCAGTTCGGAACCGATGGCCAGACCGGGGTCGGGGTTGTCATTGTCTCCGAAGCTGGTCGAGGTGTTCTGCACCGCTCCGGACATCAAGGTGTCCGAAAAATCGTTTTCGAGCACACCATCGACTGCGGAGGTCTGCGCATGTGCAGAAGCTCCGATCAACAAAGCCCCTGCGGACACAAATGCGTACGTCTTCATCGTCTTTCTCTCCCGTTCCCTGATTGAACATTGGGCCACCACCCAGATTCCACAAGGATCCATCCTAGATCAAGAAGGACCGCCTTAGAAGCGAAATTACGACAGATCACCGATCCTGAAGGCGGCTGAACCGTTCAATGCACTGAAAGTACGCTTCTCAGCCCGCGAGCGATCCCATCGGGTCCCACGCAGGAAGCACGATCGGCTCCGTATCGAGAGCCGCCTGGAGTTCCTCGGGAAGGTCCGAACGTCTGGCCGCGATCTCGAACATGTGCTCGTTGAACCAGGAATCGTTCATCACCTGGAAGCCCTTGCGTCCGACCTTCTCGCTGCCCCACGAGTTCTCGACCCGCCACCTTCGCGGCGTGCCGTCGACGACGTCGACGCCGGTGAACAGCATTGCATGGGTCATGAGGGTCTCGTGGAAGTCGAGTCGGCCGCCCTTGTCGAGATCGAACGGAACGTCGTAGAGATTGCCGAAGTCGTAGAGGTCGGCGTCCCAGAGGCCCATGTCGCGGCGGAACATCTTGCCCACGTCGCACCCGAACCACACCGGCTCGCCGCGTTCGAGCACCTTCTGGGTGATCGACTTCATCACGTCGATCTCGACGTTCAGGTACAGGACCGGCTCACCGCCGACGACGTTGCCGAGGTGCTCGACGGTGTACGTGCGGCCGGTCGGGCTCGTCTCCCGCGCGTCGTGGACGATGCACACGAAGTCGTCGAGAGGAAGGTCGACGTAGGTCTCGGCGAACTGCTGGGGGGTCATGCGTCCCGCACGATGGAATTCCTTGTCCTTGTCGTTCCACTGCCAGTCGAAGTCGGTCGGAGGCGTCCCGAGATGGATGCACAGCACACGCCACACGTGTTCGACCAGGGTGTCCTTGATGGACCGGACGGTCTCGATGGACTCGCCACGCTCCTTGGCCGCACGGAGCTGCCGAGCCCCCTGGCGGAGCATGCCGCACATGATGACGTTCATCCGCCTGGTGCAGGAGGAGCTCTGCGTCTCGGGCATGGCCGACTTGGGGACGAGACCATGCTTCTGGACGATGTTCATGAACATGTTCCACTGCCCGCCGTCGTCGAGCGGACGATCGAGCAGGAAGCACACGGCCCGATCGTCGATCGGCCGGTCGGACGTCTCGATGATCGCTTCGTAGAAGTAGTTGGCGCGTTCGAACTTGTCCCAGAAGAGCGTGTAGTTCTGGCTGAACTCGAACTCCTTGAGGTTCATCTTCTTCATCGCACCGACGCGCATCAGATTAAGCGCCGCGAACATCCAGCAGCGACCGGACTGCCGCTGGTTCGTGACCTTCCAGTCGTCCAGCAGCGTCGAGAAGGTGTAGTCCAGGCCCGCGACGATCGATCGATCCATCGCGACGTCGTCGACCGCGGTCTGGCTGACGGCGTTCTGGGCCAGCTTCCACTTCGGGTTGCCGTCGAAGTCGGCCCGCAGGGAGGCCACATGATCTTCGCCGATGGTGCCGGCGGAGGTGGTGTCGGTGTTGGTGGAGATGGTCGTCATCGGTGTGAATCCTCGTTTCGGGGTTGAACCCTCATCATAGCCCACCGCAAACCTCTTCGGCGCAAAAAAGAAGGCCCGCAACACGCGTTGCGGGCCTCCCCTTTCAGGTCGTGCCGGAAAGAATCAGGATCTGAGGAAGGTCATTCGTCTTCCTTGACCTCGTATTCCGCATCGATAACGTCGTCGTCGCCGCTTGGACCGGCCTCTTCTCCGCCGGCGGCAGCCGCTTCGGGAGCGTCAGCCTGATCGGCGCCGGCTTCGTACACGGCCTTACCGAGTTCCATGGCATTGTCGTTGAGCTGCTTCAATGCGGCTTCGATCGCCGCCTTGTCGTCTTCCTTGAGCTTCGACTCGAGATTCGTGAGCGACGATTCGATCGTCGATCGGCTCTCGGCCGACACCTTGTCGCCGTGCTCCTCGAGCTGCTTGCGTACCTGGTAGGCGATCTGCTCGCCCTGGTTCTTGAGCTCGATGAGTTCACGACGGAACTTGTCGTCGGAGGCGTTGCTTTCAGCCTCGTTCTTCATCCGGTCGATCTCGTCCTTGTCCAGTCCGGACGAGCCGGTGATCTGGATGTTGTGACTCTTGCCGGTGGCCTTGTCGGTGGCCGAGACGTTCAGGATGCCGTTGGCGTCCAGAGCGAACTCCACTTCGATCTGCGGGGTACCGCGGGGTGCCGACGGGATGTCGGTGAGATCGAACTTGCCGAGGGTCCGGTTGTCGCGGGCGAACTCGCGTTCACCCTGAAGCACATGGATGGTGACCGAGGTCTGGTTGTCCGAGGCGGTCGAGAAGGTCTCCTTCCGAGAGGTCGGAATCGTCGTGTTCTTCTCGATGAGCGACGTCATCAGGCCACCGAGGGTCTCGACCCCGAGGCTCAACGGCGTCACATCCAGCAGCAGCACGTCCTTGACGTCGCCCTGCAGGACACCACCCTGGATCGCGGCACCGATCGCCACGACCTCGTCGGGATTGATGGATCGATCCAGTTCGGCGGTCGAGAAGACCTCCTTGGCGATCTCCTGGACCATCGGAATGCGCGTCGAACCACCGACCATCACGACATCCGAGATGTCGGAGGGCTGCAGCCCGGCATCCTTCAACGCGGTCCGGCACGGGCCGCCGATCCGATTGAAGAGTTCACCTGCGATCTGTTCGAAGGTGGCGCGGCTGATGGTGGACTGGAGGTGCTTGGGACCATTCGAGTCGGCCGTGATGAACGGCAGGTTCACCGAGGTCTCGAGCTGCTGCGAAAGTTCGCACTTGGCCTTCTCCGCCGCTTCCTTGAGACGCTGAAGGGCCATCGCATCGTCGCGGATGTCGATGCCTTCGGTCTTGCGGAACTCCTCGGCGATGTGGTCGATCAGGACCTGATCGAAGTCGTCGCCGCCGAGGTGCGTGTCGCCGTGGGTCGAAAGGACCTCGAACACGCCGTCCCCGATGTCGAGGATGGAGATGTCGAAGGTACCACCACCGAGGTCGAAGACCGCGATCTTCGCGTTGGTCTTCTTCTCCAGACCGTAGGCCAGGGCGGCCGCGGTCGGCTCGTTGATGATCCGCTCCACCTTGAGGCCGGCGATTTCACCGGCGTCCTTGGTCGCCTGACGCTGTGCGTCGTTGAAGTAGGCGGGAACGGTGATGACGGCCTTGTCGACGGACTCGCCCAGATATTCCTCGGCGATCCGCTTCATCTCCCGGAGGATCATGGCGGAGATCTCCGGGGGCGTGTAGTCCTTGCCCTGGATGGAGACCGAGACGAGCTCGGTCGGACCGCCTGAGATTCCGTACGGGACCAGCTTCTCCTCGGACTGCACTTCGTCGTGACGACGACCCATGAAGCGCTTGATCGAGAAGACCGTGTGCTTCGGATTGGTCACCTGCTGGTGACGGGCCGGTTCGCCGACGAGACGATCGCTCTTGTCCGTGAAGGCCACCACCGATGGAGTGGTCCGGTTTCCGGAAGCGTTGATCAGCACCTTGGGCTGATCGCCTTCCATCACCGAAAGGACCGAGTTCGTCGTGCCGAGGTCAATACCAATAATCTTGCTCATAGTTAGCTCCTTCCAGCCGACCCCCTCTAAGGTGGGGTGGTCGGCTCATTGAACATGTTGCAATCATCATGCCAGCGGCAATCGCCCGTACCGGGATGCCATCCACGCTCATGGCCCCTGATCGGCCTCTGAAAGCGGCTTTTCCCTGTTGCCGGTGCCGAGAGCGTCCACGAACCTGCCAGAATGACTGTCGGATCACCGACTTCTCGGTGCTAGAATCGCCCCATGGCACCCCCTGAACGGCATCTGGAAGGCCCCTGCATCGGCGGGGTCCAACTGCATTCCCCGGCACTCCTTGCTCCGATGGCCGGCCACTGCGATCTGCCGTTCAGAAGGCTCTGCCGCGAACAGGGCGGGGTCGGCCTTGCGAGCACCGATCTGCTGAACTCGCACAGCCTGCTCCGCGGATCACCTCGTGCCCTGGCGTTGGCCGAGACCTGCGAGGAGGATCGCCCCCTGTGCATGCAGATCTACGGCAACGAGCAGGATCCGCTGCCCGACGCCGCACGATGGGCCGTCGATCATGGTGCCTTGATCGTGGACATCAACATGGGATGCCCCGTCGACAAGGTCGCCAAGAAGAACGGAGGCTCACTCCTTCTCTGCGACCCAGACTCGACCGTCCGGCTCGCCGCAAGGATCGTGGAGGCGGTCACCCCCACGACGGGAACACCCGTGACCGCGAAGATCAGGCTGGGATGGGACGATCGACAGCTTGTCGCCGCGGAACTGGCCAGCCGACTCGAGGACGTCGGCATCGCCGCGATCACCGTGCACGGCAGAACCACCGAGATGCGGTTCAAGGGCAGCGTGCGGCTCGACGGCATCGCGGAGGTGAAGGCGGCCGTCGACTCCATACCCGTGATCGGCAACGGAGACATCAACTGCGCGATGGATGCGAGAAGGATGATCGACGCGACGGGGTGCGATGCCGTCATGGTCGGCCGCGGAGCGCTGCGCCGCCCCTGGATCTTCCAGCAGATCCAGTCGCTCCTGACGCACGGGGTCGAAGCACCCGATCCGCCCTTCGCATCGAGGATCGACTGCATCGAGCGGCACCTCGATCTCATTCTGGAGCATCAGAACGAGCACATGGTGCTGCACAGGCTTCGCAGCGCGATCTCCTGGTACGGCAAGACGATGGGCCACGTCAAGCCGCTGAAGGAGCGCGTCCGCACCGCCCGGTGCAGCAGCGAGATCAGACAGGCCCTGCACGACTGGCGATCGCACGTGCCCTCCGAGGCGGCCGCGATTTCGATCTGAACGTCAGCCGGCGACGACACTGCTCATGCGGAAGATCGGAAGCAGCAGCGCGATCGCGACCGCGCCCACGAGCAGTCCCATCAGGATGATCATCACGGGCTCGAGCAGCGAAGTGCTCTTGCGGATGGCGAGTTCCAGTTCCTCTTCGCTGTATTCGGCGACACGGTCCATCACTTCGGGAAGACGGCCGGAACGCTCACCGGCCGCGACCATCGAAGCCACGTTCGCGGGCACGATGCCGCTCTCCTCGAAGGCCAGACCGAGCCGTCGGCCGTCGCGGACATGCGCTTCCATGTTCGTCCAGATTCGATCGAAGACGACGTTCTTGGTGACGGCACGACAGGAATGGATGACGTCCATGAGGTTCACCCCCGCCGCCAGCAGCGTGGACATCGTCCGGGTCGACCGTGTCACGTACAGATTGACGTGGATGGTCCGGAGGACCGGCAGATGCAGCTTCGACCAGTCGATCGCCCTTCGGCCGACGACCGTCCTGGGAACGACGACGAAGGCCGCCGCCGCGAGAGCGAGGGCCGGGACGTAGAACATCCATCCGTCGGTGGCGAACGTGCCGATCGACATCAGGAACTTCGTGGGCGTGGGAAGCGATGCCGACCGCATCTCGTAGATCTTCGCGAAACGGGGAAGGATGAACACGACGAGAAACGCCACCACGATCAGTCCCGATCCGAGCATGAACGACGGATACAGCATCGCACCGCTCACCTGCCGCCTCGTCTTCATCTCCTTCGAGAGGTACTCGCTGACCCTCGAAAGCATCAGGGCGATCGTGCCCGACAGTTCCGCCGCCCGGAGCAGGCTCACCATGATCCCGGGGAACACCCGGGGCCATCGAGCCAGTGCATCGGAAAGCGGCGAACCCCCGCACACATCCTCGTGCACGGCTTCGATCACTTCCCTGAACTCCCGGCGACGCGTCTGACGAGCGATCGCATCGAGCCCTTCGGGCAACGGCACTCCGGTCTCGAGCATGACCGACAGCTGCTGCGCGAAGGACACCACGTCGGATCGCTTGATGCGGCGCAGTCCCTGCTGCTGCCGCACATGATCTGAATCGAGTTCGATGGGCGAAGCCGCATGCTCCGATCCGATCGATGTGATGAAGAGTCCTTCTTCACGGAGATGCTCCGCGACGTCGTCCCGGTCGCGGCCGACGATCGAACCGGACACCGCTTCGCCGGAGGTCGTCCGGGCGCGGTAGGCATACGTCGAATCGTGTTGGCTGATCATTCGATGGTTCCTCAGAGCCTGGTCGCGCAGAGCACTTCGTCGGGCGTCGTCAGTCCGTCACGGACCTTGGCGAGGCCGTCCTTCCAGAGCGACTCGAATCCCATGTCGACCAGACGCGCACGAAGCGCCTGAAGCGTGGCCCCCGCCGCCACGGCGTCGAGGAACTCGTCGTCGGGAATCAGCAGTTCGAAGATGCCGAGACGTCCCGCGAATCCGGTGCGGCGGCAATGGCTGCATCCGGTGCCGCGCTGCACGGACTCGAACCCCTCGCAGGCGCGAAGCACCGCTTCCGAGGTCCGGTCGTCCGGAACCCACGGCGCCTTGCAGTTCGGGCAGATCTTCCGGACCAGCCGCTGGGCGAGCACGCCTCGCAGCGTGGCCGCGACCAGATAGGGCTCGATTCCGAGATTGCAGAGTCGCGTGACGGCACTGGGCGAATCGTTCGTGTGCAGCGTCGAGAAGACGAGGTGTCCGGTCAATGCCGCCTGGGTGCAGATGGATGCGGTCTCGGCATCACGAACCTCACCCACCATCAGGATGTCCGGATCCTGGCGGAGCATGGAACGCATCGCGTTTGCGAAGGTGAATCCCGCACGGGTGTTGACCTGCGACTGGTTGATTCCGGGGATCTTCGCCTCGACGGGATCCTCGATGGTCGAGATGTTCAGTTCAGGCGAATTGATCTGGCCGAGCACCGAATACAGCGTGGTCGACTTTCCCGAACCGGTCGGACCGGTCACGAGGATGACGCCGTTCGGGTGCGAGATGAGATCCTTCCACTGCGACAGCATCTCGCCGCCGAAACCGAGCTCGTCGAGCCCGATGCGGCTGGAGTCGCTGTCGATGATTCGTATGACGACCTTCTCGCCGTACTTGCCGGGCATCGTCGACACGCGAAGATCGATCGGACGACCCTCGAGCATCACGTTGAAGTCGCCGTCCTGGGGAATGCGGCGTTCCGAGATGTCCAGATTGCTCATGATCTTGATGCGGCTGGAGATGGCGGCGTGCATCCGATACGGAGGCGAGATCTTCTCGAAGAGGCGCCCGTCGACGCGGTATCGAACGCGCAGACACTGGTCGTCGGGTTCGATGTGGATGTCCGAGGCGCCTTCCTGAACGGCGGAATAGATGATGAAGTTCACGAGCTTGACGACGGGACCGTGCCCCGCGACCTGTTCGAGATCCGCCAGTTCGGTGACCTGGCGCTCGATGACGCTGAAGTCCTCCTCGGCGATGTCCTCGTAGATGTCGTCGATGACGAACACGTTCGCGGCCGGCAGCCATGACGTGATGGCGGCGTCGATCTCCGAAGCGGCCGCGGCCACGATCTGGACCTCGTGTCCGGTTCGCCTCGCGATCTCCTCGACGAGGTAGAGGTTCGAAGGCTCCGATACGGCGACGGTGAGTACGGAACGCACCAGAAACAGCGGCAGCACCTTGTGCTCCTCGATGAACTCACGGGGAAGCACCTCGATGATTCTCGCATCGGCCACCCGGGCGACCTGCTCGACACATGGAATGCCGTAGCCCTCGGCCAGGACCTCCATGACCTGCTGATCGCTGGCGAACCCGAGTTCGATGAGCACCTCTCCGAGCAGCGATCGATGATCATGCTGCGACTGATGCTCGAGCGCGTGCCCGAGCTGCTCCTCGGTGAGCACCCCCCGGGAAATCAGAAGTTCGCCGAGCGGTTGCCGCGCGGTGCCGTTCGGCATGTGGACGGATGGTCGAATCATGCCGCCTCCGATCTGGAGAGCGAACGCGCCGCCTCCTCGATGGTGTCGAAGATCTCGAATCGACGGTCGAGCCGCGTGACGATCATCGCCTTTGCGACCAGATCACCCAGCTGCGCCAGTCGAAGTCGGCCCGTGCCGCGACGAACCTCCTCGGAGAACCAGATCAGCGATTCGAGACCTGCCGAATCGATCCGCTCCAACGAACCGCCGTCGATGACGTACGAACCGTCGCCGCGATGAAGCCATTCCTGGCATCGCCGACGGAATCCGTCCGCATCCTCGTGCGTGAACTCGCCTTCGATGCGGATGACCACGGCGGAACGATGTTCTTCGAAATGCATCTTCATGCAGCACGACCTCTCGATGCGTCGCCGTCTTCCTCGGCCGCCGTGTGCTCCTCGACGAGATCGCCGTAGGAACTGAAGTCGAGCGAAAGGAAGACGGGAACGAGTTCGGGATCGAACTGGGTGCCGCTGCAGGCCTCCAGCTCGGCGAGTACCTGCGATCGAGCCATGCCCCGCCGATAGGTCCGGCTGGACATCATCGCGTCGAATGCGTCGGCGATCGCGATCATGCGGGCGACGCGTGGAATGTCGTTTCCGGAGAGCGAACACGGATAGCCGCTGCCGTCCCACCGTTCATGGTGGTGCAGCACGCCCTCGAGCACGTCCTCGAAGTTCGGAATGTCGCGGAGGATGCGGTGCCCCATCTCGGGATGCCGGCGAATCCAGTCGACCTCGTGCTCGTCGAGCCGGCCCGGCTTGACGAGGACGCGCTCGGGGACGCCGATCTTGCCGACGTCGTGAACGAGTCCGGCGATGTGCACGCGATTCACCAGATTGGCGTCGCACCCGCAGGCCTCGGCCAGCTGGCGACTGAGCATGGCGACCCGGCGCGAGTGTCCGCAGGTGTAGCGGTCCTTCGCGTCGATCGAGGCCGTCAACGATTCGAGTGTCCCGAGGAACATCGCATTGAGATCCTCGTACAGGCCGGCGTTCTCGAGAAAGATCTCGATGTGCGAGGCGGCCGCGCTCATGAGCTTCATGTCGACCGACGACGCATCCTGATCGTCCGCCTCCTTGCAGGCGGCCATGAGCATGCCGATCACCTGTCCGTCCCGAAGGATCGGCTGGGCGATCGTGGCGCATCCGTCTCCGAATCCGCCGGGATCGTCGGGTCCGAAGACGATCGGACGGTCCGGCGCCGCGCTGCGGACGAGCCTGGTTCCGAAGCGGACCAGATCGTCGGCTTCGCGCGAGGAGTCCCCGGCGACGGCGACGTGGTCCGGAACCTCGGACGTGGCGCCGGTCCCCTCCACCAGCGCCACGACCCAGGCGTAGGGAAGCTGCTGACGCAGTTCCTCGCAGGTCACCGAGAGGAACCGCTCGGGGCAGTCCACCTCGGTCATGTTTCGTGTGATCGAATACAGCAGGTTGATCTCCTCGTAGGACTCGCCGAGTTCCCGGCCGACGTCCTCGATCACCTGTTCGTCGCTGCATCGACGCTGTTCATCCTGCCATGCACCGCGTACCAGCACCGCGAGCCGATCGACATCGGTCGACGACGCGGGCGGCAGCATCTCGAGCTGCGAACGACACCATGTGGCGTCGAGTCGGGCCCCCTGGCACATCGCCGAGAAGTACTCCGAATCCAGGATCTCGGTGCAGGGAATGCACGCGACCCCGTAGGCCGTGCGGGTCCGACGTTCCTCGATGGGGATCGGCACGAACCACAGTCCGGGCACGCCTTCGGTCGGCGTGGGACGTTCCTGATCGTTCCAGGCCTCGCAGCATCCGGCAAGCGCACGCAGCACGACGCCGGACCGGGCCACGAGCGACCAGAGCCAGTCCGCACCGGCGCGGGTCGAAGGCATCGTCCGACCGTTCGTATCGCAGGTCAGCAGCACGATGCCCGCTTCGCGGAGGCGATCCTGCTGGCGATCCGTCGCCACGAGCATTCGGGTTGGACGACTGACGGAACTCATGCGGCCTCGCTCCGATGCGAATCGGCCGTGAGCGTCGACGCCACGAGTTCGATGAGTGAGCGGGGACTGAACGGCTTGCTCAGCACGTCGCGGATGTTCGACGACTCGAGATCCTCCGACGCCAGGGCATAGCCCCGTGCCGTGAGGATGAGGACGGGAATGGCCGAAGTCGACTCGTCGTCGGCCAGGGCACGACTCAGTTCGAGACCGGTCATGTACGGCATCTGGATGTCGGTGATCACGAGATCGGGCTTCGATTCGCGTGCGAGGTGCAGCCCCTCTTCGCCATCGACGGCCGTCAGGACGTCGTAGCCGGCCTTGCCCAGCTTGAGCGTCAGCACGTGCAGGATGTGCGATTCGTCGTCGACGACGAGTATCCGTTGTTTCATCGTTGAATCCTTCATGCGGCCAGACTCTTTTCGCAGCCCATCGGAATCGAGAACCAGAAGCGGGATCCCATGCCGAGACGCGAGTCGAGGCCGATGGTCCCCCGGTGCACCGTCTCGACGATGTGCCGGCACAGGTTCAATCCGAGTCCCGTGCCCTCGGCGACACGCTTGTAGTTCTCGATGCGGAAGAACTTCTCGAAGATCCGTTCCTGATCCTGCGGCGGAATGCCCAGTCCGGTGTCGGCCACCGAGACGTGGACCGAACGGGCCAGATTGTCCGAATCGATCTTCAACGTGATCCGTCCACCCTGCGGGGTGTACTTGACCGCGTTCGAAAGCAGATTGACGACGACCTGCGACAGCATGTCGCGATCGCCGAGCACGTTCAGCCCGACGGGAGCCACGGTGCGATGCAGCGTGATCTCCTTCTCGCGGGCATGCGGCTCGATGGTGTCCAGGGCCTGCTCGATGATCGTCCCCATGTCGACGCGTTCGCGATCGACATGCACGATGCCGGATTCGATCCGACTGATGTTGAGCATGTTGTCGACCAGACGTGTCAGACGCTCGGTCTCACCCTGGATGATCCGGTAGAAGTCGCGTCGAGCCTCCTCGTCCTCGGCTTCGCCGTCGACGAGCATCTCGACGTAGGCACGCACGGATGACAGCGGCGTCCGAAGTTCGTGGCTCGCCTTGGAGACGAACTCGCTCTTCATCTGCGAGATCTCCCGCTCACGCGTGCGGTCCCTGACGATCGTCACGACGGCCGCGACCTGATCGCGATGGTCCGAGACGCAGGCCATTGAGATGTCGCAGAACGGACCTTCGCCGTCCTGACCGGTGGCGACGGCATCGAGTCGATGCTCGAGATGGCGACACTCGACGAAGTTCCCCTCGGACTTCGTCTCGTGCACGATCCTCCGCAGGGACTCGTCCTTGACGAGACTCTCGATCGGAATGCGATGGGCCAGCTCCGGATCGAATCCGAAGAGGCGACCGGCCGCCTGGTTGGCCAGGACGATCTCGTCGAAGGCGTTGGTCACGATGACCGCCTCGGACATGACGCCCAGAACGGCCTCGATCTGACGGCGTTCAGCGGATGCGACGTGATGCTGTATCTCGAGATCGCGGTGCTGATTGCGAAGGTCGCGTTCACGTTCGCGGAACTGCTCCACGGACTTGACGAACGACCGAAGGACCGGACGAAGCCAGAACGGTCCGGCCGGAATCGATCCCGAACCTCGGGCCCCCGCCGCTTCGACGTAGTCGTGCAGGCGGGAGAGGGTGCGGCGTGCGGCGATGCCCACGGGCAGCAGCAGCAGGAAGAGACCGATAACCGAAATCAGCCACAGGCCCATCCAGGGCACGTCGGCCGTCTGGCCGGTGGTTTCCCGGATCCAGAGCAGGCAGATGCCCCAGGCCGGACTCACTGCGAGTACGGCCAGCACGAGGCACGCGGTCATCATCTTTGTCATCTTCCGCATTCGCGTTTCTCACAAGTACCAGGGCGGTTTCAACCGCCGTTAGAGGCACCATCGACCAGCCTGAGGTGCTCCGACAGCGAATCATCAAGATCCGATGCGGATTGCCAGGCTTTCATAGAACCGGTGAGATCACCGTTCATTTCGCGAATTGTGGCCAGCATGACCCAGGAAATCGCCTGGGCGTCCTCGCAGGCCACCGCCTTGATCAGAACGGCCTCCGCCTGGTCGTAGCGGCCGGCGACTCGATGCCCCACCGCGACCATGGTCCATCCGGTCGAGCGGTCCGGAGCCAGCGAGGACACACGGTGTCCGCACTGCTCGAGTCCTCGCCAGTCCTCGATGGCCCAGGCCAGAAGGCCTGCTTCCTCCCAGAGGGAGACGTCGTGTTCGCGATTGGACAGCAGCTGCTTGTAGATGGGTCGTGCCTCGAGCTCGCGGCGTGCCTGCATGAGACAACGGGCCTTGATGCGGAGCAGGTGCCGATCGATCGAATGACCGCTGTACTCCATGCGTTCGATGACGGTCAGGCATTCGGGAATCCGTCCTGCGATGAAGTTCATGTGGGCCACTTCCGACAGCAGATGCATGTCGTCGGGCTGCAGCAGGCTTGCTTCCTCGTAGTACTGGGCCGCCCGATCCAGATCGCCGCGAAGCGCCGAGATCTGACCGAGCAGATGACGCATGGCGGGATGATGCTCGAATTTCCTGATGCGATCGACCAGCAGGTCGTTCGCCTCCTCGTATCGCTTCATCGAGACCAGCATCTCGGCCGCGGCCAGCAGGAACTGGGGACGATCCGACTCGAGATCGGCGGCACGCATGTAGTGTTCGTGCGACTGCTCGTCCTCCGACCACCGCTGGTAGATGATGCCGAGGAAGTACCAGGGCTCGCTCAACTGGTCGTCCTGTTCGATGGACGCTTCGAGGGCCATCCTCGCCTCGTCGAGCCGACTCATCTCCATGAGGATCCGGCCCATCAGCAGATGGTATTCCGCCGCTTCCGGATACCGGGCGACGGCTTCGGTGATGACCTCGAGCCCCTCGCGCAGATTGCCGACCTCGAAGGCCTGCTTGGCCTGACCGTAGGCGATCTGGGTGTTGACCTTGTCGATGCGTCCGTACGCGTTCTCACGCGCCTCGAGACCGGCCTTGGAGGGGCCGTGGCAACCCGAGACGCCGGCGATGACGAGGACGAGCAGGACACTGCGACTGATTGACGTGTGCAATTTCATGGTCGGCTCCGTTCATTCGGCCGCGGCGCGGGTGACGTCATCGGTCGAAGCGCCGAAACTGTCGCCGTCGGTGTCTGTTTCAAGGATGGGAAGATCCGATGCGTCCGAAGTCGACACCGGCGCCTCCGCCGGCTCCACGGGCTGCTCCGGATCGAACTCGGGAGCCACCGGTGCGGGAGTCAGATCGTTGGGCGGCACCAGATCGATCTCGCGATCGAGGATGCGACGCTGCATGTTGCGGTTCCAGGCCTCCTGCTTGTTCGAGGACAGGGTGTCCCGCATGCGAGCCATCTCGGGCTGCTTGGAGGAGGTCCGGAGCGAGTTGTTCGCGTAGTAGAGGGCCAGATCGAGTTCGCCCTTGCGGAAGGCCTCGATGGCATCGCGGTTGTAGTCGGCGGTGATCTGATCGCGACTGAAGGGAAGCAGTCCGGCTCGTGCGCCCAGTCGGACGGCATCGAGGATCTCAAGACCGTCCTGCCCCATCTCCCAGAGGCGTTCGTCGGCGATGATCGACGGCGTCACGAGAAAGATGATCTCCTTGCGCTGGGTCTCGTCGTCCTGGCCCCGGAAGGCGTTGCCGACGATCGGAATGTCGCCCAGCAGCGGCACCTGTTCGCGACTCATCGTGGTCTGTTCCTCGAACAGGCCGCCGAGCACGATCGTCTCTCCGCTCTTGACGCGGACGTTCGTGAAGATCTCGTGGGTGTCCTCGTTCGGAACCGTGTAGTTCGCCTCGAGCTGGACATCGCCGCTCGAGAGCCTCGGGTACAGCTCCATCCGGATCATCTCGTTGGGCGTGATGAACGGACGGAACATCAGGTGGATGCCGGTGTCGAGGAATTCGACGGTCTGCGTGGTCGACGTCTCGGTCTGCGTGGTGTTCAGATAGCCGAGTCGACGCCCGACCAGGATCTCCCCACGCTGACGATTGAGGCACATGACCTTGGGACGGGCGACCACGGTCACGTCGGTGACGCTGTCGAGGGCCCGGAGGAAGATCGCGAAGTCGTCCTTGACGACACCGAACTTGAACCCGCCGGCGCCGGTGTCCGTTCCACCCACGGTGGAGGTTCCCGCCAACGCGTTGTCCGTGTTGTAGTTGCCCGAGATCAGATCGTTCGCGGCCGAGAGCGGCGAGACGATGTCCTCGAAGTTCAGATGACTCACGAGCGAGAAGTCGATCCCGAAGGCGTTGTTCTCGCTGACCTTGGTCTGCAGAATCGTGGATTCGACCATCACCTGCTGGGGAGACAGGTCGAGATCGACCAGCAGTTCGGCGATGCGCTCGAGCTGCGACGGGTAGTCGGTCACGACGATCTTCGCCGTGTACGCGTACGCATCGGCTCCGTTGTCTGATTCGTCGGGATTGAACCCCTCCTCGACCGTGCCCATCGGAACCGCCTGGCCGGCGTCGCTGAGCAGCGGCTGGATGACCTGGGCCGCATCGGATGCGTTCAGGTAGTAGAGCTCGAAGATCCGCGTTTCGACCTGCCGGCGAGCCTTCTCGATCTCGGCGATCCGTTCAAGCGGGTAGACGTAGATGAAGGCGCCTTCCTCGATGAATCCGTAGCCGTTGACCCGGAGAATCGAATCGAGCGCCTCTTCGAACGTCACGTCGTAGAGATTCGCGGTGACGGTCGCCGAGACGTCGCGCCCCGCGATGATGTTCCGCTGGCTCTGCATCGAGAGCATCTCGAGCACCTGAACGAGATCCGCATCCTGCACCGCCATGTCGACGGTGCCGTACGAGGTCATCTCGATGTCGGACTCGGGCTCTGATGCGGGCTCGGCATCCTGCGCATGGACGGGGCCCGCAAGGAAGAGCACCGCGAGCAGCATTGCTGCCGGGAAATGAAGAGATGTACCGCGTAGGAGCATGTGCATGACTTTGTCTCCGCCCCCCCCGCAATCCGTTCAGCCCCTGGAACCATCGAGCCGGAGTTCGTATTCCCGGCCGTCGTGTTCCAACAGCACTGACCGTCGCCTGACTTCGACCAGTGCAAACCGGACGGGATTCGGCCCGTCCGCATCGATCACATCCCCCGGCCGGTACGTCCGACCACTGATCACAGCCATGGGGTTGCCCTGCATGACCGCTTCCAGATGGAGGCGACTGATCGCCAGTTCTGGATCGGGTGTCGAGAGGCCCGACTTTCGTCCTTCCCCCGACTCCGTTGCATGTTTTTCCTGTCCGGGAAAATAAGCGTCGTTGATCTTGAACGGATCGCGCTCGGGATCGAGGTCCAGCTCGATCGAGCGGACCAGGAGGCCGGTATTATCAGACGCCTCGTTTCGACCGGAATCCGGGTCTCCGGAGACCAGCGTCTGCCCATCCTCCGCCATCACCGTCCGAGGAAGGTTCTTGATGACGATGATCCGGGCCCAGAACAGCAGTCCCAGGGCCATCAGGGCGCAGAATACGCCGAACTTCCGGCGGTCCGCCGTCAACGAAATCATGAATCGACGCATGAGTACATTCAGACGTTCCATATCACTCGCCTCCCGTATCCGATTGTTCGTAGACCACGTCCATGCCGATCGAGGCACGCAGCGTTGGTTTCGATTGCTTGAAGTCGACGTCCCGGCAATTCATCGAGATGGAGGTCACGCGGACCAGCCTCTTCAGCTGTTCCACACGCCTGATGACGTCGAAGATGTTGTCGAAGGTCGTCTCGAGCTCCACCACCAGTGGAAGGATCTCGAATCTGGCGTCCTCGGCCCGCACTCCACGACCCCGGACGGTGAAGGTCTGGTCGACGACGGTGTGGCCATCGACCCCCATCGAGAGGTGCTGCATGAGATTGGCGACATCCGGTCGATCCGGAACCTGGCGACAGGCCATCTCCTGGCCCTTCTGCAGTTCCATCAGCGCCCGGGTTCGACGCTCGAGATCGGCCTCGACGTCCTCGAGATGACCGATCTTCATGTCCAACGTGCCCGATGCGACCGTCAGCTTCGAAGCCTCCGCGTAGTTGGGCCACGTGAAGAATCCACTGACCCCGGCGACGACCGCGAAGACCGCGACCAGCATCCATGTTTCCATCTTTCGCCTGCTCATGGATTCGACTCCCCTGCTGCGACTGCATCGACGGAAACCACGTTCACTTCGAACGCATGGTCCATGTCGACGACGAATGACAAACGAAAGTCCCGGGCTGGACGGTCACGGACGCTGCGGGATCGGCTGTAGTCCAGATTGACCTCAGCGAACGGGTCCCGGCTTCCGATCAGCTGGACCAGCGTCGCGATGTCGCCGTCGCTGGATGCGATGCCCGCGATCTCGCCCACCATTCTCCGGGGACCTCTGGCCGCACCCTCGACATGACGTCGCGAACCCGTACCGTCGTCGTAGTTCAACTCGAGCTCGACGAGCGTGATGCTCGGAGGCAGCGATCTGGTGAGCGTGGCGATGAGTCGAGTGGCATCCAGGGGGATGGCCACCTCGCGATACTCCTCCATGAAGGAATGCACATCCTGCATCCTTTCATCGATGTTCGTGAGACTGCGTTCGAGGTTCAGCGCCCTGTCGGCGCGGATGGTCGTCGACTCGTGGCGAGTCTTCGCCTGCTCCACCTCAAGCCTCGCATGCGTCGCGGTCAGCAGCATCGCCCCGACCAACGTCGCACAGATCGCGACGACCCGTCTGGTTCGCCGACCGGCGCGGGTGCGCTCCAGCATCCGGGGCGTAATGAGATTGATCTGGTGCTGCTTCATGCCGCCACCCTCCCCGATCGAGCCTTCGACTCCGGGTTGGACTGCGACTGGAATCCCCGCAGACTCATTCCGGCTGCGGCCACCCATGCTCCGGGAGTTCCCGGGTCGTGCGGAAGCACCCCGCGGAGATCGTCCTCGAGCCGGGCCAGCGTGTCCTGTTCGTCGTCGAGATGCACGGGGATCTGGCAGGTCGTGGCGATCTGATCGGCCAGGCCGGGTTCGCTGCCGCTGGATCCGGTCAGGACCACTTGTTCCGGAGAAAGTCCTCGGAACGTGACGGCCGCGTAGCGGAGGCACATCAGTACGCTGTGCGCGCATTCGTTCAGAAGCGGGCGAACCGCCTCGAAGACGGCCCGATCCGTCGACGGATCGATGAAGGTCTGGCCGGAGTCGCCACGCAGTCTCGCTTGACGCAACTCCCTTGCGGCGTCGACCTCCAGACTGAGCTTGTCCGCGACGAGTTCGTCGAAGTGGCGGCCACCGACGTCGATCGCCTTGCAGAATGCGATCTGATCTCCACGGAGAATCTGGACGGAGGCGCCCTCGACGCCGACTTCGATCACCGTTCGGCAGTTCTCCGAATCGGCTGCGCGACGATGATGCCGACTGAGCAGTCTGGCCACGGCGGAACAGTGCGTTTCGACGGCGACCGGACGGAGTCCGGCGTTCCACACCGCCTCGAGCCTGGCGTCCAGGACATCCTGATGCGACGCGACGATGACGAGTTCCTCTCTCGAGGCGACGCCTTCGTCACCGGTCGCGATCATTCCGGTCCGGATCCAGTCCGCCCGAATCTGATCGCGTGAGACATTCATCTGCTTGGCGGCCTCCCAGGCCACGGCCTCGTCCAGTTCGGCATCCGGCATGGACGGGAGCTTCATCGACTGCATGAAGACGTCCTCGCGGGGAAGACAGACGGTGCAGCGACGTCCTGCGAAGCCGCCGGAACCGACGGCCGAACGCAGGGCCCTTCCCCATTCGGATTCGAGCCGCTTCCCACCTTCGAGCGATGGAAGCGAGCACCAGGCGGCACCGGTCACGCGGAGTCGTCCCGCGGATTCACGCAGCTGAAGCAGCCTCGCTTCATCCTGCTCGAACGCGACACCGACGTCGCCCACCGAGGATCGGAACCATGGAACTGTGAAACCCATCTGCATCTCCTGTTCGTGTATCAGCCGTCGATCTTCTGTACCGTCAACTTGCCGGTCATCGGAGTGACCAGCACCTCGAACGATTGGTCCGTCCCTTCGACGACGATCCGGGAGGAACCGGCCGGGTTTCCGACGGAAACCACCGTGCCTCCCAGCGGATCGAAGGTGATCCAGTTGCCGCTTCCGGCCGTCTCGATGTCGCCGAGACTCACCCCGGAGTACCGGGTGTCGTCCACGTAGTCGACCACGTACCGCCCCCACGACTGGTAGGTCCCCGACGGGTCCTCCAGATAGGTCGCGGTCTCCGGATCGAACGGATCACCGAAGGTGGCCTCGTCGACGCTCAGGAGGGCGTACCCCCTGCCGTCGTCGAGAAACTGGATCCTCCGGTATTCCTGGTTCGCGAGCGCATCGGACTGTGCGTAGCTGATGTCGGAGATCAATCGACGAACCGCCGCCTGGGTCTCCATTCGGGAGAGTCCCACGACATGCGGAACCAGCAGCGCAGCGGCCAGTCCGAGCAGTCCGATGACCATGATCAGTTCCAACAACGTGTATCCGGCGCGACGCGACATGAAGTCAGTGCTCCCTCGTTCCGCGACGGGACCGCTGGGCGTCGTCGCTCTTGTCGGGATCATCGAGCCGAACCTGCATCTGCCCGCTGCGGACGTAGTCGCTCAGTTCACCGAGCATTCGACCCATCACGGCCAGTTCAACGATCAGCTCCTGCCGCTGATCCCAGGCCCGCTGGCCGATGCTCGAAACGCCCTCGTCGACGTGCGGCGTCTTCGTGACGACACCGGTCCGGGCGGTCCCGCTTCGGATCTGCGCCTGGGCCGAATCGACGAGCGGCCGCTCCGAGACCTGCGTGAAGAGCAGGCCGGCCAGCAGCACGGCGATCAGCGTCAACATTGCGTTCATGTACCTGTCCTTCTGCACGAGCGTTCTCCTGTGCTGGTCCACATGGCTCCATCGGCCCGATCGCAGGGCGTCTCAAGCCGGATCGAGATCCTTCCTGAACATCCCCGGACACCCCCCCCGTCCAGACGAACGGTCCGAGAACATCGCGGCTGCAGGGGCCGAAAACGAGCAGAGGACGGCAACCGATCGGCTGCCGTCCTCTGATTACGTCCCGATGAACCTGGCCCGCTCCGCACCGTGGGAGCTCCAGGTCATCCACGCGATTCGTACTTCACTCGGTGAACTCCGTGGCGTCGTCGGCGGTCGCATACAGGGTGAAGCTGGTGCTTGCACCCGTCTTCTCACGCCATACCCAGCCGATTCCTGATGCAGGTGCGGTACCGACCGCAGAGTCGCCGGTCAGCGGATTCACCGGAGCAGCGGTCAGATAGTCTCCATCGATGAGGCTGGTCCACACCGGAGTCGTGTCGGCGTTCATCGGATTGAGACTGGGATTCTGGGCCCGATACAGTTCGATCTGGCTGCGAAGTGTCTGCAATTGACTGCGGACTGAGGCGTCGTTGGCATCGTCGGCGGCGTTGGTGAACTGCGGTACGACGATGGCAGCAAGTATTCCAAGAATGACCACCACGATCAGGATCTCGATCAGGGTGAATGCATTGCGAATGTTCGTGTTCCTTCGATTTCTCATGGCGTAAAGCTCCATCAAGCAAGGCGGGGAGAGTCTCGGATCGATCCACCGAGCGGCAGACCCGACGACTCCGGATATCCACCCCTCCCATCGACGAACCACCGGGCCGACAACACTCCTGCATCCAAGCACTCGGGACTTCCCGGAGCTTCAGGCGACAGAACCCGCACAGATCCCCCAGTTGAACACGGCCTCCCCCCTGGACACGGTAGAATGCCGCTTCAACGCACCGTCCAAGGAGCATCCCCATGCGGATACAGTCGTTTCACCGTATTCATCCCCATGCCTCCCGTGCCTCGACCGTCTCCTCCCCACCCTACGACGTGGTGACGACGGACGAAGCGATGGAACTGGCCGGGGATCGACCGGACAACTTCCTGCATGTGATCCGACCCGAGATCGATCTGCCGCCCGAGACACCCTGGAACGACGATCGTGTCTACCGCCAGGCGGGCGAGACGCTTCGACGGTTCGCCGAGTCGGGAATCCTGCAGCGCGACGACGAGCCCTCCATCGCCATCTACCGGCTTTCATGGGAAGGCAGGAGCCAGTACGGCATCGTCTGCACCTGCCACGTGGACGACTACGAGCAGGGAGTCATCAAGAAGCACGAGAAGACCCGACCGGACAAGGAAGACGACCGCACCCGACATGTCGTGACGCTGGATGCGCACACCGGCCCGCTGATGCTCACCTTCCGGGACCGGAGCGACATCATGGACCGGCTCGCGCTGGACACCACGGGGCGTCCCGACGTCCACTTCAAGTCAGCCGACGGAGTCACCCACACGATCTGGACGGCAGCCGATCCGCAATTCTGGATCGATGCATTCGCCTCGATGCCCGAGGCGTACATCGCCGATGGTCATCACCGTGCAGCGAGCGCCGCCCGAGCGGCGACGATCCGCCGCGAGGAATGCCCCGGAGCCGGCGACGACGCCGAGTTCAACTGGTTTCTGAGCGTGCTCTTTCCCTCCAGCCAGTTGAACGTACTCGCCTACAACCGCATGGTGCTGGATCTCGGTGGCATGACCGAAGAACAGCTGCTGAAGCGCCTTGCCGAAGTCGGGCGGCTCGAGCCGTGCACCGATTCCATTCCCGAACGCAAAGGCGTCTTCTGCCTCGCGCTTCCTTCTGGATGGCACCGACTCGAACTGGATCCCGCCCCCGATGCCGATCCCGTTTCGAGACTGGATGCCGCGATGCTGCAGGAACGGGTCTTCGGACCGATTCTCGGCATCGATGATCCGCGAACCGACGCCAGGCTCCAGTTCGTCGGTGGCATCAAGGGCCCCGGCGAACTCATGGCTCGGGTCGAGTCCGGACGGGCGAAGCTGGGCATCTCCATGCATCCGACGTCGATCGAGGACATGATGAACGTGTCCGATGCCGGCCTCTCGATGCCTCCCAAGTCGACCTGGTTCGAACCGAAGCTTCGCAGCGGACTCTTCGTCCATGCGATGGACTCGAATCGATACGGCGAGAATGAGGACTGGATGGTCTGGAACCGGGTCACGTCGACCTGATTTCGGTGCCCGCCGCTACCATGGGATTCCTATGAGCACCACGAAGACACAACCAACCGCGGATGCGGCGACCGGCACCACCGGCGCCTGCATTCTGATCGCCGACTCCTTCCAGCCGGAGGGCGTCGAGGTCCTCCGGGAACTCGGCTGCACCGTGCACGTCGAGGCCGACCTCTCGACCGCCGACCTTCCGGCCCGTCTCGCGGCCTGCGATCCCGACGTGCTTCTGGTGCGTTCGACCAAGGTCGACAAGGCATCGATCGAAGCCGCATCGAACCTGTCGCTCATCCTCCGCGCCGGAGCGGGCTACGACACGATCGATCTCGCCACCGCATCGGCCAGTGGAATCTCCGTGGCCAACTGCCCGGGCATGAACGCCATCGCGGTGGCGGAACTGGCCTGGGCGCTGATCCTCTCCTGTGATCGTCGGATCCCCGATCAGACCCTCGATCTCCGCGAGGGGAAGTGGGACAAGAAGGAGTATGGAAAGGCCAGAGGCATTCACGGACGCACCCTCGGAATCATCGGCATGGGCCGCATCGGCCAGGCCGTCGCGGAACGCGGTCGCGCCTTCGGAATGAAGGTCGTCGCGTGGTCGCGAAGCCTCACCCCCGAAGATGCGGAACGTCACGGCGTCATCGCCTGCGACGATCCGCATGCGGTTGCTCGGGAAGCGGACATCGTCAGCCTGCACGTGGCGGCCAACGCCCAGACCGCAGGCATGATCGACGCCGCCTTTCTCAAGGAGATGCGGAACGGCGCAACGCTGATCAACACGACCCGAGGCAGCCTGATCGACGAGGCGGCGCTGGCCGAAGCCGTCGATGCGAAGGGCCTCCGAGTCGGTCTCGACGTGTACGCGAGCGAACCGTCGTCCGGAGACAAGACGTTCTCCAACGATCTGATCGCCCGCCCCGGGGTCTACGGGACGCACCACATCGGCGCCTCGACGGATCAGGCCCAGGCGGCCATCGCGAACGAGGCGGTCCGGGTGATCCGACGATACCTGGACACCGGCGATGTCATGAACTGCGTGAACCTGGCGACCAACACGCCGGCTTCCTGCAAGTTGACCGTCCGCCATCTCAATCGCCCCGGCGTCCTCGCCAGCATCTTCGAACTCGTGGGACAGGCCGGCATCAACGTCGAGGAGATGGAGAACATCATCTTCGACCAGGGGCACGCGGCCTGCGCCCGCATCCAGCTCGGCGGCATGCTCGACGACTCGGGGATCGAGGCGATTCGAAGCAACGCGAATGTCATCAGTGCAAGCCTGACACCTTTGAATACGGATTGAGCACCATGCCCGACACCACGGCCGATTCCATCCTCAACTTCTCCGCCGGACCGGCGATCCTTCCCCGTTCCGTCCTCGAACAGGCCCGGGCCGACATCCTCGATCTCGACCACACGGGCATCGGAGTCATGGAGCACAGTCATCGCGGCGCCGCGTTCACGAAGGTGATCGACGAAGCCCGCGCCGACTGCCGGAAGCTGGGCGGCATTCCCGACGACTTCGAGATCCTGTTCCTGCAGGGCGGCGCGTCGACGATGTTCGCGCTGATTCCGATGAACATGCTCCCGCAGGGACGGACCGCCGACTACATCCACACCGGCGCCTGGACGAAGAAGGCCGTCGAGGACGCCCGCATCATCGGCGACGTGCATCTCTCCTGGGACGGAACCGAGTGCGGATTCAACCGCGTACCCGGCGACGACGAACTCCGACCTTCGGAGGACCCCTGCTACACCTACTACTGCTCCAACAACACGATCTACGGGACCATGACCCCCCATCCTCCACGAAGCAGCGGAGGTCTGGTCTGCGACATGAGCAGCGAGATGTTCAGCCGCCCGATCGACTGGTCGCGGCATGATCTCGTGTACGCCGGAGCCCAGAAGAATCTCGGCCCGGCCGGCGTCACCCTGGTGATCATCCGCAAGTCGCTGCTCGAGCAGGCTCGACGCGATCTGCCCGCCATGTTCCGATTCGAACTGCAGGCCGAGAAGGGTTCGTGCCTGAACACCCCCCCCACGTTCGGCATCCATGTCATGGGCCTCGTGTTCAAATGGATCCTGGAGCAGGGAGGCCTCGAATCGATGCAGGCACGGAACCTCGAGAAGGCGGGAGTCATCTACGAGGCGATCGACGAATCCGACTTCTACTCCGGACACTCGGACGATTCCTGTCGATCCACGATGAACATCACCTTCACCTGTCCCGATCCGGAACTTGACGCGGCCTTCCTCAAGACCGCCCAGGAGCACGGCATGATGAACCTGAAGGGACATCGGAGCATCGGCGGACTGCGTGCCTCGACCTACAACGCCTTTCCCGCGGAAGGCTGTCGACGCCTGGCCGATCTGATGCGGTCGTTCGCATCTGCGAACGGCTGACCCTCATCCGAGCCGATCGGCGATCGCCATGGCCTGACCGTGGTAGGACGCGCCGAAGAGATTCAGATGATTCAGAAGGTGGTAGAGCTGCGTGATCGCGATGCGCTCCCGGGATTGCTCGCGATCCGTCTGGCACGCTTCCCACGCCTCGAAGCAGTCCGCGGAAAATCCGCCGAACAGCATCATCATCGCCACATCGGACCATGCATCCCCCCAGTGGCAGGCGGGATCGATCATCGCCACCCCACCGTCGACCATCGGCACGACATTGCCGGACCAGAGATCCCCATGCAGCATCGACGGATGCGGATGACGAGGAATGAACCGGTCCAGCCGGTCGACGACTCCATCAAGTCGGATCCGGTCACCCTCGGTGAGCAGTCCCGCGTCGCGCGCCTGCACGATCTGGGGCTGCAGTCGATGCGTTGCGTTGAACTCGACCCAGTCGTCGCACCACCGGTTGCGTTGCGGGGTGCGACCGATGAAATTGTCCGAGTCGAAGCCGAACCGGTCCTCGCCGACGTGGGCGTGGAGTCGAGCAAGCGATTCGCCGAACGAACGCCAGGATGCATCCGAAGACGAACCCGTCTCGAGCCACTCGAGCAGCAGGACCGTCGCCCCGGATTCGGATTCGAGGCCGAGCACCTCCGGCACGCGAACGAGCCCCACCGAAGCGAGCGAAGCGAGGCCGACCGATTCGGCAAGGAGCATCGGGTCGTCCGTGCCCGATGCGACCTTGGCCACGCACGAGGACCCATCCTCGAACTCCAGCCTGCGGACATCGTGGATGCATCCCCCGGCCAGCGGGGTGGTCCGGATCACCGGACCACCGATCAATCGTCGAACGACGACATCGATCGAAGCGCCGTCCGTCACGATTCCTCCGACAGCAGCGAATCGAGCAGATTCGACGTGCTCGACTCCAGCAGTTCGAACACCAGCTGGAATCCGTCATGCTCGCCGTAGTATGGATCGGGCACTTCCCGGTGATCGTCGTCGTGATGGAAGTCCAGCATCAGCCTGACGCGTTCCGGAGGTGCCCCGGCCCGCAGCAGGTTGCCGTGGTTCTCGCGATCCATGCAGAGAATGAGATCGAAGTCGGTGAAATCGGACGGACGAACCTGTCGAGCGCTGCAGTCCATCGCGACGCCGTTGCGGCGTGCCGTCTCCTGCATCCGTTCATCCGGAGGACTGCCCTCGTGCCAGCCCCCGGTGCCCGCCGAGTCGATCGTGAATCGCTCCATGACGCCGCGATTGACGGCCTGATGCCGAAACATGGCCTCCGCCATCGGCGATCTGCAGATGTTGCCCATGCACACGAAGAGGATCGATCTCGGACCGCCGTCGCTCACGAGGCGGCCTTTCCGGTCCTCAGCTGCCGGAGACCCATCCGGGCCCCGATCACCGCACTCACCACGAGGATCAGGATGAACACGATGTAGATCGTCTTGCGATGGAGTTCGCCGACGACGGACATGTACCCGAGCACGATGCCCAGGGCAGCGAAGAGGATGCCCATCGCGTAGATCGCGAGCACCGCGGACTTGACCGAACCGAAACGTCGCTTGAAGAGATGGTGCATGTGCTGCGCATCGGGATCCCACATGGAGCGACCCTGGATGCGGCGACGGACCATCGCGAGAATGGTGTCGATGATCGGAATCGAGAAGATGATCAATCCCGCCAGCACGAGGTGGGTCTGCCCCGCCTCGCCGAGCATCAGGATGACCACCACGGATGCGTAGCCGAGCAGCAGGCTGCCGCAGTCACCCAGGAAGATGGTCGCAGGATTGAAATTGTGCGGCAGGAATCCAAGCACGGATCCAAGCAGCGCGAGGCAGAGGATCACTCGTGCACCGGCAAGCGTGAGCCCCCCGTCGAAGGCCTCCTCGGGAGTCCGGAGCGAACTCTGGAGCACCTCGATCTGGGACGGACCGATGTGGTCGACGATGATGAGCGAGAGCACGAGAAGCCCCAGCGCGATGATCGCGGTCACTCCCGAGAGCAGTCCGTCGAGTCCGTCGATGAGATTGGTCGCGTTGCAGCCGCCGAGCACGAAGATTCCGATGATCAGTCCACCGATCAGATTGGTCAGGTCGATCTCCTGGCCGAGCCCCGGAATCATCACCGGAGGCAGTTGACCGATGCCGAGCCAGTCGAGGAGCCCGGCGGCGACCTTGGTGCCCACGTTGCTGAAGGCCAGTCCGGCCGCGGCGATGAGCTGCCCCGCGACCTTGATCCAGGAATCGCATTCCGTGACGTCGTCAAGCAGCCCGGTGACCGTGATGAAGATCAGACCGATGATGATCCACGGAGGAAGGATGCGGTACCCGATCGGAAGCTGCTCCGAGAGCGAGTAGCTCATGAGCAGCCCGGCCAGCAGTCCGACGAAGACGGCCATGCCTCCGAGATACGGCGTCGAGCGGGTGTGGATCTTCCTGCTCTCGCTCGGATGGTCCACAACGTCGGTGGCGATCGCGATCCGCCTGAAGATCGGCGTGGCCACCAGGGTGACGAGGAATGCGACCAGAAGAATCGGCAGTTGCGACGAGAGCACCGACCACGCATCGGCCTGAACGATGCTGTCCGCGATCTCCTTGAAGAACCCTTCCGCACTGATCGTCAATGTATTGGGATTCAACTGGACTCCCCAGTGTTCAGGAAGAGCATTCACATGCCCGCGGCCGTTCAGTCTTCATCGTCGGAGGAATAGCTGGCCATCAGTTCGTAGTTCTTCTTGAAGTATCCACCTGCGGTGAGTCGCGGACGATTCAACAGGACACCGAGCAGTTCTCCACGAACATCCGAGAACTGGCTGATGAGCCTTGCGATCAAGCCGCGTTCCTCGTTGTTCGCCTTGACGACCATGAGAATGGAATCGACTCGATTGGCCAGCGTGAACGCGTCGCCTGCGGCCACCGCGGGAGCGATGTCGATCAGGATCAGCGAGTGCGAGCTGCGAAGCGAAGCCATGAAACGGTCGAAGGACTCGTCGTTGAATCGGCTGTAGATCCTGTTTTCAGCGGTTCCCGCCGAGATCACGGTGAACCCGCCCACCTTCGACGTCATCGTGACGTCGTCGATGGTGGCCGTGCCGGCCAGAATGTCGCCGAGCCCCCTGGACTCGTCGTCGAGTCCGAGCACCGATGCCAGACGGGGCTTTCGGAAGTTCGCATCCACCACGGCCACGCTCAGACCGGATGCCGCTGCGTCGATGGCGAGGTTCGAGATCGCGGTCGTGCTGCCCGAACCGGGAAGTCCGCTGGCGACAAGCATGCTTGCATGCCCGTTGCGCTGCATCACGCGGCTGATCGACGACCAGGTCTGACGATAGGACTCCGCGATGACGCTCTGGGGGTCGTTTGCCGCTGCGCATTCCGCGTCCTCGATGTCGGTGGGATCGTCGTCGACATCTGGAATGCTTCCGATGATCTTGGAACCGGGTATCACGGCGAGATCGCCGGCGCTGCGAATGCGCTGGTTGGTCATCTCCTTGAGGAAGATGAAGCCGATGAACAGACCGACACAGAGGACGACACCGGCGGGGATGATGATTTCCGGCTGCGGGAACGACAGGTCGCGGGGCGTCAACGCGAAATTCGCGAGACGGACACGTCCTGCATCCGCACGCATCTTCATCAGCACGATGCTGTTGAGCAGCTTGAGATCCTCGTCGCGCTGGGCTTCGAGGTACGTCCGTTGCGTGACGAGCGAATCGTAGTAGGACGAATCGGCCGCGAGATCGCGGAGCATCACGTCGTTCTTCTCCAACTCCGACTCGAGCCCTTCGATCACGGACGCCAACTGGGCGCGTGAATCACTCAGGGTCTTGCTTCTGGCATTGAGATTCCGGCGAAGGATCTCGTTGGTCTTCGACTCGATCTGATCCTCGAGGGCACGGACCTCCCGCTCGATGGTTCGAACCTGGGAGGTGTTGGCATTGAACTGGGCCAGAATCGAACGTTCGTTCGATCTCAGGACTTCGAGGTTCTGCAACTGCCGCTGCAGGGTGACGTCGTATTCGGCCTCGAGGATATCCTCGTGGGTCGGCTCCATCGTTCCTTCGAGCTTGGCCGCCGTCTGGAGATACTGCGTCTGGACCGACGTGATCTCGGACGTCGCCTGCGTCATCGCTTCGGTCAGCTTCTGGGTCTCGAATGCGGCCTGCGAATATCTCGGATCGTCGAGGGTGGTGATTCCCTTCGAGACGATGAATCCCTGGATCTCGTCGATGAGATCCTGAAGCGTCAGACGTGTTCGACGCAACTGATCACGAAACAGCTCCTCGTTCTCGCTGAACTGCTGATTGTCGAGTTCCTCGATCTTTCGAAGATATGCGTTCGCGATCGCGTTCAGGACGATGGGGACATCCTGCGCGTTGTGCCAGGACCACCGGGCGTTGAACAGGTTCGTGTTGCGGATGTCTCCCGCCTTGACGTGTTCTTCCAGTTCATCGACGGCCTGGGCTTCCAGAAGGACTCCCGAGGTCGGATCGATGAACCAGTCCTGAAGCCATGTGGTGTTGCGTACGGCGGGGTTGTTGACCGCTTCAGCCAGCACATCGCGCTGCTTCAGAAGCAGCGTCTGGGTGTTCGCGATCCGCAGGACATCCTTGTCGCTCATCGACTCCCTGGTGCCGATGTCGGTCGATTCGAGAAGTCCGGGACGAATCTCGAAGATCACCTCACCCTTGTAGAGCGGATATGTGAATCGGCATATGAAGTACGCCAGGATCCCGATCATGATGCCGAGGACCGTCGATACGATGATGCCGACCACATGTTGACGAAGGACCTTGATCGGATCGATCGAAGGACCTCCCTTGGCGGCAGGGCGCGCTCCGCGGTTCCTGGGGTCACCCTTCATTGCCGGTACTCTGGCTGATGCATTCATATCGATTCCCGTCCATAACCTTCGGGTTGAACATGACGCTTCTTCGTCATGTCACCAGTCAGTTCGTTCAACTTCTCGCTATATCGTCCTTGAGACGCTCGATCTCCGCCTTCGTTTCATCATCGGGACTCAAATCCTCCGCCAGACCCAGCTGTTCGCCGGCCTTGTTCAAGTCGCCCTTCTGCATAAACACCTGTGCCATATGCACATGCGATCTCGCGGACGGCTTTGAACGAATCGACTGTCGAATGAGATCTTCTCCCTCCAGGGCACGCCCCGTCCGATAGGAGGCCCATCCCATGGCGTCCAGCACCCTGGGATCCTCGGGCTTGATCTTCATGGCGAGCTCGGCGAACTGCAGCGACTTGCCCGGATCGTCCATGTGGCTGTCGTATGCATCCGCGATGTAGAGGATCGTGGCCAGATCCGTCGGATTCAGCTGGTACAGACGAAGACGGCTGGACAGGGCTTCCTCGTGGCTGCCGAGCATTTCATGGATCGTGGCCATGGTGTCGATGGTTTCCGGAGATTTCGGGCTGAGCAGCACCGCCTGCCGGGCGTATTCGATGGCTTCCTGGGGCTTGCCGATGTTCACGGCCAGGATGTACGCGTAGTTGTTCAATGCCTGGGCGTTGTCCGGCTGCAGATCGAGCATCTCTCTGAATACTTCCAGCGATTCCTCGGCCTCGCCGTTGCTGATGAGGTAGTTCCCCAATCTGGAGAGCGCCAACGGCAGCTGCTCCGGACTCTTCTCGCGGGCGAGTTCGACGACCCCACGCTGCAGCTCGACGGCTCGGCTGAAATCGGTCGGGGTGCCGCGCAGCGACCAGTACTGGGCCAATCCGGACTTGTTCCAGAAGTCGGGATTCGAACCGGAGAGCTCCAACGCGAGGGTCTCTCCGCTTTCTCCGTCCTGCTGGGCGAACACGACGAACAGATCCTCGTACCAGCGCGTGATGATGGCCTCGGGTGCGGTCCCATCCTTGATCTGGTCGCTGTACGCCTTGTACTCGTTGCGCAACTGGGTCGATGCACGCTCGTAGGCACCCTTCCCGGCAAGGGATCTCGCGAACAAGCCGATCGTGATGGGATCATCCTCCAGCCGGAACTGGGAATCCTTGAACAGGGAGATCATCGCGTCGTAGTCCCATTCCGACTTCGTCCGCGTCACCCGGTTGATCTTGAAAAGCAACGCACGGGACGGTTCCCGACGGTAGGCGTTCAGGTAGGCCTCGGTCGCCAGACTGAGATCCGGATCGGTGATCGATACGTAGTAGTCTCCGAGCGATTCGTACCAGGTGCCCTCGTCCGGCATCAGTGCGATCCCGTCCATGATGGCGGACTGCGCCTTGTCGATCTGATCGGACTTCAGGTACGCAACGATGAGTCGCTCACGAATGGCGGTGGATGAAGGATACTTCCGGCTCATCTGCTCGAGATCCATGATCGCGGCGTTCAACTCGCCTTGCGCCTCGAGCACGTCGGCACGCTTCGCGACCAGCACCTCCGAATCGGGGATTCGATCGATGCCCCGCTGGACCACGGAGATCGCCTGATCGAGCAGCACGGGATCGCGGCTGATCGAATAGTCACCGAGCAGCGTATCGACAAGAGACACGTACGGGCTCAGTTCAAGCGGCTCGAGCAGGTTCGCCTGCTCGAGGGCGGCGAGGAACTTCTTGCGAGCCGCCTGGAAGCCGGCCTGGTCACCGATCGCGGAAGCCGCTTCGGCCTTCTGCTCCTCCATTGTCGCGGCAAGGATGTACAGGCCGTAGGTCATCTGCCCCGAAGCCTGCTGCATCAATGCGATTTCCTGTTCAGCCTCCTGGAACCGCTGCAGCCTGATGAGCGCGATGGCGAGACGACTGCGGACGACCTCCGAGTCGCGCACTTCGAGAACGGACCGGAAGTGGGGAACGGCACGACGGTTCGTACCCGCCATGAAATGCATCATCCCGAGTGAATAGTCGATCTCGCGATTTTCAGCGGACTGGCGGTCCCTGGTCGAAGCGAGGAGTTCCGCCGCCTCCATCATGCGATCCGAATCGATGAAGAACTGGGCGGCGCTGAGCACCTCGAGCACGTAGTCGTCGTTGCCGGAGGCACCATCGATATAGTTCCTGACCACGGCGATCGCCGTGTCTGGATTCTTGAGTTCGATGTAGATCGAAGCATGCGCCATCGCTTCGGCCATGCTTTCGTCCTTCGACGACTCGATGCCGACCATCAGCTCCTTGACGAAGGAATCGATTCGGGCCCGCTGACTGTTCAGCTTGTCCTGCCGAACTTCGCCTGACAGGGCGTTCCATTGACGAGGCGTGTACGACTTGGTGTCGAACAGCGTGCCGAAGTATTCCCGTGACGGCTCGATGGATGCGAGCTGGGCGGCGAGGCGCATCGCATTCACGCGATTTCCCGGCTCCGACTTGTATTTGGACATCCGAGACGAGAGGACCGTCGCGGTGTCTCCGGATTCGGATTCAGCCGCAAGCCAGACCTCATTGATGGCGGTACTGTTCGGATACAGATCCTTCGCCTCGCGCAGCATTCGGAGGGCACGCAGCGGCTCTCCACTGACCGGATCGAGCAGACGGCGTGCATACCTGATGATGGTGACCTGACGACTCGGGTTGCGGCGATACGCCTCTTCGTACGCCTCCATCGCCTCTTCGGTGTTCCCGAGATCATCGAGCAGCATTCCCAGCATCACCCAGTTCATGTCGGACCACCCCGAGATCTCCGTGGCACGCCGTGCAGCCGCGGCGGCCTCGAGACGCAGGGCACGGGCAGCGTCGGCATCACCCTCGTCACCAAGGGTGTCTGCACGGGCCTGCAGCAGCTTGGCTTCGCTCAGGTTGCCGGCTGCGTCGTCGATGTTCTCGCTGGCGCTCAGCTCCACCATTTCGGCGGCACGGTCCCAGTCGGACGCATCGATCGCCTCCTGGAATCTGAAGTCGAAGAGCACGGGATACTCCGAGATGGAGAATCCATCCACCGTGCCTTCGAGCTTGGCGGCCTCGGCAAGCGCTTCGGCCGCGATGGCTCTGGTTTCATCCGCCGCATCGCCCATTCGCTCGCGGTCCTGCCGCTTCGCCCTCATCTCCATCTGGGACGCCAGCGTCATGTACGAGACGTACAGCGTGGCCTGCGCCAGGGACTCCTCGAGTTCCTGCGAGTCGACCTCGAGTCTGACCCGCTCGACGGGACCGGTCTGCCTGCAGATCACCTTGATCGCAAGAAGCAGTTCACTGTCGGGTTCGAGCAGCAGCGCCTTGTCGATCTGCTTGTTCGCCTCGTCGTAGTTCCCGAGGATGGCATTGGTCTGCGCCAATGCGCCGAGGACCCGGTAGTCGGCGGTGCCGTCGGAATCCATCGCGTTGTTCAGAAGGGAACGGGCTTCCACAGCGCGGTCGGAACGAATCAACTGATCCGCTTCGCGAACGAGACGCAGGATCGGGTCATTGATGTCCGACGTCGTCTCCTCGTCGCGATCAAGCATCCGAAGCGAGTCCATCAACTTGGCGATTTCCTCGTTGTCGGTCTGCAGACCCAGCGGGAGCGACTCCAGCGTGACGATGCCATCGCCCGGCCGGCTCATTCGTCCTTCCAACTTCGCCTTGGCCAGATAGTGCCGAAGGCCCATCGGGTCGGCTGCGATGGCCTGCGTGATCCGCTCCAGCGCCAGACCGGTCTGCCCGGTCTGTTCGAGACAGAATGCGGCGGCACGAAGCGTATCCGGCGATGGCGAACCGTCCAGGAAGATCTGCCGTTCGAACAGCTTCGCGGCTTCACGATAGCGTTCCTGGCCCATCGCGATGCGGGCATCGGCATTCAATGCGATCGGAATCTCGTCGTTGCCACCGAGCAGATCGGCCAGACGCTCCCGGGCCTCCACCACCTTCACGAAGGCGGCGTCCTTCTCATCGATGTCGGCAGTCGACCATCGCTCGTACGCGATGTCGAACAGGAGGCTGGATGCACCGGCACGCTGCGCGAACTGCTCGATCGAAGCGAGACTGACCGACTTCTGTTCGCCGTTGACCACGAGCATCGCATTTTCAGCGGCGGAATCGAGGTCACCGATCGCGCGGGCCGATCTGGCTCGCAGCATTCGAATGCGGTCGTTGGTTCCATCCTCCGCCAGATACGCGTCCAGCAGCTTGATCGACCTGGCATTGCCGTTCTTCCTGTCGACCTGGGGCATGAACGTCAGAAGTTCGATGAGTTTCGTCTGATCGGCCGCCGGATCGCGAGCGATGATCGCCTCCGCATGATCAAGCGACTGCTGCAGCTTGGCTTCGAGTTCGGCGACTTCCTCTTGCGAAACGCTGGCTGAATCGTTCTGCAGCGCCGAGTTCTGGATCAGCTTCTGGATCAGCTGGTGGCGAAGCACCATCAACGCCACCGCCGGACCATCCGGAGATCGCCTGATCGCCTCGTCGAATGCCTCCTGGGCGATCACCAGATTCTTCTGCTCCTGCCCGAAGCGGCCTTCGAGTCCAAGCTTCCTCGCGACCGAAAGACGTCCGAAGGCCAGATTCGCATGTCCCTCGTCGCTGTCGGGACGAAGTGCGATGTGCTCGAGCAGCTCCACTTCGCCGGGGAAGTTGATTCGTCCGTCGATGTCGATGTCCTTCGTCATGTCGCCGTCCCTGAGGCGCAACATGCACACCCCCTGATAGAGACGACCCATCGCGTAGGCTTCCGAATCACGTGGGAATCGACCGGTGTTCGTCATCTCCTCGGCTAGATTCTGCAGGCGACCCCAGAACATGTCACGGTTGGTGAGTCGAGCGGACTCATACAGGTCCGCAGCCATCTCGAGGTAGTTGTTCTCCTGCACTCCGGTGTTCTTGGCCCGCTGGACGAGAGCGATCTGCTTCTCGCCGTAGAACTCCCGCGCCTCCTCGACCGTCAGCGGAATGATGTTGGAGTAGGTGTCGATGAGCTTCTCAAGCACCTCGGCGTTGTCCGGCTGCCGGTAGAGCACACGCCCGTAGAACTTGCGGGCCTGATTGAACTTGCCTTCCGCGACGTACTGGTCACCCGCACGGATGTTCCGCGAAGTCCTCGCGCCATACTGGTAGTAGACGAGGCCGCCTACGACAAGAACGAATGCCAAGGCGGAAGCGGAGATGATCGCGATCATCCGGGTGTTGAGCTTCTGCTGCTTCTTTTTTCTCTTCTTCTTGTTCTTGGCCATCTGTATGGTTCCTGGGTTCTGAAGTCAATCTTCGTTGGTCACCACTCCGGACTGGATCTCGGCCCAGTCGGGCAGGCACCGCATGAGTTCCTTCAACAGCGGTTCGAAGAAGCCCGTGGACACGTCCACGAACTGATCCGCGGTGAAGTCGCGGCCTCCGCTGATGGTGAATTGGACCTTGCAATAGTACGCATATTTGTCCTTGGGCTGATACGCGAGGATTCGAACCCCACCGGCTTCCGGAGTCAGTCTCCCGTTGGCGATGAAGAAGTACCCGGCGTAGATACGGGAGTTGGGGATCTTTGGATCATGAAACTCCGTGGTACGGAGCTCAAAATCTCCGTGAGGCATTCGAACCAGCGTTTCTTCGCCGGTAAGCCAGCTTTGGGAGGTCTGCACCATGAACGGAGATCCGTCGATCGTGTACTCGGGATCCTCGGCCCATGAGGATGTCTCGATCGGCATGGGGCGATTGATCGGAGACTGACGCTTCTCGAGTCCGCCGGCGACCATGCATCGATCAGCCACGTGCGGAACCATGTCGATGGTTCCGGTGTAGTAGGCGAGATGGAAATGGACGATCGGATTGCCTTCGATCTCCTCGGAACGATAGGTCCTCGACATGTAGACGTCCGTCCCCAGTTCCTCGACGCCGGTTTCCGGCAACCGGATGTCCTGAAGCATCGTCCAGCCGTCGATCTTGGTCGGCAGATTCGCGAGCGAACTGCGAAGTTCGACGGGAGACTTGCGCAGATAGATGTTGAGGGCCTGCATGGCGTACTGAAGGCCGATCCCCCCGCCGACCAGGACGATGCAGGCAATGACGAAGGTCCGCCGTACGCTGGAGTTGAACCGGATCGACAGCGGCTCCGTCGCCTCCTCACGTTCCGGAGCGTCCTCGTGCATGACCAGATTCCGAAGAATCCACATGATCCCGAGATAGATGAAGAAGGCGGGAATCAGCCACAGCAGCCCGATCATCGAATGGAAGTCGCCGTCGGCCATGCCGGAGTCGTAGGTCGCGAGCACACCGAGCGTCATCACACGGAGCACGTTGATGAACAGCGCCGTCGGGAATGCGCACAGCACCAGAATCACCCGCTGCCACCACAGATCCAGCCCGCGATAGGACATCGCGACGCCCAACGCGAGAAACGCCACCACCATGCGCATGCCCGAGCATGCCTCGGCGATGTTGACGGGAATGATCTCGCCGCCCTGGTGGATGCGAAGGGTGTTTCCTTCCTTGGACATGTCGTACCCGAAGATCGTCAGGCCCCAGTAGGAACCGTGTGCGGCGATGTCCTGGAGGAACTGCGTGAAACGCAGCAGAGCCGAATCGGAAAGCGTCTGCCCGAAGATGATGAGGTAGGCCAGCGGAAACCACAGCCACCGCATCGGTCGCCATCCGAAGAAGAGCAGCGACAGGCCGATGATGGTCAGCGCGACGCCGATGCCCATCAGATTGTGATGCTTGAACGCGGCCGGGCCCAGTGCGATGAGGCTGTACCACCCCACGCCGAGAACGAGCACGAGCAGACCGGCCCAGGCCGGCTTGAACGGTTCGGAGAGGATCTGCTCGCGATTGAGCCACACGAAGTACCCCGAGATGAACGGAATGACCAGCGTGTGTCCCCAGTCGGCCTGCTGATTGATCGCGAACCGCCCCTGCTGGACGAAGAAGTCCCAGAAGAGCCAGACCACGAAGACCACGATGACACCGATCCCCAGCCACAGGCGATCCTGTGGAACGACGCGAATCGCGGAGGAGTCGGGACTGGATGGAATCGAATTCATACCACGACCTCGAAAGCCGGGGAGGAACCATCCGATCGTCTTGATTCGAAAACTGTCGTCATGCTGTCGATCCCAGACCACCTGGATCGTCGCGTCCGGCGGCTTGGATCATCGGTTTCCAATGTTTGTCGGCGGAGGTCCGAAGACGTCGTTGCCGAAGTTTCGATCCAGCAGAAATCCGAATCCGTAGTTCATGCGAAGGCCGTTGCGGAACACCGCGAGCGGATACGCGATCCAGTTCGTGCCGACGATGACATGATCGTTGGCCTTCATGTACACGTCGGGTTCGGTGCGACGCCTGATGGCGGCCAGATTCAGTCGAATCGTTGCCTCTCTGTTTTCGCCCACGATGCGGGTCATGTCGACCCGGTCGGGCACGGCGAGCGCCCCCAGACCACCGGCCGCCGCGATGAGACGGCTCAGCGTCAGCTTGTCGCTCTGCGGAAGGGTGTAGACGCCGGGCCTGGTCACTTCACCGTCGATGTAGACGATGCCGACGGGAGGACCGTCGACGAAGATCTGATCTTCAGGCCTGATGATCGCGTTGAAGCTGTTGTCACCATGCATCAGCCGCTGGTATGGAATTTCGATGACACGTTCCAGAACGAGCTCGGGAGCAGCCGTCGGATCCGCTCGTTCCGCAGCGAGTTCCTTTGCCACCGCATCGGGCAGCTTCTTCGAGTCGACCCGCATCCATTCCTTGCGTTCGGGAACGTAGATGTAGGCGCTGTCGCCGGCAAGCGGCGAATCGTCCTGCTGCTGCAGATCGTCGACATCGACGGCCTGGGGCGAACGGACGGCCGGGGCCTGGAGATCGTCGATGTCGATCATCGGCTCGTCCTCGGCACCGTACGCGGAAGGAGATGGCTTGATGTCCGCATTGTCCAGCTGATCGATGATGCTCTGGATGTCGACGTCCGTCTTGGGCTCCGAACCGGAGGGCCGTCCGGCCGAGCCGGAGCTGTCCTTTTCATAGTGGGGAAGCAGGTCGTCGGAGAGGTTCACGTTGCGAACGATGAACAGCTTCTGCGTGGTCAACGGTGCGCCGCCGGCCATCGCCAGAGCCTCGAGGACGCGCAGGTTCGGATCCCGCAGCGTGAACCGCCCGGGAGATCCGATGTGACCGTGAATCGTGTACGTGAACGCGGTGCCGGATTCGACCGAGACATGCACGGTGGGATTGGACATCACGTTGATCACCAGCATCTCGGTGATCTCGTCCTGCAGCTGCTGCGCGGTCTTTCCGGCAGACAGGATGTCACCGAGTTTCGGAGTCCGGATGTACCCACCCGCATCCACGACGCGAACGAAGGGGTACCACTGCCCCTTCTGGAACAGTTCGTACACATCGATCTTGACCGTGTCACCTGGATGAATCCGGTAGGACAGATTGCTCGGAACGAGATCCTCGGGAGTCACCGAGGTCGTCTGGCCCCAGAGATCCGCACTGGGTTCGATCACGTCGATCCTGTTGAGAATCGGCATGGTGGTGGGAGTCTCCATGAATCGCCCCGTACGGGACGGATCGAAGAATCCGTTCACCTCGCAGCCCATCATGGGGATGAAGCCGGCAAGGCAGACGAGCACCAACAGGACAGCACCGGGATTGAACCGGCCGACCCTCGGTTGATCAGAATTTCGTGAGTGCTCCTCCTGCACGCGGATCTCCAGACTCTTTGATGGATACGAAACAGAATGAACCCCTGTTCACGGGATTCCAGCCTTCAGCCCAATGAAAAGATCGATTCTAACCAGAGTACCTCCAACGGTACTCGGCCCCATCCAGTTCACCGGCATGCTGACATCGACTCGATTGCGTGATGATATTGAGTCACAAGCATGCAAGAATCCACATTCAAATGGTTATAGGACCTTGATAGGCAGATTCCGCCTGTTTCAAGTTCAGTTGCCATCGCCCCCACGGCGGTACAATCAGGAAATGCCCCAAAGCAGCAACCATCAAGTTGATGCCTCTCCATCACGGACCCAGGCACGCCATCCCCGCCCTCTCGGCGGAGATACGGCCCGACAACATCAGGGCGAAGGGCGAATCAGCCTCGAATCAATGGTGCTCAACAATCAGGGGGCGGCTGTCCAGCACCTCTCCATGGGTAAAAAACCGAAATGGATTCGGGCCAAGGCCCCAGGCGGAGCGGCATACCTCAAGACAAAGTCCCTGATCGATGCAAATGGTCTTCACACGGTGTGTCAGGAGGGATCCTGCCCGAACATCGGGGAATGCTGGAGCCGAGGCACCGCCACGATCATGATCCTCGGCGATACCTGCACACGTTCATGCGGATTCTGCAACGTCAAGACGGGGCGACCGGCCGAAACAGACCTCGACGAACCGCGGCGAGTCGCCAAAGCCTTGTCGGCAACCGGATTACGCCATGTCGTCATCACCTCGGTGGATCGTGACGACCTGGAAGACGGTGGCGCAGCGATCTGGGCAAAGACCATCCATCTGGTCCACGGCTCATGCCCGGACATGTCGGTTGAAACTCTTGTCGGGGACTTCAAGGGAGATCTCGACGACCTGCAACTGGTCATCGATGCTCGACCGGAAATCCTGTCCCACAACATGGAGACCGTCCTTCGCATGCACCCGGCCGTGCGTCCCCAGGCCCGCTACGACCGATCGCTCAAGGTCCTCGCCCGAATCCACGAGCAGGGACTGGTTTCCAAGACCAGCCTGATGGCGGGAATCGGAGAACGCGATGAGGAGATCCTCCAGGTCATGCAGGACATCCGGGATCAGGCCAATACCGACATCCTGACGATCGGCCAGTACCTGCAGCCGACGAGAAACCATCTTCCCGTCGATCGTTGGGTGACTCCCGAGCAGTTCGACGAATGGCGACAGGCAGGACTGGAGATGGGATTCAAGGTCGTCGAGTCCGGACCGCTCGTCCGCAGCTCGTATCACGCGGAGGAGCAGGCCCAACGCCTCAGTCCCGCGGGCAGGGAAACCGCCGAAGCCATGGATGCGATCCTCGAGAGCACCCGAATCGGGAACGAATGAGGAAGGCTCAGCAGGCTGCGAAGAATCGAAGGCCCACGTGATACCGTCCTTCGACCCGTCTCGACCACGCCACGACGACCGACACCTTGCCCCCACTCCCTTCGGGAAGTCGGGTGCGGATGCGACCGGTCATTCCTTCGAGCAGCGGCAGGGCGCTTCGTATCAGGCATCCATTGCAGCTCTCGTTGACGATTCCATACCGACCGGGCCGCCCCGGCATCATGTGCCAGTCGATCACCAGCTCGCCGGTGCACTCGTCCCGGCATCCGGATCGGCGTTCCCCTGCGGAAACATCGGAATCAAGAATGCGTGAGAATGATTGGTCGTGGATCATCGATTCGACTCTCCAATTCAACGACGATCATGCCAAGCGGTTCTCGCGGATCAGTTCGATTCCGGTTCCGTCTGTACCGGTCATGCGGCTTGGACCGGCCGCTGAAGCATCAGATGGGCGATAGTGGCCGGTTCGAACTGCTCTTGCCACGCTCCCTTGCCGACGTGGGGGGCATGGGTACTTCAGCATCAGGTGGCGTTTCACGCCTCGACAAGAACAAGACTTCGACGCTCACGGGGTGGCCGACGGATTCCGGGCAGGCCACGCCCCGAACGATTGATCGAGATTTCGACTCCGAAACCGATCGGACGGATGCCGTCCACATGGAGCGTGAGGAGGATCGATGGCGTGGCGGCTCGAAGACGACATCGGCCGAAGCAGCCGAATGCCACGCCCTCTCGAACGAGGGTGCCGAGATCGCACCAGGAAGCAGCACCCACCACATCCCCGTCGACTGTTCGTCGGCGGAGCCCCCGGCGATTTCGAACCGGGCCGTGGTCGTCTTCGCACTCAGCACGCTGTTCTGGGCGCCGGTCGCGCTTGCCGTCAACTGGCTCTGCTGATCCGAATCGACTCCTCTGCAGAAATCACGACGCGTGAAACCGCGTGGCCCAAAAAAAGGGACACCGCGCTGGCAGTCGCGGTGTTCCGGGAGGAGAGAAGAGAGAGATGTGTATTCAGGGTTTGAGGCCCTGGAGGTTTCTGGAGTTTCGAGTGGGGCGTGTGTTCCACACTCGGCTTCTGTCTAGACAACCCTGTCAGGAAGAATCCCTTTCGGACAATGATGATTTTTATGGCTCAAGACCAAAAACAGGCCCCGATGTGCCATGAAGCAGCCTCAACCCCCCTATTGCCGTGGCCTGCATGTATAAATAGCCTTGGGCCCACCATGGCGGCACGGTCCTTCTCTCGCAGGACGCTTCGGATTCTCCTTGAATGACTGACAGCTACAAGCAGCAACTGCATACCGAAGAGTACGAAACCGCCAGGCTCTGGAGGACTCAGGTCTTCAGTTCGCGTGCCTGGACCCGCCACCTGCTCTTCCTGTTCGCTGCGATCGGAACCGGCATCGTCGCCTGGTACTTCCGAACCGCAGAGGACTGGGGCATCCAGTGGTTCGATTTTCTCCAGGGCAAGCGGGGCTGGACCGAGGACAGCACGTGGCGCATGCCCGCGTCGGCATCCATCGTGCTTCCGATGGCCGTGACCACGTTCGGCATGCTGATCATCATGCAGCTTCGAGACCGGTTCTTCCGCGGAACGGAGGGAACGGGCATCCCCCAGGCGATCGCCGCTCTCAAGACTCCCGAAGGATCCACTCGCAACCTGATGCTTTCATGGCGGATCGCCTTCGGCAAGATCCTGCTTCTGACGATGGGACTGTTCTCCGGAATGACCATCGGTCGCGAAGGACCGTCGGTGCATGTCGGGGCGTGCTTCATGTACCTCATGACCAGAATCGTCCACTTCCCCGCCCACCTGGTGCGACGTGGCCTGATTCTCGGCGGCGGCGGTGCAGGCATCGCGGCGGCATTCAACGCCCCCATCGCCGGCACGATCTTCGCGTTCGAGGAGATCGGAAGATCGTTTGAAAAGAACAATGCGGGAACCATCATCCGCACCGTCCTCGTGGCCTGCGTGGTGGTCATCCTGCTGCTGATGCTGCAGGGCATGGACGACCCGGACTACCTGTTCTACGGACAGGTCAACGCCGACGCCGGCTCATGGAACATCCTGCAGTGGTGCTCGGTCATCTTCATCGGAATCATCGGCGGATTCCTCGGCGGATTCTTCGCGCAATGCGTGGTCAAGGGCACGGGACTCGTCGGCTTCTGCATGAAGATCAACTGCTGGGTCACTCCGCTGGTCATCGGCGGCAGCCTCGCACTGCTCGGCTGGGCCTCCGGTGGCGAAAGCTACGGCAGCGGCTATCCCCAGGCCGATCAGATCCTGATCGAGGGCGTCGAGTACCCCTGGCACTATCCACTGGTCAAGGCGGGAGCCAGTTTCTTCAGCCTCATCAGCGGGATCCCCGGCGGCTTGTTCGACCCGAGCCTCTCGGTCGGCGCCGGACTGGGACAGAACCTGATTCCATGGGTCGACACCCTCTTCCCGGGAATCGACCACAAGGCCATCATCATGATGTTCATGGTCGGCTACTTCACCGGCGTGGTCCAGAGTCCGTTGACCTGCGCGGTCATCATGGTGGAGATGACCGGTGCGAGGTACATGACGATTCCGCTGATCGGCGTGGCGATCGTGGCCTACCAATGCTCCCATCTGATCTGCAGAACCTCGATCTACGAGGCACTCGCGGAGATGTTCCTGGGCAAGATCGAATCCGAGCAGACCGCGCCCGAACCGGCGACTTCGTCCGATCGTTGAAGAACCCTTGAATCGGGCGACCCCGGTTGACGGAGCCTAAACCGGGTTCGTACGTCGCGTCCGTCGATTTCCTGAAATAGCCGCGAACCACCCCGCATCGAACCCGTAGCAGAGGTGGAGTTCAAGGATCTTCGACCGACCGGGGGGCGGCGGAGATCCGAAGGACTCCCATTTCTCACTCGCGGGTCGTGTGCACGACCTGACACGTTCAATCAACTGCTGATCGCCAACGACACGGTGCCCATCGCGCCTTCATGTCCGTCTCGTAGTCGTTGCGCGCCGATTCAGGGCCCTCTCATGAACCAATCACGCGTCCGCGACGATCTCGAACTCTATCTCAATCAAATCAGCAGCGTGGCGCTGCTCACCGCCGAGCAGGAGAAGACGCTCGCGTGGCAGATCATCAACGAGCAGTGCGAATGCTCCAAGAACCACATGATCGAGGCGAACCTGCGTCTGGTGGTCAGCATCAGCAAGCAGTTCGTCCGAAGCGGCATTCCGCTGCTGGAACTGATCAACGAGGGAAACCTCGGTCTGATCCGCGCGGTGGAGCGATTCGATCCGGCCTACGGAAACCGGTTCTCGACCTATGCCACGTGGTGGATCAAGAAGACCATCAAGCGGAAGATCATGAATGCCCGCCAACCGATGCACATTCCCGCGTACATGCTCCAACGCATGTCCAACTGGCGGCAAGCGGTGCGCGACCTCGAGGAGCACCTCGGCCGTTCACCATCCAGTGCCGAACTGGCGAAGGCCATGGAGGTCCCTCGAAGCAAGCTCGATCTGATCCAGCGCACGATGGCCGCCGTCGAGCGATCCGTCACCACCAGCGGCCCGGAGGAGACCGGGCGTTCGCATCCGCTGGACACGTGTGCGGACTCGCGTCAGTTCTCCAGCCCGGCTGAACACAACGACGACGTCAGGAAGGTCCGTTCCCTGCTGCAGCAGTTCGACGAGGTCACCAACGACATCCTGCGCATGCGGTTCGGCCTCGATGGCAGCGATCCGATGACCCTCAAGGAGATCGGAAGAGAACTCGGCATCACCAGAGAACGTGTCAGACAGATCGAGCACCAGGCGATCGGCCGACTCCAGCGCGGCTTCAAGTCGACGCGACTGTCGGAACTGGTTCGGCAGGCCGGTTGATCCGCATCAGGCCTCTTCGGACGAAACCCCCGAGACCTCCGGATGATCAAGGGCGTTCCAGACGGCCAACGTCCCCAACCCCAGAAAGAACAACTGGACCCCGAAGAGCAGACCCGGAGCCCACTCGGCGTCGCTGGGCCATTCGAGCAGCAGGAGAATGCCCAACACGAGTCCGCAGATCCCGCTGAAGACCTGCAGGCCCGCCGTCGAGGAGGACCGATGCGGCAGGCCGGCCATGTCCATGATTCCCCGCAGGATGCAGAATGCGCCCATGAAGAGCGTCAGACCCTCCATGGCCGCCCATGGCCACGAGATGACCACCACGCCGAGGACTGCGAACATGATTCCGGTCAGGAGGATCGAACCGCGATCGTCGGTGTTCGAGAGGCCGACTCCACGGATGAACAGCAGGATGCCCACGACCAGAGACATCCAGCCGATGAAGTTGGCCAGGATGTACGTGGCGAAGATCGAGAACACGACGGCGGCGCACCCGAGGATCAGGAAGATGATCCCCTCGGCCAGAAACAGCCCGCGATGTTCACGCATGATCTGACGAAGGTCGGGGATTGCGGGGGCATTGCTGCTCATTCGGCATCACTCCTGAGGTTGCTGGACACGATGATTCGATCCGGCGACAGGATACGATCCCCGACCCCTTCTGTCATCGGCGAATCGACGTGCAATTGCAACGACACGGAACCCGCATGTGCGGATTCCGTGCCGGAGGGTGGTCGTCAGGTTGGAGCAGACGGGCCGTCCCACCACTTCAGGCGGCCTGTCCCGGAGACTGATCGGTATGGATCAGCCTCCCATCACCTGCACCTTGCGTGGCTGGACCACGGGCTGCTTGGGCAGATTCACATTCAGGATTCCATCGCGATATGTCGCGCTGATGTCTTCGGTGACGATTCCGGATCCGATTCTGAAGTGTCGGTGGAAGTCTCCGATTCCGTATTCCTGTCGTGAGGTGCTGCCGAGCTGCTCGTATCGGTCAGCCACCTTGCCAATCATCTCGAGCATGTTGCCGTCGACGGTGATCTCGATGCCGTCCGGCGATGTACCAGGCATGTCTGCGAGCACGATGAATCGATCCTTGGCTTCGTAGACGTCGACTGGTGCCCGATAGGTGTGCGGGTTCTTGGCGAGGCACTGGTTGTCCCTTGCCTGACAGCAGGCGGCGGGGGTCTTGGTGTTCAGTTCTTCGTTGGTGGTGAACGTGGTCATGGCTGTTCTCCTTGATTCGATTGACGGGTCGTCTCCCATGGGACGGGCCCGATCAGGCTTCGTTGACTGCGATCCGACGAGTACGGCTCTCGGTCACCTTCGGGAGGGTGATGCTCAGGACGCCGTTGGTCATGCGAGCCTCGACGGCATCGACATCGACCTGGGTGGGAAGCACCAGCGAACGCTCGAAGACGAAGTCGCTGCGTTCCTGACGGAGTGCGTTCACGTCGTCCGGTGCCGACAGGACACGGGTGCCGCTGACGGTGAGCGTGTTGTCCGCGACGGTGATCTCGACGTCGCTGAATGCGACTCCGGGGAGTTCGGCTTCGACGAACAGCTGGTCATCGTTCTCGACCAGGTTCAGAGCCGGGCCGCCGATGGCGGAGTCCGAAAGACCGATGTTGCGGACGAGGGAGGGAACCATCGTCTCGAAGAGACGTTCGATTCCGTAACGAGTGCGGTTGAGCGCGTTGTTCGGTGTGAGAAGTGCTTGCGTGTTCATGACAAACCTCCGTTTCATGTGGCCGTTCCGATTCACGGCCTGTTGTCGTTCATGCCCGATCGTTTCGAGCTGTCTGATACGAAGCAATGGCCATGCCAAACCAGATGCCGCATCGCCAGGCCGCCAGCGGGGTCGTTCCTGCAACCGACGCTGCCACCATGGCAGGAGTTTTCGCGATGCGGCAGTCGTGCCTCGTGACGGCAAAAACGAGAACCCCCCGGGTCTGCAGGACCCGGGGGGTTCTTCTCATCCGACGAAGGAATCTCGTCGTTCCGGAGACGTCAGACGGTTGCGACCGCGACTCGATGAGCCGAAGTGCATCCGACCTTCACCTTCGGAAGCTTGATCGTGAGGATGCCGTCGATCAGCTTGGCGGTGAGCTTGTCCGTGAGGACGTTGCTGCCCAGGGGGAAGACCCGCTCGATGTTCTTGATCGCAGGCTTCTCCTGAAGCAGTGACACGGTGTTGAGACCCATGCCGGACTTCTCCCAGTTCATGGGCTTGATCAGTCCCTTGATGACGAGGCTCTGGGCTTCGACGAGGATGTCGACGTCCTCGATGGAGGCGCCGGGCATGTCGGCCAGAAGGATGTACTCGTCCTCGTTCTCATAGATGTCGACGGGAACGAAGCTGGTCATCGTGGACCGCGGAGCGACGGGACCGGCAGCGAGCGTGGTGTTCCACGGGGTGGAGACGGAGCTCGAACCGTTGAGTGCGATGGATGGATCGACCATTCCCATGGGAGTGGTCGAACCGGACCAGGCGCCGGTCATGGGATTCACGCCCCAGGCTGCCTCCTGCTGTGCCTGCATCCAGGGAAGGGTCGCGGCGGCGGCGTACTGCTGTGCCTGGAGGGCGAACGGAGAGACGCTCGAACCACCGACGGTGGTGGGCTGCATCGAGGACCAGGCTGGAGTCATTCCGGACAGGGATGACACGGTCGGGGTCTGCATGCCGAAGCGGTCGAAGGACGGTGTTGCGGCGGAGAGGAACTCGGTCGTGGCGGGAACGGTCCAACCCTGGAAGGGAGCGGTGCCTGCGACCGATGCGAATGCCGGGTTGATCGTGGGAACGATCTGTCCGAATGCATTCACGGATGGTGCGAAGGTGCTTGCCGATCCGGTGGTGAATGGATTCACGCCGTAGCTGACCGCACCCGTGAACGGATTGACGGTGGATGCGAACGGAACCTGGGATGCGGTGTTTCCGATCATGGGATTGAATCCCGTGAAGGAGGGCTGGAATCCGTTTGAACCGTACAGGCTCACGAGGCTGGCAGGGACCTGGTTTCCCACGAAGGGGGTTCCGAAGGTGCCGTCAAGCGTCGTGGTCGTGTAGGGATTCACGCCGAATGCATCGTTGATGTAGGTGCCGTTGCAGCGGGAGCTGTCAGCAAACGAGTTGTCGAACTTCTGGTCGCCTTTGACTTGTACTTTGATAGCCATCACATGGCTCCTTATGTGGAAAGTTTCTCTTGATCGGGTCCTCGTGGCCTCAGGCCATCGGGAATCGTCGATCGATGATTGCGTCGATGCGAGGCAGACTGACGGTCAGAATGCCCTTTCGCATCGAAGCGCTGATGCCTTCTTCGCGAACCATCGCGGGTAGAACCACGGTGCGATGAAACTTGAGTGAGCCGCGTTCCTTCGAAACGATTGCGGCCTCCTCGGGAATCAGCAGCGTGCGTCGACCTGTGATGGTCAGCTGGTTGCCGATGACCGTGACGTCCACGTCATCCAGGGGGACTCCTGGCAGTTCGGCTTCGACGATGATGCAATCAACGTCCTCGTAGACGTTGAGCATCGGCATGACGGGACCATGCAGAGGCATGGCGACGGGCATCATGGCGGTGTTCATCGACGTCTCGAGAATCCTGTCGAACTGATTCTGAACGCGGGCGATCGGGGCAGTCGGTGCCATTCGTGTATGAAGAGTCATGGCAGATCTCCTTTGATTCGCCTTGCGACGGGCCGGATCCGAACCACTCGGAATCATTCGGCGATGTCGCTGCGGAGAAAGACATCACAATCGGCGTGCCAAACCCGACCGCGCGGCTTCCGCGAGGAGGATTCCACGAGTGCGAGCACGGTTTCCGGGCCCGGCAGGGCCGAACATGCGAACGGATGTTCGTATCGTTCGGGATGTCCACCTCTGGACCCCGACGGTGCGACGAATCGGGCTCCGAACTGACAAGACCCGAAAAACGCTGCCGAAGTGACAGCCCTAGTCCAACCGGGAGGCGAGGATCATCGAATCGGGCCAGCGATCAACGAGCGAGCGGCCGGCCACGGGCCCCAGAACGCAGACCGCGGAAGCCAGGGCATCGGCCGTTGCCGCATCGATCGACATCACCGAAACGGCCCGCACCAGCTGCAGCGGCCAACCTGTTCTCGGATCCAGCAGATGCGAGTAGCGGACGGAGTCCACGACGAGATGCTGCTCGGCATCGCCGGAGGTGGCCACGCCGCAGTTGGAGAGCATCAAGGATCGCGTCGAATCGGCCGCGTCGAGCGAGACCCCCACCCGCCAGCCCTCGCGTCCCGGTGGAGGGTCTCCGATGGCGAGATCTCCGCCGATGTCCACCAGGGCTGCCGGGCAGCCGTGCCCGACCAGGACCTCCAGAGCCCGGTCGGCGATCCACCCCTTGCCGATGCCCCCGAAGTCCAGACTCATTCCGCTCAGATCGAACTGCACGGTCGATCGATCCGAATCGACATGCATGAACGACCAACCCACCTTCGAAGCCGCTGCCGCGACCTCTTCCTCCGTCGGAAGCGAACCCGATGCAAAGGCCGTTCGCCACAGGAGCGTCAGTGGCCCGGATGTGACGTCGAAGGCCCCACCGGAGCGGGCCGAAATCTCCCTGGATCGATCCAGAACCGCCAGCAGATCGGCACTGATCCCGATCACCTCGCCCGGAGCCCTTGTCCGCAGCTGGATCACTTCGCTGTCCAGCCTGTAGTCGCTGAGCACCTGATCAAGGATCTCGATCCGCCGAAAGGCCTCGTTTGCGGCATGCTCGGCTCTGATCCTGGAGACTCCATGTATATGGATACGAACCGTGGTTCCAAGCCGAACCCGCGCATACTTGAAGGGTTCGTCGATCGAGGAACCGACCTGAGCGGCTGCTCCGGCCTTCCCATCGACGCCCGCGGAGTTCTCTCGTCCGGAACCCCGACAACCGACTGAGGCAGCCGGGATCAGCAGTATGATGAGGAACCAAGGGAGAGCGAAGGATCTGGACATGAAGGAAACCATACCCAAGCATCGTGAGACGATCTGCATGTCGGGAGCGATTTCCCTGGTCGCGGCCCTGCTGACAGGCTGCTGCGCCAGTGAACCGCTGGGGCCGTTCACCCAGAACATCGGCACGACCGGCCTGAAGATCGATCTGATTCCCGTGCCGGCCGGCGACGGGGTCGAGTCCTTCTGGATGAGCCGGGCCGAAATCGACTGGGATGCGTTCGATGCGTTCGTCTTCGATGTCGACGAGCTGCCGGTCAAGGGCACGCCCGAAGCGGAAACGCGTCCGACGCGTCCGTACATGCTCGTCGATCGTGGATTCGGCCACGCCGGCTATCCCGCGATCTCGATGTCCCGACGCGGAGCCGATTCGTTCTGCCGATGGCTGAGCGAACTGACCGGGCGCACCTGGCGGCTTCCCACCACCAGGGAATGGAGTCGGGCCTGCGAGCTCGGAGCCGTCACCCTGGACACGATGAGCGACCATGCCTGGTACGAGGCGAACGCCGACTGGACCACCCATCCCATCGCCACCAAGAAGGCCGATGCCCTTGGGTTCCACGATCTGCATGGCAACATCGCGGAGTGGGCGACCACGGGCGACGGCGCCGGGGTCGTGATGGGAGGATCGTACCTCTCGACCATCGAGGAACTCGGCTGCGGCAGCAGCCAACCCGACACGAAGGACTGGAACGAAAGTGATCCGCAGATCCCCCGCAGCATCTGGTGGCTGGCGGATGCGCCGTTCGTCGGATTCCGCATCGTCTGCGATGCACCACGTTGAACCACAGGAGCAGCACATGAGCGACGCATCGAAACCCGGCAACGACTTCACTCGACGACAGTTCGTCCACACCTCGACCGCCGCGATCGGAGCCGCATCACTCGTCTCCCCCTCCCTTGGCTGGATCCGGGGCGACGACACGATCAAGGTCGGACTCATCGGCTGCGGCGGACGCGGCACCGGAGCCGCCGGACAGGCGCTGAACGCCGATCCGGGCGTCGTCCTCTGGGCCATGGGCGACGCGTTCGACGATCGACTCCAGTCGAGTCACGGCAACCTCGTCGCCCATGCCGGCGAACGCGTGCAGGTTCCCGAAGACAGACGCTTCACCGGATTCGACGCCTACCGAAAAGTCGTCGACAGCGATGTCGACGTGGTGATCCTGACCACGCCGCCCCACTTCCGCCCGGCCCACATGCGGGCGGCGATCGATGCCGGCAAGCACGTCTTCACCGAGAAGCCGATGGCGGTCGACGGCACCGGGGTCCGCAGCGTGATCGAAACCGCGAAGATGGCCCGTGAACGGAATCTCAATCTGATGTCCGGGTTCTGCTGGCGATACAACATGCCCAACCGCGAATGCTACGCCCGACTCCACGACGGAGCGATCGGCGACATCCATACCGTGCACTCCACCTACCTGACCGGACCACTCGGCAAGCGACCCCGGCAGGAGGGCTGGTCGGACATGGAATGGCAGATGCGCAACTGGCAGCACTTCAACTGGCTCGGCGGAGACCACATCGTCGAGCAGGCCTGCCATGCCGTCGACAAGATCAACTGGGCCATGAACAACCGACCTCCCTCCCGCTGCTACGCGGTCGGCGGACGACTCTGCCGCGAAGGGCTCGAATCGGGCGACATCTACGATCACTTCGGGGTGCTCTACGAGTACGACGACGGGGCCCGGGCATTCCACATGTGCCGGCAGATCCCGAAGTGCTGGGGCGACAACACGGAATACATCATCGGATCCGAGGGCAACTGCTCGGTCAACAGCTGGGGACCGACGCAGATCATCCGCAACGGCTCCAACGAGGAGACCTGGAGATTCCCACGAAACGGTGCGAATCCGAACATGTACCAGGTCGAACACGACGAACTCTTCCGGGCCATCCGCAACGGCGAGACGATCAACGACGGCGACTTCATGGCCCAGAGCACGCTCATGTCCATCATGGGACGCGAAGCCGCCTACGGCGGCGGCGTCGTCACCTACGACGATGCGTTGAACTCCCAGAACCGACTCGGCCCGAGCGAATACGCATTCGCCGATCTCGAAATGCCTCCGGTACCCAGGCCCGACGACAAGGGAGCGTGAAGATGAGGAATCCAGACCGACGCCAGTTCCTGAAATCCTCCACGGCGATGCTCGCCTCCTCCGCCGCGCTGGCGGGAACCGCGCAGGCCGCAGGCCGGTTGACCCGGCAGCAGGGAGACGCCATGCCCGAAGGAACGCGCAAGCGGGACATCAAGAAGGCCGTCAAGTACGGCATGATCGCCGACGGCGACACCGTGCTGGAGAAGTTCCAGTCCGCCAAGGCGGCCGGATTCGAAGGCGTCGAGATGGACAGCCCCAGCAACCTCGACCGCAACGAAGTCCTCGCCGCGCGTGAGGCGACCGGCATGGAGATTCCGGGAGTCGTCGATTCGGTGCATTGGCAGGACACGCTGTCCGATCCGGATCCGGAGGTCCGGGCCCGCGGCGTCGCCGCGCTCGAGACCGCGATCCGGGACGCCCACGCCTACGGCGCCACCACGGTCCTGCTGGTTCCCGGAGTCGTCAACGACACCGTCACCTACGGAGAGGTCTGGACACGCTCGCAGGATGAGATCCGCAAGGTCCTTCCGCTGTGCGATGAGTTGAACATGAAGATCGCCATCGAGAACGTCTGGAACGGATTCCTCATGGGCCCCCACGAACAGGCACGCTACATCGACGAGATCGGATCGCCGCGCGTCGGATTCTTCTTCGATGTCGGAAACATGGTCCGCTACGCACGTCCCGCCGAGTGCATCGACGTACTCGGCCCACGCATCATGAAGCTCGACGTGAAGGAATACAGCCTGACGCGGATGCGCGAGGAAGGCGTGTGGAAGGGGTTCGGCGTCGAGATCGGAGACGGAGACTGCGACTGGCCGGCGGTGGGCGCAGCCCTCGATCGCCTGGAATGGTCCGGATGGGCCAGCGCCGAGGTCGGTGGCGGTGATACGGCACGCCTGACCGTGATCGCGGACCGCATGGAACGGGCACTGCAATCCTGAACAGAGGAAGATCGACATGGACAAATGGAACGACACCGAACTGACCCGCCGAAGCTTCGTGGCCACGACCGCGGCGGGAGCGGCGATCGCCGCCACGCCGCTCGCGCTGGCACGCAGTGTGAATGCACAGGGCAAGGACATGGTTCGATGCGGCGTGGTCGGCTGCGGCGGCCGCGGGACCGGCGCCGCCGTCAACGCGATGCAGGCGAGCCCCACCACCCACATCGTCGCCATGGCGGATCTCTTTCCCGACCGGCTCCAGTCGAGCCTCGGACACCTGCGTGATCAGGAGGACCATCGATCCCAGGTCGCGGTGACCGAGGAGAACACCTACACCGGCATCGACGCCTACAAGCAGCTGATGGCGCGAGACGACATCGACATGGTCATTCTCGCCACGCCTCCGCACTTCAGGCCGTACCACTTCCAGGAGGCCGTCAGGCAGGGACACCACGTGTTCATGGAGAAGCCGGTCGCGGTCGATCCGGTCGGAGTCCGCCGCGTCATCACCGCCGCCGAATCGGCGGACCGGCAGGGACTGTCGGTCGTCGCGGGAACCCAGCGCCGACACCAGCCGAACTACATCGCAGCCATGGAACAGATCCAGAACGGCGCCATCGGCGACGTGGTGATGGGACGCTGCTACTGGAACATGGGCGGCCTCTGGAGCCACGAGCCGCGGGACGACTGGTCCCCGATGGAGTGGCAGCTTCGGAACTGGCTGTACTTCACCTGGCTCAGCGGCGATCACATCTGCGAACAGCACATCCACAATCTGGACGTCGTGAACTGGGCCATGGGCGGTCCGCCGGTCAAGGCCGTCGGAATGGGTGGACGCCAGATGCGCACCGAGGAACGGTACGGCCACATCTTCGACCACTTCGCCATCGACCTCGAGTACCCCGGCGACCGGCACGCGATCAGCATGTGCCGCCAGACGGACGGATGCTCCGGACGGGTCGAGGAGCACATCCACGGCACCAGAGGCACGCTGCACCTGCACCCGGGACGGTCCGTCATCGTCGGTGAATCCGAATGGACCTTCGACGGCCCGAAGCCGAATCCATACGTGCAGGAACACCTGGACCTCGTTGCGAGCATTCGCGGCGAAGGCCCCCGCCTCAACGAAGGGCGTCGGGTGGCCGAATCGACCCTGACCGCGATCATGAGCCGCATGTCCGCATACACCGGCCAGGACGTGACGTGGGATCAGGCCATGAACTCGCAGCTCGACCTGACCCCCGCCTCGTACGAGTTCGGCGACATCGAGACGCCTCCCGTGCCGCGACCCGGCAAGGACCAGTTGATCTGAACACGAATGGAACGCCTCATGCAGCGACGTGAATTCATCACCACCACCGCGGCCGCGTCGATCGCAGCCGGACTCGGCCGCAACGCCCTCGGCCGCGATGCGGGGTCCGAGACGACCGGGAGATCCGCCGGCAACGCCTTCACCCTCGACTACGCGCCGCATCTCGGCATGTTCAAGAACCATGCCGGCGACGACGCCGTGGATCAGATCGACTTCATGGCCGAAGCAGGCTTCCGCTCGCTCGAGGACAACGGCATGCGCAGCCGCTCGGCCGAAGACCAGCAGCGCATCGCTTCTGCACTCGAACGAAACGACATGCGAATGGGCGTGTTCGTGATGAACATGGATGGGGCATGGAAACCCAGCCTCACGACCGGCAGCGCCGACGAGCGAGCCCGCTTCGTCGAGAACGCCCGCGAATCGGTCGAGGTCGCCAAGCGCACCAACGCCACCTGGATGACCGTGGTCTGCGGCGAGGTCGCCGACGGCGTCCCCATGGACACGCAGACCGCCAACGTCATCGAGGCTCTCAAGCAGGCTTCCGGCGTACTCGAACCGCACGGCATCGTGATGGTGTGCGAACCGCTCAACTGGCGAGATCACCGCGGGCAGTTCCTTCGCTACACCCCGCAGTCCATCGAGATCATGAAAGCCGTCGACTCCCCCTCGTGCCGGATCCTCCAGGATCTCTACCACCAGCAGGCCACCGAGGGAAACCTCATCGACCACATGAACGCGGGGTGGGACCACATCCCCTACTTCCAGGTCGGAGACAACCCCGGCCGCCGGGAGCCGGGCACGGGCGAGATCAACTACGCCAACGTGTTCAAGCACATGCACCGCCGCGGGTACGACGGCATCGTGGGCATGGAGCACGGCAAGAGCATCGGCGGCAAGGAGGGCGAGGTCGCCCTCATCGAGGCCTACCGCAGCGTCGATCCGGCCGACTCCTGATCAGCCACCTGCATGCCTTCTGCTGCGGGGATAGAACCCGAGCAGCACCGCGAGGCACACCAGCGCCGCCCACATCGGAATGGAGAAGAGCGTCGTGTAGTCGACGGCTCCATCGGTACCGGTTGCATAGTCGCCGATGTATCCCGCGACCAGACTTCCCACCACGACACCGACACCGACGATGACGAGGTTGAACAGGTTCTGCGCACTCGCCTTGATGTCGCCGCCGCATTCCTCGTCGACCACCATGAACGCCACGAAGATGAAGCAGCCGAAGCAGAGACCGTGCAGGCCGATTCCGACCAGCAGCGTGACGGTCTCGGGGACGCCGAACGTCGTCTCCAGCCAGGCGAGCTGCGAGAAGAGGAACATCCGCAGGGCGTACGCCGACAGGCCCACCGCCAGCAGCGACTTGCGTGACCACTTGGCGGCGACGAACGGAATCAGGAAGAGCACCAGGATCTCCGCCATCTGCCCGATGGTCATCAGTCCGCCACCACCGACTCCGAAGACGCTGTTGATCGCCTCGACGGTGGATTCGTGCTGCTCCTGATACTTCCCGAGGAATCCGGCGGTGTAGACGAAGTAGAACTGGTGGATCATGCTCACCGGGACGGCGATCAGAAAGAGAAGTCGAAGCGGCATCCTCGAACACTCGGAGACGGCCTCTCCGATCGCGAAGGATGATTCGCCCTTCCGGGGAGGAGTCCTCGGAAGCGTGAAGCAGTAGATGCCCATGCCGATGCCGATGATCGCGCTGATCTTGAATGCGTCGACCATGCCCTTGGCGTAGTTCACGACCTGTTCCTTCTCGGGGGTTCCTTCCGGAAGGGAATAGTTGTGCAGAAGCCACTGTCCGATGCCGACGCCGACCACGATCCAACCGACGGTTCCCCAGAGACGCACGAAACCGAAATCACGATCCCGATCCGGCATGTGGTGGAAGGAGAGCGAGTTGGTCAGGGCGAGCGTCGGAGAATAGATGAGCGAGTAGAGGATCGAGAATCCGAAGAACACCCAGTAGCTGTCGATCCACGCGAGCTGCCACACGAGGATCCCCCCCAGGATGTGGCTGATGCCCAGGAACTTCTCCGTGTTGAACCGGCGATCGGCGATCTGTCCCGCGATGAAGGGGCCGAAGATGGCGCCGACACCTCCCGCCATGAAGATCCAACCGATGTCACCCGAGCTGAAGCCGCGATAGTCGTGCAGGAAACTCCACAGAAGAGGAAGCCATGCCCCCCAGATCGCGTACTGGAGAAACATCATCAGGGAGAGGCGGCTGCCCAGTCCCAGGCCCATTCGGGGTGCGGTGGCGGTTGTCATGCGGTGGGGTCTCCAGAGTTGGATTCGGGATCTCTGGAATATCGGCCAACCGGGCTTTCAATCCGTGATGAAAACGATGGCGGCCGGGACGTGGTCCCGGCCGCATTGGACGGCGGTCCCACCATTCAGTGCCGCCGTCCATCAGATTCTCGAGTTCGCGGTGGGTTGTGTGCCCGCCGAAGAACATGTTCGTGCCCGAAGCCCCCCGGGTTCCACATCACGCCCATTGCCGGATGCATTTCCTGAAAAACAGGCTCTCAGGACCCCTGAGGTGATTCCAGAGCCTCATATTTCGATTTATCAGTCTCAACTGTGAGATCAAGCCTCTCTCGAACGCAGTACCTGATGAAGGCGGATGACTCCTCCACCTTCCTGCTTCTGAAGCAGTGAAACCCAAGACACTCCCGGGGCGAACACCCCGATTCAAACTCTCATCCCTTGCGCGTGGGCGCCTCCTGGAACGGTTCCAGGAGGCTGCTCCACTTTTGGCCGAGATCCTCGGGGCGTGGACCATCGGCGGCCGGACCGTGATTCTCGTCGCGGTGACCTGCCCCTGCTCGGAACACATGGCGGGCTCGGATGCATCACACCCCGGTTCAACATCGGACTGGTCGCCACATGGCGCCTGCTGATCTACGGATTCGCCCGATTGACGGCGATTCCGTCCGAAGAGACGAGGATGCACATCGAGTCGGCCAGGCCGACTGCGGCGCGGTTCTGGATACCGAGTGAAGCCGCTAGACTGGTCGGCATGAAGATCCACGCCGACCTGCGAAGCGACACCATCACGCTGCCCTCCGAGGCGATGAAGCACGCCATGCTCGAAGCCGAACTCGGCGACGACGTCCTGGGCGACGAACCCACGGTCCTGAAACTCCAGGACGCCGTTGCGGATCTCTTCGGAAAGGAAGCGGCCTGCTTCGTGCCTTCGGGCACGATGGCGAATCAGGCCGCCATCCGCGCCCATACCCAACCCGGCGACGAGATCGTCACGCATCGCGACAATCACATCTACCTCTACGAATCCGGCGCCTGGGCCGCCATCTCAGGCTGCTCCATTCGCCTCCTGGACGGAGCGGGTGGTCAGTTCTCGGCCGAAGACGTGGAAGCCGCCGTCCAGCACAAGGATGCCCACTTTCCCAACTCCGCCCTTCTGGTCGCGGAGAACACCCACAATCGCGGAGGTGGAACCATCTGGCCGATGGAGCGCACCGAAGCCGTCACCGCCATGGCGCGCAGGCACGGCATGCGATGCCATCTGGATGGCGCGCGGATCTGGAACGCCTGCGCCGCGACGGGCATCGAACCCGCCGAATACGCGAGATGCTTCGATACGGTCTCGGCCTGCTTCTCCAAGGGACTGGGCTGCCCGGTCGGCTCCATCGTGGCCGGAGACCGAGAATCGATCCACAGGGTGCACCGGATCCGCAAGCTGCTGGGAGGAACGATGCGGCAGAGCGGAATGCTCGCCGCCGCCTGCCTGCATGCGATGGAACACAATCGTGCCCGGCTCGCCGACGATCATCGTCGCGCTCGAAGACTTGCCGACGCCATCGTCGACATCCCCGGACTCGAACCGGGGCCCGCTCCCGTCGAGACCAACATCGTGTATTTCGATGTCCCCGGCGAGGCGGACGGGTTCAGCGAGCGACTGGATGCGGCCGGCATCCGCATGTTCGCCGTGGGCCCCCGCACGATGCGGGCCGTACTCAACCTGATGGTCGACGACGACGGCATCGATCGCACCATCGAAGTCCTTCGAACACTGGTCTGAATCCGATTGCCGGCGTCAAATGGGCTTCGGCTACCATGATGCAGACGAGCCACGGAGATCCGAAACGTGCCCAACTACCTCACTGAAATCCCCCCCGGCCCCGAACCTCCTCGGGTGCTGAACGCCGTCATCGAGATTCCGTCCGGCTCGAGCAACAAGTACGAGTACGACAAGCAGTTGAACGTGTTCAAGCTCGACCGGACCCTCTATTCGCCCGTGCACTATCCCGGGGCCTACGGATTCATCCCCGGCACCCACGCGGAGGATGGAGATCCGCTCGACGTCCTGGTGCTTCTCGATGGATACTGCTTCACCGGAGCCGTGCTTGAGGTCCGCCCTCTCGGGGTGCTGGGCATGCGCGACGAGAAGGGGCAGGATCACAAGATCCTGGCCGTACCGACGACGGATCCGAGACGAACCGAGATGACCGGACTCGAACACATCCCCAAGCACGTACTGCGGGAAGTGGACTACTTCTTCCACATCTACAAGGACCTCGAAGGCAAGCATGCGGACACCTACGGATGGAAGGACCGCGACGACGCGCACCGCGTCATCGAGGAAAGCATCCAGGCCTTCGCCGGCCTGCAGACGAACTGACCCGACCAGCGGGTTCAAACACTTGAAAGGGACATCAACATGAAACGCATCGCACTCTGCTCGATCGTCGCAATGATCGCCGGCTGCTCGGCCAACCAGGGCAATCAGGGATTCGTCGAAGGCTGGGAGGAACAGGGCAAGAATCTGAAGCAGGGCGCCGAGGAGACTCCCTCGAGCTTCGAGAATGCTCCGGGCGAGAAGTCCGATCTCGTCAAGGATCAGGAAGCGAAGTGGAACGAATCCACGACCCCGAACAACCAGTAGACCCGCACCCCCACGGCTGCCGACGAACTCGGATTCAGCTCCACTTGCCTCCTCGGCCCTTCTTGATGTCGCCGCGTTCCCGCTTCGACTTCAGTCGGCGTTCCTTGGATGCCCTGGTCGCCCGCGTGGGCTTTCGACTCTTCCGGGGCGCCAGCGCCGCACGAACGAGTTCGACGAACCGCTCGGTCACCGCCCGCCGGTTGGCCAACTGCGTCCGATGCGTCCGCGAAGTGACCCGGAGGACGCCGTCCACCGTGATTCTCGAAGCGAGGTGTGAGACGATCTTCGACCGCTGCGAATCGCTGAGCGAGGCGGAGTTCTCCACATCGAAACAGAGCGTCACGCAGGTTTCGAGCTTGTTGACGCTCTGACCGCCGGGGCCGGTTCCCCGCGTGCATTCCATGCGAAGCTCATTTTCAGGGATGTGCAGTGATCGGGTGATCTCGAGCATTTCGGCACCGGATCGAAGTGTACCATGGCGAGCATGTCCAACGATCGTGACAAGAAGGACGTCTTTCCCAACACGATGGGAACCTGGATCCACGATCAGCTCCGGGACGGAGATGACGGACGCAGCCTCGTCAACGAACACATCATGTCCGTCTACGCCCACCCCCTCAAGGTCTACTTCCTCGGCTCGAGCCTTCGCTCGCTGGGCGAACCGGAGGACATGGTGGCAGGCTTCTTCGCCAGCAGACTCGCCCGCGACGGCTACTTCGATCAGTGGCGAGAAAGCAACATGCGGCTGCGCAGATGGCTGATCAACGGCTTCCTCTTCTTCCTGAAGGAGGAGATCCGCCGTCAGAAGCGAAGCGGCGGCTCTTCGCTCGGTGAAGACCCCGTCACACCCATGATCGAGAATGCGGACGCCGACTTCGATCGCGCCTGGGCGCAGGCGATGGTTCGCGATGCCTGGCTCGAAGCATCGCGATCGTGCGAGGCCGATGGACTCGAGGACCACTGGAGACTCTTCATCAGACATCACGTCGACGGACTTCCCTACAAGGAGTTCGTCGGCGAATTCGACGTGACACCGTCCCAGGCCGCGGTGATGGTGCGAACCGCCACGGGACGATTCAAGCAGGCGGTCCGCGACCGGATCCTCATCGACGGTGTTCGTGAATCCGACGTCAACAGCGAGATCCAGCGACTCATGGAGATCACATCATGAGTGACCACGACACGAACCCGCCCGATCCGGAGACATTCGACTCGAGTCTCGTCTCGGGGTTGCTCCGAGTGGCCTTCGAACCCACCCGACGCCCCGTCGATCACCTGATCGAACGCCTGCAGCAGGACGATGCGGACGCCTGGCTCGAACACGCCGTCACGGACGGCCCCGAACAGTGGAAGTCCGTCCTGCTCGAAGACGGCATCGAACTCGACGAGCTGAAGAGGCTCAAGGATCTCTCCAAGACGAGATTCGCCGACGCTGCGGATGCCGACGAACGCCTGCGCGGTCTGCTGCAGTACCTGCTGGTGGTCTCGTACGGACTCGCACACCATGGCGTGCTGCTGTCCTCGCAGTCCCGTGGCGAGATCTCCGCCGTGCTTCTCGAACTCGCCCTGTCACTCACCGATCCGTGGCGGGACTTCGTGGCGGAAGCCGCGATGACTCCCAGCACACGAAGCTGAATCGATTCAGGCCGGAGATTTCGTTCCGGCCGGCAGGTCGATCGTCGTCGTCGGAAATGCGAAGTCGGCGCCGTGCTTCGCCACGATGCCGCCGACCTTGAGCATGATGTCCTGCCGAAGAAAGGCGGCCTGCCCCGAGGAATACCCGGGAAGCGAATGACACGTGAGTTGGAGATCCAGGCTGGATGCCCCGTAGTTCGTGAACACGACGCGAATCGTGGCCGAGTCGTCGACCTCCTCGTGCGCCTGAAGCATTTCGGTCACCTCGTCGCCGACGGCAGTGACCTGATCGAAGTCGTCGTAGCGAAGACCGATGTCGAAGCGGATCCGTCGATGCGTCGCCGCACTGAGATTCATGATGGGATCGGTCAGGAAGATCGAGTTGGGAAGCACGATGGGCACGTTGTCCCATCCACGCAAGCACGTCTGGTAGAGACCGATGCGTTCGACGCCGCCGGAGATCCCCTTGCTCCTGAGCTCGATTCCGTCGCCGATCTTGAACGGCCGGGAGAACAGGATCATGATGCCGCCGAAGAGGTTCTTGAAGACATCCTGGAATGCGAAGGTCAATGCGAAGCTGCTCGCACCGCCAAGCGTGATGATGGCGGTCATGTTGACGCCGTATGTCTGCAGTCCGATCAGCAGAATGGACAACCAGACCAGAACGGAGAAGAAGTTCGACAACGCACTGATGATGGTGACATCCATCTTCGAACCGGCTTCGCACGGCTCGGCCAGCATCGCCTCGTATCGCCGGATCATGCGGGTGACGAACCATCCGATCAGCAGAAGCACCAGTCCGGTCCGGACCTGACCGATCCGGATCGCCGCCAGGCTCTCGACCCTCTTGCCGGCGTCGGGCTCGACGAACCACTGGATCGCGACCGTGACCGCGCAGAGCCAGATCAGCAGACCGAGCGGACGACTGATCGAACTGGCGAAGACGGACGACCAGCGGAATCCCCCCGCTTCCATGCGACGGGCGAATCTGGAAAGCAGCCAGGCCTGGATGATGTGGATCACCAGGGCCGCGACCAGAAGAATGCCGATCGGAACGAGGAGATCCTGCCGGGCTTCGCAGAAGCCGACCAGTTCGCTCCACCAACCGGGTGCTTCGGACGAGCTTCCCGGGCCCGAAACGGTTCCTATGATGTAGGGAGTAGTATTCATTGTCGAACAGCATACGCAACGCTTCTAACCAAGTCCAAGCAGCCACCAGAGACGACACATGCAGGCCATCAAACTCCTTCTGATCATCCTCGGCATCGTCACGAGCGCCGGCGCGACGACCTACGAACCGGAAGCCGAGGTCAAGACCTCGAAGGAACTCGGCACGAAGCTCGTCGTCGGCACGAAGCACTCCCCGCCGCTCTCCTTCAAGGACCAGAAGGGCGAATGGACCGGACTGTGCATCGAGCTCTGGAAGCAGATCGCCCTGCAACTCGGCTACACGACCGAGTTCAAGGAGTTCGAGACGATGTCCGCACTCCTCGATGCCGTCAAGCAGAAGAAGATCGACGTCGCGGCCTCGGCGATCACGATGAATGCCGAACGCGATGCGTTCATGGATTTCACCCACACGTTCGCCCCGGCCCACCTCGGCATCGCCGTACTGCCCACATCCGGCACCGGATGGTGGGATGCGATCACGCGGATCTTCTCATGGGACTTCGCACAGGCAATGGTCTCGCTGATCGTGCTGCTGCTGATCACCGCATTCCTCCTGTGGGTCGTCGAACGACGACACAACGCGGATCAGTTCGGAGGCCCTTCGCATCGGGGCATCGGCGCCGCGTTCTGGTGGTCGGCCGTGACGATGACGACCGTCGGCTACGGCGACAAGGCTCCGATCACCGCATTCGGCCGAACGCTCGCCCTGCTGTGGATGTTCGCATCGGTCATGGTGATCTCCGGCTTCACCGGAGCGATCGCATCCTCCCTGACCGTCGGACAGCTGCAACCGACGATCACGAGCCCCTCCCAACTCCCCTACGTCAAGGTCGGAACGCTCGAACAGTCGACCGCGTCGCACTGGCTCGACGAGCATCTGATCCCCTATTCCAGCTATTCGACCACCGAAGAAGGGTTGCAGGCCCTGATCGATGGAAACATCCAGGCATTCGTCAACGACGACCTGGTGATCAGATACCACGTCCGCGCATCGTTCTCCAAGAAGATTCTGGTACTGACCGAGACCTTCGACCCGGGCTTCTACGCACTTGCGATCCCCCTCGGTAGCCCTCGCATGAAGCCAATCAACATCGCACTGCTGAAGGAAGTCGCCGACCCGCAGTGGGAGAAACTCTGGCGACAGTATGTAGGCCCCTGACCCATGTCGTATTTCGCATACATCGTTGCGGCGATCGCCCTGATCCAGACCGCACCCCAGGCACCGCCCGACCAGTCGCACCCCTTCGATCGCATCGCGCTGATCGGGGCAAGCGTCACCTGGGGATTCGGCAATCAGATCGAGGTCCCGCTCGAGACGTACACCCACCATGATCCGATCGACCTCGCCGACATCATCGATGCCATGATGCTCCGCGAACACGAGATCGTGGTATCGGGCGGCGATGTCGCGTTCTTCCGGACACCACGGACGTCGGGAGCCCGATTGGCTGCGGAAGCCGTCGAAGCCGAGCCGACGCTGGTCCTCGCACTCGACTTCCTGTTCTGGTACGGCTACGGAAATCGCAACATCGACAGCAGGCCCCACACGGGCCTCAAGTCCAGATTGAAACTGCTTGAAATGGGCCTTGCCGAACTCGATCGGTTCGAATGTCCGGTCGTCGTCTTCGACTTCCCTGACGTATCGCCGGCGATCGGTCTCATGCTCATTCGATCCCAGGTCCCTTCGCCCGAAGATCTCGCCGCGATGAATGCAAGACTCCACGAATGGGCCTCGACGAGGCCCAACGTCATCCTGCTTCCGCTGCACGAGACGCTCACCCAGATCAGGGCGGACGAGGGCTTTGCGATCGAGGATCTGCAGTGGCCCGCCGGAAGCCTTCGGACCATCATCCTTCCCGACAACCTGCATCCGACCACCGACGGCACCATCGCCCTCGCACAGTTGGCCGTGCGGGCGTTGGACAACTCGACACCGGCCATCGGCCCCGACGACTACGTCCGCAAGCCCGATCAGGTCCGCAGCCGCCTCGAAGCGACCGCCGTGAAGGAAGCCGTCGAGATGGGAATGCCCGTCAAGACGCCCTCGACCGCGATTCCCGAACCCAACTGAGCACCGGCGAAATCTTCGGATTTCCTCGCGCCGAAGATCGCTTCGGCGGCCTATCTCATGTGAACCGGAATGACATTGGGGCTTTTCGGTGATCCTCACCCGCGAACGATGTTCGCACATGGGCCTCCGACCGTGGCACGAGTCGGAGGCCCATGCATCGTATGATGCCATTCCATGAACAAGGGCGATCACACATCAAGCCGTACCGACTGGAAGACGATCTTCGTGTCCCTCGGTCCCGCTGGGCTGCTGGGCATCGCATGGGCCACCCTCCCCGCGATCCTCGGGATCACCCTGCTGTTCCTGCTCGGTGACGCGGCCTCCGGCCTCGATCACCTCGGGCGTTGGGGATACGTGATCTACATCCTGGTGTTCATGACGACATCCGGCCTGGGCATTCTTCCGACATTCGCGCAGGCCGTTCTCGGCGGATGGGTCTTCGGCCTTCCGCTTGGACTGGTCGGCGCTCTCGCCGGATTCACCGGAGGATCCCTCATCGGCTACGGAATCTCGAGGATCACCTCACGGGATCGGGTCGAGCAGCTGATCGAAAAGCATCCACGGGCATCGATCGTACGAAACGCCCTGATCGGACGCGGCTTCTGGGCCACCACCGGAATCGTGACGCTGATTCGAATTCCTCCCAACTCGCCGTTCGCGCTGACGAACCTCGTGATGGCCAGCTGCAAGGTGAAACTCGCGCCCTACGTCATCGGAGTCGTCGTCGGAATGACGCCACGAACCGCGTTGTTCGTCGGATCGGCGGCCGCGGCGGCCTCGACCGATGCCGCGGACATCCAGACGTTCATCTCGGAAGGCAAGGGTGGCCTCGTCATGATCGGCGGCATCGTCCTGCTGCTGGCCGCACTGGGGATCATCGGATGGATCTCCGATCGCGCATTGAAGCGGATGATTCCCGAAACCCATCCAGCCGAAAACGACGACGCCGGATGACGGGTCTCCCCGCCATCCGGCGATTCACATCGTCGTGGATTCGAGTCAGTCGCATCCACCCCATTCAGAGACCACCAACAGCAGTTCGTTGACACCGACCATCATGTCGCCGTCGACATCCATGTCGTGGTCCATGGTTCCCCACGCCGCGATCACCGCAAGCAGGTCCTCGACGCCGACCATCATGTCGCCGTCGTGATCGGCGGGACACGGATCGTGGCCTCCGCCTCCATGATCGGCGCCCTCGATGTGGGCATGCATTCCATTCAGCTCCGCATTGACGAAGGCGGGCGGCCATGTCCCGTCGTTGACGATGAAACCGAATGTCGCGGAGGCGCCCGGCTCCAGGTATCCGTTGAAGAACTCGTTCCGAATCACGGTCCCGCCGTCGCCATCTTCGAGAATCGCGTTCCAGATGGACGAGATCCCCGGTCCTTCGTCGAAGGTGAGCTCCCAGTCGATCATCGGAAGATCTCCGATCGAGTTGGTGATGGTCATGCTGGCTTCGTATCCGCCGCCCCAGTCATTGACCAGTTGGACCGAGACGGAGTCCGGACCCTGCATTCCACCGTCGCAGGCGGCCTCGGCGCAGAGGGAGTTGTCACCGTTGTATTCGCCACCATTGGCGGAGCACGAGTTCGATGTGATCAACTGACATCCCTCGTCGATGCAGCATGCGCCGATCGGTTCGGCGTCGACGTCACCGAAGATCACGTCGCACGCGGCGTAGAAGCCCTCGCCGACCGGATCCTGACGCTGCCAGATCACGTAGAGCACATGTCGCCCGGTCCGCTCGGGAAGAACCGTTTCGAATCGATAGTCCTGCCCGACGAAGGAGACCGGACCCACTTCGAGCTCCACCATCTGGGCCCAATTCAGAGGATCGGTCGCATTCCAATCGTCGGTTGTCAACCAGGCCCTGAACACTCCCGGATTGTGGGGCGTCGTCGCGAACCAGACCAGTTCGCGCGGGCCGGCCTGCACCTGGGTGGCCGGCCAGTCGTCGCGAATCATGTCAAGGCAGGCGTACTTGTCGTTGTCGGCGGAAGCGAGTCGCCCGTCGGGTATGGATTGCTCGTAGGGAATGCTGGCCTGATACTCGGCATCGCCGGGAAAGAAGTTCACCAGTTCATTCCAGTCGTAGAAGGGCTGCGTCCCACACTCGGAAATCGCCGCACGGGCCGCCTCCGAATCCGGGCTCTTGGGGCCCTCCAGATGAATTGAATAGACACGGCTGACCGGATCCTTCATGGAACCATGACCCATCACCAGACTGGCCGGGCCGACAACCAACGCTGCCGCAAAGATACTTGTGCTTCTCATGTTCATCTCCTGCTTCAAACCTGAAGGCGGTTTCCGTCCGCCTCGTTCACCTCGAGATACGCAACACCAGTCAACATCGCTTTCAGCAATTCGAAGATTCGATGGATTCAAGAAAAGTTTGCGCCGCGAGCCGCGTTTGCGCACCCCTGTTCTCGTTGCAACGGATCTGCAAATGACGAAGCCCTTGCAAGTCGATCGAATTTCGTGACATAGACGATGCAAGCGATGCGACATATTGCATACTTCGCACGAACGCATCGAATACACCAACTCATCAGGAAGAACGAGACACCTACATGCCCATCTCCACACTCCTGGCCATGCTCATGGCCGGCACCTCCAGCAACCTCGTTTCCAACGGAAACTTCGACGCAGGACCCAGCGAATGGAACCTGATCGGAAACGCAATCATCGACGACAACGGATACGAGGGAACATCCGGACTGACTCTGGTACCCGCCGAAGGCAGTACCGCTCAGGCGACGCGCACCATCACCGGGCTTCTTCCCCGCAGCCGGTACACGGTGAGTGCAAAGGTGCGAACCGATAACCGGCTCTGCCCACCGATTCTTGGAATTCGAAATGGAGCACAGATCGAAAAGGCCTCCGGCTACACCGCCATCGAGGAACAGGGGCGATGGACCGAGGAACGCTTCGAGTTCTTCACGGGCGATGCCACCAGCATCGACCTCGTGCTGCAGGCATGGCAAAGCAGTGAACAGGCGATCGTGCAGTTCGATGAGATCCAACTCGAGCTCGGCCGCCTGGACCCACCCGGGCCGGAGCAATGGCAGGGCACGTTCTCCAAGCCACCTCGAATCACCATACAACCGAGCGCGGGCGATCGGCTGATTCTCGACGGAAGCTTCGACGATGCGGCCGGAGGGTTCTGGGCCCCCGGAATCGAGGCCGAGGTCGTCGAAACCGAACTCGGAAACGCGATGCGACTGCTGTCCACCGCCGACACGTCACGTGCGAGACAGCCGATCGATCTGGCGCTTGCTCCAGGATCCAGCTATGAGGTCACCGCGATGGCCAGGGTCGATCCCGGAGTCGTCGGAACGATCTACCTCGTCGGTTCCGGCGATCTTCTGTGCACCACATCGATCACATCCACATCATGGGCGCCGGTGACACTCCAGTTCGAGACGGGTGACGACTGGGTGATCAATCCGAAGATCACCCTCGAGAACTGGAAGAACCAACCGGGCTCGGCATGGTTCACCGACATCGAGATGCTCGCGACCGGATCGGAATGGGCCGCGACGACCCACGCCGTGCCGCAGTCCGCCGACGGATTCGTCGAGACGTTCGACGAGGGATTCCTCGATCCGGATCGATGGCTGATCTCGACGAAGTCATGGGGAGGAGACAACGGCGGAGTCAGTCCGCTCAACTGCTCGCTGGTCAGGGACACGGACAACGGCGAACCCATCATCGCCCTGAAGCTGCAGGCCAACGGCGATCTCTACGACGGACCGATCGAGCACGAAGGCAGACGGACCCGGGTCGGGTCCGCCATCGCCACCAGACAGTACTACGCTTCGGGTCGATACGAAGTCCGCGCCAAGATCGCACCCGATCTGGGCGTGGTCACCGCATTCTGGCCGTTCCACTACATCGACTACTACCCCAGCCAGGACGGCCACTGGCACGAACCGAATCCGAGAAGAAACACCGAGATCGACTGGGAGTTCCCGACGGACCTCAGAGGCAACGAGGCGGAAGCCGAAGCCGCGGGGATCGATCCCGATCGCATCGCATTCACCAATGCGAGAACCAACAGCTGGGGCGGCCAGTTCGGAGGAGAAGGCGGCGAGCACAAGGGACGCCACCTGCTGCGGACCGCCGAGGGGGATGTGGTGGACCTGGCCGAGGACAGCATCGCTGGCATCTATCACACCTATGCCATCGAGTGGCACAGTGGAAGCGACCTGGGAGACAACGGAGACACCCGCGACGAACCGGGCTGCGTCCGATGGTACTTCGACGACGTCCTGATCGACGAGCTCTACGACGTCGAGTTCGGCCAGGGCAATGTTCCGTTCCGGGCGGCACGCTTCTGGCTTGGCGCCTGGTTCGCCGCATCCGGCTACATCGACGAGATCGGATGGGGTGGAAGCCCGAACTTCGAGACCAGCGATCTGCTGATCGCCTCGATCTCCATCACGCCGTTCAACGATTCACGGGACGCGTACGAACCCGAGACCGTACCCAATCTGGCATGGGCCCCACCTGGCGACTATCCCGACCCACTGGAGATCGACCCAACGTGTCCCGGCGACATCGACGGGGACGCCCGTGTCGGCATCGAAGACCTGCTCGTGGTCCTCGGGGCCTGGGGGGGAGCTGGTCCGGCCGGCGACACCGATGGGAACGGCACCGTCGGCGTCGAAGATCTGCTGATCGTCATCGGCGCCTGGGGAACCTGCGAAGAGGGATGACCCGGTTCACTTCTTGAGTGAAGGAGAAGGTCCTTCGAAGCTCAGGGCTCCGGGCCCGAAGCTGACGATCATCAGCAACCCACCGATGACGGCCAGGTTCTTCATGAAATCGATCAGATCCTGTTCACTGCCGTTCGGCGGATGAAAGAGGATCGTGGTCGGGATCAGGAAGATGATCAGGAAGATCGCTCCCCACCGCGCCTTGATGCCGAGTATCACGGCGATGCTTCCGAGCAGCATCAGAACGATCGCACCGAGCAGCAGGAGCTGCGGGGCGAAGATGCCCTTGGAACTCATCATGTCGGAAGTGGTCTCGAAACCGCGGATCTTCGTGATCGCGGACCACAGAAAGATGGCTCCGATCAGAACACGTCCGAGAAATGGCAGCAGCGCCTGCATCCTGAGATCTCCTATCAGGATGTGTCTATCGGCCAGCCGATGCCCGAATCTGCAGACATCAGCCGTCGGCGCAGACGGATTCCTCGAATGCAGCCTTGCCGACCTGATACTCGGCGGGATTGTCCGGAAATCTCGACTGGAGTTCGCTCTTGAGTTCGATGTACTGCTGCAGCAGCTCCGAATCGGATCGAAGCCGGTCACGCAGCAGCATTGCACGATTCCAATGTTCCGAATCGACGGGAAACATCTGGAGATTCACGAGACAACGCCGATCGACGGATCGAGTGAAGTGGCGACGTCCGGGAACTCCATTCTCACCGTGACACTTGTAGCCGATACCCTTGAGCGGCTCGATCAAGGCACCGGAGTCACGGATGTGATCGACACCGATCATGATGTCGATCACCGGGCGGCTGCTGGCTCCGGGGATGCTCGTGCTGCCGATGTGCTCGACCGACACATCGAGTTCGTCGCAGGCAGCGACGATCCGATCCGACTCGATCCGGAACAGCATCTCCCAGCGATCCGACCAATCGGACAACTGCACTTCGGCAGGTGTCAATCCGATGTTGTCCCAGTGTTCCATTTCAGTCGTCACGGTTCTTTGCTCCCAGGCTCATCTGAGAGGATACGGCGTTCAACCTTGATCCGCCAATGAACAACCGGACGCCCATCGGGACGCCCGGTCGAATATGGATTCATCACAAGGACTCAGGGGCGATCGCCACCACCACGCTGTCCGCCACCGCCGCCACGCTGACCACCGCCGTCACCGCCTCGGCCACCTCGGCCGCCTCGGCCACCCGGACCGCCGTCGCCACGCCCCCGTCCGCCATCCGGACGATCGTTGCCGAATCGAGACCGCATCTCTCGGACAAGGGCCACACGCTCCTCTTCGCTCAGTTCGCCGTCTCCGTTGGTATCGAATCTGGCCATCATCTGCTCGCGATCGAAGTCTCCTCCCATCGCCCCCCGGCCTTCGGATCGACCACCTCGCCCGGCGATCGCCTCGAACTGCTCTTCTCCGAGCAGCGCCTCGAGGCGGTCCATGTAGACCTCGTCGACCTCGCGCCGCTCGACCTGGATCATTCGAACAGGATCGTCCTCGTCTTCGCCGCGGCGGCCCCAGCTCCAGTCGTTGTTGACGCGCCGCTCGATGTACTCGAGCTCACGGGGCCGTTCATTCTCCCGAATCGCGACGAGCATCCGTTCAAGCAGCGGCTGCGAAGCACCGTCGTACGCGATCTCGATCGAGTTGATCGCCTCGAGCATCTCCGGAGAGATCCCTTCGATCTCACGCGCACGGTCGATCGCCCTGGTGACGCGAGATCTCCTGAAGACATCCGGATACCCCGACTCCAGCGCCGACTTCCTGAACTCCATGGCGACTTCGTAGGGAAGCAGTCCCGCCATGACCTCGATGTACTGGTCGTTGACGTCACGCACACCCTGATGGAGCGTGTGGCGACGCTCGAGAATTTTCATCGCATTCTCGTATTCCCTCGATTCCATCACCTCGTAGAGACGAAGCATGGTCGACTCGTCGTTCAACTGTCTTGAAATCAGTGCGACGTCAAGATCGACGTCGTAACTGAGAAGCATCTCATCGATCATGCCCTCCGTTTCCGGATCGAACTCCGGCCGCATGTCCCGAAGCACGTCGAAGAGATTCACCGACTCGCCGGAAATCCTTCCATGCCGCAGCTGCTTGTCACGACGCAGCACGCGAACCAGCTTCGGAAGCCTCGTGATCTGCTCCTCGGTCAACACGGCCTGAAGTTCCTCCTCCAGACCGATCCGCAAGGCGAGCTTATCCGCCATGAATGTCCGCAGGACGGAAAGACCGAGTGCCGACAGCTCCTTCATCTCGTCGGTCGACTCGAACTCGGCCCGTTGCGCACGGAACCCATCGATCCCCTGACGCATCTGGTCGCGGGCATCTTCCATCTCGATCTGAAGCTGGGCCATGCGGTCGTCGCCTTCGACTTCTCCGCCCTCCGTTTCGATTTCACGACGGAGCTGCGACATTTCACGGCGTATTTCACGGGACGAATCCCGGAGGCCTCGCATCTGCTCCCGCATGACCTCCTGCTGGGCCCGCATCTCCTCGGTCGGCTCGGGCCTGGAGGAGTCGATGTCGCCAAGTGACATGTACAGAAGTTCGATCGCTTCGGTGAATGCGGAATCGTAGTCCTCGAAGATGAGGCTCACGATCGGCTCCTGGTCGTCGTTCACACGGATCACATCGGCGATGATCTGCAGATCGCTCACCATGTAGTCGGGGCGTGTCATGACCTGCATGACCTGACGCCCTCCACTAAAGCGGCGATTCGGCCCACCGCGTGCACCACCCTGACCACGATCGCCACGGCCGCCACGGGCTCCATCAGGACCACGCTCGCCGCGTTCGCCACGAGCACCGCCCTGACCGCGTTCTCCACGTCCACCCGAACCCTGTGAAGGCTGCTGCGCCCCGGTGCCCGGGGCTGGCTGAGCGATGGACGTCTCAGGCATCGTCATCAGGCCGGCAACGAGGCAGCATGCCCCGGCAAGTGATTTCATTCGAGCACGCATCTGGATTTCTCCCTGCAAGGCGATCAGGATCACGACGGCAAGTGCGCAAAGCACTGTATTTCCATACCGATATGTCCACACCATTCTACGAGATGCCCTCCCGATCCATCCCCGTGCCGTCGCAAATCTCCTCTTCCGGCAACGAAAATCCCGCTGACGCACTCCAATCAACCCGATTTCAGGGATGAACCGCGGAACACCTTCGTACAATCCGTCTCGAGACGGATTCCCCACCCCTCCCCTGGAACCAGCATGGACATCGATCTGAATGCTTGCACGAGTGGCGACGGTCAGGCGTGGGACCACTTCGTTTCATTGAGTTCAGGCCTCATTCTCGCCGCGATCAGACGCACCGCCGGACACCAGCTGGACGCCACAGGCCTGCCGGACATCGATGATCTCCTCCAAGCCGTGTATCTGCGACTGGTCAAGGACGACTTCAAACTGCTGAAGTCGTTCAATCCCTCCAAGGCATCGATGAGCACCTGGCTGTCGATCGTCACCAGGAGCGTCACGATCGACACGCTCAGGAAACGCAGGCTGCCCACGGTCCCCATCCATGATTCCGTGCCGTCTCACGTCACACCGGAGACCTCTTCGTCGACCGCACGTGGCGAAGAAGTGGATTTCGGAGCAATCGCGCCCGTCCACCTGTTGACGGAACGCCAGAGACTGGTGCTCGCGATGCTGCTGGAGGATGACATGACGGTCCCTGATGTCGCACAAATCCTGAAAATAAACGAGCAGACCGTTCGAAGCACCAAGCACAAGGCGATAGAACGCCTCAGAAAGGCCATGGAGGCTGAATCATGACCACGGATTCACGATGCCCGGGGGGATGCGACCGCCCAGAGGACCGTACAACTCAGGAGACGCCTCATGCATGAAGATCACAACATTCCACCCGACGACATCCGACTCGCACGTGCCTTCAATGCCGCACATGCCGGAGATGCCGTGACTCCAGACGCCAACATGCTGGCGGCATGGATCGACGGAACACTGGAGCCCGAGGAGGCCGCCGAGGTCGAGGCCGCCCTCGCCGCGGACGAACTGCTGCGGAGATTCGTCAGCGAATCGATGCTCGGACCACGAACCTCCACCGAATCCGTGAAGCCCGAACTGCTGGAGCGGATCAGATCCATTCCGCTTTCCGGTACCGCACCCCATCCCTTCCCGACCCACGCCCGGACGAACCGCTCGTGGTGGATGGCCTCTGGAGCGGCGGCCGCGATCGCCATCGCATTTCTCGGGTTCTGGGCCGGCCGCCTTTCGGTCACGAACCCACTGCAGACGGACTCGGAGTTTCTCGCCACCGCGACATTCGATGTCTTCACCAACGACGATTCGGATCCACTTGACGTCGCATTCCCCCCTCTGCTGACCAGCCTCGAGGAGAACGACGAATGAAACGCTCCACACTGATCTTCCTTCTCACCTGCTCCGTCCTCTTCAACCTGTTCTTCATCGCCGGCGCGATGGTATGGAACAGCGAAGATGCGTCCAGACCCCGTGTCAGATCACATGCCGCAGCCATCAACAGGATCGTCTCGGAGATGGGATTGGACAGTCGTCAGCAGGCGGCATTCGAAGCCCTGCGCCGCGAGTACGAGGAGGAGTCCGGTCTGCTCACGGCCCGGATGCAGGACGTGCGAAATCAGATGTCCATGGAACTCCGCAAGGAAGACCCTGATCCGTCCGTGCTCGCTGCACTGACGGAACGCGAGAACGCCCTTCGGAACGAATCGCATCGTGCCGGCTCGCTTCGATTCGAGGAGTTCCTGGAATACCTCACGCCCGAGCAGCGACGGATCATCGGACAGCGACTCGAGGAACACCAGTCCAGACGCCATCATGGTCCCGGAGGCCGCATGCTCGATCGCTTCGACCTGAATGGAAACGGCGTCATCGATCCCGAGGAACGAAATACAGCGGATGCCAAGAGCGAGGAATGGAAGCGAAGGCACGGTGAACGCCGCCGGAATCGCGAAGAAGCGAGAGCCCGCTTCGATGTCGACGGCGACGGGAAGCTTTCCGCGGAGGAACGAGATGCCCTGCACGAATGGAGACTGCAGCAGGGCCGACCGGGAAGACCCGAAGGCGGCGATCCCGCTCCGGCTCCGAAGCAGGATCCGGACGCACCCTGATCGGTTTCGTTCCCCCTACCTGTCGCAACGCCGATAGATCGCCATCGCACCCGGCATGAGTTCCGAGAGTTCCACGATGCGATTGTCGGGATCCGGATGGGTCGAAAGAAACTCGGGCGGACGAGACTGGCTCAACGCGGACATGCGTTCCCACACGCCGATGGCGGCCCGCGGGTCGTAGCACGCCTCCGCGGTGAGAAAGAGCCCGATCTCGTCGGCCTCCGCCTCATGCAGTCGACTGAAGGGCAGCGCGACTCCAAGATGACTGCCGGCTCCCATCGCCCGCATCACGAGTTCACGTGATGCAGGATCCATGTCTCCGAGCGCGGATGAACCGATCGTCAATGCACCGTTCATGAGCAATGCCTGGCTGACCTGTTCTCCGCTGTGACGAGCCAGTACGTGCGCCACCTCATGGCCCAGTACGACGGCAAGGCCGTCCTCATCCTTCGTGACATCGAGCAGTCCCGTGTAGACGGCCACCTTGCCGCCGGGGGCGGCCCAGGCGTTCACGATGTCATCGTCGATCAGGACGAACGTCCAGTCGTAGCGATCGGCCGGATTGGATGGATACAACGTCCCCGCGGCACGCACCAGACGGCGCCCGATCCGTTGGACCATCTCCGCATCGGGACCGGTCCGGATGATGTCGGCATCCGCGGTGGCGGCCTCGAAGGTCTCGCGGCCGAGGGCCGCTTCCTGGGATTCCGAAAGCACGTTGACCTGCGACCGGCCGGTACCCACCACGCGATGACACCCCGCGAGAAGTAGGCAGGCCGCAAGCATCGAAATCGTTGATCTTGTCATTCGGACAAGTCTACCGGTCGGGCTCCAGCACCTGCGACATCTCCTCGAGACTTTCCAGAAGATGCGTGTGGGGATGCCCCAGCAGTTCTTCCATGGACGACGCGCCGGTGGCGACACCGATGTTCCATCCACAACCAGCGGCATGGGCCATGCGAAGATCGCGGGGCGTATCGCCCACCACCGCGACCTCGGCCACGTCTCCCACCGATGTGCGGCGCATCGCCTCCACGACCAGATCCGGCGCGGGCCTGCCCCGGGGAACCTGATCGGATCCCACCACGGCATCGACCGACCACCCGCACGAGGAGCGGATGCACTCCGCGGTACTCGCATCGAAACCAGTGACCAGGGCGATTCCGACACCATCACGCCTCAATCTCGCGAACAGCGGATCGACACCGGAGAACGGCTCGGGAGGAATCGATGCCAGCGAGGACTCGAACGACTCCGCGAACCGGCGGGCCAGCACCTGGGCATCGACATCGTCACGCCCCTCGCGCCGGAGCAGTTCTTCGAAGACCGAGACCTTCGAGCAGCCGATCCGGGCCTGGATCCAATCAACGTCGATGGGAAGCCCTTCGCGATCGAGCACGGACCGATAGGCGTCGAGCGTTCTGGTCGAGTCGTGGATCAACGTGCCCGCGATGTCGAAGACCACCAATGACGGACTTCCCTTCACGCCGCTCCCCCCTGGTCGACGAGATGACGCAGGGCGAGTTCGACGGGATGGTTCGCTTCCCGATCGAAGGCGTCGTGGATCTGGTGACGACAACTGGTCCCGTTGGCGGCGATGAAGGAGGCCTCGCAATTGCGAAGAGGACCGCCCAGCGACTGTTCCGCGATGCGCATGGAGAGTTCGTAGTGCCTCGAGTGGTAGCCGAACGAGCCCGCCATGCCGCAGCAGCCCGAATCGAGCAGCTCGACCCCGGACCATCCGCATCGCCGCAGGAACTCGGCGACGTTGTCGGCATCGAACTTCTGATGGCAATGCACATGCAGCGGCAACGTCGACGGATCATCCGCGAACTCGGGCCTGCGCGGGTGCTCATCCCATCGATCCACGATGAAGTGCTCGATGGTGGCCGAGAGCGAGGCGATTCGGTCACGCGCCGCCGGCGCAATGGACGTCCTGAGCTCGACCCACTCCTGCTGAAGCGTCGTGACGCATCCGGGTTCGACGCCCACCACTGCGACGGCTTCATGCTCGTCGATTGCGGCAAGCAGCTGCCCGGAGGAACGTTCGATGGTTCGGCGGGCCGCATCGAGCATGCCGACGCTGCAGCGGGTCCGCCCGCAGCATCCCATGTCGGGCAGCACCACTCGATACCCGAAGGCTTCCAGAAGACGCACCGCACTGCGGGCGATGCCGGTCTCGCCGTACGAGGTGAAGCAGTCGGGCAGCATGAGCACCACCGGAGCGGAGGCCGGTTCGCTTCGGCCACGCATCCATCGGTGGATGGAGGTCGAGAATCGCGGCAGCGTCCGTCGGGGCTCGACATCCAGCACCCTGCGGGCAAGCCAGGCGAGCGGCGGAAGCGCCTGCAGGAAGTTGGCCACGGGAGCCACCGCGGATCCCAGGCGATTCATCGTTCTGACATGGCCCACCAGCCAGTCCCCCAGTGACACCCTGCGTCCTGAACGAAATCGCTGGGACTCGTATTCGGCCTTCATCTTGGTCACATCGACGTGACTCGGACATTCGTACCGACACGCCTTGCACCCCAGGCACAGGTCGAGTGTCTCCATCGTGTCGTCGTCGTCGAAATCCGGCGCCCCGTCGCCGCGGAATTGGCCGGTGATGGCGAGACGAAGCGCATTCCCACGACCCCGGGTCGAGTGACGCTCGTCCATGGTCGCGCGATACGAAGGACACATCGCGCCCGCTCCGGATCGGCGGCACAGACCGTTTCCATTGCATGCCTCGGCCGCAGTCGCCAGCCCTCCCTCGTGCGACCAGTCGAAGTTGGTCTCGTCGAAACCGGCATCCACCGACCTTCCCTCCGGAAACAGCCTGAGATGCTCCATGGGCGCCGGCGTGCCCACGATGACTCCCGGATTGAAGAGCCCTTCGGGGTCGAAGATCGACTTGATCCGACGAAAGACCTCGACGAGTTCGGGGCCATAGAACTCGTAGACCATTTCGCGTCGGATTCGGCCGTCGCCATGTTCGCCCGAGACAGAACCTCCGTACTTCCGGACGATGTCCACGGCCTCGAGTCCGAGCCTGCGAAGCAGATCGTGACTGTCTGGATCACGAAGATCCATCCTCGGACGGATGTGCAGCAGGCCGACGCTTGCATGGGCGTACCACGTCGCCGAGAGGCCGTGACTCGAGAGCATCGCCTCGATGTCCAGTTGAAAGTCACCCAGCGACTCGGGTGGAACGGCCATGTCCTCGAGCATGCCCACTGGCTTCAGATCCCCCCGAGCACCGGAGATCAGTCCCAATGAAACCTTTCGAAGGAACCAAAGTTGCTGCTGGGACTCCGCGTCGACGGCGGCAACGTACCCGGGACAGTCCACCGAACCGCGGAGTTCCTGCAATCTGGTGACCACGCTGGACTCGTCCGCACCGAAGAAGTCGACGTACAGGACGACCGGCGCCACCGCTCCGTCGATGCGGGGAAGGAGCTCGAGCAGCTTTGAATACTGATCATGGGCGGCGGCGGCCTCGATCACGGTCGAGTCGAGCAACTCGACGGCGGTCGGATCCGCCGACAGGATGTCGACCAGCTGCTCCATTGCGGAATGCACATCCCTGAAACCAAGCACAGCAAGGCCGGTGCACGCAGGCCTCGCGACGAGCCCCATCTTCGCGTCGACGACGAATCCCAGAGTTCCTTCGGACCCGGCCAGAAGCTGCGACAGATTGACCATGTCGTAGGTCCCCGGTGTCGATGCCCTCAACTGACCGAGTATCGCGTCCAGCGCGTATCCCCCGACGTTTCTTCGCGTACGCGGAAAGACCGCATCGATCAGCGGGGCCGATTCGACCACGATCTGCGCGACTCGATGGGTCAGATCGTGAACGACCGGATCACGCTCGGAAGCCCCTTGCGAAAACTCCACACGACGTCCGTCGGCCAGAACAACATCGAGCGATCTGACATGTTCGCTCGTCATTCCGTAGAGCAGCGAATGCAGTCCGGCCGAGCAGTTCGCGATCATGCCCCCGATGGTCGCCTGGGCGGAGGAGGATACTTCGGGACCGAAGGCCATCGAAGTCGATTCGAGGGCTCGATTCACGTCGTCGAGCACCGCTCCCGGTTCGACGTCCATGGTCCCGTGTTCGAGATCCAGCTCGAAGCCGTTCATCCGGGCCGAGCAGTCGATCACGACGGCTCGATTGACCGTCTGCCCAGCCAGCGAGGTGCCGCCGCCCCGTGGAAGCACCGGCACACCGTGGTCACGACAGCATTCGATCGTCGCCGCGACGTCGTTCGCGTCCAACGGCACGACGACGCCCAGCGGCTCGACCTGATACAGGCTGGCATCCGTCGAATACAGCATCCGATCATGGCGGCCGAATCGGACTTCACCGCGGATGCGCGACTCCAGAGCGGCCCGGATCGAATCGATCCGCAAACGCTCGTCATCAGGGTCGATTTGGGGAAGTTGCATGCTGCGGCTCCGATCCAGACCCTACCAGTCGATACATGGTGCATCAACAAACGACTCGCGACGGAAAAAGCCGGGCAGCAGTCTTGAAATGGACGATTGCAGGCCGATGATGAACATGGCGTGCCGGAAACCGGACCCCAACCGGTATACTCGCCCTCTGGCCTCTGTGGGGTCAGAATCACCCGGGGATACCTGCAAGGAAGAGCATGGCCAGCATCACAATCATCCTACCGGTCTACAACGAGGCCTGGCTGATCGGATCGGTCATGACGCGTGTTCTCGAACACGCCGACGCACATCCGGATCGCCATGTGCTGCTGGTCGACGACGGCTCCTCCGATCGGACCGCCGAACTGATCCGGGCTCGAATCGAGAGGGCCGAACACGATCGGGTCGGCCTGATCCGCCACGAGGCGAACCGCGGCAAGGCCGAAGCGATCATGACCGGGCTTCGACACGCCAAGGACCCGCTGGTGTGCTTCACCGACGGCGATCTGGCCTACTCGCTCGACCACATCGATCAACTCGTCGAGGCCCTCGAGGACGCCGACGTCGCCATCGGCTCCCGATCGCTGGCCGGCTCGAGCCAAAGCAACATCTCCCTCCATCGGAGGCTGTTCGGAGAGACCTTCAACTTCCTGGTCCGTACGATCCTTTCGATCCCCCACCGCGACACCCAGGCCGGCCTCAAGGGGTTCACGCTCGAAGCGGCGACCCGCCTCTTCAGCCGTCTGAAGACCCGCAATTTCGCGTTCGATGCGGAGCTGCTCTATCTGGCCCACAAGGAACAGATGCGTGTCGCGGAGATTCCCGCCCACGTCTCCACGCGGCATTCCTACAAGGTCTCGACCATGAACATGTTCAAGGATCCGCTGACCATGCTGTGGTCGGTGATCAAGGTTCGCACCCGTCACACCGGACGAACTCCGACCAACCCGAACATGATCGTCGAGACCAAGCTGAATCCGGGGCAGGTCGATGCGCGGGCATCCGCCTCCGTCGATCCGGTCGCCAACCAGACCACGAACTGATCCAAACCGCAGCAGGCGATCCAGATCCATGCCGCCTTCCATTCTCCTGACGTTCGACGTTGAGGAATTCGATGCACCGGTCGAATGCGGGCATCGGATCGACCTGCAGACCCAGCTCGACTGCAGCTGTCGCGGACTGGACCCGCTGCTGGACCGCCTCGAATCGATGGGCATTCCATCGACGTTCTTCACCACCGGCCGCTTCGCACGAGAACGATCCGATCACGTTCGACGAATCGCACGATCGCACGAAGTCGCTTCGCACGGGCTCGTCCACGACCGATTGGACGACGGCGATCTGCTGACTTCGAGAACGCTCCTCGAGGAGATCTCCGGCCAACCGGTCATGGGGTTCCGCCGGGCGAGGATGGAGGCGACGCCGCACCAGGACATCATCGAGGCCGGCTACTCGTACAACGCATCCGAGCACCCCGTCTGGATACCGGGGCGCTACAACAACCGAAGCGATCCACGCCGACCGTATCGAACCGGCGAACTGCTGAACATTCCTGCGTCCTGCACGCCGCGGCTTCGCCTGCCGCTGTTCTGGCTTGCGTTCAGACACTACCCCCGTCGACTCTTCAAACGATGCGCGCTTCGCACCCTGCGTCACGACGGCCAGCTCAACCTGTACTTCCATCCGTGGGAGTTCATACCGCTGCAGCACGGCCTGCCTCGGGTGATGCGACGCGGAAGCGGGCCCGAACTGCTCGACCGACTCTGCTGGTTCCTGGAGTGGATCGGCGAACACGGCCGATTCCAGACCATGGGCGAATACGCCCGGACATGGCAGGAGCCGAGATGAGCAGAACCCGATTCACCCTGACACGACCGCACGACGTCCGCAATGCATGGGGCATCTGGGCCGTGATCGCCGCTGGAATCTGCGTCGTGTCGATCGCGACGGGGTTCACCCGAAGCGTGACCGGCGCCTACGCGGCCGGAGCCGACCGATGGCTGGAATCGACGGATCTGTATCGAGAAGGCATCCACGGATTCCTCTACCTCCCCCAGGCCGCCCTGCTCTACCTTCCGTTCGATCAGCTGCCCCAGTGGCTGGGAGGAAGCCTCTGGCGAATCGGATCGATCGCGCTGTTCGCCTGGGGCCTGTACCGCTTCACCCGCTGCATGAGCCGACTTTCGGGGATCGAGCTCTTTCCGCTCGTGACGCTCCTTGCGATCCTGCCTTCGCTCGCCGCGTTCCGAAACGGACAGATGACCGTACCGATGACCGGCTGCCTGCTGCTGGCGGGCGCCGGCTTCGCCGATTCAAGATGGTGGTGGACCGTCTTCTGGCTGTGCCTCGCCGTCGCGATGAAACCGCTTGCCGTCGTCCTGCTCCTGCTGGCGATCGCGCTCGAGCCCGCCTTGTGGTGGAGACTCCCGGTGGGAATCTGCTGCATGCTTCTGGTCCCGTTCGGCTTCCAGTCGCCGGAGTTCGTCGCGGAGACGTACGAAAGGTTCATCCAGAAGCTCGGCATCGCCGGCACACCGGGATTCGACACCTCGTACAGCGACCTCTTCGGAACGATTCGCGTCTTCGACATCGATGCCCCGGAATCGTTCAAGACGATGCTGCGTGGATTGGCTGCGTTCGGAACGCTGCTTGCATCGTGGGCGTCCATGAAGCGGTTCGGACGTTCCGGCGGGACCATCTTCATGGTCCTGCTCGCGCTGACCTACATCCTCCTGTTCAATCCACGGACCGAAAACAACACCTACGTCATCATCGCCCCGGTGATCGCGTCAGCGGCCGCCGGCTGCTTCCTCGTGGGACGATGGAAGCTCGCCGGAACGATGCTGACGATCGCGATGCTCCTGATCGCCGCCAACTACGAACTGACCAAGCACGTCACGCCGGGACGCGAAACGTGGCTTTGCCCACTCCTGACTCTGGCGATCGGCCTCTGGCTGGTCGGGCTGATCTGGATCCGCACCTGCCCCTGGATTCCGGAAGATGCCGGAGCGGAATCGTCAGGCTCCACGACCACCACGCAACCTGATGGCGAACCAGGGTGAACAGACGAGACCGAGCGGGAGGTACACCAGCACCTCGCCCAGCGACTCCAGCAATGCCAGCTGCTCCCACGGCACGTCGACGACGGAATCGGAACCCAGACGGGACGCCGCCCAGGCCACCGCGAACTCACGGAAGCCCAGACGTCCGAACGGAATCAGGTTCGCCACCAGCGCGACGACGGCAAGCACCATCACATGGGACGGTGCCATGGTGATTTCGAGAATCGCGAGTGCGAATGCGATACGCCCCGCAAAGGTTCCGAAATCGAGCAGACGAAGCACCAGGCCTCCCCAGCGAGCGGACGGAGAAGCCAGAATTCGATCTGCTCCCCTTCCGTGCCTGCGGACGAATGCGATCGATGGCACGAGGCCGAGTATCCATCCACCGAACAACGTCCCAAGAACAACCAGCAGCAGCCAGACCAGGCCGACACCGGGCACCAGCAGCGTGGCGATGCTGCAGATCACCAGCCCCGCTCCGATGAGGACGCCGACCGATGCGAACCATGCGATGACGTCGAGAAGGCGCATCGAATCCACCCGCATGTGCCAGGCGAACCGCGAAAGCATTCCCAACCGCACCGGAGCGTAGTTGAGCATGCTCGCCACGAGATTCACACCCTGCAGATCCATGAACCCGAGTCGCTTGACCGGCCGAACCGTGATCCAGAACGTCGCACCGGTCAACACCGCGCTGAGCACGGTGCATCCGAGCAGCCCCGCGAGCAGCCGGGGATCGGCTTCCCACACCCGATGCCACTCGCCATTCCTGACGGCAATCACGATCAACCACGACAACAGGCCGATGCCGACGACGAATCCGACCACGTCGACGATTCTTCGTCGACGTGAAGTCGATGGCACCGATGTGGTCTTCTCGTTCATCTGCGACTTCGCTTCATGCTTGAATAAGAATTGAAGTTCATTTATCGGCACGCCCTGACTACTCTCGATGCTTTTTGCATCTCGACGGCAACCATACTGAAATACCTCCGTATAGGAGCATGAAGAGATCGCGTACCCCGCGCGAGTACAAACTGAAGAGGAGCTTTCAGTTCCCCCCTGCCGGGAAGCAGGAAGGACTGGAGAAGACTGCTATGGATATCAAACCACCTCGGTTTCTGACACTGTCAGGAACCTTCATGCTGTGTTGCGCCGCTGCGAACGCCGAACTTCTGGTCAACGGCGATTTCGAGGACCCCACATTCAATGGAAGCTGGCAGATCTTTGATTCGATCCCGGGCTGGCAACTCGATTCCGGCCCTTCCATCGAGGTCCAACATGGCGTCAACGGCTGGACCGCCTACAGCGGAGAGCAATGGATCGAACTCGATTCGGACGAAAACGGCCCCGGCGGAGGTTCCTTCGGCGGCGAGCAGGGATCGTCTGCGATCTCTCAGGACATCGACACCGAGCCCGGCGGCCAGTATCTGCTCACATTCGCCTTCTCACCGCGACCGGGCGTCAACGACAACAGGCTCCTGGTCGAGTTCGGTGATGAGGTCGTTGCCGAGCTCTTCGCATCCGGTATCGGCCTCGGCAACACGAACTGGCAGGTATTCGAGTTCGTCGTGACGAGTTCCAGCGACATCACCTCGCTTCGCTTCAGCGACCTCAGCCAATCCAATACGCTCGGAACGTTCATCGATGGCATCAGCCTTACAGCCCTTCCGGGACCTGCGGTGCTTGGAGTCCTTCTCCCCTTGCTCCTGACACCGAGACGACGCCGTTGAACGTTGGTTTCATTCGGTCGTGGCACTCCTGGCACGACCAATGATTCCAGACTGCAACAACAAGGGCCGATTCCATACTGGAACGGCCCTTGTTGACTTTTTGTTTGAATGATCGAGGGTGCGAAGGAGGAGCCCCTCCAACACTGGTCAGCGCCTGCTTCGACCGCGAAACGGAATCATGGCCAGCAGGAAGGCCATCAACCCTCCCGGGGCGGGAACCACGAACTCGACCAGGATCCCGGCATCGACTGACGCGAAGTTCTCTCCACTCTCGGCCTCGCTGCTCACCAATATCGAAACGAGGTAGATCCCCTCGTTCAGCGTGATCATTGAGATCCCGCTTCCCGTCGTTCGGGCGTCGATTTCGTAGATCGCCCCGCCGCTCTGATCATCGTCGATACGAAATCCACCTCTGGTGGACGCTTCGGACGAACGATCCATCTGGAAGGACCAGTCGATGCTCAGCATCGCCGGCTCTTCGATGACGAGTTGAACCATCAAGGAGGTCTCTGCGCCCGTCATGGCGTTCAGCAGATCCGATTCCGCGAATGTCGATGCCGAGAAGTCGATCCATGAGCTGCCGAAATCGGACTGCTGACCGGCGCTTGCGAATCCGGTCGAATCACCGACCGACATGTCCGAATACCAGGCCCCTTCGCCGGACGTCTCGATGTCGTAGCCAAAGCCGCCGACATCGAGGGTGGACTGGCGCAGTGGATCGACGAAATCGACCCAGGAACCGTTGGCGGGCCCACCGGCCCACAGAAAGCAAACCGCCCCCACCGAAAGCAGCATCTTGTTCATTGGATTTCTCGTAGACAGGGAGATTCAATGGGCTAAACACGTCAGCACCAGAAGGTTAATCTAGCCCCAAAATGACCGGATGCCGGCCAAAGAGCGGAAAATCACAACCAACACCGCTGCCGGTAGAACTGCTGTTTAAATATGTGGTCTGAATCAGCGACGGCGGCGGCGGGAGCGCCCCATCATTCCAAGCCCGATGAGAGCCAGAGCTCCAGGAGCCGGAACGAAGGTGATCCCCCCGAAGCCAACGACGGAAGCACTTGCTGGGATTCCACGGCCCTTGCCATCGGTCACATCTGATTGGATGAACATCTGGACCAGGTACACGCCCGGATTGAGGTCGATCTGCTGGGATCCTGACGTGTCATCGATTTCGGACATGCTGAAGACATCGCCGCCTCGTACGCTGGAGATCGAAATCTCAGCAAGAGCACTGCCGAAACTGGTGCTTTCAAGATCAAATTCCCACTCGATCAGAGCTGTCGCCGTTTCGAAAAGCTCGACATTGGCTGACAGGGAACTGCTCGCATTGTTGACGGCACCGTTACCGTTCCAGGGAATGTCAGAAAAGACTCCGCTGTCGAAACCAATCGAGTTAAAACCAATCCCGGAAAGCATGCCTGAGACCTGAACTGATTCCTGCTCCGTCACTTCAAGTTCATTCAGCCAGAACCCAGCTTCCGTGTAGGAGTTGCTGTACGAGGTGTCCATGACCGTGAGATCCGTGGACCGGTTCGTGTTGAAGATGTCGATCCAACCTGCGTCGACAGACGCGGTGATCAACGAAGCCATGACGGCAGCAGTCGAGACGATCAGTTTCATTTTATCCCTTTCCCTTGCCCCACAAGGAGCATTTCCTGCCCTCAAGATACCCGAAATACGTGGAATGTAAAGACTTACATCCATGATCAGGAAGGTGGGCTTGAATGGAATCAGCTCAGGAATTCGTTAAACAGGGCTTCAAGCATCTCCTGACGGCCTGAAGCGAGCTCAGGTTCCCCAGATTGACATGCAATCATTTCCATTTCCTCGAGGGTCATCCGTCCACTTCGGACCCTGGAGCCGAGTTCGGTTTCCCAGCTGGCGTACCGGGCATGGAGGAAATGGCCCAGACGCCCATCCTCTCGAATGGCTGCAGCCGATTTGAGGCCTCTGGCGAAGGCGTCCATGCCGCTGATGTGGGCATGGAAGAGATCCACCGGTTCGAAGGACTCTCGACGACGTTTCGCATCGAAGTTGAGGCCTCCGCTGGTGAATCCTCCCATTTCGAGAACCTGCAGCATGATCCTGGTCGTCAAGGCGAGGTCGATCGGGAACTGGTCGGTGTCCCAACCCAATACGGGATTCCCCATGTTCGCATCGATCGAGCCGAGCCGCCCCGCCGCCGCCGCGACGGAGAGTTCGTGCTCCATCGTGTGCCCCGCCAGCGTGGCATGGTTCGTCTCGATGTTGAGCTTGAACTCGTCGAAGAGATCGAATTCCCGGAGGAAGTTCAGGCAGGCCGCTGCGTCCGCATCGTACTGGTGCGACGTCGGCTCCATCGGCTTGGGTTCGATGAAGAGATCGCCCTGGAATCCGATGCGGTTCTTGTAGTCGACCGCCATGTGCAGCAGGATCGCAAGCTGCTCGCGTTCCCGATGCATGTCGGTGTTCAGGAGCGTGGAATACCCTTCGCGCCCACCCCAGAACACATACCCGAGCCCGCCCAGCGTGTTCGTGGCGTCGAGGGCGCGTCGAACCTGCGACGCCGCGTGCGCGAAGACGCCGACTTCGCACGACGTGGCGGCGCCGTGCACATACCGCGGATGCGAGAACAGGCAGGCCGTGCCCCAGAGCAGTCGGCGCCCGCCGTCGCGTTGATGCTGCGACAACGACTCGACGACGCGTTCGAGATTGCGATTGGTCTCCTCCACATCGGCGCCTTCCGGAGCGACATCCCGATCATGGAAGCAGTACCACTCGATCCCGATCTTGCGAAGGAACTCGAAGAAGACCTCCACTCGCCGCAGGGCGTTGTCGATCGAATCGGAACCATCGTCCCAGGGCATCCTGGCCGTCCCCGCTCCGAACGGGTCCGACAGCGGATTCCGCATCGTGTGCCAGTACGCGCAGGCGAAACGCAGATGCTCCGCCATGGAGCGTCCTTCGACGATCTCCGTGGCGTCGTAGTGCTTGAATGCGAGCGCGTTGCGTGACCCCGGACCCTCGAAGGGAATCACCGGGATGTCGGGAAAGGCGTCCTGCGACATGCGTCGTCTCCTGCTGGGGTCCGGATGGCGAGCATAGGCCCCTCCGGACCCGCGTGCCACCGGACGCTAGAATGCCAGATGATGACGATCCGAAGACTCACATTCGCCTGCACCGCCCTGATGCTCCTCATGCAAATCGGCTGCGAAGTCAATCGCGCCCGAAGTCGCGATGTGCCGTCGCAGGAGTCCCTCGCAGCCGAACATCCCATCGAGATTCCGGGTCCGTACTCCATCGGCGAAGACGGCACCGTCGACTACCGTTCCGTCCCCCGACCGAACGGACACATGCTGGGCACCCGCATCAGCAACGGGCTGCCCCGGGAGCAGGCGAAGGAATGGATCCAGCGGACCGCTCGAGCGATGGGAGGCACGACGGTGTACGTACGCAGCATCGTCGGTCCCTACCTGCTCGATCCGGAGGATCCGGTCGACGAGGACAATCCGAAGGTGTACGACGTCGTGATCGAGGTCTGGGAACCACGATCCGACGAACACGATCACTCGTAACCGAGCCGAAACGTCCAGCCGTCCCGACCGCGATCCCACCAGACCATGAAGTTGCGGGGTTCCAGTCCGGTCGTACCGATGTTCCACGGACGACGCGAACCCGGCATTGAACCGCGAAGTGGTCGCCCCTGATCGTCCGCGAGGATCAGATGAGGCATGTCCGAGGAACCATCCGTGCCGGGAAGCCGGTACAACGATGCGTCGTCGGCCTTCATGACCCGTTCCGAACCGAAGAGATTCGATGTGAACTCGAATTTCCGAGTCTGCAACTGCTGCCGAAGCAACTGCATGGTGGTCGGATAGACGTCCTGCTGCACAAGGGATCGCATGCCGGCAGCGAGGAACTCGAGCTGCTGGATGACCAGTCGATAGTCGGACGCCTCCATCGACTCCATGTGCTTCAGGAAGGCATCCTGGATCTGCGACCACGAATCGACCTTGAATGTCGTCCGGAACGCCGACCGCCATTCCATCCCTCGATTCAACTGATCGAGAAACGAGAGGAAGTCTCCCTGCCAGCGGCCATCCTCTGCGTAGAGGAAGAAATGGACCAGCGCCCAGGCCTGCGTGTACTGCAGCCCCGCCGAACCGCCCCGCACGTGCGAATTCCACGCGGACGAATCGATCTCGAAGAACTGATCGAAGGGCAGGAGCGCGTCACCGGCACGAGCCTGCCTCAGCAGAGCCAGTGATCCCGGCGGAACTTCGCCGACGACCACTTCGCCGTCGACCACCACCGCGTGTTCGAAGAGTTCGGCGAACCCTTCGTTGGCCCAGAGGGGAAGATCGGGAAACAGCTCATCGGCGAACTGATGGAAGCCTTCGTGCTGAAGCACCTCGCGGACCCGATCCATGCTCTGCCCACCCTTCCAGGTGACGAGCGCCTTGCTTGATCCCCGCTTCACGAACATGCCGCCGGATCCGGTCCCATCCACCGCGAACGAATCCCGCAGGAATGCGAGATACGCACTTCGATCTCCAAAGACGAACACATCCATCGATCGATTCGTTCCCTGGCGGAATGCTGCGAACAAGGACCGGTACGCCCCGTTCATCGCTTCAAGGTGATCAGCGAGTCCGCGAGCGTCCTCCGCCTCGAGATCCGTATGAAGGACGTAGTGGTCGGTGGCCAGGGCCTGCAGGCCGGTGGAGACCGGTGCGGGCTGGAACCAGCCTGCGAGACACAGGAACATGGAGATGATCTGCAACATGCTGATTCATAGACTAGCCCCTGAGACGGAAGGCACCAAAATCCGCTGTACAACGGACACCCGGGCGTCCAAGGGCTGAAAATGCGGATTTGGGATTTCTCGAAGTTGATCGGCCCTGCTACGATGGGCGTCAGCAGGCGACGGTGGGAGGGGCTTCGGCACCTTTGTCGCTGGGAAGACAGAAGACTCGGACCGACTCGAATCGAGCGGTCCCCAAGGTGCTGGTAAGGGAACCTTCAACTTGGGCCTGGATGTATTTCACGTCCATGGACTGCGTCTCATCATGATCTCGATCTCCACCGTTTCGTCTCTGACATCAGGTCTATCGGGGCACGTTTCCTCTTTCGTGTCCCGTTTCGGTCCGGGGGGACTGAAAGCAGAAATGCCGCCGTACTCTTCGCTTCGCAGACGGCGGCGTTTCTTTTTTTGGGCCACGTGCTCGACGCTGGCGATCCTCACCGGAGTCGGACCTTCCTGTGCTGCGCCTCCCGCGATGACCATCGACGGGAAGTTCCTCGACTGGAGCGACGCCGATCCCGGACAGCCGCTCACCGCCCGTACCGACGGCCGCACGCTGTGGATCCAGCTGCGGCTCGGAGCCACTCCCGTCAGCCTCCAGAACCTGTCTGCTCCATGGACGATGGACATCGAACTCGACGATGATCCTTCGCGGACGCAGCGCATCGTGTTCAGCCCGGAATCCACCGGGCGTGGAGTCCATGCAGAATGGATCGATGGCGGAGTCGCCGTGCCCCATTCGCCGTACGACATCCACTTCCTCTTTGCTCCGACGATCGCCGCATCGCGATTCGAACTGTCGCTGCGCCTCGCCGAACCGTCCGGTGGAATCGTCCGACTGGATACCGGCGAAGGTCGTCCTGTCCTCACAACCACCTTCGACGCCTCCGTCTTGCCTGTTTCCCGACCGCCCGCGGCCGCCTGGCCCGAGAAGCCGCCCGTCGAATCGATCCGGGTCGTGAGCTGGAACATCCTCTTCGGCAACATCCTCCACAAGCGAGAGCAGGCCGCACCCCTTCTGGCTGCGATGCAGCCGGACATCCTGCTCCTTCAGGAGCTCGAGGACGACCAGGCTCCGGAGACCATCGCCGAGATGCTCGACGACGTCCTCGGAACCGAAGGAGGTCGCTGGCAGGTCGCCTCCTCCCCCGTCGGGAGCGGCCTGCGATCGATGGTCGCGGCACGTGGAGGGATCCAGCTGCCGGAGGCCGCGCGGATCCCCCGCCTCGATGCACCAGATCGATTCCTGAAGGCCGCCGCACTGGGCGTCCCCATCGAGGGGCGAGGACTGCTGCTTGCGACCTCCGTGCATCTGCGGTGCTGCGGCGGCCCGGGCGAGGAAGCCGACCTCCAGAGGATCGCGGAAGCGATCTCCCTCGGGCACGTGGTCGACGGCATCATCGAGGAACGCGAGATCGAACGACGACAACTGGCCACGGCGATCGGTCGAGGCGGTCCCGCTCCGAGCAATGGGATCGCCGGACTGATCATCGGAGGCGACCTGAATCTCGTCGGAACCCGGGCACCACTGACGATCCTCTCGAATCGACGGGCGGGATTCGGCGAAGCGGACGAGTCCACCGATCTCGTCGTCGCCGACCCGATGCACGTCGACGGGACATCGAATGCGACCTGGAGCGATTCCCAGAGCAGCTTCACCCCCGGACGACTGGACTACCTGCTGTACAGCCCCGCGACATTGACGGCGACGAACGCCTTCATACTGGATACGGCCCGAATCGATCCGGCCGATCTGCTTCGGCGATCGATCGCGGCGAAGGACACCTCGGACATATCCGATCACGCCCCGCTGGTACTGGATCTCGTGTTCAAAGAGCGATGAGCTCGGGCACCGAGGACCAGAGCATCTTCGCAGCTCCGATCATCAGCACGATGACGAAGACGACCCGGATCCACTTGACGGGAAGCACGTGGGTCAGTCTCGCTCCCATCCAGGCCCCGATGATCGCGGTCGGGAAGATCCACAAGGCGATCTGGAACGCCTCGGCGAGACGCAGCGTCTCGCCGGAAGCGTTGTCAGTGATCGTGTGCAGCGTTGCGTTCTTCACCACGGCGCCGATCACGGACGTGAAGCACATCAGCCCGGATGAGATGGCGATGGCATGCGGCAGGGTCAGTCGACAGATGTGCTGAGCCAGAGGAACGGTGATCAGGCCGCCGCCGATGCCCAGCAGGCCCGCTCCGAATCCGGCCGCCGTTCCGACGGAGGCGCCCCGTCCAATCGAGATCTTCGCCTCGTCATGCGTCGTTTCCCGCTTGCGTCCGAGCAGCTTCAGGATGTTCACCACGATCACGTACAGAAGAAAGATGCCGAAGATCAGCATCATCTCGTCGTCGGGAATATGGTTGCTCGAGAAGACCCCCACGATGATGCCGATCACCCCGAAGGGGATGATGTACTTGAGCAGGCCGCGAGGCAGCTCGCCCTGCTTCAAGTGCCGGATCGCCGCAGGCACCGCGACGAACACGACCACGTTCATCGATGCCGCCTGGGCCAGATGAATATCCTTGCCGAAGAGGATGCTGAGGACGGGGATGGTGATGACGCCACCACCGATGCCGATCAATCCTCCGAGAGATCCCGCACAGAGCCCCAATCCAAGCAGGGCGAATATCTCCCAAAGCGGTAGCATGGCGAAGAGTGTATCGAATCGTCTGTGCCCTACCGATGATGGACTCCGGATGAAATCAGCCACACTTCGAGCCGATGGCCTGCTGCTGATCGCCGCCATCATCTGGGGAGCCGGATTCGTCGCCCAGAAAGACGGAATGGAGTACATCGGCCCCTACGCCTATACGGGGGTTCGATTTCTCGTGGCGACCGTTTCACTGCTTCCACTGCTTCTGCTGAAGCGCAACGGTCCCGAACCGACCGCATCGGCACGGCCGAGCACGACATTGATCGTAGGCGGCGGCCTCGCCGGACTCGCGATCGCGGCCGGAGGTCTTCTGCAGCAGGTCGGCATCGAATCGACCACCGCCAGCAACGCGGGCTTCATCACGAGCCTGTACGTGGTGCTCGTCCCGATTCTGGGGCTGGCCGTGGGGTATCGCATCCTTCCCAGGACATGGGTGGGAATCCTCCTCGCAGTGGGCGGCCTGTACCTGCTGAGCATCTACGACATCTCGAAGACCTCCTTCGGAGACCTTCTGGTCCTGCTCGGAACCTTCGCCTGGGCGATCCAGGTGCTCATCATCGGCTGGGCCACGGTCCGGGTCGACACCATCCGACTCACGCTCATCCAGACGGGAGTCGCCGCCTGCGTCTGCATGATCGCGGCCGTCGTCATGGAGGGCCTCGAGTTCGAATCCATCTGGGCCGCACGCTGGTACCTGCTCTACAGCGGAGTGCTGGCCACTTCGGTCGCGTTCACACTCCAGATCATCGGACAACGACACGCTCCACCTGCTCACGCCGCAATGCTGCTGAGCCTCGAAGCCGTCTTCGCCGCCGTGGCGGGATACCTCCTGCTCGACGATCGACTCACCGACGTGCAGATCGTCGGGTGCGTACTGATGCTGATCGCCGCGATGACGTGCCAGACGGGCCGGGGCAAACGACGTCCATTCGCAAGCGGCACCGCCGTGAAGTCCGGATCGACGCCATGACCGAGCAACATGTCATCGATGCCCTCAGGACGTTCGACGTCGATCCCGTCCGGGGATTCCTTCCCGCGGTGGATCCCGAAACCAGGCTCCCCGCGCCGTTCGCCCCATGGGAACAGCTTGCGGTCGACCTGCCGGCCCTGCTCTCGACCGGTGTCGCGCGGGATGCCGTCGCCGGGCTTCCCCTGCTGGATGCGGATTCCCTCGGTTCGACACGATCGCTCCAGAGGGCGATGCTGCTGCTGTCCGTGTTCGCGAGCGCGTCGGTCTTCGGCGGAGCGGAAGCCGAACATCGTCTGCCGCCGAATCTCTGCCTTCCATGGAAGAAGGTGTCGGGCCGTCTCGGGCGACCGATGATCATCGCCCACGCATCGATCGTGCTGCACAACTGGCGACGACTCGACATGCACGGTCCGATCGCCGCGGACAACCTGAGAGCACTCCAGTGCTTTCGAGGAGGACCGGACGAGGAGTGGTTCTACCTGCTCACGGCGGAGATCGAAGCCACCGGCGCCGCCGCGATCCCTGCACTGGCCAGACTGCGATGCGAGGCGGATGCCCTGACCTCGAACGGCATCGACGAGGCCCTCGAGAAGATCGCGGCGACCATCGACGCGATGCGGGCCGTGCTCGATCGAATGGAGGACCGCTGCCGACACGCGGTGTTCTACCATCGCATCCGCCCGTTTCTCAGCGGGTGGCCCGAACCCGGCGTCGTCTACGAAGGCCTCGAGGCGGAACCCCTGGTCCTGCACGGAGGCAGCGCGGCCCAGTCGTCGTTGTTGAACGCCTTCGACGCGGCGCTCGACGTGCCCCACGAACATCCGAGGACGAAACCGTTCCTCCAGGCGATGCGACGGTACATGCCTCCCCGTCACCGTGCGTTCCTGGAATGGCTCGAGAGCGGAACCTCCCTGCGCGATGCCGTCGCGGACAGACCCGCCGGCGCGTCGAGGTACGACGAGTGCATCCGGCAGCTGGTGCTCTTTCGAAAGGCCCATCAGGAAATCACCATCCGCTACATCACCGGGCAGGCTCCACCACGCAGCGACGCCGTCGGCACCGGAGGCACGGACTACGCCGACTTCCTGAGACGCACACGCGTCGAAACGGATCGACGGCGGCTCGACTAGGATGAGTCCATGCTTCGAACCATGGCCATCGCATGCTGCCTGGTCCCCACCTCCGTCCTGACGGCCGAGTTCACCCTCGAACCGCACGGCGAGGGACGAAGCATCCTTCGCGAGAACGGCGCGCCGGTCCTCGTCTACAACCACGGCGACCAGCTGGAGAGCGGATTCGATGCCGACCGGACCCGCTCGTGCTACGTCCATCCGCTCTACGGACTCGACGGCGAGATGCTGACCGACGACTTCCCTCCCGACCATCCTCATCACCGCGGGGCATCGATGATGTGGCCGAGAGTGAGCGTCGGTACGAAGCCGGTCGACCATTGGCACATCGAGGGGATCCGCACCCGCAACGAGGAACTCTCGCTTCGCGTCGTGGGGGACGCCGCGGTCCTCGATGCGGAGAACGTCTGGATGCTCGAAGACGGGACCATCGCCGCACGCGAACAGACGCAATGGACGGTCCGGCCCGCGGACCAGGGCGGACGGATCATCGACGTGGAATCGACCATCACCGCCGGCGATGAACCGATCACGCTGCGGGGGGCTGCCCAGCCGAAGGGATACGGCGGGCACGTGATCAGATTCTCGCCGCGCACCGATCAGGTGATCACGACGGATCTCGGCGTCGTGGAAGGCGACCGTGATCGGCTTCCCTATCGTTGGGCGGACTGTTCGGCGACGTCCGGCGACTCCGGAACGATGTCGGGGCTGACGCTCATGCCTCATCCGGATGGCCGGGACTATCCGCCGTCCTGGCAGCTTCGCCGATTCGGAATGCTCGGAATCGCGTGGCCAGGACTTGGCCGACACGTGCTCCCCGCCGGCGACTCGATCACGCTTGCCTACCGCGCATGGATTCATCGAGGCGACTCGGACGGCTCGCAGGCCGCATGGGCGGATTGGATGCGGGAACTCGGACGAAGCAACCCGATCGCAGCCAGACGAAGGCTGCTGCACGACGACGATCCGACCACGTGGCGACGGGTCGGCACCGCCAACTTCGAACGCAACGATGGCATCCTGCATGGCTGGGGGAATGAGCCTCGCAACTCCTTCTACGTGGGACCCGAGGTCGCCGACTTCGAACTCGAGATGGAGTTCAAGCCCGAACCGGGAAGCAACTCCGGAATACAGATTCGAAGCAGGATCACTCCCGACGGGCAGGCCGTACGCGGCTACCAGGTCGAGATCGACACCTCCGAACGGGCATGGACCGGCGGACTGTACGACGAGCGACGCCGGGGATGGCTCGAGTCGCTTGCGGACGATCCCATTGCTCGATCCGCGATGCTCCCCGATCGATGGAACCATCTCCGCATCGTCATGGAGGGGCCGCACCTGCGAACCTGGGTCAACGGCGTTCCGTGCGTCGATTCCTACGACTCCATGGACATGAACGGAATCCTCGCCTTCCAGGTGCACGGAGGCGGTTGCGACATGCAGTGGCGCAACGTGTCACTCACTCCGCTCGGCCGACACGACTGGACGCCCCTGTTCGACGGCACGCTCGACGGCTGGAGACCGCATGGTGGCGGCGACTGGACGATCGAGGACGGAGTGCTGGTCGGACGTCAGCGTGCGGATGACCCGGAACACGGACATCTGGTCTTCGACGCGCTCCCCCGCGACTTCACGCTCAGACTGCGATTCAAGTCGCCACGAGGCAACAGCGGCGTCTATTTCAGGGCCGAACGGAGCGACGCCTCCCGCACCCCCGGGATCGCCGGATTCCAGGCCGAGATCGATGGCCACAGCGGAATGACCGGCGGACTCTACGAGACCGGAGGGCGTGGATGGGTCATCCCCGTCGACGGCGACTTCCCCGACCGCTATCGGAGCGAGCAGTGGAACACGATGACCATCTCCGCCGATGGCCCCAGGGTCGTGGTGCATGTGAACGGATCCAAGACCGCGGACCTCGTCGATGCCGCCGGGCGGCGAGACGGAGTGCTCGCTCTGCAACTGCACGGCGGGGAGGACATGGAGGTCCGATTCCAATCGGTCGAACTGCTCGAACCGGATGTGGATGCCATGCGCTCGAACGGACGAACTGCACGGGATGAATGAGATCAGCCTTCCTGATCGCGGATCTCGTTCACGATGGTCCGGATCTGCTTCGTGATCCGCATCTTCGCGTGACGAATCGCCTCTGGTGTCATGCCGGTCTCGTCCGCCACCGCATCGATGGCGACCCCCCGCATTCCATAGAGTTCGAACGCGAGCCAGGTCCGGGGCTCCACCTTGGGCCTGACCTGCTCCATCGCCCGATTGAGCAGCTGCTCGGTCCATTGCCGATCCCAGATCGCATCCGTCGAATCATCGAGCGCTGGCGGTTCCCAGTCCATGTCGAGATTCACTTCCGGACGACGACGACGGTGACGCGACCGGATCGCGTTCAGGGTGACACGCTTGAGGTATCCACGAAACCGACCCTTCTCGGGGTCGTAGTTGAAATCGGCCGAAACCCTGAAGAAGCCCATCAACACGTCCTGGAGGACATCGTCGGCATCCTGGGTACGAAGTCCCGCATTGCGGGCGAATCCGGCAATGACCCTGGAATACTTCTCGGCGAACTCGTTCCATCCGATCTCTCGATCGAGCGTCCGGTCCGCGCGAAGTCGGATGAAGATGCTCGCATGGGTCGCGTACATCGAATCGTCCCGGGCGGCGTGCTCATCCCTGGCCGCCTCGGAATCCGCCGGAGTCTCGGTTTCCTCGAGACTCGGTTCCGCCGCGACCTGCTCCGAGATGCGAACCAGCATGCTCCACGGACCGATGGTCAGCAGATCACGATTGGAAAGCAGCTCCTCCTGCCCCGATTCCAGACGAACCCGATTGAGATAGACGCCACCTCGACTCTCGAGATCCCGGACGAGGATCCCCTTCCCGCTCTTCTCAAGCAGCGCATGCTCCCTGGAGACGCTGGAGTCGTTCAGGACGATGTCGCTGCCGGCGGCCCGACCCACGGAAAGGGGCTTCTGCAGCGAGAACTCAAGCGGTTCCATCGAAGGACCCGCCACGAAGATCAGTCCCAGATCGACATCGGAGGAATCAGCAGCCATATCTTCAATCTTGTACCAGATGAAGGCTGGTTCCGCGATGTACCATGTGCCAATGGACACCAAGTGGGACATCAGATTCCTCGAGTTGGCCGACTGCATCGCGACGTGGAGCAAGGATCCGAGCCGCGGGGTGGGCTGCGTCATCGTCTCCACGGAGAACAGGATCTGCAGCACCGGCTTCAACGGTCTTCCGAGCGGCGTCGAGGATCTGCCGGAACGGCTGACGCGTCCGGCGAAGTACGATCTGATCTGCCACGCCGAGTTGAATGCGATCGTGCAGTGTGCGAGGAACGGCGTCTCGCCGGTCGATTCGACGCTCTATTCGACATTTTTCCCGTGCATCCAGTGCACCCTCGCGATCATCCAGGCCGGCGTCAGCCGCGTGGTCGCCTGGGAGACCGCGCCAGGCGATGAGCACTGGACGCAGAGCATCGAGAAGTCCCGCTCGATGCTTCATGAAGCCGGCATCGAGTTCGTGATGCTGCCGAAGCCCGAGCCCGCAGCCTGAGGGTTCAAACTCCCCGCGACGCTGCTATACTCCTCCGTTCCCATGATTCGCAAGGTCCTGCACAGCAAGATTCATCAGGCCGTCGTCACCGAGGCCCGTCCCGACTACCAGGGTTCGCTCACCATCGATGCGAACCTGCTGGAGCAGACCGGGATCCGGCCCAACGACGCGATCCTGGTCGCGAACTGCGAGACGGGATCCCGTTTCGAGACCTACGTCTTCCGAGGCGAGCCCGGATCGGGCATCATCGGCATCAACGGCGCCGCCGCCCATCTCGCCTCGCCGGGAGATCGCGTGATCATCATCCACTGGGCCCACATGTCCGAAGAGGAGGCGCAGCAGCACCATCCTCGCGTCCTGCTGATGAACCCCGACAACACCGTCGGCGAATCGATGACCTACGACCCCTGCCCCGCCTGAGCAGGACGCACCAGATCCAAAAAGAACGACCCCGGCGCCGAAGCACCGGGGTCGCGATCGTACAGGGGATGAGTCCCGATCAGTTGCAGCTGTTCCAGGCAGCGATGACTGCCAGCAGATCGGTGACATTGACGATGAGGTCGCCGTTGATGTCGGCGGAGCAGACACCCACACAGTTCCACTCGGCGATCACCGCGAGAAGGTCCACGACGGTGACGTTGCCGTCGCCGGTCACGTCTTCGGGGCAGGACACGTCTTCGCAGTCGCTGGCGAGAATCGACATGCCGTCGATTCCAGCCTCGATCACCGAACCGGAACCTTCATCGGAAACCGTGAAGCGGACCACGAACTGATCACTGGGCACGATGCCCGCGATGTCCGCGATCGCGAACTCGGCCATGATCCAGCCACCGCTCGTGCCGGGACCGGTGGGACCGACGGTCTCCAGCGGCTCCCATGTGGCACCACCGTCGTCGGACACCTCCACCACGAAGGCGTCTTCGCCCGGAGCTGCGCCGAAGTCGTTGGAGAACCAACGGCAGTAGGACAGGACGGAGCCGGGAAGACTGGCATCCAGCGTCGGCGAGACGAGCCTGGTGGGACCACCGTCGACGTCGCTGTTGCCGGCCACGTTGTCGGTCAGCCAGCAGCTTCCGCTGCCGTCGCAGTCGAACTCGGGATCGCCGCGGTCACCGCCACCGACGGGAACTCCACGTTCCCAGCATCCGTCGGATGCATCGCAGTCGACGGACCATCCGACGCTCGATTCGCCTTCGTCCTCGAAGACGATCACGAGAATCGTGGCGATGGAGTCATTTTCGGCTGTGCCGTAGTCGTTGCCTTCGTTGGAAGAGGCGATCGCCCTCCAGGTGACCGACGTTTCACAGGGGAGGCTGGGGAACGCGGCTGCGTACTGTGCACCACCGATGGAGCTGAACGGGACGGATCCCTTCACGCCATCTGCCGTGTAGCTGAGCTCGACTCCGAGCAGCGTACCGAGCAGTTCCTCGACTTCCACCACGATCTCGGTCCCTCCATCGGGATCGATCGTCGCCGGAGCTTCGCCGACCAGTGCGATGGAGAGATCCGGAGGACATTCCAGATCGGCCTCGCATTCGTCGGGAAGACCGTTCGTATTGCAGTCGTTGCTGGAACCGCCCGAGATGTCCTCGTCATCGGCGACGCCGTTGTCGTTGCAGTCCACGAACTGGACGTCACCCGTGGGAAGATACGCAGCACCCTGGGCGACCATCGCGTTGCTGTTGCCAGCGGCCGGCTTGAAGATGCCGAGATCCAGCAGGTTGCCGCTCGTGGGAGCAACATTCGTACGGAATCTGAAGTTGTACATGGTGCCCCAGCGAATGGCGTTCGCCCAGATGTTGTCGTCGTACTCCTCCGGGCACTCCCAGGTGACGTACCCGCCACCCACGGCGCCGGACCAGTCCGAACCGTCGATCGGGGAACCGCTGTGGTAGTCCACGTCGTGGAAGCCGATGTTGGAGACCTGAGCCCCGTCCGAGATCGGCACCCTGACCGAACCGATGGAACGGTCGGAGTTGAAGTTCTGCACGGCGTACTCGTAGTCGTAGAGACCACCACCGAGATCGGTGACCTTCGAGCCGAGGAGCACGAGACCCTCGTTCTCGACCCGGACCTGCGAGATGTCGACGCCGGAGTCGTTGGCGGCCCATGCGTAGATGGCCTGCTGCTCACGGAAGGTATCGCCGAGGTAGTTGAAGTTCCAGGTGCCGCCACTTCCGCTGACGGTGAGTTCACGCCAGGAACCGTTGTTGTCGCCATTGCCCGCGGCGGCGTCGTCAGGCGAGACGTACTGCCCTTCGACGAAGTACTGGCCTCCGCCGTCCTGGCTCGGATCGATGTCGGAGATCTTGACCTGGACACGCTTGTAGATGCCGTCTCCGGAGGTGTTGAGATTGGTGGCGGGGTACGGATAGTCGCCGGTGAACGCGTTCACCTCGTACTTCGGACCCATGTTGGTCTGCTGTCCGTTCAAGCCGGAGCTGTACAGATCGGAGCATCCGACGCCGAGCGTCGAACCATCGGTTCCGGCGCAGCTGCAGCCGCAGAGATCGTCGGAGAGCGCGAAGAAGCCGTGCTTCAGCCAGCCCTGGGCAAGCTGCTCGAGGCGCCCATCCTTCAGGCGGTAGACGGACTGGCCGATGATGGGTTTCTGGTTGCTGCCGGAGTTCCAGAGCAGTTCCTCGCTGCCGATGTTGCAGGAATCGGTACCGAAGGCGAATGCTTCGATGCCTGCGACCGACGAGTAGTTTGAGATGCCGGAAATGGCGCCCACGATGACATCGGGGCCGACGCCGTTGCACACCGTCCCCTGGTTGCCACCCGCAGTGACATCATCCTGAACCAGAAGAACGACGCCTCCGCAGAGTAGACCTGCGGCGATTACTGTCTTGAACATTTCTCTCTCCTGAAAGCCATGGTGATTTGCCTGAATGCCGTCACTTCTGCGAACGGACATTTCGCGCCTGAGCGAAAACTCTCTCCGTTCAACGCTAGGCACTCCACACCGAGGAAACCCGGCGTAGACAGATCAAATTACAACCTGTTTATGGATGAGGCCGCTATGAAATGGACCATTGGAGGGTATTTTTAAGCCTTGGAAATCCTCCAAAGCCCGTTTCTGGTCCCGAATCAGCAATTGCCCCAGTTGGCGATGACCACGAGCAGGTCCTCCACCGTGACCAGGCCGTCGCCGGTCAGATCGGCCACACAGGCTTTCGAGCAACCCCAGTCGGCAATCACCGCGAGCAGGTCCTCGACTCCGACCACGTCGTCCGAATCGACGTCGCCTTCGCATGCGTCCCTGCAGATGTAGATGTCGCACAGTTCCCAGTCACCGCTGTAATCGCCGCCGGCATCGTCGCAGTCCTGTTCCGTGCGGACTTCACACGACTGATCGACGCAGCAGGGGCCGGTGGGATCCGAGTTTCCTGTCGGCGTACGAAGCCCGACGGGCACCGTCATCGCGACACTGTCTCCGGCGGGCGGCTTGAAGACGCCCAGCGTCGACTCGGCCACGACCGGGTTCACATCGCAGACGAAGTTGAAGTTGTACGTGGTTCCCCAGCGGATGGCGTTGGCCCAGACGTTGTCGTCGTACTCCTCCTGGCACTCCCAGCGGATCTTGCCGGCGGCGACCGAGTGACTCCAGTCGGCGCCGTCGATCGGCGATCCACTGTGGTAGTCGACGTCATGGAAGCCGACCTCGGAGACCACTGCTCCGGGAGCGAGCGGAATCTCGAACGAGCTGATGCTGCGATCGGAGTTGTAGTTCTGGATCGCGTAGTCGTACTGCCAGGTGCCGTCTCCGTTGGCCCGGACCTTGCAGGCCACCACGACGAGTCCTTCGTTCTCGACGAAGACGTCGTGAACCCTGGCATCGAGGTCGAGGAACGGCCAGACGCGGATGACCTGACTCTCACGCACGGTGTTCGCCACGTTGATGGAGACCGTCCAGGCGTCGTCGGAACCGTTGACTTCGGCGAACGTCCACGACGCGTTGTTGTAGCCGTTGCCGGCCGCCGCATCGTCGGGCGACACGTACTGGGCCTCGACGAAGTAGATGCCCCCACCATCCTGAGCCGGATCGAGATCGGAGATCTTGACCTGCAGCCGCTTGTAGATCCCGTTGCCGGTCGAATTGAGATCGGTCGCGGGGAACGGGTACTCGCCGGTGAAGGCGTTCACCTCGTACTTGGGTCCCATGTTGCTCTGCTGCCCGTTGAGGCCCGAAGAATACAGGTCCGAGCAGCCGACACCCAGAACCGTGCCGTCGGTTCCCGTGCAGCCGCATCCGCACCAGTCGTCGGACAAGGCGAAGAAGCCGTGCTTCAACCACCCCTGACCGATCATCTCGATGCGCCCGTCCTTGTAGCGGTACATCGACTGGCCGATCACGGGCTTCTGATTCGTCTGTTCGTTCCAGAGAAGGGTCGTGTCGCCGACGTTGCAGGACTCCGTGCCGAAGGCGAATGCCTCGATGCCGTCCACCGACTGGTAGTTGGAAACACCACGGATGTCGCCGACGATCACATCGGGACCTCCGATCTGGAAGCAGTCGGTTCCGCTGTTGCCGAGCCCACGATCGGCCGACACGATCGTGCCTGCGAGCAGGGTCACTCCGACGAGGGCGAAGATTGCACTTGCGGTTGTCTTGAACATCTTGATTCCTGTCTCACTTGATGCCTGGAAGCCGAACGACAACCTGCCCAGTCGGGCAGGGATCAATACAGCAATCCTACTACGCCGATGCGAACTTGCGACAAAGCTTCCCGAAAAAGGGCCTTTCGCATGTCGACAAGACGGCATCTCACCCCGAACGAACGACATCTGCGTCACCGATATTGACGCCAAATGGGATTTCCACGCTCATTTACGACTGAAATCGATCCGTTCAGGAGCGTAGACTAGGAATCAATGTCCAAGCCAAAATTATCCTCCGTTGTGCTCATCCTGATGATCCCGATCGGCTTTGTGGCCCTCTGGGCCCTTGCATGGTGGTCGGCGCATCAGATGACGGGAGATCGGATCGCCGCCACGACTCGACCGATCACTCCCTGGATCCGACCCGCCAACTCGGCGGCCTCAAGCACCCCCACGTCGGCAAAAACCCTTTATCTCGTCTACTGCGCCCAATGCCACGGAGAGACCGGCGACGGGAACGGAACAAGGCAACTGGATCGACCGGCCCGCAGTTTCCGCGACGGTGGGTTCTCCTTCGGCAACACGCCCGAAGCGATCTTCAGGACGATCTCCAACGGCATCGGAGGAACACCGATGCCCGGATATGCCGACAGCATTTCGGTGTCGGATCGGAGAAAGCTCGCCGAGTACGTGCGGACGCTGGGCCCGGAGACGATCGATGTCGCGGCGTCGGACATGATCATGCACGTCACAGACCGCCCCCGAATCGTGAGAGGACACCTGCCGTCGCTCGCTTCGGACCGACCGGACCATCCCCGCGGCCTGCTGCTTGGCACGATGGATGGACTCACCCTTCAGTACGCCGCGGACGATGTACGACTGCTCGCGGTACGGCAGGGTGATTTCGTGGAACGCACCGACTGGTCCGGACGCGGGGGCTCTGAACTGAAACCCCTGGGCCGCGTGATCGACCTGCTGGACGACGGGATAAACGGGCCGCTGCTCGATCTGGGCGACGGCACGACACTGCAGTTGACGGGAACGGTTGCGGGAGAGCGCCATCCCATCCTCCGGTTCAAGGCTGCATGTTCCGATGCCACCGGAGCAATTCTTGGATCGGAGTGGTGCGAAGCCACCACCCATCCGGTCGGAACCGGCTATCGGCGCATTCTCCAGCTCAGCCGCAGCGGTGGATGTCCGGATCCGAAACTGCGACTGCCCGGAGCACATCATCCTCTGGTGGATGTCATCTCGGACACCGACGAGGGCGATCGCCGGCGGACCTGGTTCGTCCGCAGGCGTCCGGACGGCCTGTACGTGATCACCGGAGTATCGGGATCCATCGTGGAATCGAACCGGAACGGCGAGGATCTCGTCATCCAGGTGCCCGACGAGGGGCATGCCGACATCGAACTCACGACCATCATCCGACCGACCTGGAACGAGACGGCTGCAACCGCGCTGCGAGGTGTCATCCGATGAACATGATTCTGCTGACACTGCTGCTTTCGATCAATCCCGCCGTCGAGTCGGACTACTGGACGGTCGAACATTTCACGAACCCGGAGGGACAGATCCTCGAGATCGGGGGCATGGACTTCCTGCCGGACGGACGACTGGTCGTCAGCACGCGACGCGGCCAGATCTGGACGATCGAGAATGCACTCGCGGACGATCCTGCCGAGGCCGTCTTTCGACTGGCGGCCGAAGGACTCCACGAGGGGCTGGGGCTGAAGGTCGTGGGCGAGGACGTCCTGCTGGTGCAACGCGGCGAACTGTCGCGACTGCGGGATCTTGACCGGGACGGCGAGTTCGAGACGATCGACACGATCACTCAGGACTGGGGCATGACCGGCAACTACCACGAGTTCGCATTCGGACTGCCCGAGGATGCGGAAGGAAACGTCTACGTCTCGCTGAACGTCGGATTCTGGGATCCGGAATGGTGGCATGGACGATCACGGGCTCCCTGGCGGGGCTGGGTGCTTCAGATCGCTCCCGACGGAACGGTGACCCCGTTCGCATCGGGACTTCGCAGCCCCTGCGGTCTCGGCATCGACAGCGAAGGTCGCCTGCTCGCCACCGACAACCAGGGGGACTGGATGGCCGCATGCCCGATCGTCCACGTTCGGGAAGGCGGCTTCTACGGCCACCCTGCATCCCTGCAGTGGACGGACGACTACACCGACGGTCGGGTTCCAAGCACGACCATTCCGCCCGGACGAACTCCCGACCCGCCGGCCATCTGGATTCCCTACGCATGGTCCCGTTCGACGGGCAACCTCGAACCCGATGTGACCGACGGCGCGTTCGGTCCGTTCGAGGACCAGCTCCTGGTCGCGGAACTGACCAACGGCATGCTGCTTCGGGCACAACTCGAGGAGGTCGACGGCATCACGCAGGGAGCATGCTTCAAGTTCATGCAGCGACTGGGTTCCGCATGTCGGGTGACGTTCGCGCCGGACGGCTCGCTCATCGTCGGCTTCACCAATCGCGGCTGGGGCGGATACCCCCCGGGGCACGGCATCGCCAGAGTCCGGTTCAACGGCGTCGAGCCGATGGAGATCGACCGGGTCTCGATCCAACCGGACGGCTTCGATCTCGAGTTCACGAAGCCGCTCGATGCGGAGGTGTCGCCGGACAGCCTCACCATGACGGCATACGACTACAACTGGTGGTGGGACTACGGGTCTCCGGAACAGAATGTCCACGACATTCCCGTGACCTCGACGAGCCTTTCCCCCGACAAGCGCACCCTCAAGGTCACGGCGCCGATCGAAGCCGGGTGGTGCATCCGGATGCGGCTCGACGACATCGTGGCCGAGGACGGCACTCCCCTGCTGCACGACGAGTTCGGATACACGATCAACCGCGTCCCCGGCGCCGGCCCACCCTCGAAGGCGGTCGCCAGGGAGGTCCGGCCACCCGATGGCCGGGACGATCGCGAATCCGGATGGCTCCGCCTGACCTGGGGCAGCGTGTTCGAACAGTGGAACTCCGATGGCTGGAAGCTCGGCGAAGCCGAACTCGATCCGGAGGATCGGACCCGATTCACGACCAGGGAAGGCAACTCCGCGGTCGTGAACGCGCAGCCGATGTCGTCGGACTTCGTGAGTCGAGGACGATTCGGCGACATGCACATGCGACTGAAGTTCATGCTCCCGGAGGGATCGACCACCGGCGTCCGCATTCTGGACGGGCCGACGATCGAACTGGGCGACAACTCGCATCTTCCCGGCTACCCCTCCACCAGCGGCGCGCTGATCCTCGGCGACGGCACCCGGATCGAACCCGCGACCAACGCCTACCAGGGCGCAGGCATGTGGCACGAACTGCATGCGGTCGTCCGCGTCCCGCGATTCGATGCGAACGGCAACCTCGTCGAGGAGGCCGTCGTGGAGTCGATCTCCATCGACGGAACCGCACTGCATGCGAACGTTCCTCTGGGGCCGGTCGATGCGACACGCAGCCCGATCGCGATCATCGGAAGCCGAGGCCCGGTCGGCATCGCGGACATCCGGGTCAAGCCGCTCGATGAAGCCTGGCCCGCCGGCGACGGCTGGACATCGCTTCAGCCCGAAGGCGACCTCGCCCCGTGGACCTCCGATTCCAGCGCCTGGTCCTCCGCCGACGGTGTGCTTCGCTGCGATGGCACGGGTGCGATCACGATCGAACGGCTGCTGCCCGCCGACGTCTCGGTCCGGGCCAGTCTTCGGATCAACGAGGGCGGCAGAGCGGAACTCTCGCTGGGAGACCAGATCGTCTCCATCAACAACTCGTCGAACGCCCATCCGAGAACCGGCAGCATCGACGACGCCGTCGTCCGGACCGAACTCCTTGCGCCCGAAAACCGATTCGTCCTCCGAATCGACCGTGCGATCGAGGGCGACCTCGTGCGGATCACCGCACACGTCAACAACGTGCTCGTGAACGAATGGAGTTCGCCACGGGAGGACATCGGCGACGACTCGCACGTGCTTCGATTGAAATCGGTCGAATACGGTACGAAGGTCGAACTCGACGGGATCCAGTGGCGTCCGATCGAACCCTGAACGGACGTCAGGTCGCGAGACAGCGGTTGGAGGGATCGAGCCGTCCGGCGAGCTGCGGCAGCACCACCGCGAGCAGGATCGAGCAGATCACGAAGTAGAGACCGACCAGCACCTGCGTCTGGATCATGCGCTGTCCCTCGGTCAGCACCAGGAACAACGCCAGCCCGAGGACGTCGAGCATCGACCACCTGGCGATGCGGCCGACCCAACGGTACAGACGTCGCCGGGTCCGTTCCTTGAAGAGACCGAACCAGAGCAGGATCGCTCCCATGATCCGGATGCTGGGCATGATGACGAGGGACAGGAAGAGCACGGTGGCGATGACGGGCTGCTTCTGGTCGAGCACGGCCCTGACGACCTCGAGGATGTTGTAGGCCAGATCCGAGAGCATGACCTGCCTGATCTTCAGGAAGGGGAATCCGACCGCCGCGATGAACGTGAGCATCGCGAGGATGAGCATGACCCCGATGAACCAGCCTCGCCATCGGAATGACACCAGCGGGCATCCGAGCTTGGCCGGATCCTTCGGTGGCGACGCATGGCCCAACTGCACGCTCAGACGCAGCATCATCGAATGGAGGATCTCGGATGTGGCCATGCTGATCAGGATGGCCAGAATGAAGAAGTAGACGCCGATCCGGGGAGTCGCGCTGATCGCCCACTGGTCGTTCGTGAGCGCCAGCAGCAGCGACACGACGAAGATGTCCATGAACGACCACTTCCCGAGATTCTTGACGAGCCCGAGAATGCGTTCCTGCCGCTTGAAGGTCTTGGCCCCGAACCAGGCCGTGTACATCCCCAGAAGCTTCAGGAGCGGGAAGATGATCGAGAAGCCGAGAATGAGGATCGAGATCAGATAGAGGCCCTGGGTCCACATCATCCAGACCGACCTCGGAAGATCGTAGATCATCACCGGCTCGAGCAGCATGGACAGTTCGAGAAACGGAATGGTCAACGCAAGGATGTTGAAGACCAGAGCAATCGTCAGCATCACCGGAATCCACCATCCGCGGGCGCCGTAGCGACGGAAGAGCCTGACTTCATCGCCCGGAGGCGTCTCGGGCTTCGGTGCTGTGGTCACATCGGACATGAAATCGGGCTCCGGAGGCGAATGCGTCGATTCAGTCGAAAAGCTGATAGCAGAACATCACCCCGAAGGTGACGGAACTGATGCTCGCGATGATCACAGCGGGAGTCTCGATGTCTCCACGCAGGTAGAGCACCCAGAAAACGAGTGAGAGCAGAAGCAGTATCCATTGAACCGCGACAAGTGCCTTAGATTTCATTCGCAGAGCTCCTCTGATCGTTGATCTTCATCATACCCCACCGGACCGGAAATCGGCGAGGCGGGTGATCCTGCACGCCGAGGCGATTGCTACACTGGCCGCATGGATTGGCAACACGCCTCACAAGGCTTCGATGAAGCATTCACCTCCGACGGTGCAGCCAGAGCGCTCTACGAGGAGTTGATCGGCACATTCAATGGAATGTCCGAAGCCGAGATCGTGCGCCGGGAGAAGCTCCAGGAGATGTCACTGGTCAATCAGGGCATCACCTTCACGGTCTACGGCAAGGAGGAGGGCGTCGAGCGCGTCTTCCCCTTCGACTTCGTGCCCAGAATCATCTCCGGACGCGACTGGAGCATGGTCGAACGCGGCATCGTCCAGCGCGTCACCGCCATCAACATGTATCTGGAGGATCTCTACTCCGAACAGCACTGCCTCCGGGAAGGGATCATGCCCCAGGAACTCGTCTTCGGCAGCGAGGACTTCCGCCGGGAACTGATCGGCACGCGACCTCGGCACGGCATCTACACCCACATCGTGGGGACCGACCTGCTTCGGGACGACGACGGAGGCTTCCTCGTACTCGAGGACAACTGCCGGAATCCGAGCGGTGTGTCCTACGTTCTGGAGAACCGCAATCTCCTGTTCAGGGTCTTCCCCGAACTCTTCAACCGCTACGCGGTCAGGCAGGTCGAACGGTATCCGCAGATGCTGCTGGAGGCGCTTCGCCACAGCGCACCGCGAGGACGCGAGACGCCGGTCGTGGCGGTGCTGACGCCGGGCATCTACAACTCGGCGTACTTCGAACATTCCTTCCTCGCGAGGGAGATGGGCGTCCCGCTCGTCGAAGGACGGGACCTGATCGTCGAGGACGACCAGGTCTTCATGAGAACGACCCGCGGAAAGCAGCGGGTCGACGTCATCTATCGAAGGATCGACGACATCTACCTCGATCCGGTCGTCTTCGACATGAACAGCATGCTCGGCGTGCCCGGCCTGATGCATGCATACCGGTGCGGCAACGTCGCCATCGCGAATGCACCCGGATCCGGCGTGGCGGACAACAAGTCGATCTATCCGTACGTGCCCGATCTCATCCGCTTCTACCTCGACGAGGAGATCATCCTCCCCCAGGTCCACACGTGGATCGGTCGACGCGAAGACGATCGCCGGTACATCTCGGAACATCTGTCCGAACTGGTCGTGAAGCTGTGCGGCGGCGCCGGCGGCTACGGCATGCTCGTCGGACCCGCGGCCTCCAAGAAGGAGATCGAGGAGTTCAGGGTCCAGTTCGAGTCGAAGCCGGAGGACTACATCGCCCAGCCGCTCGTCGAGTTCTCGCACCATCCAACCTACACCGGTGACGGGTTCGCCCCCCGCCGGGTGGATCTCCGCCCCTTCGTGCTCTACGGAGACGGGATCAAGGTCCTTCCCGGAGGACTGACGCGGGTCGCGATGGAGGAAGGCTCCTACGTGGTGAACTCCTCGCAGGGCGGCGGCAGCAAGGACACCTGGATTCTCGCGGAGCAGGACTCATGATCGGCATGCTCGCCCGCGCTGCGGAGAACATCTACTGGCTCGGCAGGTACCTGGAACGGGCCGAAAGCGCCGCCAGAATCACGCAATGCATGGATCAACTGAGCCTCGAGATCCGCGGACTCGACGCCGACCTCGCCGTGAACATCTGGACCAATCTCCAGGACATGTTCCCGGGCTCCATCGTGAAGACGTCCGATGCCCCGAGCCTCGACGAGATCACGGAACAGTCGCTTCGTTCGTTCCTGATGTCCTACGACAACCAGTTGTCGGTGGCGTATTCCATCCGCAGTGCACGCGAGAACGCACGGGTCATCCGGGAAAACCTCACGAGAGAGACCTTCGTGCTGCTGAACGAGTGCCACCTCCGGCTTCAGAGCTACACGCCCCAGACCGGGCTGAACATGATGGAGATGCGATCGATCCTCAGTTCCATCCGGCAGGAGATCTTCGGAATCCAGGGCGCCATCAAGCAGACGTTCACCCGCGACGAGGGGCTCCTGTTCCTCGACATGGGCTCGGTGATGGAACGCGCCTACCGGACACTGCTGCTGCTGAGCGTGAAACTGCCCTTCATGCTGTCGGCCACCGATCAGGTCGACCTTCCCGTCTACTACGCCCGCATCCGCGCAGCCCTGAAGGCCGTCGCCTCGCTCGAGAACTACCGCCGCAACCATGGAGCGGATCTCGACCCCAAGCGGGTCGCACGATTCCTGCTCTTCGACCGCCGGACCCCGCATTCGGTCCATGTCTGCCTGCGTGAACTCAAGCAGCATCTCGAGGAACTCGAGATCGGCGCACCGCTGACGAATCCCGCCAGAATGCTGGGCAAGATCACCGCACGCCTCGAATACGAGGAGCAGGAGATCCTGGCCGGCAGCAACCTCGACGTCACGTGCCAGAAACTGGCCACCGACATCAACGAAGTCCACGACGCCATCTCCCGGCTCTACTTCACCGTCTAGGAGTCTCCACGTGCTGCTCGAGATCGAACACCATCTCAAGTTCTCCTACGAGCACTTCATCCGTGAATCCCATCTGGAAGTGCGGGTCGAACCGCGATCCCAGTCGGGACAGATGCTCCACGACTTCCGACTTCGACTCGGCCCGAACACGCGGATCACCAGATACGAGGACTGGATGGGCAATGCGATCCACTGGTTCTCGATCACCGACTACCACGATCGGATCGAACTGCTCGTCCAGTCGATCGTGGACACGAGCACCAATCCCATGAAGGTCCTCGAATGCGCCGACCCCCTGCCCACGGGGCCCGCCGACCTGAACCACTACGACTTCACGCTCTGCACCGGGCCGATCATGATGAGCGACGCGCTCGTGCAGTTGCATTCGGAACTCCGGCTCTCCGCCGCAGCTTCGATCGGCGAGTGCCTGCGGATACTCGGTGACGGCCTGGCCTCCGAGTTCGAATACCGCAAGAACGTCACCTTCTTCGATTCCACGACCGACGACTTCCTCGACCTGCGGGGCGGCGTCTGCCAGGACTTCGCACACCTGAGTCTCGGGCTGCTTCGCATGACGAACATTCCATGCCGCTACGTCAGCGGCTACCTGCACGTCGACACCCAGGACATCGAACCCTCCCAGAGCCACGCCTGGATCGAAGTCTGGACGCCCACCAACGGGTGGATGGCATTCGACCCCACCCACAATCGGCAACCCGACGATCGCTATGTGACCGTGGGCTACGGACGTTCCTACAACGATGTCCCGCCGAATCGGGGCATCTATTCCGGAGATGCATCGGAGCAGCTGGAAGCCATGGTCGTCACCCGACCGGCGACCAGCCGCGAACATCCGCGACTCGACGAGGACAGCATGCACATCGACCTGCCCGTCTACCGGGAACTTCCCGACCGCGATGGCAAGACGGCGATCACGGCTGGAGAGGCCGCCGCCTCCCAGCAGCAACAGCAGCAATGACGCACGTGTTCAGTCGAGGGTGCGGGCCAGCCGCTCCTCGGCCCAGATCCGGTCCATGGTGATCCGTGCCTGCTCGTTGATCTCGGCGAGCAGCACCAGATCGTCGACCTTCGGTCCGAGTCCGTCGTACATCTCCCGCATGATGGCGTAGAGATGTTCCTTCTGTTTTGGGGACATGGCGATCTCCTCTGCACCCATTCAATCCCCCCGAAGACCGGAAGGCAAGCCCAAATCGAAAACCCCCGTTCCAGATGGAACGAGGGCTGACGAAAGTGACCCCAAGGGGATTCGAACCCCTGTTTCCAGGATGAGAACCTGGCGTCCTGACCGGACTAGACGATGGGGCCGTCTTGAACGACACATTCTAGCCTGATCCGGCCCGGGCGTCGCGGCCCCCCTCACCCGGCCAGCTGATCTGGGTTGAACTCCGGCTGGGGAGCCACGATCCCCTGTTTGTTGGCGACTGGAACCAGTCGATGAAAGGCCTTCACCCAATGCCTGGGGATCTTCGTCACCGAGCCCATCTCCTCGGGGCCCTTGGAGTCGGTGACGGCGATCTGATCATCGTCCTCGTGGACCAGCAGTCCCACCGTGTGAATCACCGGCAGAGGGCGTCTGGCGTATTCCATCATCTCCTCCGGATCCTGCCAACCGCTTCCCCCGTCGGATTCGGCATCGACCCAGAGAATGGAGACCATCTCCCACTCGACATCCGTGTAGCCGTCAAGAAAGGTCTCGTCACGAACGCGCTCTCGATTCCGCAGATCGCTGATGGTGCGTTTTGAATCCGCCATGAAGTTCTCCTTTCAAGAGTGAGGACACCAACACATCGACCGCGCATGTGAAACCGCGCCAGTGTCCGATGACACGGTCGACGAACCAGGCACACGCCGTGTTCCGTCCGGGCAAGCTGTACGAGGTCGAAGCCGGGTGGACCCCATGGTCGCATGCGCCGGCAGAGCCGGCGTCCAACCTTGATCAATCTTCGACCTATGAACTATACGCAGCGGGCGGACCGAAAGTTCCGAATCTTCAGACGGTTGCCGCTGATCGATCCGGGGTCCACCCTGACAACCGATTCAGGGGTGCTTTGTTTCGGTTCGCCCGGGAGTCGAAGCCGGATTCGGTCAAAAAAGGCTTCAATGACGCGAAAAACGGCATGGGAGGAATCAGGCTCCTCAGCCGGAACGGTGACGTGGCACCCGGGTGCGAGTCGACGGATTCAGCAATCAAAGCGGGCTGCAGCGGTACTGGAGACGATCCCCGAAGCGGAGCCGCATCAGCTGGAACGGATGCCGGGAGACCGACTCAGCTGGAGGGTGCTTCCTCATCATCACCCCGGGAAAACATCACCAGTCCGACCGCCGCAATGGCGGAGACCGCCAGCAACTCGATTCCGAATGCGGCGGTATGGGGCTTGACCTTCATGCCATTCTCGACCTTGGGAGTGAACCGTTGCGTCCGCCATGAGGTCCCGGTTGCGGGAGGATAGAAGACGATGACTGCCACCAGGATGAGCCATGCATAGATGATGATCTTGCGTGCGGTGTTGAATGGGGTGGGCATGCCCAGATCATATGAAAAGAGCCCGCCATATGGCGGGCTCTTGAAGTGGAGCCGATCGGGCTTGAACCGACGACCTCCTGCATGCCATGCAGGCGCTCTCCCAACTGAGCTACGGCCCCAGGTGCTGATCGCTCGAAGCGAGGATCAGGGGGGATAGGATAGCGAAATGAGATGAATCAGGACGGACCCTTCCGGAATGGGCCTTCAGGGGCCCTGCACATGATCCTGAAGGTACTGGAGCATCCGACCATGTCGATCCAGTTCCTCCTTCAGAGTCAGTCCGCCGGACCGCATCCGATACTCGACCAGATCGACGGCCTTGAACCCCAGCGTCAGCATCCGGTGGAGGTACTTCGTCGCCAGCACCGAGGCATGGCCTCCGGTCGATCCGGTCATCAGCAGGACCGGCGTCTTGATGCGATCGACATGGCCCGCGAGATCGATATCCCGGACGACGGAGACGACCCCCGGATCCTGGGGAACCCCACCGAGCAGGTCGAGCATGGACATCCAATCGGGATGTTCGGCGATGTGGATGGGCACGCTGAACACACCGTCTTCGAAGATGGCCGCATCGAACTGCTGATCGGCCACGATCGTCCACGCTCCGATCATCGCGCCGATGGAACTGGCGATCAATCCACGGCCACCACTGCCCATGCGCTGGTCCTGCTGACGGACATGCTGAAGCACGGCAAGCACATCGCGGGACGGACCTCGAACGAAGTCGCGATAGATCCTTCTCAGCGAATCGCGACCGTATCCGCCCGATCCCCGTGGATTGACCTGAAGCACCGCGAAACCGTTGGCCGCCAGCAGCTGGGTCGAAAACCAGTCGGACCGCACTCCGGGACCGATCATGGAACCGGGTCCGGATCCCAGCCAGAGGACGATCGGAATGTCCTGATCGTCCTGCCGATCGGGAGGGCTCGACAACCAGTAGGGAATCGGATCCTCTCCACGAGGCGTCACCCAATCCGCCTCCGGCACGGACAGGGTTCGATCACGAACCCACGGGTTGGGATCCCAGCACTGCTTCTGCCCACCGGCGTCGAGCTCCCAGAGTCCTGAGGGAGCATCCACCGACGTGCGGGCCATGTAGACCGCCCCACCACCGCTTGAGAAGGACGTGATGCCCGTAGGCAGATCGCCTTCATGGGTGGCGAGCACGCGTGGCTGTGACAGCAGTGTCTGGCTGATGGTCAACAGATCGATTCCACCGTCGTCCATCGCCGTGAGCAGGATGCTGTCCTGGCCGGTCCGCCATTGGAAATTCTCGATGCTCCGGTCGAATCCCGATGACCCCGTCAGCCACTCGGGCGATTGTCCGTCCACGGCATCCGTCTCCAGCAACCCGAGTCGAACCGGATCGAAGAACGGCGAACGACGTGAGCGGCCGAGCACCGCGACGACCTCTCCCGAGGGCGAGATCCTCGGTGAATCGAGATCGAAGTCCGCATCCTCGAAGGCGATGATCTGGTTGTTGACGGTGACGACGCCCCGGACAGGAAGATCGCTCTCCGTGCCGGAGACACCCACACTGACGCCGATGCGACCGATCGCAGTCCGATGCGACTGCCCCGGCTCCGGTTCCTCCGGAAGCACGACCGTGCAGTAGATGGTTCGACCATCTCCGGCGAACACCCCTTCGCCGCAATCCGGAAATCCAAGCAGCGGCCCGGGGGACTCGCGTTCGACCCCGGATGCATCCAGGAGCCAGAGCCCCCGACGACGCGGCGATCGGCCATCGGACATGCCACGGGCATCCGGCTCGACCCACCCGGTCACCAGCAGAGACGTACCGTCCGGCGACCACGCGGGAGGAACATCGAGATCGACGCCGTGATCCGGGTTCTGGAGACGGAACGGTTCCCCCCCCTCGAGGCGGATCACACAGGGCTGGTGCAGACCGTCCGCATCGAGCCGATAGAAGGCGATGCGCTTCGAGTCCGGCGAAAAGACCGGCTGTCGATCGTCGCGAAGTCCGGACGTCAACGGGATGGGATCGCGGTCGTCGTGCAGCAGATCCACCAGCCACAGACGCCGAACGAATGAAGTCGTCCCCGAAGGTCCACGATGCGATTCACGGACCTCGCACACGGCGGCCGATCCGTCGGAGGCGACGTCCACCGACTCGATGAGCCGCAGACGCGAGAGATCCGACAGTTCGATCGGCGAGGACTGCACCGCGCCGCCGAACTGGAATGCCAGCAGCAACGTGCAGAGAAGCGTCGGGAGCCGACGCATCCTAGAGCAGCTCATCCAATGCACCGGTGAACTTGTCCTTGCCGGACATGCCGACGAAGGTGTTCTTGACTTCCCCGTTCTGGAACAGCAGCACGGTCGGAATCGACATGATTCCGAACTGCGTTGCAACCTGTCGGTGGTCGTCGATGTTCATCTTGGTGACCTTGGCCCGGCCGACGTACTCGTCGGCGATCTCGTCCAGGGTCGGAGAAAGCATCTTGCAGGGCTGGCACCATTCCGCCCAGAAATCAACGAGCACGGGCTCGGTGGAGTTGAGCACTTCTGCTTCAAACATGTCGTCCGTCAGGTTCACAACTGCTTCGCTGGCCACTTTGGGATCTCCGACTGGGGGGTTCAGGAATTCGATTTCAGGGCGCTCATGGTATCAGCCTGAACGAGCTCAGGCGACAGTGCACGGAGCGTGGTTCCGAGGGATCGAGCCAGCCCGTGCCCCCGATCGTAGGCAGCCAGAGCCCCGACGTGTGCGGAAACATCGTGAACACGAAACAGCCGCACCCCTCTTGCAGCCTCCCAGATCGCGATTGCCACGGAACCCACCATCCGCTCCTCCGGATCGGACTGGCCGGTCACGGCGCCGATGAAGCTCTTCCGGCTGGCGGCACAGAGCACCGGATACCCGGATTGGACGAACGACCCGACCGCCGCGATCAGACGGGCGTTCTGCTCTACGTTCTTGCCGAATCCGAGTCCTGGATCGATCACGATCGAAGCGGGCTGCACGCCGGATTCCTCGGCCAACCGGGCCCGCTCGAGAAGCCATCCGTGGACGTCCCCCACGAGGTCCCCGTACTCGGGCTCGGATTCATGGGCGTCCGACCAGGAGTCCTCCGCCGGCCGGCACAGACGGTGCATCAACACGAGGCCGCAACCACGCTCGGCGGCAAGGGCGAACATGCCGGGGTCGTCCATGCCTGCGGATACGTCGTTGATCGCGTCGGCGCCGGCATCCAACGCCTGTTGCGCGACATGCGCGGATGTGGTGTCGATCGAGATCGGCACATCGAAGAGCCGCCGGATGCCCTTGATGACCGGAATCACCCGACTGAGCTGCTGCTCGACGGTGACGGGAGCCGCCCCGGGACGAGTCGACTCTCCGCCGACGTCGATCATGGAAGCCCCCTCGTCGACCATGGCGACGGATCGACCGATTGCACGATCGACATCCTCGTAGAGCCCCCCGTCGGAGAAGCTGTCGCTGGTGACATTGAGGATCCCCATCACACGACAGTGGTCCAGTTCGAACTCGAGGTCCGGACCAAGACGCCACCGGGCATCGGGGGAAACACTCATTCAACCGTCACGGACTTGGCCAGATTTCGCGGCTTGTCGACATCCTTGCCGCGGAGGACCGCGGCGTGGTACGCGAGCAGCTGGAGCGGAACGACGGTGAGCATCGGCTGCAGGACCTCCGGGACATCGGGGACGTAGAACACGTCCTCGCACAGGTTGCGGATCTCGTCGTCGCCTTCGGTCGCGACCGCGATGACATGGCCTCCGCGACTGCGAACCTCCTCGATGTTCGAAACGACCTTCTCGTACTGGCTGTTGCGGGTGGCGACGAAGACGACCGGCATGCCGTCGTCGATCAACGCGATCGGTCCATGCTTTATCTCAGCGGCGGGCATGCCCTCCGCGTGGATGTAGCTGATCTCCTTCAGCTTCAGCGCACCTTCGAGGGCGACCGGGAAGTTGAATCCGCGACCGAGGAACAACCAGTTCTCACGAGTGATGTACTTCGCGGTCACGTCGCGGATCGCTTCGCTCTGATCGATGACCCCCTGGATGTGATCGGGAAGAAGCTCCAACTGATCCAGCAGTTCGGAGACGGTCTGGGACGCCAGTTGCCGTTGGCGACCGACGTAGGCGGCGAGCATCGTGATCGTGGCCAGCTGGCCGACGAACGCCTTGGTGGAGGCGACGCCGATCTCGGGACCGACCCGGAGGTAGACTCCCGCATCGGTCTCCCGCGCAATGGTCGAACCGACGACGTTCACGAGGCCCAGAGTCAGGGCTCCACGCTGCCTTGCCTCGCGCATCGCCTCGAGCGAATCCAATGTCTCGCCGGACTGACTGATGGCGATGACCACCGTACCGTCCTCGACGATGGGATTTCGATAGCGGAACTCGCTGGCATAGTCGACCTCGGCGGGAATCCTCGCGAGCTCCTCGAAGATGTACTTTCCGACCATGGCGGAATGCAGCGCGGTCCCCTGTCCCAGCAGGACCACCCTGCGGGCCTTCATCAGCTGCTGTGCGTAGTCGGCGACTCCTCCGAGGACGACACGTCCTTCCGGGGCGTTGATGCGTCCGCGGAAACTGCGACGAATCGCCTGGGGCTGCTCGTGGATCTCCTTGAGCATGTAGTGGTCGAACTCGCCGAGTTCGATCTGCTCGAGATCGATCTCGAGCTCCATCAGCTTGGAGGTGACCGGAATGTTGTCCACGGTCGTGGTCCTGAAGGTGTCCGCGGTCAGACGGACGACCGTTCCGTCGTCCAGTTCGACCGCCTGCTTGGTGTGCGCGACGATGGCACTCGGGTCCGAGGCGACGATGTATTCATCCCGTCCCACACCCACCATCAACGGAGCACCCTTTCTCGATGCGACGAGGACTCCCGGCTCCTTCTCGCAGATCACGGCGATGGCGTATGCCCCGGTGACCTCCTTGAGAGCCGACTGCACCGCGGCCTCGAGATCGCCGTCATACAGCTCGCTGACGAGATGGGTCAGCACCTCGGTGTCCGTATCGGATTCGAACGCATGCCCCCGATCCTCGAGGTACGTCTTGAGCGCCCGATGATTCTCGATGATTCCGTTGTGGACAAGAGCAATGCCGTGCCCGCCCTTCTTGCCGTCCGTGTGGGGATGGGCGTTCGCATCGTTGGGCTCCCCATGGGTCGCCCAACGGGTGTGTGCAATACCCATGACGCCATCCAGGCCTCCTTCGGACTGAATGCGTTCCTCGAGGACCAGGACCCGCCCCGCGGACTTGATGACCCGCAGCGTGCCCGAAGGGTCGAGAACAGCGGCTCCTGCGGAGTCGTAACCGCGGTACTCCAGCCGCTTGAGGCCCTCCATGAGCAGCGGCGTGGCAGTGGATGCACCGATGTAAGCGACGATTCCACACATGGACACGTTTCTCCTGCGGCCGACTGCGGCCTTGACACTGAGAGCCTCCACGGGAAACCGTGGATGTTCGCTCGGCGAATTGTACCCCCTGCCACGCTTGCGGTCGTATCCGCCTCGTACAATCCATGCATGTCCGATCTCTGGGCCCAGCAACGAGCAGAACACCGCGATGCCGCACAACCTCTCGCGGCACGCATGCGACCGCAGACACTGGCGGATTTCGCCGGCCAGCAGCATTTTCTCGGCCCTGACCAGCTTCTGACAAGAATGCTCGATGCCGATCGACTGACGTCCGTCCTCTTCTGGGGGCCACCTGGGACCGGCAAGACCGCACTTTCTGGAATCATCGCACGCCACACCGGCTGTCATTTCGTCCAGGCCAACGCCGCGTTGGTCGGAGTCAAGGACATCAGACAGATCCTCCAGGACGCGAGAAGGCGAATCGAGACCGGCGGAGGCAGCACGATCCTGTTTCTCGACGAGATACATCGATTCGCGAGAAACCAGCAGGACGTCCTGCTCGCGGACGTCGAAGCAGGCATGATCACCCTCATCGGAGCGACGACCGAGAATCCGTTCTTCTCCGTCAACTCCGCCCTGATCTCCCGTTCGACGATGTTCCAGTTCGAAGCACTCGGTGACGAGGAGATCCGTGGGATCCTGAAACGCGCCGTGTCCCATGAGCGTGGATTCGGAGCACTCGATCTCCGGATCGAGGAAGAGGCCGTCGATCACTGGATACGCATCTGCGACGGCGATGCCCGGCGTGCCCTCAACGCCATGGAAGTCGCCGTCTGCAGCCAGGTCGAATCGTCGAATCCCGCGGCGACGACGATCGTCATCGATCTCGAGACCGCCGAACAGTCGATCCAGGCCAAGGCCCTTCGGTACGACCGGGACGGCGATGGCCACTACGACCACGCCAGCGCACTGATCAAGTCGATTCGAGGCTCGGATGCGGATGCCGCGGTGTACTGGCTGGCACGGATGCTCTCCTCGGGCGAAGATCCCCGATTCATCTGTCGTCGCCTGGCGATCCTGGCCTCGGAGGACATCGGCCTCGCCTCTCCGCAGGCACTGCAGATGGCGGCAGCAGCCTGGACCATCACCGAACGGGTCGGCATGCCTGAATGCCAACTCACGCTTTCGGAACTCGTGATCTATCTCTCGACCTGCCCGAAATCCAATGCGTCGGCCCAGGCGATCTGGTCCGCGATGGCGGACGTGCGCGAGGGGAAGACGATCCCGGTACCGCGATCGCTTCGCGACAGTCATTACAAGGGGGCCGGCGATCTCGGTCATGGAAGCGGATACAGGAATCCGCATTCCGATCCCGATGCGCATCTGCAGGAATACCTCGGAGTGGATCGCACGTACTACGAACCCACCACCGCAGGCTTCGAAGCCGAGATCGGGCAGCGCATGCCACGCGAGCTTCCCGACAAGGAACCATCGGATGACTGACACCGACGATTCCAAGCAGCGACAACGGGAGATCCTCCGCCTGCGGTTGGCCGCGATGGATCAGGGGCGGCTCTCGGCCGGCTCCGATGCCATCGTGCGGACCCTCGAGGGCGTGCTTCGGGAGCGACCCGGGGGAGGCGTTCTCGGATTCCATCCCCTGGCCGGGGAGCCGGACATCCGGCCCCTGCTCGAACAGGCGATCGCATCCGGGCGAACGGTCTGTCTTCCCGAGGTGGACTGGGATCGACGAACGATGGCTCCGGCACGCTTGAACGGGCTCGATCAGGTTCGGGAGGGACGGCACGGCGTCGTGGAGCCCCTGCCGGGCGAACCGATCGACATCGAGGATATTTCCGTAGTCCTGGTTCCAGGGCTGGGGTTCGACGACCAGGGACGAAGGCTCGGACGTGGTGGCGGATTCTACGATCGGTTCCTTGCCGCCTGTCCGCATCATGTCCTGCCCGTCGGCATCGGATTCCGGGAGCAGTTGATGGAACGCATCGAAACTGGCCCGACGGATATTCCGCTGCCGATGATCATTACGGACGCAGGGATCATCATGCCGGGTTCATCCACAATGGGCCGGAGCTGAGCCTCGAATCCGAAGATCTGAAGTACACTCGACGCGGATTCCGAAGCATCGGAATCCGGCGGTCAAGGGTCGGCATCGATCTGCCGGCGAGGAAGAAACCCGAACTCACGTTCAAGGAGGAACGAGCATGGCACTCCCAAGCCAGAGCGTCTCTCAAAATGCCCGCGGGCGATATATGTACCGACGCAAGCGTCGCAACAGAGGCCCCTTGGCCTTGATCGTCGTCTGCGGCATCGTCGGCGGCATCGTCTGGTGGAGCCTGGACTCGAACTCGGACACGGCACCCGCCGCTGAGGCCGTCGAGGCTCCGACCGCACCCCCTCGCCAGGAAATCGCCTCCTCCGCATCGGATTTCGATGCGCAGCGGCGTTCAAGCATTCTGGAGGCGACCGTCAACTCGACACCCGCTTCCGAGCGGTCCAGCACGGCGACCTTCACGCAGCCGGCTCCGACGGCCACCCCATCACCAGCTGCGGCCCCGACCCCGGAACCGGCACCGGCACCGATGACGACGATCGCGACCCCGCCACCATCTTCGTTTCTCGATACCGCCCGAGGAAACTCGAGCGTCCTGCTCCAGGCTCGGCAACTGCTTTCGCAGGATCAGCCCGTCGATGCGCGCAACGTGCTCTCCGCCGCCATTGCGTCCGGCACGCTTGCTCCGGCCGAGAATGACGAGGCACGCTACATGCTCGCTTCGATCAATGATCGACTCGTCTTCTCCCGGGAGATCGTTGCCGGCGATCCGTACGCCATGTCGTACACCGTTCGGCCGGGAGATTCCCTGGCGAAGATCGTGAAGTCCCTCGGCGTCCAGGTCGACTGGAGATTCATCCAGCGAATCAACGGCCTGGCACGCCCTGAACAGATCAGACCTGGCCAGGTCCTGAAGATCGTGACCGGCCCCTTCCACGGTGCCGTCGAACGTCGTGACCATCGCCTCGACCTCTACCTCGGGGAAGGCCCGAATCAGGTCTTCGTACGCGACTACCTGGTTGGCCTGGGCGAGCACAACTGCACTCCCAGCGGTCTCTTCCGCGTGAGGCAGCATTCCAAACTGATCAATCCTCCCTGGACGAATCCACGCTCGCGCGAGCATTTCTCGGCGAACGATCCGAACAACCCCATCGGGGAGTACTGGGTCGGCCTCGAGGGCATGGAAGGACACAACCGGCAGGAGGCCGGCTTCGGACTTCACGGCACCATCGAGCCGCAATCCATCGGACGAAACGAATCCATGGGATGCGTCCGCATGCGTGACGGAGAGATCGACGTCCTGTACGAAGTCCTGACCGAGGGTGTGAGCACCCTGTGGCTCGACGAGGCCCAGGCCGTCTCGCAGGTTCCCGGCGGCTGACTCAGAACATCAACTGCAGCTGCGTTCGGATGAGGAACTGTGCATCGTGTTCCTCCGCCTCCTCGCGCCAACCGGTCTGGTTGATCGTCATCACCGGTGAGATGGGATTGAATGCGATTCCACCATCGATGGTCAGCTTGAGATCCTGGCCGTCGATGTAGTAGTTGATCCCCGCCATGAGGATGCTGATCGGCTCGGTCGGAAACTGGTCTCCGGGCTGTTCCACCTCGACCGGGCCACCCCATTCGTATCTGGCGTACAGCTCGGTCTTCTGGTCCAGATAGACACTGCCCTGCACGACGGCTCCGTACCAGTTCACCGAGTCGATCGCAGGCGTGAGATTGCTCTGACTGGCGAAGGTGAACGAAGCAAAGAGGCTCGCGCCTCCGAACATCATCGAGACATCGCCTGTCGCGGCCCAGATGTCGTTCTTGTCCTGATCTCCGCCGACCGAAGTGCGTTCCGCCTTGATGCCACCGCCGGCGATGCCGATCATCATCCCGAACTCCTGTCCGGGAGGACTGGTGAACTGCTTGAACTGCTGCCATTCCCCGTGAAGGAGGAACTCCAGACGTCCCTGCATGGAGATCTCGGCCGCGTCGACGCTCCAGGACCACGGAGGCACCGGGTCGAGCGACAATCGCGTGAAGTAGGCGCCAGATCCGGAGTTGAAGGAGAACATGCCCTTCATCCAGTCGTTCACGTAGTCGATCTCGACGCCCATCGTCCGGCCCAACCCCATTCGCCAATCGATCGTCGAACGTTCGACGGCGAGTTGGCGGCCCTCGTAGACGAGGAACTCACGGGTGAATGGGATCTTCATCAGCCCGGCCTTGATCGACCACTCGTCGGTCAGACGAAATCGCGTCCAGGCCTCGTAGAGACGAGCCCCGAACTGCGTATCGTTGTTGGTGAACTTGTAGGGGTCGGTTCGGCCGTAGCCCAGATCGACCCGGTACTGGACGTCCTCGCCAAACACATGCCCCGAGAAGTTCAATCGGGCCGTGGTCGTCTCGAATCCCCAGACCCATGGATCTCTTTCCGTCGTGGAGGATTCCTCCACCGCGTCCCGGTGGTTCACGATGAATCGGTTCTGAACAAGCGTTCCAAGACGCAAGAGGAATCGACCGTCGGCACTGGCCAGGAAGAAATGGTCCGACCAACCCGCCATGAGCCCGTTTCCGGTCAATGAGGACCGGGTATCGGCATCTGCGAGCACATCCTGGACAAGCCCCTTGATCTGCTCGGAACGCTGCTCGGTAAGCCAGTCATCCGTGTTTTCGACCCGCAGAAGATCGATCTCATCACGCATGGCCCTATTTTCCTGTCTGACCTGCTTCAGCTCCTGCTGAATGGCCTCCAGAACGGGGTCACGGCCTGAATCGTCCGCTGCTGCGATTCCTGCTGGCAGGAGGCATACGGCGGCGAGAGACGTTCCAATAAATGCTCGAATGAGTCTAGAGGACCCTGTTCGAACATGGATCTGATGATGCGACATCCGTTTCGCTCCTCCAGGCCACCTCCTGTGGCCCTATTCGTGAGTTATCGACCCAGAGGGTTATCGGCCTCCAAGGATTCAAATATCGCCTCAGGGAGCAAGGAACCCGTCCGGAGGACTATTTGCCGGTAAATCGATATTGCCGCACACAATTCCGAACCACCGGCGTAGTAGAGGGTGAAGAGAGCAACTTTCCTCCTTCTCCTCTCTCCTCTCTCTCTTCCAAACTCTCTCTCTCTCCTCCTCTCCAACGAAAAGGCCTCGGCGAACAGCCGAGGCCTTTCCGTTTTTTGGCCGGATACGAAACCAGATCGCTCTGGTCCAAAAAGACAGCCGGCCCTCCGAAGAGGGCCGGCTGGGTAACTCAAGTTGCGGTGCAGATCAGAAGTAGAGCTGCATCTGAGTGCGAAGCACCCATTCGTTCCGCTGAGCGGAGTTCAACCAGTTCGTGTAACCACCACCACCGACTCCGGCAGTAACGGTCTTATCGAAGTTGTAACCCCAGTCGATGCTGAGCTTGGCATTCTGACCAGCGAGGTACCAGTTGGCACCGAAGGTCATGATCTCGATATCGTCATGGCTCACGCCTGAGATACGGGGATCAAGCCACTCGTAGCGACCGTAGAGCTCGATGTCTTCGGTGAGGTAGTACCCACCCTGGACCATCCAGCCCCACTGGTT
>DEYK01000034.1:0-707 GCA_002364485.1 Phycisphaerales bacterium UBA3160
GGCACGAGCTGCCGGAGCGACTGTCGATGGTCTGGTAATGCAGTTGCCATGGCCGTAATTGACGGATAAATGCGTTTCGCTCCGTATTACTGTGGCAGGCGGTTCCATGAGGGGTACCCTCCTGTAATGAGGATCTACGCATTCGTACTCGCCTGTATTCCGGCCTTTGCAGCCGGAGCACAGAATGTCACCTACTCGTTTGACGGCATCGATCGGCAGTATCGAATCCATATTCCGGATGGCCTGACGGGATCGCCTCCAGTGGTCTTCGCCCTCCACGGCTACAGCGGCAACAACAACGAGATGATGAACGACTACGGATGGACCCAGCTCGCCGACGAGCGAGGCTTCGTCGTGGTGTTTCCCAATGGAACCCGTGACCAATTCAACAACAGATTCTGGGATGTCGGCTACGACTTCCATCAGGGGATCGAGACCGTCGACGACGACGGCTTCCTGTCGTCCCTCGCGGTGCATCTGCAGGGCCTGTACGGGCTCGATCCCGAGCGTACGTTCGTGACCGGGTTCTCCAACGGAGCAGAGATGTGCTTTCAGCTCGCTTGCAGAGAGTCGGAGCACTTCACGGCATTTGCGCCGGTCATCGGCATGATGCTCGATCCGCTCTTCAACAACTGCGAGCCGACGGTGCTTCGGCCCATCCTGTCGATGAACGGAACGAATGACGGGGTGACGCTGTTCGACGGCGA
>DEYK01000034.1:1119-22894 GCA_002364485.1 Phycisphaerales bacterium UBA3160
GTACGAACGAATTCGAGAGGACCTTCCTTCCCGATGTCGACCCCAACGACGGCAGTACGGTTCGCCTGGACGTCTACAGCGGTTCCGGGAATGGCCTGGAGCTTCGGTACTACCTCGTGCTCGGCGGTGGCCACGACTGGCCGGGACAATCCGGAAACAACGACATCGACGCGACCCTCGAGGTCTGGAACTTCTTCGACTCGGTCTCGGTTCAGCCCTGCAATCCCGGTGATTTCACCGGAAACCGGCTCGTCGACGTGGAGGACCTGCTCGCGGTCATCTCCGACTGGGGAAATCCATACAACGTCGGCGACCTCCTGCTCGTCATCGAGCAGTGGGGCTCCGTCTGCGAGGATCCGGGAGCATGCTGTCTGCCGGACGGGAACTGCATCTTCACGGTCGGAAGCGATTGTGAAGTCGCCGGTGGAACATGGAGAGGTGCCGGCACCTCGTGCATCTCGGCGGGGTGCCCCGAACTGGGCGCATGCTGCCGCGAGGACGAGACCTGCGACTACATCCTGTCCGATGCCTGCGTCGAGAGCGGTGGTTCGTTCCGTGGTGGCGGAACCAACTGCATCGGCACCGACTGCAGCAGTTCCGACTTCAACGACGAGTGCTTCGACGCCCAGGTGATCGGCAACGGCGGGACCGGGTTCTCCACCGCCGATGCGACGGACAGCACCGACCTCTACAGCGACGTCCAGTGCGGCGGCAGCTACCTCGGTCAGATGCATGCCGACATCTGGTTCTCCTATCAGGCCACATGCAGCGGCATGCTGTCGGTGAGTACATGCAACGACGCCAGTTTCGACACGGATCTGGTCGTCTACAGCGGGACCTGCTCGGACAAGCTCCAGATCGCCTGCAGCGGTGACGACGACAATTGCGCCGACTACACCTCGCAGCTGGATGTCGAGGTCGTCTCGGGAGAGTGGTATCTCATACGGGTTGGTGGATGGGAAAACGGCAATTCCGGTACCGGCAGCCTGCTCATCGACTGCGAAGACGATCAGTAGACCGGCTTCGAGTCGCAATTTCCAGATGTGATGAAACAACGTCGAGCACGGTGCGTCCTACCTGTGCGTACGGTGACGACGTGTGCCGTTTCCTATGATGCAAATGTCGATTTCTCGGTCTGACCGAGCATGGTGTCTGCATGCATTTCATCCATTGAAAGCGGATTGATCCGCTCTGGTTCAGGAGTCCCACTCATGCGAATGTTTGTTGCAACGATGATGCTTGCCTTGATCGGCGGCGGAGCCGCCTCCGGTCAGGATGTGGGGGCTTCGAGCCGGTTGGAACTCGATACGAGACCCACGAAGGTCACCGCCTATCGGGGGCGGGCATGGGTCGAGCGCAGTGTTTCGCGAACAATGGAGCCGGGACTGTACAAGCTCGTGTTCTCGAATCTGCCTCCGCGCTGGCAGCCCGATTCGATCCAGGCCCGGGTGTCGGATTCCGCCACCGTGCTCGGAATCGACACCATGTCCCGTCGAGTCACGATGCCTCCATCGAACATGAAGGAACTGGTCGAAGTCGTCGAGGCCGCCCGGCGGTCGGTCCAGGCCGCCAAGGACGGTCTGGCGGTGACCGATGCGTCGATCGCCTATGTCCAGACCATGATGAGCAAGGCCGCCGTGGGCGAACAGCAGCATGCCGGCACCACGAGCCTCGACGTCGATTCGATCGAACGTCAGATGGACTACTTCTCGGAAAAGATGCGTACGCTTCTTGATTCCAGGTTGGGCGGATCCGAGAAGTTGGTCTCGGCCACGCGTGCGCTGGAGGTGGCGGAGTCCGACCTGAAGCAGGCTGGTGGTGCATCGCGAACCGAACGGTCGGCCGTCGTCGAGATCTCCGTCCACGCCGCCGGCGAGATCGACGCCACGCTCGGCTACCTCGTTACGAAAGCGAACTGGGAGCCTCGCTACGACATTCGCGGTGATCTCGATGGTCGCAGTCTGTCCCTTGAATATGGAGCGGAGATCATGCAGCAGAGCGGTGAAGACTGGACGGATGTCACGCTCGTCCTGTCGACCGCCCAGCCTTCGCAGTCGGCCAACCCTCCGACCATCTATCCCGTCTACGTCGATGTCTACGTCCCCCGGGAAGCACAGGTGGATTCCATGATCGGAGGCGGAGGTGGGAGGGGATCCAGAAGCAAGGCAGCGCCGCCCCGCAGTGCCGGAATGGATTTGGAATCCTACGGCCGAGGTGCGGAAGTGCGAAGCGGGGGGACATCGGTGACCTTCACCCTGCCCCGTCGCATGACGGTCGAGACGGACTCCGACTCGGGACGGCGCACCCGCATCGCCGAGTTCGAAGCCGACGTCGACTTCACGTTCGTGGCCGTTCCGGCGATGACCGAGCAGGTGTACCTGCGGGGGCGTTTCGCCAATGCCAGCGAGTACCAGCTGCTTCCCGGTCGAGCCGGAATCTTCATGGGCGGAGACTACGTCGGTCCGACGCAGCTGGGCGGCACCGCTCCCGGGGCGAAGATGGAGCTGTTCTTCGGCGCAGACCCATCGCTCGAGGCGACACGAACCATGCTCACGAAGAGCACCGGAACGACCGGCGTCTTCGGTGGGTGGACGACGACCAGCTACCGGTACGTGGTGAAGATCGACAACGCCTCCAGTCGGCCGGTGAAGATGGAACTGTGGGATCGCCGTCCCGTCTCGCGGTCGGAGGAGATCGAGGTCTCCGTGCTGGACCCGAGCATGCCGTTGTCGACCGATGCCGCGTACGTCTCCGAGGGGCTTTCCCAGGGGCTGCTGCGATGGGATCTCACGGTGCCCGCGAACCGGACCGGGGACGATGCATTCACCGTGACATACGATCTCGAGATCGAACGCAAGGATGGAGTCGAGATGACTCCGATTCCGGAATGAGCGGAGTCAGATCCACTCGCCGGACGTCGTGCGGTCGCTTTCGGGGCCGTCTCCGGTGTTGAGCAGTCCGGCCGGTTCGCACAGGAGCACTGCGCACTCCTGATCGGCGACCGGCCGATGCTCGATACCTCGCGGCACCACGATCATCTGGCCTTCTTGCAGAGCGACGCTGCGATCCCTGAACTCCATGGTGAAGCCGCCCTTGATCACCAGGAACATCTCGTCCGCATCGTCATGGGCGTGCCAATCGAATGCGCCCGAGAACTTCGCGAGTTTGATGTCCTGCCCGTTGGCGTTGGCGATGATTCTCGGAGACCAGTGGTCGGAGAAGATCCCGAGTTTCCGTTCGATGTCGATGCATTGCATTCCAGCACCGTAGGGAATGCACCATCCGGGAACAACCCATGCATCCAAAACGGCAATGACGCCGCATTCACGATGGAATGCGACGCCATTGCTTCAAGGGGTATTTGAAGACTCTCGAGTTACTTGCGACGACGGCGACGACCGGCGATGCCGGCAAGGCCGAGCAGCGCGAGCACGCCGGGAGCGGGGACAGCCGCGTAGCGAATGTCGATCATTCCGGCGTCGTAACTCATGTGGGGAGCGGTCCCCTGGATGATGAAGCCGATGTCGGTCACCTGGGCAGCGATGTCGGAGAGATCGAATGTCCAGCTGACGTTGTAGGTGGCTCCGAAGCCCGGAATCACGTTTTCGAAGTTGACATCGTAGTTGGCGGTGCTGAGGAATCCGGACTCGCCGTTGGCTCCGTTCCACTGGAACACTGCTCCGGCGAAGTCGGGAGTGGTTCCGGCGGTGGCGATGTTGATCACCGTATCCGTGATGTCGCCGTCGACGCCCTGCACGTAGTGGTGCATGTTGAGGACGCCTCCGGGATCGTAGATGTTGCCGCTCGAGGCGATGATGGCGCTTCCACTGAAGTTGTAGATGCTTCCGAGGAATCCCATGTTGCCTTCTTCGGCGAAGTTGGGCGCGTTGTTGGCATTGGTGAACGATTCCCATCCTCCGTAGAGGGTGTTGGCATCGCCGCGCCAATCTGGGACGTCCGGATTCACGAAGCCGGCGAGAGCCGAACTCGTGCCTGCGAGCACAAACGCTGCTGCAACGAATGCAGTTGCTTTCTTCTTTGTAAACATGTCTTCTTCCTTCTCTTCTCTTCGTAAGGGGTGCATTGAAAGTGCACCACGTTGAAACAACCGATTCCAATCTGGTTCAATCGCCCCAGTTGGAAATCACATTGAGGAGTTCGCTGATGTCGACGGATCCATCGCCGTTGATGTCGCTGCGGCAGCAGGGGCATCGGCCCCAGGTGGAGATCACGTCCAGCAGATCGGCGATGCCGACGGTGCCGTCGCCGGTGACATCGCCTTCGGTCTCGGATGGTTGGACGACCTTGACGGCCATCTCGAGCCCCGCGGCTTCGGCCAGTTCGAAGAAGACGAGGGAGTTCTCCTTCATGATCCAGTTCGGATAGCTGCCTGATCCGTCCTGGCTGCCGACGTGAAACGACGAGATGATGAAGTTGATCAGGCCATCGTTCAGTCCCTGCTTCAGGTAGCAGCTGATGTCCGGATCCAGTACATCGAGCTCGAAACGGATTTCGGTGTATTCCGGAATCAGATCCCCGGACGCGACTCCTTCGGCATTTCCGACGCCGAACGGATTCGGCTGGAATCCCTGGCCGACGTTGTTGGAAATGTCGCGTACGGCACCGTTCGAATCGAAGTCGATCGGATAGGCGTTCCGGACACCGGTTCCGAGGCTTCCGAACGCGCCATCCTCTCCGAAGCTCCATCCGTCGAACTCCCCGCGGAAGTTCACTCCGGAGGCGATCACGCTTCGTCCCTGATCATCGTCCGCAGGACCTTCCTCGACGAAGGTTTCCCAAGGGTCCGGGGAATCGTCGTAGATGACTCCCGTGTTGTCGATCATGATGGTGAGGGTGGCGGACTGAATCTCGTAGCTTGAGGATCCCAGGCCGATCTGAACCGACGAATCCGTATGGAATCCGAGCAGGGCCTGTCCATCCCGTTCATCGAAGATCTCGTATCCGAATGCGCAGAACGTCGGTGCGACGGTTCTCGTGCCTGGATTGCCGTTGAACGGATACATCCAGCGGTCGTAGTCAGGGGCATCGAGATCGACCAGAATCTCCTGAGAGGCAGTTCCCTGAAGACAGGTGAAGAGGGCGATGGCGGTTGCGGTGATGTATCTCATGTCATTTCCAATCCGGTGAACTGTGGCCAGCAGGGTAAATTATTGCAATTGAGACTCAGTTTCAACCAATTACCTGAAACTACATGAAGATTTTCCCCAGCCCGCATTTAGAGATCCTAAAGGGGTTTAATTCTCTATCTGGGAGTCGTTTATGAAGAACAGCGGCGAGGTCGAATCGGCTTATTCGACCTCGCTGAGGTGTGGAAGATGGTTGATTTGCGTAGCTTCGATCAGTCCGATCCTGGCTGCTTCGAGCCGGTCGAGTGGTGGTCCTGGGGGCAGGATCCCCACTCCCTGATCACCGAAAGCAGATCCTCGATGCCCCTGATCTCGTGTGGCTGCCTCCAGTCGCCGAGCGCGGTCAGCCGGTCGATCGCATCGGCCGTTCCCTCGCGGGTGGTACCGCTCCAACCCGGGTCGGGGCACTGGTCGCAGAGGACACCATTTCCCAGTCATTGATCCTCGCGGTATTCCGTCCCGATCAGCTTGAGGCAACCGTCTTCGATGCAGCATGCACCCACGAGTGTGTACGGCATTCGTTTCGTTGCTTCGTGCTATGTTTGCATGTCATGCTTCAAAGGTTGTGTAGATCATGTCCGTTCATCGCCATCTGCGTTCTTCTGATGCTGTGCGGATGTGACGGCTCCGGGGGCACCTCGCTTCCTGGAGGGAAGCAGGCCAATCAGGCGTTCCTCTCCGGATACGATGCGGCCCGCCTTCGTGCCGTTGAATCCATTCCGTTGGCGATCATCGCCGTCGAAGGCGATCTGATCGTCGTTCGCCGAGGTGTCGCAGGAGAACGGCATCCGGTCATCGATTCCGTCTACACCGAACTGAAGGAGGTCTCCCACGTCATTCTCGGGGTGTGGTTGTCGGTATGGGATGACGACGCCGAGGCGGCGAAGATGCGAAGTGCGGTCTGGCTGGATCGTGTCGATGCGGTCGAGGCCGGCCTTGCGAAGAGCGCCATTCCTCCGGTGCAGCGAGCTCGTCAGGACCGGTTGCTGGAGGCAGCCCGTGATCTCATCGGGATGGCAGCCGAAGGGGACGGGGTGACTTCGGATCGACTCGAGGAGTGGTCGCGTTCGGTCAAGTCGGATCTGATGCTCAACGTCTTCGAAGCGGCTCGGGCGCAACTTCTTTCGGTGAATGCGGGCGTGCGTTCCATCGCCGGCACCATGACACCTTCCGAGCGTTCATCGTTCATCGTGGTGGTCTGCGGTGTGCATCAGGCCCGCCAGGGCAACATCGAGATGCAGTACTTCTCGAAGCTTCTCGGTCCTCGTGGAGTGGAGCATGAACGAAGACTGGTGTTCGCGGAGTCGGTCTTCGCCCTCGATGGAGCCATGAGGCTCCTTGGGGCCCACCAGGTCGACCGATCGATTTCAGATTCCTTCTTCGGGGACACCTTTCGGATGCAGCACGACCTGCTTCAGGATGCGGCGAGCCGTATCCTTCCCGAACTCGACATGCCCGACCTTCGATCGCCATCCGGCCCATGATGCTGCAACCGGGTAGGATGCTGAAATCATGGAAATACGCAATACCGCCAAACGACCGTTGAAGATCTCCCTGCCCGCAGGGAAGCGTCTGTTCCTTGGAATCGGTGGAACGGGCCAGATCACGCCCAAGGCCGCGGAGCATCCGCCGGTCAAGAAGCTCCTCGAGGCCGGTGACATCGAGATCACCGATGCCGGCCACGCCGGAGCCGTCAAGTCCACCGGCAACGATTCGAGCATTCCGACGTCTTCCGCCCAGGGTGGCGGACGCGCGAGCCGTCAATCCGGCGACCGCTGATCCCCTGACGATTTCATCTCATCGATGCGCATCGGCATGGCGTCGATGCGGTCGTAGACCTCGACGGGCCGGATCGGTTCCCGATAGCGGTACTTGATGCCTCCGTCCTTGCCCACGAGCACGGCGACGACGCCATCCTCGATGGGTCCGTAGTGACTGCCAAGCGAGCCGGGTTCGGCCGGCGAGGGCAGGGGGCCTTCGGGCAGCACCTGCATGTCGGAATCGTCGATCACGAGGAGTTGACGATCCTGCAGTGCCGCAGTTTCGTCCTCGAACGGAGCCATGAACTCCTTCGATCGGTCGCCGAAGCAGATCAGGATTCGATGCCGCCATTTCGTGGCCTGATTCCATGCTGTGGTGTTCATCGTGTCATTAGACATGACGTGTGGTTGCGGGGCAACGGTGTCCTTGCCGCATCCGGCAAGGAGGAGACAGCTGCAGAATGCCGCAAGGGTCTTCGGAAGAATGTTCATGGATCCATCGGTCCTCGCGCGTGGAACTTCGGAACGTCGCATCGGTGGTTCTGGAGAGGAATCGGATGTTTCATCCGCTCCATGATGATATCGAACGGATTTCCGCCATTCCCCATGGGGCTTCGAATCGAGGCCTATGCTAATCTTCCACCCTCTCGAAAGGGCCCTGAACAACATGTCCGAAGCAGCACATACCAAGTCCGGATCCCGGATCTGGCTCACCGGAGCGAGTTACGGCATCGGACGGTCGTTGGCGATCGAACTCGCCCGCAGTGGAGCCCGCATCGGGATCACGGCACGCAGCGAAGACAAGCTGGAACAGGTGCAGGCCGACATCGAAGCCGCCGGCGGGAGTGCGATGCCGCTCCCCGGCGATGTCACGGATCGTGCGGCCATGAAGGAGCTCGCCGAGCGGATGCGCAGCGAGATGGGTGGAATCGACATCCTGGTCGCGAACGCCGGAACCCATCTCCGTACCGAGGTCGAGCGATTCGACGTCGCTGAATACATGTCGCTGATGAATCTGAACTATGCGGGAGCCTTGAACTGCATCGAAGCGGTGCTTCCCGAGATGCTCCGCACCGGTTCGGGGCAGATCGTGGGTGTCGCCAGTCTGGCCGGCTATCGGGGAGTCCCCTCGGCGGCGGCCTACGGCGCGAGCAAGGCGGCGCTGATCCACTTTCTCGAGTCGATGCGATTCGATGTCCGGGATCACGGCATCTCGGTGACCATCGTCAATCCCGGGTTCGTGAAGACGCCCCTGACCGACAAGAACGAGTTCAAGATGCCGTTCATGATCGACTCGGACAAGGCGGCACGCATCATCCGTCGAGGCATCGAACGGAAGAAGCGGGAGATCGCATTCCCGAGGCCGTTCAGCTCGTTCATCAAGTTCCTTCGAATCCTACCGATGTCGCTCTACATCGCACTCATGGGGAAGACATGGAAACGAATGCAGATCGACTGAAGATCGCCGTCGTCGGTGGAGGCGTCGCCGGGATCTCGGCGGCGTGGCTTCTGTCCTCGCGTCACGATGTGACCCTCATCGAGGCGGACGACCGCATCGGTGGCCACACCAACACGATCATGGTCGACGAGGGGAGTGCGCAGGTTCCGGTCGACACCGGATTCATCGTCTGCAACAAGCGGAACTATCCGAACTTCTACCGGCTGCTCGACGAGTGGGGCATCGATCGCCGCGACAGCGACATGTCCTTCGGATTCTCCTGCGAGGAGTCGGGCTTCGGCTACGTCGGACCGTCGCTCCGGGAGTTCGCCCGCTACCGGAGGAACCTGATCAAGCCGCGGTTCCTCGGGCTGCTCTGGTCCCAACGACGATTCGCCCGGGCCGCGCTGGCATCGCTGGACAGGCGGGACCTCGGAGACATGTCGCTGGGCTCCTATCTGGAGTCGAAGGGGATGGACGACTTCTTCGTGCACAACTATCTGATTCCGCTCGCGGCGTCCGTCTGGTCGAGTCCGGATCGGGACATGCTCGAGTTTCCCGCCGAGACCTTCCTGCGGTTCTTCCACAACCACGGGATGATCCAGGTCCGCGACATTCCCAAGTGGCAGACCGTGGTCGGAGGCAGCCGGGCCTACGTGGATCGGTTCATCGAACTGTTCACCGGAACGGTGCTGACGTCCACTCCGGTCGAATCGGTCCGAAGGACCGATGGTGGCGTCGTCGTCGATGTGCGTGGCGGTTCCGGCATGAGCTTCGATCATGTCGTACTCGCGACGCATGCGGATCTCTCGCTCGGCATCCTCGCGGATCCGACGGCTGGTGAGCGATCTGCACTCGAGTCCTGGCGGTACCACCACAGTTCCGTCGTCCTGCATTCCGACGCATCGGTGATGCCGGCCGACAGGCGGCTGTGGGCGTCCTGGAACTACAGAAGGCCGATCGGGGCCGCTCCCGGAGATCCGGTTCCGATCACCTACTCGATGAACCGACTGCAGGGCCTCGACGACCGACGCGACTATCTGGTGTCGTTGAATCTGCAGAAGCCCGTCCGTGAGGAAACGGTGATCTACGAGGTCGACTACACCCATCCGGCGTACACCCCGGCCTCCCTGGAATCCCAGCGTGCGATCCGGGAGCTCGACGGGGATCGCAACACGCATTTCTGCGGGGCCTACATGGGATACGGATTCCACGAGGACGCGGTGGCATCGGCCTTCGAGGTCGCGAGGCGGTTCGAATGCGTCGAGTGAGATCGCGCATCTACCGCGGCCGGACCGTGCACGCACGATCGGCTCCGGTCCGTCACGAGTTCCGCTACCGGATCTACTGGTTCGGGATCGATCTCGACGAGTTGGACCTCCTGGATCGGACGGTGCGCGGCTTCGGGCGGAGGCGGTTCTCGCTGGTGGGACTGCGTGACGACGACTACGGCGGGCCGGGCGACGGTTCGATCAGGGAGCGCATCGTCCAGCGGTTGTCGTCGCATGGAATCCAAGCCGAAGACGATCGGATCATGCTCATGACGATCCCCCGGATCGCGGGCTACGTCTTCAATCCGGTGAACTTCTACATCTGCCGCGATGCGGAAGGCGAACTCCGTTCGATGGTGGCGGAGGTCCGCAACACGTTCGGAGAGATGCATCACTACATCGCGGCGGCGGACCGGGATGCCGTACGCGACGGCGAATACGTGTTCCGTTTCAGGAAGCGATTCTACGTGTCGCCGTTTCTCACCGAAGCGGGCGAATATCTCGTTCGACTTCGATGCACCGAAGAGCGGTTCATGGCGAGCATCTCGCTCGAGCAGGAGGGGCGAATCGTCTTCACGGCGTCGATGGACGGTGTCGGGAGCGAGCTGACTTCCCGGGCGTTGGCGGCGACACTGCTTCGCATGCCGCTGGCGGCCACCGCGATCATGACGAGAATCCAGTGGCAGGCGATTCTGCTTCGGCTGCGTCGTGGACTGCGTCCGAGGCGGAAACCCGTTCCGGTGGACGCTGAGACGATTCCGGCGGCTCGAAGATCGCTCTGGTACTGGATTCGCAATCGTCTCCTGGGGTATGCTGAGGGATCATCCGGCGTCCCTTCGGGCGACCGGAGCTCAAGGGAAGATCACGAGTCATGAGCCGTACTCTGCTGCCGAAGCCGAACGTCCAGTCGGGCGACGACACCACCGAATCGATGGTCATCGCTCCCGTGATCTCCAATCGGTCCGCACTCAGGCAGATCGACAAGCTCGGAATGCTGGGACTCGGCGAGTCCTACATGGACGGACTGTGGGAAGTCGATCGACTCGACGAGTTCCTCACCAGAATCTTCCTGAGTCCACCCGAGCGGGTCTCCCCCTCCTCATTCTCGAGAATGTTCCTGTCGTCGTTCCTGCCTCGAGTGTTCGACCGGCAGTCCGGAGCCGGTGCGTACAGGATCGGCCGTGCACACTACGACCTCGGCAACGAACTCTTCCGGGTGATGCTCGATCCGAGCATGACCTACACCAGCGGATACTGGGCGGACGCCGACGATCTGGAAGCTGCGCAGGAAGCCAAGCTCGATCTGCTGTGTCGCAAGCTCGACCTCAGGCCCGGCATGCGGGTGCTGGACATCGGCTGCGGGTGGGGGAACTTCGCCCATCACGCCGCGTCCTCGCATGGCGTGCACGTGACCGGCATCACCGTCTCCAGCGAGCAGGCCAAGATGGCGTCCAGCCGATGCGCGGACCTTCCCGTCGACATCAGGATCCAGGACTATCGTGACCTGTCCGAGCAGTTCGACCGCATCGTCTCCATCGAGATGATCGAGGCGGTCGGTCGCAGAAACGTGCCCCGTTTCTTCAAGGCGGTGGATCACTGCCTCGCCGACGGCGGATTGTTCGGCCTCCAGGTCATCTCCGGGGACATGCTCGGTCGGACATCCAATCGCCGCATGGACCAGTTCGTGCTCTGGCTGCTCAAGTACATCTTCCCCGACGGCTACCTGCCGCTGCCGAGAGAACTTGCCGAACTGCGGGGGACCCAGCTCCAACTCGAGGACTGGCATCGTTTCTCCGCCGACTACGACCGCACCCTGATGTCCTGGGCGCAGCGATTCAACCAGGGCTGGAATCAGTTGTCGGACGGGTACGGGGACCGCTTTCGCAGGCAATGGAACTTCTACCTCAACGGCTGCGCCGCCGCATTCCGATCCGGAATGATCGACGTGCAGCAGATCGTCTATTCCAAGAACAGGCGGGACACCCGTTACGGTTCCGCCCGATGACCACCGCAGTCGCCTCCAGCGGCCGATTCACGAAGGCGTGAACCCATGCGCAGATGCCTGATTCTTCTCATCGTCGGAGCGGTCGTGATCGCATCCACCATCATCTACGCGCTGGTCGCGGGCAACTTCACGGCAGAGGCCGTGACGATGTTCCCGCTTCCGTGGTTCCAGTTGTCGATGGTGGATCTCTACCTCGGCTTCCTGCTCTTCGGGGGATGGGTGCTCTTCCGGGAGCCGTCGCGGACCGCCGCCGTGGTGTGGATCGTGCTCCTGCTGACTCTGGGAAATGTCACGGCCTGCGTCTACGCGATCCGGGCCATCGTCCGATCCGGTGGAGACTGGACGCACTTCTGGCTCGGTGACCGGATGTCCGGGTCCGCGAACTGATCGCGAGCAGACGCCGTTCAGGGGGTCTGGATGATCCGCCAGCCGTTCTGATGCGTGAGAATGTCCTCCGGCGTGGACCCCACGGCCTGGACCAGTCGGCGGTCGATGCCGCCCGTGCTCCACAACCGGTAGATCACGACGTTTGCGCCGCTTGCGGTGGGGACGCATGAGATGCCGACCACGGTCTTGTCCTCCTTCATCGAGTCCATCCCGCCGAGCAGGAGGGCCCCGACGAATGCCGACAGGATCATCGCGAAGGTCAGAAGCAGTGGCCGGGTGAAGGTGGGGCTGGTGGATGTCATGTTCGGTTTCCTTCTCTGGGAGTTGGTTGTGAATCGGCCACGGCGGAAGCCGTGAGGAATCGGCGTGCATGAAAGGGGCCTTGCCGGTCGGGTCACTTGCCCGACATGCGGATGACGAGTTCTCCCCCGGCATCGACCACTTCGGCCCATCGTTCGGCGAGCGGATGGAGGATCGCGAACTCGCCCATGGATTCGAGGCATTCGGCGGCGGCGGTCCGATCTTCGGCTTCGATCGCCCGCTGAAGCGCTGTCGCCGATGCGATCGCGTCGTCGGTCACGTGTTCGTCGACGAGTGCGTGCACCCGTGTCGCCGTCGATCGTCCGAAGACGACGATCGGCCCCAGGGGCAGCGAGCGGATCGTGTCGCCCGCCTGCAGCATCGTCTCTTCGTCGATGAGGATGCGGCTCGAGAAGACCTTGTTCGCGCTTTCGAGACGGGCCGCGAGGTTCACGGTGTCTCCGATCGCCGTGTAGTCGTTCAGATCCGGCGGCGCGCCGCAGTCTCCGACGATGGCTTCGCCGGTCGCAATGCCAAGGCGGACCCCGAGCATCGCCGGTTCGATGCTCGCAATGGCCGCGGTGCAGGCCGAGGCCGCGCTGCATGCCTTCGCAGCCTGGTCCTCCTGCAGTTCGAATGCCGACCAGAAGGCCATCAGGCCGTCGCCGAGGAACTTGTTGACGTATCCCTCCTCAGCCACGATCTGCCGGGCAAGGGTCGAGAGCGATTCGTTGGCCAGTGCGACGACGTCGGCACTGTCGAGGCGTTCGCTGGCCGTGGTGAACCCGGCCAGGTCGGCGAAGAGCACCGTGATCTCCCGCCTGACGCCGGCCATGCTGATGGCGGATGGTTGGTCGATGAGCGTATCGACGAGTCGATCCGAAACCCTGGCCCTGAACTGACGGGTGATCCGCTTCTTGTCCCGCTGGATGAGTATCGCACTCGTACTCGTGCAGGCGATCCAGGTCGCCAGGCCCCCGGTCGCTGGTGCGGCCACCGGTACGAAGAGGTCCAGCCATGAGAATGTCAGGACCGCTGCGATCAGGACGTACATCGCGACGACGAACAGACTGCAGACCGTCGCGACCAGAGGTGAAGTCGATCCGACGAGTCCGACGACGATGATTCCGAGCAGCAGGATCAGCACCACGCTCCACGAGTTCGCATGGCCGTAGGCATGACCGGTCAGGATCATGTTCGCGGTGGCCGCGTGCACGACGACTCCGGGCGTCCGGGCGCCGGCGACGGTGGGCACGAAATCGGCGATCGATCCCGTGGCGGTCCATCCCAGAAACACGAGGCGGTCGTCGACCAGTCTTCTCAGGGCGGCGTCCAGTTCGTCGATCTCGATCCGACCGTCATCGATGGAGTCCGACAGCAGCTTCCAGGCACGCAGGGCCCGGGCGTGTGCCAGTGCGTCCTCGTCGTCGAACACCATCTCCAGCTGCGAATCTGCAGGGATCCCTTCGAGCGTGAACTCGTATTCGTCGGCGATCTCCGACTGCACTGCGTCCGAGAGGGGGTTCTCCACTTCCAGTTCCGCATCCTGTCGAAGGAAGCGGAGCAGGTCGAGAGAGAGCGTCGTCATGGTCTCGAGGTTCTCCGCCTGCAGCTCCCGCCCCCGTACGAGTTCGGCGATCGTTCCGATCGAGAGATGCCCCGACCCGATGGGATCGCCGACGTCCTGACGAAGCAGATGCGTCCACCCCGTTCCGTGCGGAGTGAACGGCCATGCGAGGGGCAGGGCATCGTCCACAAGGGGGAGTCGGATGTCGCCTCCGATCAGGAGTTCGCCGTCGATCTGCTCGAACGAACCTCCATGCGTCGTCTCCCGGCCCATGAAGTGCAGCGCCGCCGCTGCGCCCAGCGACGTCGCGGCTCCCGAGCGGCCCGTCTGAATCGGTTGGATGCTTCGAACCGAACCGTCGCTGTCGCGACGCGAGATGTGGACATATCCGACGGCTCCGGCCTGTTCCAGCAGGGTGGGGATGGGAAGCCGGTCCATCGAGGATCCCCGGGATCGATTCGACCGGTCGAGCAGTCCTCGTTCCACCGCGATCCGCTCGGATTCGGCCTGCTGGGTGTAGGCGTCCTGGATCGATCGTTCCGCGATGCCTCGCGGTGCGAGTGACGGATGGGACCAGAGCACTTCGCGCTTGATCGCCAGTTCGTTCTCGGCGAACGCCTCCCGATCACTGCTTTCGAGCGTGGTTGCACGATCCGGTTCCAGATCGATGTCCTGGATGAGCAGTTCCCTGAGGGTGTTCAGCCCCTCGGTGGTTCCTCCCGATTCAAGCCAGCGATTTCGGAGCCCGTCGTCCTGATGCAGCATCGCGAGCACGGTGTCGCTCTGGATCGCGTCGGCGAGGATGCGGTCCGCGGCGGGATCGAGCCCCGGTTCAGACAGTTCGAGATCGATCGCGATCGTGCGTGCACCTGCGTCGCGGAGTTCATCGATGCATGCCGCCAGCAGCGGGCGGGGCCACGGCCACCGGCCGATCCGCTGGAGTGCGCCGTCGTCGATGTCGACATGCACGATGTCGGGTGACATCGGACTGGGGGAGCGGCCCACATGCTGCTGCTGGAGATCTCGTACGTCGGAATCGATCGGTCCGAAGAGACCGAGCAGATCGAGCAGAATCACCATGAGGATCGTGAAGAGTCCGACCTGCTGTACCAGCCCGCTGTACTTCATGCCGTCAGTCTATGTGTTGACCCGGGTGGTGTGGGGCCGGCGGGGCTCACGGGTTTGGAGGCTCGACGACGCCACCCAGTTCCAGATTCTCCATCAGGCCCTGGAAATACGCGTTCGGTTCCTGATCGGACTGGAAGAAGGCTTCCTGGACGGCTCCGCTGTAGCACTCGCGGCAGATCTGGATCTTGACGGCATCGCCCGCGAAGGTCGATCTGCAGAACGTGTCGATGATGTTCAGGATCACTCTCATGTCGTTGATGTTCGGCTCATCGCTGCCCTGATCCCGGCTGGCTCCGTAATCGAGAATGAGGTTCATGGCTGCGTTGACGCCGGTGGAGTCGCTGTACTGGAGCTGTTCGAACAACCTCGCTTCGAACAGGCCGGGAACGATCGATTGGCCCGGAAATTCGATGGTTCCAGTATCGGTGACGAGATCGAAGTAGATCCCCGCGGCGACCACTCCCTTGAACTCGTCGGGGATCTCATCGAAGAATCCGAATCCGGGCAGCTCCCAGACCTCGACGGGATCCGTCTCGCTCTCCTCGACCTCCTCCTCGATGTCCTCCTCGATCTGCTCGATGATCTCCTCGATGATCTCCTCGGAGGCGCCGTTGTCGAGGTCCTCGGCGAGTTCCATGAGGTCCTCGAGGAACTGCTCTTCGATGTAGGTGGTGACTTCCTGGTTCCGGTCCTGCTGCTGGATCGACAGATCGATTCGAATCGTCTGGTTGATCGGATTGGTGGTCGAGATGGCCTCGCCCTCGGGCGTGTCCGAATCGGCGGCATCCTGCTCCTCGGCCTTGTTCGTCGACGGCGGCGGCGCCGTCTCGAGCAGGGCGGCGATCGCGGGGTTCGACTGGTCGGTGCTCGAGATGGCTCCTCCGGAAAGGTAGTAGGCGAGTTTGCTCGCGTAGTAGTGGACCTCGATCGCGTTCATCATGTTGTCGCGGGAGGCGATGATCGACGTGCCGTAGGCATCGCTTCGGACGCCGAATCCGGTTCCCTTCACGGCCAGTGCTCCGGTGGGAGTGACGACGGAGAAGTCGTTCGTGAGCCCGACCCGATTGACCTTGATGTCGGCCTGCCCCCGGGAGACCTTGACCGCCGTCTCGAGGGTGTCGCCGTTGTGCAGCAGGTTTGGAATCGTGACCCGCGAGTTGCTGTCGATGAGGATGGTCGCATTGAGTCCCACCCGGACCGTCATCGCCGACTTGAGTCCGGTCCGGATCATCGCGCCGGCATTCATCCGGTCGTCGACGGCCGCATCCTTCCAGGACGCGTCGGATCCGCTTCGCCACTGGACTCTGCCGTGGGTGTACATCACCACGGCGTCCAGATCCTTCGATTCACCTTCGGGCAGGGGCGTGACCGATTCGATCGCGTCGGATTCGAGCGAACGGATCCGCTGTCGTACGAAGTCGAGGTTCGTCGTGGGCATCGGCTGCATCGACGGCGTTCCGGATGCCTCGATCTGTCCGGTGTCCTGGGCCATCAGCGGCACCACGGTGAGGAAGCACGCGAGGCAGCCGATGGTCGTCGTGATACGGACGGAGTTTCTTGAGATCAGACGTGTCATGAAGTCCCCCTTCACTGGTCTTGTCCCTTGACGTCGTTCGTGTCCACCTGGTCCTGTTCCCTTCGGTCCCAGGCTCGTTGCAGGCGGTCGCGCCCCTCGATGTTGTCGACGAGGGTGATGAACTCGAGTCCGGTGAGCGCCTCGTTGGCGGTCAGTCCCGGCAGCATGCCCATGGCGTTCAGTTCCCTGGTGCAGTACCGGGGGGAGTCGCCGAACACCCGCATGGTCAGGCCTCCATCGATGTCGAGGATCCGGCATGCGGCCACGGAGAGAATCCCCACCGACACCGATTCATTCGGATCCAGAGGCAGGGGGGTTCCCTTCAGCCAGCCTTTCTTCTCGGCATGGGCCATACGACCCGCAAAATCGGTGCTGGGATCGCGTCCATCCTCTATCAGGATCAATGCATGAAGGGCATCGTCGTTGGAAACGACGGCCTCCTGGGCGACGCCGTCCCAGAACTCGAAGTCGTCCGTTTCGGAAGGATGCCGTTCGAGCATGGTCCGGTCGACGATCGTCCGCTGACAGCCCGCGATCAGAAGCAGGGCGATCAACGCCGCCGGAAGGCCGAACATGGTGTGCTTGTTAGAAGGAATAACTGATCCCTCCGTAGACGAAGTGGCGGGCGTCGTCGAGTCCGACCGGCATCGCATCGCCGGGGAAGAACACGCCGTAGCGCAGATTGAAGTTCACGTCGGTCATGATCCGCCAATCCAGCTTCCAGTCCATCTCCCAGCCGATCCATCTGTCGTCGGTCGTCGAGATCGAGTTCGGGCTGTCGGTGTTGACCTTGCCGAAGAAGAAGAAGTCCGCTCCGACGCGGAGCGAGTTGGGGCGTTTCATGTCGATGGGGATCGCGGTGCTTCCTCCGACCCGGAGCATCATCAGGTTCGCGATCTGCGGAGCCAGGGCGAGGCCGGTGTTGATGTACCCGAGGCTGTTGAAGGAGCGGTCGGTTGTGTTCGGGCTGTTGCCGCCGATGGTTCCCGCGGAAGTCAGTCGATCGTCGTCTCCCGAGCCCGCGGCCAGGCTCATGTCGATGCGGGCATTGGTATCGTTGCGGAAGGCGTAGGCGAGGTTCAGCACCCCGGCCCAGGCGTCGATCGAATCGGTCGTCTGGGGCACCGGAGTGAATGGGAGCGTGAACGGGCTGCTCAGGGTCGTTCCGGTCTCGTGGACGACCTCGAGCGTGTAGGTCAGTTGGGGACCGAGCGTGCCCGACGCTCCGAATGAGAGGTATTCCGAGTCGTATTGGAAGTCCGCCGGTCCGAAGATCGTGTTGACGGTCTCGTCGTTGTTGTGGTCGCGCTGCACCAGATAGCTCACGTACGGTGCGAACTCCGGTGCGATCTCGGCGGCGAGCTTGATGCCCCAGTAGACGCGGTCGGTGCTCGAGTCGTACTCGGGACGCGACGGGTCGAAATCGTACAGCCCGCTGCGGGCCGTGCGGCCGAACAGTCCGGTGAAGGACAGCTGCCCCCATGTCGCCGTTCCGAGCAGGGCGTACATGTCGTTGCTGAACGCGAGTCCGGAGTTCCAGTTGATGAACTGCCGTCCGACCCGGACGTTGAAGTTCAGGTCGCCCGGCGTTCCGGTGTTGTGCATGTTCAGGGCACGGGTATCCAGTTCGTACCAGTATCGGTTGCCGTACGGATAGAGCCATCCGTCCCCGTCCGGGGAGTCGCCCGCGTTCCAGTCGTTGTAGAGGAACCGGAGGTTTCCGAAGAAGGTGTGTCCGGCATCGAACTTCGTGACGACGTACATGTTGGCTTCGTACTGCCGGAGCGTGCGGGAGCTTCCCTGCGCGTTGTCGATGCTGGCCAGTCCGAACCGAAGCGAGGCTCCGAAGTCGAGCGTCAGCCGTTCGGTCATCGACTGGGCCTGACTGATGGACTGGCGATAGGCCATGTCCTGTTCCTGCAGCTCCATCTCGAGGCGGTTGACGATCTCCTCCTGACGGGCGAACCCGCCTGCGATCTGGCCGATCGCCTCTGCGGCGAGCAGGGCGGGGGTGAGCATCGTCAGAATGAGCAGTGGTGATCTGGGAAGAAAGGTCAAATCCAGGCTCCAGGGCGGTCGGAAGATCCGAATCAAGCCGGATTGAAGTGTACCAGTGGAATATCCGTCGAGTCGCGGCGAGTGGTCATCCATTTCATCGGCATTGCGAGGGGGTTCGGTTCGAGATTCGCATTGAGCTTCAATGGTCGATTTAGGGCTCCGCATCCGTGGCATCGCCCGCTTCCAGATGGCATCATGTCCTCATGGATCTTCTGGTGACTGGAATCGGTGACGCATTCTCCGACCGCTCGTTCGGCTCCTCGGCTCTTGTACGGGGTCGTGGAACCTGGATCGGCATCGATTGCCCCGGAATGGTCCTGGCAATGTGGAGACAGGCGGCGGAGCGGGCCGGCATCTCGATCGATCCCCGGGAGGTCGGCGATCTGGTGATCACGCATCTGCATGGCGACCATTGCGCGGGCCTGGAGACAATCGGGTTCTATCATCGTTACAAGATCGAAGGCGACTCGCCGCGACCTCGACTGCATGCCATTCCCGAGGTGCTCGACCGGATCTGGGAGCGGCTTGCTCCCGCGATGGACGGCAGCGGCTCCGGAATCGAGGACTATTTCGAACTGCATCCCCTGCGTCCCGGAGCCGAAGTGGAGATTGCCGGCTGTCGAGTCGAGAGCCGCATGACCCGGCATTCCGTGCCCACGTGCGGACTGGTGATCTCCGACGACTCCGGTTGTCTCGGGTGGTCCTCGGACACCGAGTTCGATCTCGAGCATCTCCGGTGGCTGGATCGTGCCGACTGCATCGTGCACGAGTGCGGTCAGGGCGGAACCCACACCACCTACCGGGAACTCCGGTCATTGCCGGAATCCGTTCAGACCCGCCTCAGGCTGATTCACATGCCGGATGGGTTCGAGCCGCCGGACGACCTGCTTGTGCCGCTCCGGGAGGGTGATCGGATCAAGGTGGTTCCCGCGGCCTTCGGGGCCGCTCGGCGAGATTGATCTTCGTGGTACTCGAACGTTGCCCTGCCGTCCCGGGGGGAATACGATACGTATTCATGACGGAATCAGCACCTGCCCACGACGTTCCCGCCTCCACCGACGCAATCTTCGAGCCATCGGACACCTTCATCCACCGCCACATCGGCCCGGATGGAATGGAGGTCTCCTCGATGCTTCGGACGCTCGGCGTCGATTCACTCGATGCGCTGGTGGACCGGGCCATGCCCGCATCCATCAAGTCCGAATCGCCGTTCGAGCTCGGGGTTCCCAGCAGCGAACACGGGATGCTCGGTGTCCTGAAGGACATCGCCTCCCGCAACAGGGTCATGCGTTCGTGCATCGGCATGGGGTATTCCGACACGATCGTTCCACCCGTGATCCAGCGCAACGTGCTGGAGAGCCCGGGGTGGTACACGCAGTACACGCCGTATCAGGCCGAGATCTCGCAGGGGCGTCTCGAGGCCCTGCTCAACTACCAGACCATGATCAGCGATCTGACCCGGCTTCCGATCGCGAACGCATCGCTGCTCGACGAGGGCACTGCCGCTGCGGAAGCGATGCTGATGTGCCGCTCGATCACGAGCATGGGCGAGGGCGTCTTCTTCGTCGACGAGAACTGTCATCCGCAGACGATCGCGGTCCTGCAGGGACGTGCTCGTCAACAGGGCATCGAGCTGGTGATCGCCGACCCCGCGTCGTGCGATCCCTCCGAACTGTCCTGCTTCGGGGTGCTGCTGCAGTATCCGGATACCCGGGGCCGCATTCTGGACCACGCCGGACTCATCGAGCAGGTGCACGATCGAGGCGGTCTGGTCGTCATGGCGGCGGATCTCCTGTCACTGGTCCTGATCAAGGCGCCCGGTGACCTGGGGGCCGACATCGCGGTCGGATCCGCTCAGCGATTCGGCGTCCCCATGGGCTACGGGGGACCGCATGCCGCGTACATGGCGACGAAGGAGTCGTATGTCCGCAAGATGCCCGGTCGTCTGATCGGAGTCTCGGTCGATGCGACCGGTGCGCCGGCGCTTCGCATGTCGATCCAGACCCGTGAACAGCACATCAAGCGTGATCGGGCGACGAGCAACATCTGCACCGCCCAGGTCCTGCTCGCCATCATGTCGGGGTTCTACGCCGTCTACCACGGTCCCGATGGATTGGCCCGGATCGCCACCCGAGTGCATTGCCTCACGACGGCGCTCGCTTCTGGGCTGCGTCGTCTCGGTTTCGACTGCGGCGATCACGCCTTCTTCGACACCCTCACGGTCGCCGTCGACGCATCGAAGGTCGATGCGGTCCACGCTTCCGCGGTGGCGGCTGGAATCAATCTCCGGCGTTTCGAGGGAGAGGATGCGATCGGCGTCTCCTTCGACGAGACCTCGACACCCAAGGACGTCCTCGACATTCTGGCCGCGTTCAACGATGGAACTCCCGTCGACTTCGATCCGCTCGTCGGATCGGAGAATGCGACCGACGAACTGCTCGGGTCCTTCGCCCGTCGCAGTGGATTCCTCGAACACGAGGTCTTCAACACGCATCGTTCCGAGACCGAGATGCTTCGGTACATCACGTGGCTGCAGGGGCGAGATCTGTCCCTCGCCCAGTCGATGATCCCGCTCGGCTCATGCACCATGAAGCTCAACGGCACCACCGAGATGGCCGGAGTGACCTGGCCCGAGTTCGGAGGCATCCATCCCTTTGCGCCGCTGGATCAGGTGCAGGGGTACGCGGAACTGATGGATCAGCTCGAGGAGTGGCTCGCCGAACTGACCGGATTCGACGCGGTCTCGCTGCAGCCCAACGCGGGTTCGCAGGGGGAGTACGCGGGGCTGGTGGTGATTCGTGCGTGGCACGAGAAGCGTGGCGACTCCCAGCGGAACATCTGCCTCATCCCGGCTTCGGCCCATGGCACCAATCCCGCCAGTGCGGTGATGGCGGGATACGAGGTGGTGCCGGTCAGCTGCGACAGCGGCGACATCAATCTCGATGATCTCAAGGCCAAGGTGACGGCGTACTCGGACCGGCTTGGCGCGATCATGGTGACCTATCCGTCGACCCACGGGGTCTTCGAGGACACCATCCGGCAGATCTGCGATCTCGTTCATGAACACGGCGGACAGGTCTACCTCGACGGTGCGAACATGAACGCCATGGTGGGCATCAGCCGGCCGGCCGAGCTCGG
>DEYK01000034.1:23289-61737 GCA_002364485.1 Phycisphaerales bacterium UBA3160
CCCGGCATGGGACCGATCGCGGTGCGATCGCACCTTTCGCCGTTTCTGCCCGGGCACCCGGTCATCTCGCCGCCGTCGGCCGGCCCCGATTCGGTCGAGCCGATTTCCGCGGCTCCGTGGGGCAGTCCGAGCATTCTGCCGATCTCCTGGATGTACATCGCCCTGATGGGAGCCTCTGGACTCAAGCGGTCCACGCAGGTCGCCATTCTCAACGCGAACTACATGCAGAGCCGGCTCCGCGAGCACTACGACATCCTGTTCACGAACGAAGCCGGCTTCTGCGCACACGAGTTCATTCTCGACTGTCGGCCGTTCGAGAAGTCCGCGGGGCTCCGCATCGACGACATCGCCAAGCGGTTGATGGACTACGGATTCCATGCTCCGACGATGTCCTGGCCGATTCCGGGAACCCTGATGATCGAACCGACCGAGAGCGAGTCGAGGGCCGAGCTCGACCGCTTCTGCGACGCGATGATCTCCATCCGCGAGGAGATCCGAAGCATCGAGGACGGCGCTTCGGATCGCGTCGACAACGTGCTCAAGAACGCACCGCATACGATGCACATGATCGGATCCGACGAGTGGTCGCATCCGTACACTCGCGAGCAGGCCGCATGGCCGCAGCCCTGGCTGCGTGGACACAAGTTCTGGTCGGCGGTCGGGCGAGTCGACAATCCCCATGGCGACCGCAACCTCGTCTGCAGCTGTCTTCCGATCGAAGCCTACGGAAAGAGTTGATCGGTTCGACCTTCCCCTTCAGGAGCAATCCAATGCACAGCCGTCACGCCGTGGTGATCTGCGGTTCGCTTCTGCTTGCGCCCTCGGCGCTGGCGGAGCTGGGTGTCCCGTCGATCTTCACCGACCACATGGTTCTTCAGCAGGGGAAGGAGACGCCGATCTGGGGGTGGGCCGAACCGGGAACGCACGTTCAGGTGAAGCTCGACGGAGTCGACGGTGCGGCCGCCCGTGTCCGGACCGGTGCCGACGGTCGATGGACCGTGCAGCTGCCCGCGATGGAGGCGTCCTCGACTCCGCGTGATCTCGTGATCCGCACCAGGCCCGCGTCGGAGAACATCGCCAGCGAACGGATCGTCGTGAACGACGTGCTGGTCGGCGAGGTCTGGATCTGCTCCGGACAGTCCAACATGGAGTGGACGCTGGAATGGTGCGGGCAATCCGACATCGACACCTCGACGGCCGACCACGAACTGCTGCGCATGTTCACCGCCAGGAAGACGAGCATGCCGGACCCGCAGGGCGACGTCGTCGGCGACTGGGTGGTCTGCGGGCCGGAGACGGCGCCGGGGCTCTCCGCGGTCGCGTACTACTTCGGTCGCGAACTGCAGCGTGCATTGGATGTGCCCGTCGGTCTGATCCACACCTCATGGGGCGGCTCGACCGCGGAGGCGTGGACGACCCGATCCAGTCTGGATTCGATGGAGGAGACCCGTCCGATCCTCGAACGGTTCGATGCGGGCGACGATGCCGATCCGGACACGCGTCAGTTCACATCGATCACCTTCGACGACACGCACTGGCCCACGACGGTCATCCCTTCGATGTTCCATGAGCAGGGACACGACATCGACGGATCGATCTGGTATCGGCATCACTTCGACGTTCCGAAGGCATGGGATGGCCGAGCCCTCGAAGTCCAGCTCGGTTCGATCGACGACGCCGATCGAACCTGGTTCAACGGTCTGCTGATCGGTCAGAGTGGACGAACGGAGATCGATCGCCGGTACATCGTTCCGGGAAGCGTCGTTCGGTCCGGACCCGGACTGCTCACGATCCGCGTCACCGACTACGAGGATGCCGGCGGCTTCAGAGGCCCGGTGTCCAGGATGCGCATCGGTCCCATCGATTCACCGGGTGATCGTCGAATGCTCACCGGATCCTGGTTGACCAAGGTCTCCGACCGCACGCTCGTCCGCCCGATGAACATGAATCACCGGCCCGAGCATCTCTACAACGGCATGATCCATCCACTGGTTCCCTACGGGGTCCGTGGCGTCATCTGGTACCAGGGAGAATCCAACGTCGGGCGGGCCGACCAGTATTCGACGCTCTTTCCCGCGATGATCAGGGACTGGCGTGCCGCCTGGAAGGCGGAACTTCCGTTCTTCTTCGTGCAGATCGCCCCCTACGACTACGGGCGTCCCCTCGAATGCGCCGAATTGCGCGAGGCCCAGGCGGATGCGTTGAAGCTGCCCGCCACCGGCATGGTGGTCACCATGGACATCGGTGACCCGGACGACATCCACCCGCTGGCCAAGGAGCCGGTCGGTCGGCGTCTGGCCCTGCTCGCGAGGCGGGACGTCTACGGACACGATGTGATCGCCCGCGCACCGACGCTGCTTCGGGCCGAGGCGAAGGGCTCCGTGTTCGTTCTGGAGTTCCAGGGCGCGTGCATGCCGCTGAAGACGGCCGACGACGCGGCGCCGGTGCACTTCGAATTGGCGGGCGACGACAGGGTGTTCCATCCCGCCGGGGTGGTCCTCAAGGAGGGACGGATCCATCTGGAGAGCGACAAGGTCGCCGCACCGGTCGCGGCCCGCTATGCCTGGGATGATGATGCGGAGACGAATCTCATCGGCGACTGTGGTCTGCCGCTCGCGCCGTTCAGGACCGATTCGTGGCCGCGGGTGACCACGGGCCGGCGGTAGCGGATCAATCCGGTCGAAGGACGCGCATCCGGATCGTTTCGTCGAGCGATGCCAGTCGTTCAAGGGCATCGGTGCCCTTGAGCCGTCCGCAGTCCATGATCAGATAGCTGAGCGTTCCCGTCGACCGCAGGTACTCGGCGGTGATGTTGACTTCGTGCTCGGCGATGATCGCGTGCATCTTGCTGAGCACACCGGGCACGTTCCGATGGAAGTGGAGGATCCTGACCTGATCGGGCGGACGCACCGGGAGTTCGACCTCCGGGACGTTGACCGATGTCGTCGTGGTGCCCGTGTGGTCGAAGCGTGCGATCTTCACGGCGACTTCCGCCGCGATCTGCTCCTGGGCCTCCTGCGTGCTTCCGCCGATGTGCGGCGTGAGGATCACGTTGTCGAGTCCGGCCAACGGGCAGGCGAACTCCATCGAGTTGGAGCGGGGCTCCACCGGGTACACGTCGATGGCCGCCCCCGCGATGGAACCGGATTCAAGAGCGGTCCGCAGCGCGTCCAGATCGACCACGCTCCCGCGGGCGTTGTTGATCAGGGCGGCGGTGGGCTTCATTCGTTCCAGTTCTGCGGGGCCGATCAGATTGCGGGTTCCCTCGGTCTCGGGCACGTGGAGCGTGACCACGTCGGAGACATCGAGCAGATCATCGAGCGTGCGACAGGGCCTGGCGTTGCCCATCGGCATCACCGAGAGGATGTCGTGGTAGACGACCCGCATGCCGAGCGATTCCGCCAGAACGGATATCTGCGAACCGATGTGGCCGTAGCCGACGATGCCGAGCGTGCGTCCGCGTACTTCGTGCGCGGACGCAGCGGATTTGTCCCAACGCCCCTGATGCAGCCGCATGCTCCGGTCGAACAGTCTTCGGTGCAGCGAGATGATCTCGGCCAGCGTCATCTCCGCCACGGACCGGGTGTTGGAGAACGGTGAGTTGAACACGGAGATTCCGTGATCGGCGGCGGCCTCGAGGTCGACCTGGTTGGTGCCGATGCAGAAGCATCCGATCGCCTGCAGGTGGGGGGATCGTTCGATGACTTCACGGGTCATTCCGGTCTTGGACCGGATGCCCACCATGCGGGTGGTCGCGAGCCGTTCGATCAGCTCCTCGCCTTCCAGCGAACCATCCGCCCGCGCGATCCGCAGGCCCTCCTGGGCAAGGAGTTCGTCGGCACCGGAGTGGATCGACTCGAGAAGCAGGATGTCGCTGTCGGATGTCGCCATGATGTCCACCTCGAAGTCAGGTTGAGGGCATGGAGTCGAGAGCCGCCTCGACGTCCTTGATCATCGGCTCGACGCTGATGGGAGATCCAACCGCGGTCTTCGTCCAGAGGTCCGGAGTGAGTCGGCCGATGCTGCAGATGCGCCTGGTCTCCGCCGCGAGATCACGTCCCCGCATGTACGCACCGATCTGCTGGCTCTGGACATGTCCGATCACGTAGTCGGGCAGGTAGAGGGCATGCGCGACCATGTGCTGGTAGGCGGCGAGGATGTGATAGTGGTCTTCGCCGAAATCCTCGGCGTAGAACCGGTCCCACAGATCCGCGGCGATGACGATGACCTGATCGCGGAACTGCTCCGCGGTGCACTCCGGATTGGCGTAGAGCCATCGCCATGCATAGAGATCCACGAGAGCGGGTCCGGCGATCTGGCACGCGGCAAGCATCGTCTGGATGGAGTCGACGGCCCATTGCTCCGGAGCATCCGCTTCCGGTTCGAGCCCCAGCACATCCATCGCCTTGGACTGGTACAGGAAGGCGAAGGCTTCGGTGCACGCCGTGTTGGGGACGTTGCGAAGCGCGGGGCGGGGAACCCAGTGGGTGGAGATGAGCTGCTCGAGGTTGTGCCCGAGTTCGTGCATCGCCGTATCGAAGCCGTCCCATCCCAGTTCATCGGGAAGACTTCCGGTTCGAAGCCATGCATTGTATTCCGGCATGGCCGGACGCATGGCATGACCGGACCCTCTGGCGATCTCGACCTGGACCCTCGTGCCGAGGAAGTCGGCTTCCTCGTCCGGGAACCCGAGCCCGCGGAGGATGTCGGGCAGTTTGGCCTGCATTCCTTCGTGATCACCGATGCGTTCGCGGACCAGCCGGTTGAGCTCCTCGGCGGATCGGTCGGAGGTGATTTCGTCGAAGTAGATGTCGTGCGCCTCGAGCGGTCTCTTGAGAATCGAACGAAGCAGATCGGCGAGCCTTCGTCGGACCGGAGCCTCCAGCAGCGAGATCATCAGCGCCTCGACTTCGTCCTCCGGCATCTCCCGGGCGAGCTCGAACTTCCTGGCGATGGCGGTCGGATGTTCCGGATGGTGTTCGTCGTAGGCCTGTGCGATGTGGAAATTGTCCAGCCACCGTTCGTACCGGACCGGTCCGAGCAGGGGGCCGGGATCCTTGCCATCAAGGGTGTTGGCCTTCGGATCCCACTCGGCGGTGGATCCATCCATCACGGCCTGGGGTATGGTTCCGTCGATCTGGCGCTTCATGACCCACATCAGGGCACGCTGGCAGGGGAGTCCCTCCGGATCGTTGAATCCGGCCCTGACCTCTTCGCGGATGATCCAGTGTGCGAGCAGACGTCTGTCGTCCTCGAACCAGGAGCGGCCGTTCTCGTCGATCATGTGTCCGACCGGCACATGGAAGCCCGCCACCCACTGGCTGGCACGATGTCCCAGTTCGCGGGCGAGATCGTTGACCTCCGCCGGGATTCTCGGGCCGAAGGCCTTGCCGATGCGGACCGACGCCCATTCGTCCACCGACCAGTCCGCACCCTCGTCGATCATGGTTGCGAGATCGGGACGAGGGAAGTTCAGCATCGCGACGAACGCCAATTTCTGACGGTAGAACTGATCGGACAGATCGGGCGACGGGTCGAATGTCGCCATCATGTCGTCGAGTCCCGGGAAGTCGTCCCCTCTGAGGTCGCTCCATCGCCGCAACGTTCGCCTGATCTCCCCGAGGTGTCCTCCGACGGACGAGAGCATGATCTCGAATCGGTCGAGCAGTCTGGTCAGGTCCTCCGGCTCGGAGACGAACCAGTCCATGCAGAACTCGTCGAAGGCGGTCTGGTCGCCGTCGTCGGCATTCCAGCGGTTCGCAACCCGGAGGACGCCTTCGCGGATGCGTTGTTCCTGGGCTGCTCCGTGCTTCTGCACGAGGCTGGCGATGGTGGTTTCCGTGTTCTGTCCGGCGGTGGTGGTCGTGCTCATCGTTCTGGGCTCCCGATATGGTCCGATCTCTTCAGCAGGACCGTCATCATATCGCCCAGTGTCGGCCTCAGGATTGCAACGGGGAATCCTGGCCGTTCTCGGCGGGCTCGATGGTGATGCCGACCAGGCGGGCGACGGTTCGCTCGAGCAGTTCGAGGATCGTCTTGACCACACCCGAGAGCACGAGCGTGATCAGTCCGATGAACACCATCGCGAGGGACCCCGGCGGGAAGGCGAACATCATGAGGAACGCGAGCACCCCCTGGAGGATCAGGAGGGCCATCAGCCAGTACGGGAACGACTCCCGTGCGGAATGGATTAGGCGGTAGAGCCACATGGCCACAGTGTAGATGGATCGCCGGGTTCCGAAGCGAAATTGCCGAGTATCCGCTAGCATCGGAGCAGGTTTAACGAGCTCATCCCTCAGGAGATCCTCATATGGCTCTTAGTCGCGACAACTCGAACAAGATCATTGCCGGAGTCTGCAGCGGGATCGCCCGAGAGTACAAATGGGATCCGACGCTCCTGCGGCTGCTGGCCGTGGTGCTGGCGCTCGTGACCGGCGTAGTCCCGTTCATCATCGTCTACGTGGTGATGTGGGTCATCATGCCCGAGGACGGCTGATCCCCTCCAAATCACGGTCCTTCCGCCCGCGGTCTTCTGTACGGCCTGTGCGGGCTGTGTCGTGGGTTGATTTCGTCGATTTCACTTCTGGTCGAATGAGAACGACGAAGTTGTTGATTGTTTGCTTTGAGAGGCCGGTGTGGGCAAGGACGCCCCACCCGGTCGGGCTCGGCGAGATGGCCGCGATGCGGATCTCCGGAGTGAGAGATTGAGCGAGTTCAGTGGCACGCGGGGGCATCCGCCCCCGTAGAACGAACCCCTCAGATCCCGAAGGACAATCAAATGAACAGCTTGAAGAACGGCGCTCAGCTCGCCGCTGTGGTATCTCTCGCCCTGTTCGGGGCCCATGACATCGCCGATGGATCGGTCACCTCCCGGGAAGCCGACGTGGACGAAAGCGGACGCATCGACATTCTCGATCTCCTCCAGACGGTCTCCTCGATCCATCAGTTCTGCGAAGGGGAATGCCCCACGGATGTCGACGAGAACGGCGTGACGAACGTGAGCGATCTCCGGTCGATCATCATGTTCTGGGGAGAATCGGTCTCTCATGAAGAGCCCGTCCCCGAACCCGAACCCGAATCACCGACCGTCGGCACGGTCTACGCCGGGCCCGATCCGATCGTGCTCGATGGTGTGTACTACGACGCCAACTCCCGCTACCAGTTGAGGGCTGAATTCGGCCAGTCGCTGGATCAGGGATGGCGAACACGCAACTTCAACAAGGATCACGGCATCGACGAGCTTCCGTACGCCTACGGAGGTGGAGTGGATTTCGATGCCGACATGCTCTACACCTCGGAGGATCTCGAGAACTTCGAAGCCTGGCTGGATCAGCACGTGGCGATGGACTACTCCGGTCCCGTGGTGCTCGACATGGAGGGTGAGTGGTGGGAGGAGATGTCGTCCGCGTCCCCGAGGCGGATGGAGGAGATCATCGATTTCTACATCCAGGGACTCGAGTACGCCAAGGCGATGCGCCCCAATGCGAAGTTCGGGTACTGGGGTCTTCCCAAGAAGCACATGACGACCGACCACTACGCCGGTCCGTCGATGACCAGACTGCTCAAGGCGTCGGGGGCGATCTTCCCGGACAGCTATGAAGACAATCCCGGCAGAGACGACAGCGATCGGCTGCGTCGACACGTCGAGCGATGCGTCGAGCTCGTCGAAGGCGACATCCCCGTCTACGTGCAGATGTTCCCGAGATTCAGGAACCAGGAGACGCGACGCTGGGAGTACTACTTCCAGAACGACGAGTTCATCCGCGACCAGGTTCGTGCATCGCTCGACGCGAAGTGGGTCGATGCGGACGGAGCGACGCATCGCGTCACGGGCATCGCCATCTGGGACTGCTACCACTACGCCCGTCGATACCACGAGGACTGGGCAAGTCTCAGCGAGCAGGAGATCGTCGATCTGTGGGACGAAATCGACCTGATCCATCGGGAACTGTACGGTTCGCTGCACGACATCATCGGTGACTATGCGGTCGGTGGGGCGACGGTGGAGCCTCCCCCCGCGTCGGAGACGCCCGTCTCCTCGGACCGCGTTCGCGTATCGAAGGTGTCCGAGGTGCGCAAATCGGATCGTCCCCGTTCCACCACGAAGTTCTCCTCGAAGCGCCGAAGCACGAAGCAGCCGCTGAAATCGAACTCGGGACGGGTTCGTGGTCGCCTGAACCGCTGAGCCGGCGATCGCGAGCTCAGGTGGGGCGGTCGGGAGTCAGTTGGATCTCCCGGTCGCCCTGCTCAGTTCGGCGAGACGACGATGCCTCTGGTAGGTGGCCGACGCGACGTCGATCGACAGCTGCAGCCCCTTCCAGCCGTCGAGCAGTCCCCCCTTGAGCAGGAACGATCGCACGAAGGCCCATGAACCGCGGAACGACGCGGACGACGGGCTGGCCCGCTTCCCCGATTCGTAGGCGGCTTCCGCTCCGAGCATGGCGTATCGGCGAGACTTGTCCCGCATCTCGTCGCGGGTCCGCACCGAGTAGTGGAGGATGCGTCCGCGCAGTCTTCCGGTCGTTCCATCGATGTGGATCCGTTCGTGCACCGGAACGTCGTCGAATCGTCCGGAGCCGCGTCGGAAGAGACGCAGCTTGCGTTCGCCGCTCCACTCCCCGAACCGCATGAATCGCCCGCAGTAGCTGGAACGGAACGGGATCGTGAATGCGCCGTGGTCCGTTTCCGAAAGCACGGTCGACAGTTCCCGGCGAAGCCGTTCGGTCACCCGTTCGTCGCAGTCGATGGAGAGCACCCAGTCGGAGGTCGCGAGATCCAAGGCGTGGTTCTTCTGCGGACCGAAGCCCTTCCAGGGAACCACGTGGACGTGCTCGGTCCATTTCGCCGCGATCGACCGCGTCTCGTCGGTGCTTTCCGAGTCCACCACGATGATCTCGTCCGCGAACGAGACGCTTTCGAGGCAGGCCTCGATGTCCTCGGCCTCGTTGTGGCTGATGATGATGATGCTGAGTGATGCGTCTGGCATGGGGAGATCCGCATGGAGTGTCCTGCCGTCGCGGCGCGGTGTCAAAAAGAGGGGTCGCGGGTATCATCCGGGGATCAGGAGGATCTTGCCATGTCCAGACACGTCTTCGGAATCATGCTCATCTCGGCCTTGCTGCTTCTCGGAGCCTGCGAGTCCACCCCCAAGGGGCCGGCGACGCCTGCTCCCGCCGGGCGGGATACGGTCATCGTCAATCAGGATCGAAATGGCGGTCAGGTCGTCCTCAGACCGGGACAGACGCTGCTCGTCCGCCTCACCAAGTCCACCCCCCGGGGGATGGTCTGGGAGATGGATTCGATGCCGGATCAGTCTGTGATCATGCCGGACGGTCAGCGCCGGGTCCGGACCGAGGAGCAGGAGAAGTACGACAGTCTTCTCGCGTACCAGGAGCTCAGGTTCCAGGCGGTTGCTCCGGGCATGACGAAACTGAACCTCGCCTACGACCGCCCTGGCGGTGGTGAAGACGAGGTTCAGATGCGATTCGAGATCGATGTGATCGTCGAACCGGGTTCGTGAGTCACGACGTGATCAGTCGGTGACTTCGATGCTGATCGTGTAGCCCTTGTCGGATGCGGACGGCTGCTGTCCGGGGGGCACGAGATCGTACTGCATGGTGCACATGCCCTTGGTGATGGCGTGGTAGCGGAAGATCCGCATGCCGCCGACTCCGACTGCGCCATTGGGATTGTCGTTGGATTCGAAGGTGCTGCTGACCTTCGCGACCACGTTCATGCAGAGATCGCTCGTTCGCTTCCACATGTATCCGGTGCTCGGATTCTCGGGCAGCTTGATCTCGACGTCGTCGCCGCGTTGGACCTTGATGCTGCCCTTGTTCATGGATTCGGTGGCGACGGCTCCGACCTTGCCCGAGGGCTGGCAGCCGATGGTCGACATGGCTGTGATGGACAGCGCGGCTGCAAGGAGCAGCGTTCGTACTGGATGTCTGAACATGTTGGTTCTCCTGGTAGGTGTTCCTGAGTGAGGACACAACTCTACCTGAACCGTGGAGTGGATGTGGATCGTGTCCGCCGGGCTACGGCATCTGCGGTTCGATGACCCAGTCCGCCTTCCATGCGTCGTTCGCCCATCGTCGCATGTCGTTGAGGTCCCGCAGTCGTTCCAGTCTGGTCGAACCGTCGAGCATCGCGGTCACGGCCTTTTCGTCGTGTCGGGCGGAGACGAATCCGTTCTTGTCCGCATCGGCGGAAGGTTCGCCGTCGTCGTCGATCTCCCACCGCGATCCCGTGGTGTGGTAGTGCGGGCTCAGCAGGTAGAAGTAGCCTTCGACGTTGCCGTTGCCTTCGAACTCGGGTCCACGCGAGGAGGCGAAGACGAGTTGCTCCGAGGGCCGCTGGATTTCGGCCAGGCGCTGCGAGTAGTAGCACTCGCCGGTGAATTGGCCGAGCGTGTGGAGATCGCTGTAGATGGACCCCTTCATTCCGCCGAGCCACTCAGAGTTGAGGCCGAAGGAGGGGTAGACGCTCGCGATGTAGGCGAAATCGTCGGTACCACGGAGTTCATCGATGTACTGTCTGCCCTGATTCACGAACAAGGCATCGACGGAGTCGCTCAGGTAGGGGAGAATTCGCCAGGTCCAACGCCGTTTGGACGGGCCGTCGAGCGGTTCACCGGTAGGCCCCTGGACGTCGTAGGCGTCTTCGTAGTCTTCGTTCGAGGGATCGTTCGACAGATAGCCCGGCATCAGGCGTCCATTGTTGTCCGTGGCGTAGCTGGTGTAGCCCTGGGAAAGCTGCCTGGCGGCTGCCATTTCCGTAGAGGAGTTCGCTCGATCGACCATTGAACTGAGCGAGGGCAGCAGGACGGCGATGAGTACGCCTACCACGCTGATGACGACCATGACCTCGATGATGGTGAAGCCGGTCCGAATTGTCTCCAAGTGGAGCCTTCGGGCTGGTCTGCTGCCTAGATTTGAAGTACATGAAGGCATGAGGGATCAGAAATTACCTCAAAATTGAATCGTTGTTATTGATCATGGGTCTCAATTGCAATAAAAGGTAGGTCTATGAGTGGTCGCTTAAAATACTCTACGCATGCTTGCATCGGCTTGATCCCGGCTTTTTTGCTTGGCTCGCAAGTCTTTTCAGAGCAGACGTTTGAAATCGAGTTGGATGCTCCAGTCCACGATCGGTGGTTCTATCCCTTCAACGGCAACGCTGGCGAGAGGCCGCTCGCATCGACCTTCACGGCCTTCGGGTCGGAGTTCGATTTCTTCGATGACCGGGATGGGCAGGTCCTGCTCGGCTTCGAGACCCAGACGGTGGTGCCATCGGGAATGGAACCGGGCGCATATCGGATCACTTCCGGTCGAATCACCCTCATGATCGAGAGCGACGACATCATCTACGATCCCACTCCGGATCCGTGGCAGACCTTCCAGATCGACGGTCCCGCCGATGAGGATCCCGGTCGGGCGAACATCGTCTCCGGAGTCGCATTCCGGGATGGATTCGACGGATGGAGCTTCGGCGAGTCCGGCCCGTACGGCAACGTGGACATCGGTGGACGGAATGCGTATCCGATCGATTTCGATTCCGACGGGGCCGCCTTCGACATCTCCAACAGTCTCACCGAAGGGTATCAGCCGAATCCGTTCGGAATCGGCCTGACCCCCGATGTCCCCGCCGGTGAAATCATGCCGGCGCTGACCAAGTTGACATTCGAACTGGACGTCCTCGACCCGGACATCCAGTGCTATCTGCGTCGGGGGCTCGATGACGGGCTCCTCAGCTTCCTCGTCACGTCCCTGCACGCCTCCAGTCAGCAGGGAAGTGGTGGAGAGCCGTATCCCGACTGGGTGATGAAGGAGAACTCGCTCGTGTTCTTCGATATCGCCGACGCGGCGGGGCTCGAGCTCGAGGTGGTTCTTGCCGATCCTCGCGGAGACGGTGGAGACATCAACGGGGACGGTTCGACGGACGTTACCGATCTGCTCCTGGTCATCAGCGACTGGGGCTGTACGTGCTGCCTCTCGGACATCAATGACGATGGCCGTACCGATGTGACCGACCTTCTGGGCGTCATCTCGGACTGGGGCAACTGATTCACCATTGAACCGGGCCGTCGTGGCCCGGTATTCGATCTCAGGAAAGGGAAGAAGAATGAAGATCAAGCATGCAGTCGTGACATTGGCCATGGGCCTGTGCGCAACCTCGGCCATGGCCGGATTCACGGTCGAAGACGTCCCCGATTGGCGCGGCGATGCCAACACCCTCTACGGAGGATGGGAATCGTTCACCAATGCCAACAACGCGCCCAACTTCGCCGAAGACGGCAACATGGGATTCCTCGGAAGCATCTACAACTTCAGTGGAAGCGCCATCATCGCCGGTAGCGGCAACATCTACGATCCCGGAGGCGTCCTCAACATGCACCACTACGTGCAGGGCGTGGACGGCGACATCACGGATGCCGTGATCAACATCTCCACCGCCGGAACCGACCCCAACTTCGCCGGAGCAGTGTTCCAGTGGAACGGAGCCAACGGCGAGTCCGGATTCCTCAGCACCGCCAACTACGATGTCAACTTCGAGCAGGTGATCCCGCAGTTCGGAACCACCTACAACGTCAGCTGGACATTCGATCTCTCCGACATCGCTGCCCAGGTGACCGACATCGGGTTCATCATCCAGGGAACCGCACCCAACATGAGCTACGATGCAGGTGCGATCGACATTCGCTACGCGGCTGTCCCCGCTCCCGGCGCACTCGCGCTGCTCGGCCTCGCCGGCTTCGCCGGACGTCGCCGTCGTCGCGGCTGATCATTCGGATCGGTCCATCGACCAGTGAAACCTCCGACGCCTCGATCACCCTCCGGTGGTCGGGGCGTCGTGTTCATGGGGGGCTCAGCCGCCGGCGAGCGTCGTTCCCAGCAGGAAGCAGATCACCATCAGGAGAATGGTGGCCACGACCACGATCGCGGCCATGGCGGGATGTCGATCGGCCATCGCCTTCGCGTCGATCAGGAGATTCGGGCAGCGGGCGTCGACCGGCTTGCCTCCGAGGGCCCGCTGCAGATCGAGGGCGAACGCAGCCGGGGAGTTGTATCGCTGCCCCGGATCACGTTCGACGGCCTTCAGGAGCACGGCATTCATGTCCGGTGACAGGTCCGAATCGGACGGTGCCGCCGGATCCCGGCTCAGCATCGCGTTCCTTGCCGACTCGAACGTGTCCTCTTCGCATCGCCAGGGCAGTTGTCCCCAGAGCATCTGGCAGGCCAGCATGCCCAGGGCGAAGACGTCGTTGCGGGTGTCGACCGGATTGTCGGCCGATTCGGGACTGCGGAACATCGAGGTGGGGATGCTGCCGGAGATCCCGGTCGAACCGGCGATGCTTCGCTGCAGCCCGATGGTGCGTGCGACCGCGAAATCGCGAATCCGGAGGGCGCCCTTCGCGTCGACCAGGACGGTGCCGGGTCGGATGTCGCCGTGGATGATGCCCCGGCGATGTGCATGGGCGAGGATGTCGCACATCTGCAGGATCAGATCGATCCGCTCCTCCAGGGTGCGGGGCGACTGATGCAGCGACTCCAGCAGCGCCGTGCCGTCGACGTACTCGGCGACCACGAAATGCTGCATGCCCTTGCCGGTCTGCGCGGTGCCGGTTTCGACGAGTTCGACGACTCCGGGGTGGTCCAGGGACATGATCTGGTCCCGCAGGTGCTGAAAGCGTGCGCTGCGTTCATCGCTTCGGCTCGTCGGCGTGTAGATCTCGAGGCAGAGCCGCTGGGGGGGTTCGTCCTGCTGGACGAGGTAGATCGCCCCGCGGTTGGACTCCTGGAGTACCTGGAGAATCCGGAACGAGCCGATGAGCGTCCCCGGTCCTTCGCTGGCGATCGACAGATTCAACGCGTCGTCCGGCCCCGTGGTGATTTCGTGGGAGACGGCCCGGGGCTGATTCAGCATGCCTTCGGCGGTCTCGTAGTGGGCGATCAGGGCCTCGACCTCTTCACGGAGTTCCGGGTCGGCCCGGCAGATGTCGTCGAGATACAGCTCTCGCACGGATGAAGGCCGTTCGATCGCTTCGTTGAAGATCACTTCTGCTTGTTGATGCAGGTCGCTGCTCATGTCGACTCCGTGGCGGGTTTCAACCGCCGATGATCCCGGGGCGGGGTGGACGAGTCAAGACGAGAGATCCGAATCGGCTTCCCAATGGATGCCATGCGGGGTCAGTACGGGAGCGGGGGAACGTCCGTGTCCGTTCCGGTTGCGGAGAGGACCGTCCAGAGCATCGCGGCGATGCAGCATGCGAGGGTGGTGGCGAAGGTGATCAGCCAGTGTCTGCGATGTCCGAGGTCGCTGAACATGGCGGTCAGGATGGCGGATCCGGGAATCGCGGCCGCCAGCAGGTACCAGGAGACCATCGGCACCTTGTCGTCGATGTCGTAGGCGCTTCCGCACGCCGCGATCGCGACCACGAGGAAGCCGACGACGCAGGACATGCCGGGACTGATGGTCGCGGGTCGACGTACGAGGGTGCAGACGCCGATCGCCGCCGCGATCATCGACGCGGCGCCGGTGATGAACGTCAGCTTCGCGAAGTGCGTCTGGAACACCAGCAGGGCCATCGTTGCGAGGATCAGCCACGACATCGCGGGCAGGAGCACGGCGGGGCGTCGCAGCAGGTAGGCGCGACCTGCCATGCAGCAGAGGAGCGTCGCGAGGCCGATGACCAGCTTCGCCTCGATCGAATCCTGTCCCGGAAACCGAAGTACGAACGCGGCGATGAAGGCCGTTGCGAGTTCGGGAATGAAACGGAAGCTTCTGCGTCGGGGAAAGGTGCGGTGCGTGGCCCCGATGACGGTGACCGCGAAGGTCGTCGGCAGGATCCAGTGCCACTTCGAGGACAGCGGGATCGAAGGCAGGCCTTCCTGGATGACGAACGCGAGGCAGACGCCCAGCCCCAGGGCCACCGGAGGGGGCCACGTGTGGGGCTTGGCGTGTCGCGGCCGCTTCCAGAGCGTCCAGCCCAGCAGCATGACCACCGTCGCCAGAAGCAGCGGAAGGCCGAAACTCAGGATGAGCATCCCCGGACTCATGACGGAATTACTGGGCGATCGCCTCGAGGCTCACGATGATGCGGGTCGTATCGCCGATGCTGTCGCCCTCGACGCCGTAGGGCATTCCGTAGTCGCTTCTCTTGATGGAGAAGATGCATTCGAGCCCGACTCGTTCACCACGTTGGGTGGTGCGGTGTCCCACGTGCACGACTTCGACCTTGATCTTCTTGGTCACACCGTGGATCGTCAGGTCGCCCTCGACCTCGTAGACGTCGCCATCGGGATGCTTGGTGTCGGGAAGCATCCTGGTTCCGCTGCTCTTGAACGTCATCTTCGGAAACTCGACGGCATTGAAGAAATCCGGACTCTTCAGGTGCCCGTCGAGGCCGGGATGGCCCGAGTCGATGCTGTTGATGTCGATGGAGATGTCCAACGAAAGATCCGTGCCCTTCTCGGGATCGAATCCGATCGTACCGGTCACGTCGTTGAACCGGCCGTAGAACATTCCGGCGCCCATGTGCTGGATCCGGAAGAGCGTCATCGAGTGGACGGTGTCGACGGCGAAGGTCCTGGCGCCCTCCTGCGACGAGGCGGCTTCGGGTGCCGGTTCCTGGGCAGTGGTCGAGAAGGCGATGGTTCCGCCCAATGCAAGCATGAGGCAGATGGTGATGAGTCGAAAGGTTGTCATCTTGAACTCCGTAAGTCAATATTCGTCAAGTGGAAGTCCCATGCCGCTGCGGTCGGGATCAGCCGGACGTACCGGTGGGACGTACCGGCCGGTCTCAAGTTCCATGAGCATCTGCTCGATTGCACGATCAAGCTGCGGATCGCCCCCGTCCATCATCAATGCGGGATGATCGATGACCTCGATGTCGGGATCCACACCGTGTCCTTCGATTCCCCAGGTGCCATCGAGCTCGTAGAAGCCGAAGCGGGGGACCCTGATGTAGCCGCCGTCGATGGGACCGGGATTTCCCGAGATGCCGACGAGGCCGCCCCAGGTGCGGGTGCCGATCAGTTTGCCGAGTCCGGCCTGCTTGAAGAGCCACGGGAACATGTCTCCTCCCGAGCCGGCTCGCCCGTTGATCAGCATGCACTTGGGTCCGTTGTGGCTCTGCGAGGGAATCTTCCAGTCCTCTCCGTCACGAAGGGCGAAGTAGTTGGTGGCGGGCCGATTCAGCAGTTCGATGAACCGCCAGGGAATCTGGCCGCCGCCGTTCCATCGTTCGTCGATGATCAGGGCCGCCTTGCCGGATTGGCCGTAGAACTGGCGATAGAGGTCGTTCTGACCGTTCACCCCGGTGTCGGGCACGTAGATGTAGCCGACCTGACCGTCGGTCGCCTCCTCCACATGTCGTCGATTCCGTTCGATCCAGGCGCGGTACCGGATGTATCCGTCGTTCCGAAGCGGCTTGAGCACGATCTCACGGGCATCGTCGTCGATCTCGGGCTTGTCGTTCACCGTCAGGACGGTGATCTGATTCGCCGTTCCGATGAAAGCCTGATGCGGATCGTGCTCGGGATCGATCATCTCGCCGTTGACCGCGAGGATCCAGTCTCCCTCGGAGACGTCGACGCCGGGCATGCTGAGGGGGCCCCTGGCGTCGTCGTCCCACGGTCCACCTTCGTGGATGCGTGCGATGCGATAGGCGCCGTCGGAGAGTTCGAAGTCGGCGGCCAGCAGGCCGACGTTCACGGACGCTCCACCACCTTCCATGTCGCCGCCGCCACGGTAGGCGTGCCCGACATTGAGTTCGGCGATCATCTCGCCGATGACGTAGTTGAGGTCCTCGCGGGTGACGACGTCGGGCAGCATGGCGGCATACTGTTCGCGAACGCCTTCCCAGTCGACGCCGTGCATGTTCTCGACGTAGAAGTAGTCGCGGAACACGCGCCAGACCTCGTTGAAGATCTGTTCCCATTCCATCCTCGGATCGATCACCACGACCATGCCGCGCGTCGAGGCCGAGTCGGAGGAGCCGCCGGATCCCGCCTTGCGGATGCCGACGCCCCCGCCCCGTCTGTGGGCGAGCTTCTTGCCGTCGGGAGTGAGTTCGAAACCGCCCACGCCGGAGGCGACTTCCGATCCCTTGTCGTCCGCGTCGGAGATGTCGTAGGACATCAGGTCGCCGTCCTTGATGAAGAGGACCTGGCCGCGGTCGTTGACGGCGGTCTGTCCGAACATGCCTGTTCCGACGGGAAGTCGGACCGCCCGCGACTCGATGTCGGTGAAGTCGATCTCGATCGGATCGATCTCGTCCTTCTTCTTGGAGGACTTCTTGTCCTTCTTCGAACCTTCGTCGTCGTCCGCTTCGTCTTCGGTGCCCTGACGCGTGGCGGTCATGATCATCTTCATGCCCTCCTCTTCGCGTGAGCCGGTCATGGAATTCCCGTCGATCTCGAAGAGCGTCGGTTCCTCGTCGTCGCTTGAAAGGGACAGTACGCTCGAATCCGGATTCCAGTCACCCTCGAGATCCCTTGATCCGATCATGTCGATCTCGACCGTTCCGGTGACGCCGTAGTCCTCGGCCATCTCCAGCTCCATCACGAAGTTGATGGGGGGAACCTCCCCGGGAGCTCCGACGACCTCGACGGATCCGGACCATGTTCCGGAGATCGGATCGTCGACGAGCAGGAAGACCGATTCGAAGCCGCCGCGCGGCCGGAGTGCGAAGCCGGTCTCGTCCGTCTCGTCCTCCTTGTCCGCATCGGAGTCGTCGGACGCATCCGAATCGTCGCCGGATTCGTCGGCGTCGTCCTCTTCGGCGTCGCCGTCCTCGGTCTCCTCATCGCCTTCTTCTTCCTCTTCCTCCCATTCCTCCTCGTCGATCTCGATCGCCCACATGGGGTCGACGTCCTCGCGAAGCGGCAGCGCGTAGAGATTGCCCGGGGCGGTGTAGATGAACGTACCGTCGACGGGGGAGTATTCCGGCCTGAAGGTGCGACCGCTGGTGAAGTACAGGTAGTCGCCATCACGATCGAACGACGGATTGGCGTCGTTGAACATCGGGCTGGTGATGCGGTGCCTCGTGTCGTTCTCGATGTCGTAGATCCAGATCGACGACATCTCGTTGTCCTTGTCCATCCGGTCGTAGGCGATCCACCGCGAGTCGGGAGAGAAGTTCGTCGACGCGACCTGCGCGTAGGGGTCCACGTCGACGGATACGGTGCTTCCATCCGCGACGTCGATCAGGAACATCTCGCCGGACTTCTCCGTGTAGAGGATCTTCTTCGAGTCGGGGCTCCATCGGGGGGCGTACTTGAAGGGGGTGCCTCCGGATGTCAGTTGCCTCGTCTCGCCCTTTCCGTCGGACTGCTGCAGATGGATCTCGTATTCACCCGAGGCATCGCTGAAGTAGGCCACCCAGCGACCATCGGGGCTCCAGGCGGGATCGCGTTCGGCGATTCCGTCGGTGTTGGTGAGGTTCCGGGCAAGTCCGTTCTTGGCGGGGAGCGTCCAGATGTCTCCACGGGCTTCCACCACGGCTCGGGCTCCGCTCGGTGAGATCCCGTAGTTGGTGATCTCGTCCGACGTCTTGATGCGGCGATGCCGGACGTTGGGTCGATCGCCGGGGATCCGGACCTTGACCTCCCGGACCGCTTCCGTCGGAAGATCCATGACCAGCAGTCGAGTTCCGTTCTGGAAGATGATCTCACCCTTGCCGTCCGTGCCGGGTCCCATCGAAGGCCACAGCACGTCGTAGTCCGCGTAGTCGGTGAGCTGACGGCGTGCCTCGGTTGCCGGATCGTACGACCAGATGTTGAGTCGATGGTTGGAGCCGGCGTCCGAGAGGTAGTAGAGGATGCCGTCATGCCACATCGGCTGCGTATCGGTGCCTTCCCAGTCGGTGATCCGCTTGGCGTCGTAGGTGTTCAGGTCGAAGAACCACAGATCGGAGGCCATGCCGCCCCGGTAGCGCTTCCAGGTCCGGCCGTCGCGTGAGTGGGGGGAATAGGCCAGCAGCGACCCGCTGCCGTCGATCGCCGCCGCCTGTCCGTAGGGAACCGGAAGCTCCTCGGGCATGCCGCCTTCGTGATCGACCAGGTACAGCTTGTACGACTGACCGAGTCCCTGGTAGTCCACGGCTGCGAACAGGAGGGTGTCGTCGCCGGACCAGTCGTTGAAGTACTCGCGGCCGGGATGGTGCGTGACCCGCTGGGCCATGCCGCCTTCGGCGGGAATGATGTACAGGTCGTTGTTGCCGTCGTAGTTGCCGGTGAACGCGATCCGCGTTCCGTCGGGACTGAAGCGAGGTCGCCATTCACGACCGGCGGGGCTGGCCAGCGGCTGGGCCGTTCCTCCGTCGCGGGAGACGGTCCAGAGATCGTTTGCATACGAGAAGACGATTCGATCGGAAGAGATGTCGGGATACCGCAGCATGCCGGCATGGGGTTGCACGTCTGCGTTCACCGGCGTTCCCGTGAACAGGGACAGCAGGACGGTGATGGAGAGCAATCGGATCGAAATCTTCACGTTTCTTCCTCCTGAGGGTCAAAAAGGGGCATCGGTCGCTGATGCCACAGGGAGGTCAGGATACGCCACCCTTTGGCGATCTGGCATGCGTCATCACCATATTCCTCCCCGAAATCAGGCATTTCCATCACGATTCCCACGCGATCCGGCCGCTGAAGACGGCCTTCAAGCCGTCCAGACGATGCAGACGGAACTTCCCGCCAACTGGATTCCGCGAACTGGGAGATCACGCTCGACAACGTCCATCCGCGAGGCAGCCTGAGGTTGCATCCAATACCGGATGACCATGGATCTCCTCCCTCATGAAGACAACGCGAAGACGACGACTGCACGATTCGATCGCCATGCTGGCCATGGCCGGTTGCGTGCAGTTCGCTTCGGCCTCGATCATCGAAGTACCGGGAGATGCTTCGACCATCCAGGCGGCCGTCGATGCCGCGCAGACGGGTGACGAGATCCATGTCGCCGCCGGCATCTGGCGGGAGACGATCAACTTGAGAGGAAAGGCCATCGTGCTGCTCGGCGCTGCGGGACCGCAGTCGACGACACTCGATGGACGCGGATTGGAGGGAAGTGTGCTCCGCTGCATCGAGGGGGAAGCAGCGGAGACCAGGATCGAGGGATTCACGATCACCGGGGGGAGTGGTGACGTGGGTGCCCATGGTCCGGAGGCGACGGTCGGTGGTGGGCTGCTGGTTCGCTCCAGCAGCCCCACGATCGTCAATTGCGTGTTTCGGGAGAACCGTGCTTCGTTGCACGGGGGAGCCGTCTACTGCGGAGACGGTGCGGCTGCGACGTTCAGCGACTGCATGTTCGAGTCCAACGTCGCGGAAAAAGGCGGAGCGGTCTTCAACATCAGAAGCAGTCCGAGCTTCGACTCGTGCGTGTTCACGGGCAACCTTGCGGGCTACGGTGGTGGAGCCATCTACAACGACAGGAAGTGCGCCGCGGACTTCACCGACTGTCGGTTCCAGGCCAACGAGGCCATCTACAACGGCGGAGCCGTCTACGACTACGAAAGTCGCGGCACCCTGACGTCCTGCTCGTTCGTGCGGAATGCCGCGGCCTTCAAGGGCGGGGCGATCTACATCGCGTATCGGAGCAATCCGATCATGCACGACTGCGTCTTCGTCACGCAGGCGGACGACGTGGCAGGTCGCCGCGGAGTGCAGATGGCGTCGAAGGATCAGACCGGGGCATGTTGCGTCGGGGGCGGATGCATCATCGCCTCCAAGTCGGCATGCGAGGACGCCGGTGGCGAGTTCTCGGGACGGGGCACCCGCTGCTCGATCGAAGAGCAGACGTGCTCGCGTCGCATGAAGGGTGATCTGAACCACGACGGAACGGTCGACCGCACCGACATGGCGGTCCTCATGCTCATCTGGCGATAGCGGATCGAATCAATCGAACAGCAGGCGAAGCATGACATCGTGCACGCCGGAAGCGGGGAGGCGATCCGGCAGTTCGTCCATCCGTTCGCTGCTCAGCAGGACCGGAGACCGATCGGGCCCGAGATCGGTTCGTCCGTGCGAACCCCGGACCAGCGATGCATCCAGCGGGATCACGTCCATGAGCGTGCGGAAGCCCAGCTTCTTGCGAAGCAGCTTCCAGGCGATGCGCAGTCGTGGTGCCTTCAGATCCGGATCGAGGAACAGTTCCCGCGGGTCGTAGCCCGGCTTGCGATGGATGTCGACGGTGCGGGCGTAGTCCGGAGCCTTTCGATCGTCGGTCCAGTAGTCCCATACGAACCATCGTCTCGGATCGCTGATGCAGAGCAGGTCTCCGCATCGTTCATGGTGCACCCCGCGTCGCATCTGCTCTTCCCGGCCGAGGACCTCGTCGATTCCGTCCAGTCCCTCCAGAAGGGTCCGTACCCGGTCGCGATCGACTTCGGGGTCGAGATAGACGTGGGCGATCTGATGATCCGTCACCGCAAAGGCCGCGGAAGCGCCGGCGTCGAGCAGTTCCGTTCCCCGTTCGTGGCGTATCGCGAGGAGACCGGCTTCACGCAGGGCCAGATTGATCGATACCGCATCGTCCACCGGTCCGATGCCGTACTCGCTGACCACCAGGACGCGGCATCCTCGCTGTCGATGGTGTTCCACCAGATCCCCGGCGAGTTCGTCGATCTGCCGAACGTGTTCGGCGATCGCCGGGTCGTCGGGGCCCAGCTGCTGGAGGGCGTAGTCGAGATGAGGCAGGTAGATCAGTTGGAGATCGGGCCGAGTCGTCTCGTGCACGATCCGACTCGCGTCCGCGATCCAGCGGCTCGACCTGATGTCCGAGGCGGGGCCCCAGAAGTGGAACAGGGGAAAGGTCCCGAGTTCCCGTTGAAGCCGGTCGCGGAGTTCGGGTGGATTCGTCCAGATGTCGGGCTGTTTCCGTCCATCGGCCAGGTACATCGGCCGGGGCGTCACCGCGGTGTCCGCGCCGGAGTACATGTTGTACCACCAGAACATGTTGCTGCAGGTGAAGCCCGCCTCGCGTCGACGGGCGACGTCCCAGATCTTGTCCCCCTGCACGAGCCGATTCGACTGCTTCCAGAATCTGATCTCGGACGACGTCCGGTCGTACCATCCGTTGCCGACGATCCCGTGCTTCTCCGGGGTCGTCCCGGTCAGCATGTCCGACTGGGCCGAGCAGGTCAGGGCGGGAAAGGCCGCGTCGATCCCTCGGGTGGTTCCTGCTTCGCCGATCGCGCGAAGTCTGGGCGCGTGATCGCGGAGCAGTCCGGTGTCGAGTCCGACGATGTTCAGAACCACCGTTTGATGCGCCATGGGTTCAGGTTCCCGAGATCGACTGATGCAGCAGGCCGACGAGCGCGAAGCAGGCGATGGCGAGCAGGGCGAGGCTGACCCACCCGAGCATCGCGAGGAACATCGCATCGAGCAGGGCCATCCCGGCGAGCAGCCCGAGCACGCTGCCCATGACCTGCGGCGGTCGGGTGTCCAGCTTGAGGAGATTGCGTGCGGTCCAGAGGCCGAACAGAATGCCCGTGACGATGAAGACCACCCAGGGGACCACGTGCGATTCGAGCGGATGGTCGACCGCGAGGATGTAGCCGGGAACCAGTACGCCGAGTCCGATCATGACGATCGGCAGCTGTCCGGAGCGGATGTTGGTGTCCTCGCCGCGGGCGATCGCGGTGACTCCACCGGTGTAGAGTCCGAGGCCGACGGCAAGGCTGATGATCAGAAGCAGTTGGGGAGTGTCCATCACGGAGAACGCGGCGACGACGTAGACCAGCCCACGGCACATCCCCATGAGCACGATGGCGGGCCATGTCGCGCCGTGCAGCAGTTCGTAGAGCAGGATGCACGCAAGCAGGGCCGTCGCGGCGATGCCGCCCGGGACGCCGCCGGCGAGCGTGCAGCCGACCCAGCCGATCGCGAGCAGGATGCCGGCGACGATTGCCGCGGTGCCCCGTCCGATGCGTCCCGAGGGAATCGGTCGATGGGGTGAATCCCTGAGATCGCGCGTGGCGTCGACGACATCGTTGAGAATCATGCCTCCGAGGTAGAAGCCGACCACGCCGACGAGGACGAGTGCGAATCGGGCAGGATCGATGTAGGGCCCGGGGTCGTCCTTGGGCAGCGACGCGATGCCGATGACGCAACCGGTCATCACGTTCGTGACGCAGGTCGGCAGATTCGAGATCCGCATCAGGCGAGACCAGTCTTGCAGCATGCTCATCGAGTCCCTTCATCGGTCATCCGCGACCGTGTCCATTGCAGTTCGGCGGCAATACCTTCGGCGAGGCTGGCCGGCTGCATCGATTCCGGCAATGCGGACCAGGCGTATGTCTCGACTTCCCAATCCGGTGCATCGGTTCGATCCCGCAGCATCCGGATGGCGTCCACCAGCAGCGGCTGCGTCGTTCCCAGGGGGCCGATGGTCTCCACATGGACGGGCACATGGAAGTGGACCCGCCAGTGGCCTCCGGATTCGCGTTCGAACGCCCGATGCAGATCCTCGTGGAATCGAGTGCCACGTTCGTCGCGCACCATGACCTGGTGCAGCCATCGCGGATCCCGGTAGTCCTCGAGGGCGCGACGGGCCGCGTCCCCGGTCATGTCCACGTCCAGAGCGTTGGAGACCTGCACCTTGCCGATCGAGATTCCGCGGTCGTCGAGGGCGGCGATCCCGTCGGTGAGGTCCTCGAACATCACCGCGGCATGACAGCAGTCGACGCAGGCCCGCAGGTACCTGCGGATCCGCTCCTCATCCGGTCCACCGAGCAGATGCCGTTCGAAGAAGTGGGCGAGTCCGTCCAGTCGTTCGATGGCGCAGCCCGGTTCCGGTTCGATGTCCACGTGGATGCATCGTCCGGTCCGTTCCTCGATCCCCTCGAGTCGCCTTGCGAGGTCCCGGAGCCGAGCGGCTGCAGAAGTCACCGCGTCGGCGTCCATGGCGGTGCCCCATCCCAGAGGAACCGTCGAGACGCCTCCGGAGTCTCCCGGTTCGATCAGGTCGGCCAGCAGTTCGGCCAGTTCGAGCGTGTACGAGGAACGCCGTGCATCGGTCCAGTCGGGTCGGTAGACGGCGTGCTTGACGACGTCTCCGTGGAAGTCGCCGAACGGGAATCCGTTGATCGTGAAGACCTCGAGGTCGTTCGCGTCGAGCCAATTCTTCAGTTCCCCATGTCCGGAGGCCCGGACCGAATCCATCGCCGAGGCGGGCAGCCACAGTCCCAGCGGGAGTCGTCCGTCGAGCTCGAGCCGTTCCCGGACGGCGACGGCGTGCGTCGACAGCGCCGCTCGCATCTGTTCGAGCGAAGTGGCGGCATGCACGTTGCTGCAGTAGCCGAGCATCACTCTCCGGCGTCGAATCGGGGGCACTGCCCGAGGAAGGCCACGGGATTCCCCCAGGTCACCTGCTCGATCGAGGCGGTGTCGTGACCGCGACGTCGCATCTCGACGATCGCCTTCGGGACGGCAAGCGGATCGCTGTCGCCCCAGTCGCCGGCGGAGTTCATCCAGAGCCGCTCCGTGCCGTGCATCTCGATGATGTCGGCGGCCCGCTGCGGCGTGCATTTCGTGTCGGGATAGAGGGTCATGCCGGCCCAGAACCCACGGTCGAGGACCTCGCGAACGGTGTGTTCCTCGACGTGGTCGATGAGTACCCGTCCGGGTGACAGCGAGGTGTTCGCCTTGATCGCATCCATGATCAGCCGCGTCCCCTTGAGCTTGTCCTCGAGATGAGGCGTGTGGACGAGCACGAGCTGATCGTGTTCCTCGGCCAGCGCGAGGTGCTCCTCGAGGATCTTCAGTTCGTTCCGGCTGTTCTTGTTGAGTCCGATCTCGCCGACTCCGAGGACGTTCTCCTTCTGGAGGAACTCCGGAATCAGGCTCATGACCTCGCGGGCGAATCCGGCATCCTCGGCTTCCTTGGGATTGACGCAGATCCAGCAGTGGTGGCGGATGCCGTACTGGGCGGCCCGCTTCGGCTCGGTGTCGGTCAACTGGCGGTAGTAGTCGAGAAACCCCTGGGGCGAACTGCGGTCGAATCCGGCCCAGAACGCCGGTTCGGTGATCGCGACGCATCCGGCCAGCGCCATGCGGCGGTAGTCGTCGGTCGTTCTCGAGACCATGTGGATGTGGGGATCGATGTACCTCATGCGGTTTCGGGCGGCGGGGTGCCACACGCGCCTTTCATGCCGGCCTGCTCGATCGGTTCGGTGCTGTGGTCGCTCATCAGGGCGAGGATCCTCGCCGTCCGATCTCCGGACCCGTCGAGGAGCAGCGTGATGGCTTCCCGATAGGCGGTCATGCGGAAGTCGTCCTCGCCCGTGTCGTCGCGTCCCCGGTCGTAGCGATCCAGAAACGCCGCCACGTCGAGCAGTCTGGCTCGATGTTCGAGGAAGTAGAGATCCACGATCTCGGTTCTGGTCATGGCGTTGGGGTTGACTGGTGCGTTCATGGCGATGCTCCGAGCCCATTGGCGAGCGTGACCATGTTACCCGGCCCGGCTCGACTCGTTGATTCCGGCCTGCTGGATCGCTTCGATCGCACGCCGCATGACGGACAGATCGATGTCGTGCACATCGATCGGACTGCCGACGTCGCTGACCAGCGTGATCGTCAGTCGGCCGCCGAGGTGTTCCCGGAATTCCCGCAGGCCCTCCAGGAGCGACTCGTGGTCCTGAAGCGCTTCGTGCGAGAGCGAGAAGCCCATGTCGAGCAGGCATCGGCGGGTTCGTCGCAGGATCGATTCCGGAAGAATCCCCATCATGGCCCCGTAGGCGAGATCCAGCGTCAGTCCGATCGCGACCGCCTCACCGTGGGCGAGCTCGAATCCGGTCATCTGTTCGAGCTTGTGTGCGGACCAGTGGCCGAAGTCCAGAGGTCGGGCGACTTCGAGTTCGAAGGCGTCGCCGCCGTCGATGATGTGATCCATGTGCAGCATCGCCGTCTTCTGGACGACCTGTTCCATGCTGTCCAGATCGCGTCCGCGCAGCAGCGTCGAGACGTCGCAGAGGTGGTCGAAGAACTCCGGATCCTTGAGCAGGGCCACCTTCACGGATTCGCTGAGTCCGGATCGCCAGTGTCGGTCGGGGAGGCTCGTCAGCAGATTGGTGTCGTTGATCACCGCCCAGGGTGGACTGAAGACTCCGAGGAAGTTCTTCTTGCCGAAGGCGTTGATGCCGTTCTTGACGCCCACTCCCGCATCGGCCTGGGCGAGCGTGGTCGAAGGCAGTCGGATCAGTCGGACGCCCCGGTGCGCGCTGGCGGCAGCGTAGCCGACGGCATCGAGCACCGCTCCACCCCCGGCGACGAGGACGAACGACTTTCGGCAGATGCCGCGGTCGTTGATCGCCCTGGCGGACTGCTGGAAGACGGAGAAGTCCTGTTTGGACTGTTCGCCACCGGCCACGGTGATGACGTCTCCCATCAGCCGGACTCTCGATGGATTCGCCTCGGCCCAGAGTTCGAACTGGGCGGGAAGTTCAGGACGGGCTTCGACCAGACCTCGATCGAGGATCGCCAGCAGGCGAACCGGACCCTCGCTCCTGGGGAGCAGTTCGGTCAGCACCTTGTTGGACGGATCCATCGCGTTCCGGGTCGTCCGAAGGCGATGATTCCACTCGACGCTGAATCGGCCTTCGTCGCGGCTCACGACGGTGGGTCGACTCTTCGAGAAGGAGGTGGGGCCTTGGTGATTGGATTCTGACACTGACTGCGACTCCGAAAGCGGCCTGGGCCGACCCTTTACACTACGCCGCCTTGGGGCCGGGTCAAGTCGAGACCGGTGGGGAGTTCCACTCCGTCCGACTTCAGGCTTCGGTCGACCGGTCGGAAGTCGGATTTAGCCGTTTCAGGGTCAAAATCGTCACATCGTCCCCCTGCTCGCCGGACTGGTAGTCGTCGATGAAACTCCTGATGGAATGGCAGAGGCTGGAACAGCTCTCCGTCCGATGCCGTTGGAGCACCTCGAGGAAGCCGGCTTCGTCGAGCATGGTTCCGTCGCTGGACTGGGCTTCGGTCACGCCATCCGTGTAGAAGACCAGCGTGTCGCCCTCGGCGATTTCGATGTGATCGGTCGTCCATGACGTGTCGGGCACCGCTCCCAGCACGGTCCCCGTGCTGTGGGCCACCGGCTCGAGGGGGCCGTGCTGCGGCACCCGGATCGGCGGGAGGTGTCCCGCGTTGACGTAGTCCAGGCGTCCCGAGTCGATCCGGTACATCCCGTAGAACAGCGTCACGAACATCGATCGCTTGTTGCTCTCGAGAAGCAGCTCGTTCACGCGGTTCATGAGTCTGTCGGGTTTCGGCTCCAGCTTGGCGAGATTCCGGATGAGGGTCCTCGCGATGCCCATGAAGAACGCCGCGGGAATCCCCTTGCCGGATACGTCGGCGATGAGGAACGCCATCGTCGAGTCGTCGTGCATCCAGTAGTCGTAGAAGTCGCCGGCGACATGGCGGGCGGGAAGATTGATCGCGTCCAGTTCGAACGATTCGCTGCTTGGAATCGAATCGTCGTCGGGAAGCAGCGACGACTGGATCTCCCTGGCGAGGTTCAGTTCGATGTCGACGATGCGGCGTTCGGCCCGTTCCGTGGCGAGTTCCTCGATGTTCGTCCGCAGGTTCGAGGACATGTCGTTGAACCCGCGGGCGAGATCGCCGAACTCGTCGCGCGAATCCACTCCATCCACCTTCGCATCCAGGTCTCCGCGGGTGACCGCCTGCATGGCGGCCGAAAGTCGACGGATGGGACGGGTGAACAGCAGTGCGACGAAGACGATCGCGATGAGATTCATCGCGAATCCGATCACCACGATGACGATGTCCCGAATGAAGTCGTCGTAGACCGGAGCCATCACGTCTTCGCGGGGAAAGGCGGCCACGAACGACCATCCGGTGCTGGCGATCGGTGCGTACGCGATCCAGTACGGGGAATCGTTGATGAACTTCGGAAGTTCGCTCGACCCGGTCTCACCCGCCAGCACGGCGGCTCTGATCCTCGGAATGTCGGGGTCCGTGCCCATCTCGGCGATCTCGCCGAGCCCGGAGTTCATGATCATCTCCGGGACCGGATGGGAGATGAAGCGATCGTCCCTGCTGACGATGACGAAGGTTCCCTGATCCAGCTGGTCGAGCCGCATCGATTCCTGAAGCAGCTCGAGATGCAGGTCGACGGTGGTGATTGCGATGATGTCGCCGGATCCGTCGAAGATCGGTTCGGAGTACGTCGACATCAGGATGTTTCCGGCCCCCTCGTCGAAGTAGGGTTCGGTCCAGATCCCCGCACCGCGTTCGACCGGCATCGCATACCAGCTGCTCTCGCGGTAGTCGTACGCTTCGGTTCCGATGTCGATGCGTTCGAGGGAACCGTCCTCCCCCCGATGCACGTACGGAGCGTGGAGGATCACGGTGCCATCGGCATCGTCGACGGGCTTCCATGCGATCGCGGCTCCGTAGATCAGATCGTTCTGCCCGATGTTCTGCTCGAGGATCGACCATGCGTTCAGGCGACCGAGCTCCGGGTCGATCGAGATGAACTCGGCGGTCGATCGGGCGACCTGCGCGATGGTCGAGAGCTCGCCGTCGAACTGCTGGGCGTAGAGGGTGGCCAGTCTGGTCACCCGTTCATCGATGTCCCGCATGGCCTGGTTGGTCAACGCCCTCAATTCGACGAGATTCAGCACGATGTAGATCCCGAGCAGCGGCAGGGCGATCGTGAGAATCAGTTTCCAGAGGATGTTCAGTCGCATCGGGTGGCCATTCCGGTTCGGGGGTGGTGGGGTTCAAGGTACTCCATCCGGCCCTCCCGCGCGTCCGCAGGCCGTTTCGACGGGTCTCGGGACGGCGAACTCTTTTCATGGAAATCGGATCATGCCGCGCACGGGGCGATTCGCGGAATCTCTCTTCTGGTGGAGGACCCGACGCGGGTCCGCGACGACGCACTCGGTAAGGAGAGTCCGATGTACCAACTCAATTCGAAGTCGATCTGCGACGAGTCCTCCCGTCACGATCCTCACGGAGGATTGCTTCCGGTCCTGCTCGTCCCCGGGAGTCTCATCCTGCTCTGCATGAAGTTGGCATCGCGCCTTCCCGGCGAGGAGGCGGAGTGGCGGCGCGAACTCCGACGCCAGAGCGGAAGCGAGTTCTTTCGAAGCGTCTACGCGGCGATGATCTGGGTCATGGTGTTCGCGTTCATCGGCGTGTTCTGTGCGGCATGATCATCGATCCGCCCACTCGGCGAGGGCGGCCTCGAGAATCTGCACGCATCGCTTGAGTTTGTCCTGCTCGAGTACGTATGCCATGCGGATCTCGTTGCGCCCGAGTCCCTCGGTATGGTAGAACCCGTTCAATGGTGCGACGCAGAGCGTGTCGTTGTCGAGGGTGAAGTGCTCGACCATCCATTCGCTGAAGGCTTCCGCATCCTCGACCGGAAGCGCCACCGCGAGGTAGAACGCGCCCTTGGGTTTTTCGCAGGCGATGCCGATGGCGTTGAGTCCCTCGACCAGCACGTTTCGGCGGGCCGTGTATTCCTTGACGACATCCCTGAAGTACGACTTCGGCGTTCTCAGTGCGCCCATCGCGGCGTACTGATCGACGGTGGCGGGCGAGAGCCGTGCCTGTGCGAAGTGCAGTGCGGCCTGCCGGAGCGTCTTGTTGCGGGTCACGAGGCATCCGATTCTCGCTCCGCAGGCGGAGTAGCGCTTGGACACGGAGTCGATCACGATCGCGAGCTCCTCGGTGCCGGGACGCGACAGGATCGATGGGGCGAGGGTTCCCTCGGGAACGTCGTAGACGAACTCGCGATAGACCTCGTCGGAGATGTAGAAGAGCCCGTGCTTGTGGCAGAGTTCGGCCAGTCCATCGAGCTGTTCCTCGGAGAGCACGACGCCGGTCGGGTTTCCCGGGGAGGGGATCACCATCGCACGGGTCGTCGAGGTGATGGCCGCCTCGACCTTCGTCAGATCCAGGTGGTAGTCGTCGTCGGGCGTGGTGGTGACCGCATCCACTCCGATGCCGAGCATGTTCGCGTACCCGGCGTAGTTGGTGTAGAAGGGCTCGACCACGAGGATGCTGTCTCCCGGATCGGTCACCGCGGCGATCGTGAACAGGAGGGCCTCGGAGCCGCCCACCGTGACGAGGATGTCGTCGGCGTCGACGGATTTGCCCGACGGCTGCAGCAGTTCGTTGTAGTACCCGGCGAGTTGTTCCCGGTAGTCCCGAAAGCCGTCGCTCGGGGCATAGGCGAGGACCTTCTCATCCCAATCGTGGTAGGCGTCGACCATCTCCCGGGGGGTTTCGATGTCGGGCTGCCCGATGTTCATGAACATGACGTTCACGCCTTTGTCCACGGCATCCTGGGCCAACGCCGCCAGGGCGCGGATGGGGGACGGGGGGCTGCTCTGTCCACGATCGGCGAGAGTGAAGTTGGACATCGGATGCTCCGTGAAGAGGCCTTGAAACAAGGGGAAATGCCGAAGTATAGCACTGGGACGTGCCCTTTCAGGGGCAATCGCTCCGACTCGGGCGCGGGGGGGCTCCCGTCGCTATACTTTCCCATCTCAAGAACCCACTGGGGCCTCGGCCCCGAGCACCCGGAGAAGATCACCATGAGCATTTGCTTGAAGACGTTCGCGGCAGTTTCCATTCTCGGCTTCGTGGCCACGGCGGACGCCCAGTTCGCCAAGAAGGCGTCCATCGGAAGCGCCAACGCCCAGAGTGCCGCCACTGCGGAACCCGGCCCGGCTTCCCCGGCCGAACAGCTTCGAGCGTTGCAGCACATGAACGAGGCCGCCGGCGATCATCTCGCCGCCTCCAATCAGCGAATCAAGCAGATGACCGAATACCTCTCCTCGAAGGGGTTGCTCGACGAGTACAAGTCGACCTCCAATCCTCCGAAGATGCTTCCTCAGGCCATGGGCTTCCAGGAAGCGTTCGAAGTGGCGATCAAGCACGACTCCGCGTTGGGCCCGGTCGATTCCGACATGGACCCCGCAATGGTCAGTCGCGAAGTCGCCGCCTACACCACGATGGTCAAGTCCGTCTGGAGCCAGTACCAGGATGCCATGGTCACCGTGCAGCGCATGACCGACTTCATGAACGCCAAGGGGTGCTTCGACGGCTACATCTCATGGGCCGGTGATGAGAAGACCAAGATGCGCGACGAGATGGTCGCGTCCGCCCACGAGCGAGCGGAGGCCGACAAGAAGAAGGACGCCACCCGCGAAGCCGAGACCGAGAAGGACCAGAAGGCCGCCTGGTCCGAGTACCACAAGCATCATCAGGAGATGCTCGACACCGCCTGGCAGCACTACAAGTTCAACGACAAGATGCGTCTGCAGTACTACAAGTACTCGCAGGAGTACAGCCACGGCTACTGGAACAACTACGGCGACTCGTACGGCGACGTCTACTGATCCGAACCGGGGAGGGTTGCGATGCACTCTCCACTGGTCCGCTCGTAGCGAATACCAAGATCAAGCGGGAATCGCCCCAGGCACTCCGTCTGGAGGCGATCCGCGTGCGCAGTGTTGTACCGCTCGTACGAATCGAAGTCGGGGAATTCGTAGTCGACCCGGAAGGCCCACGCCGGCCCGTCGAGGCGGATGATCTCCGCCCGGGTCGCACCGGCGGCGAGCATGTCGCCGATGTGTTCGTCACGCAGCCACCGAAGCCACTCGCCGGCGACCTGTTCACGATCGAATTCGCATTGGACGGTGTATCTGTGCATGGGGTTCTCAGTCTGCGGGAGGATCGGTCGACTTGTCGCGGGTGATTTCCGCGTAGGCGTTGTGGGAATGGATCGACTCGAAGTTCTCGCTTCGAATGTGGTACCAGTTGATGCGGTCTTCCTTGTTCAGCATGACCGCGAGATCGCGGACGATGTCCTCGACGAATCGGGGATTCTCGAACGCCTCCTCGGTGACATGCTTCTCGTCCGGTCGCTTGAGGACCGGATAGACGCGGCAGCTTGCGGCGGATTCGAGGTAGTCGGCGAGTTCCTCGATCCAGAGCATGCCGTCGAATCTGACGTCCGCGGTGATGAGGCACCGCTGGTTGTGGGCTCCGAATCGGGAGATCTCCTTGGAACACGGGCAGAGGCTGGTCGCCTTGGCGGCCACGCTCATCGTGAACTGGTCCTTGTCCCCGGCTTCGCAGATGAAACGGACCTTGTAGTCCATCAGTCCGATTCCACCGGTGACCGGTGCAGCCTTGGGAATGAAGTAGGTGAAATCCATCTCGACATGGGCCACGTCGGCGTCGAGTCGGGTTCGCAGTGCTCGGCACAGTTCTCCGAGGCGTTCCGGTTCGATGCCGTCCTGGTAGTCGTTGAGCATCTCCAGAAATCGACTCATGTGCGTTCCCTTCCGGTCGGCGGGAAGCGATACGTACATGTTGATGTCCGAAACCGTGTCGAGCAGTTCGCCGTCCTTGCGGCGGATGCTGATCGGGTATCGGATCTCCTTGACCCCGACCTTGTTGATTGCGACGCGGCGGACGTCGACGTTGCTCTGGACATCCGGCATGGGCTCGGCGGTCGAGCACTCGTTTTCAGGGGGGTGTGGGGCCGTGCGAGTCACGTTCAACTCTCCATTTGGGGTCCGGGAACTGGAATAGACCATTGTATTCACTCTAGGCCCGCAGGCCAAGAAGGAACCGTCTGAGAGGTCCAGATCGCATCGCCGGCACCCCGAGGACCCGCAATCACGGGTACCCTGTGGCCCATGGAACTGATCGCCCACGAAATAGACGTCGACGTCATGATTCTCTCCGCCGATGGAGGCCTCAACTCGTCCAATGCGGATCAGTTCGTCTCCGAGATCGAGGCCCTGGTCACAGGCGGGCTTCGTCGCCTGATCGTGGACTGCTCCAATCTGGAGTACATCTCGTCGGTCGGCATCGGAGTCCTGCTGGGACTGAACCGGCGTATGAAGGCCTGCGGGGGCGAGGTCAAGCTCAGCAGCGTGCGGGGGCTGATCGTGCAGGTGCTCCATATCTCGAAACTGGACACCTTTTTCCAGATCTATCGCGATGTGGATCAGGCCCGCCTATCGTTCCGTTCCGAGTAGGCATTCGATTCAAGCGGAATCCAGACCCCGTTTTGGTACAAATCAGTCATGAACTCAATCCTATCGCTGCTGCTGCTTCTCCAGGTCCTCTCGGCGCCGCCGCAGGCCCCGACGCCCGGCGTCGAGACCAAGGTCGACCCGATCCCGGACATCGCGCTGGTTCCCCTCTGGACGCATCAGTTCCGTCGGCCGGTGCAGGCGGTCGTCCCTCCGGGTGACGACGACACCGTCTACGTGGTCGAGCAGCCCGGACGAATTCTCGCCATCGAACATGGCCAGAAGGATGCGAAACCGCGGGTGTTCATGGATGTCCGTCCACAGGTCCACGACAGGCACAACGAGGAGGGGCTGCTGTCACTGGCGTTCCATCCGGACTACGCCGCCAACCGGCGGATCTACGTGCTGTATTCCGCAAAGAAGCCGCGACGCGGTGTCCTTGCCGAGTTCACCGTCGGCGAGGACGGCAACTCGGTCGATCTCTCCTCCGAGCGGGTGCTTCTGGAGGTCGACCAGCCCTGGGGCAATCACAACGGAAGCACCGTCCTCTTCGGTCCCGACGGCATGCTCTACGTCAGTTTCGGTGACGGCGGAGCCGCCAACGATCCGTACGGGCACGGCCAGGATCTCTCGACGCTTCTGGGCACCGTGGTGCGAATCGATGTCGACGGAAGGGACGAGGAGCTTCCCTACGCCATTCCCGCCGACAACCCGTTCGTCGACACCGAAGGAGCCAGGGACGAGATCTGGGCCTACGGGCTTCGCAACGTCTGGCGAATGAGCTTCGATCGTGAGGATGGAACGCTCTGGGGTGGAGATGTCGGACAGAACGCCTGGGAGGAGATCGACGTCATCACGCGTGGCGGCAACTTCGGCTGGAAGCCCAGGGAGGGCTTCGAGCCCTTCGCGCTCCATCGCGGAGACTCCGATCCCGACGCCGTCTACATCGATCCGGTGGTCGTGTATCCGCGCGACCAGGGCATCTCGGTGACCGGCGGGTACGTGCAGCGAGGCGAGTCGCAACCGGAACTCGAAGGCGTCTACTTCTACGGCGACTACGGTTCGGGGCGGATCTGGGGTCTGCGTTGGGACGGAACGAAGATGACGGCCAATCGCGAAGTGTTCCATCGCAACGGGCTCTTCATCAGTTCCTTCGGGGAACTCAACGACGGCACCATCATGGTGTGCGAACTGCACTTCGGCACCGGCAAGGGGCGTGTCTATGCGATCCGGCCGGCCGATGGTTCCGGCTCATGACCGATTTCGTCGTGCATCAGCCTGCGCATGGCATGGCATCGAGATGCGAACCGATTCTCCGTGCACTGCCGGACTGGTTCGGGATCGAAGACTCCGTCGATGAGTACGTGGCCTGCATCGACGATCTCCCGACCCTGATCGTCACCGCAGGCGAAGCGGACATCGGTTTCCTGTCGCTCAAGCTCAACGGTGAGCATTCGGCGGATGCCTACGTACTGGGTGTGCTCGACGAGCATCACCGAGGTGGCGTGGGAAGAGCGATGTTCGTGGCGGCGGAACGGTGGCTGGCCGGACAGGGGATTCGTTTCCTGCAGGTCAAGACGGTCGGGCAATCGCATTCGTGCGTGAACTACGAGAAGACCCGCCAGTTCTACATGGGCATCGGGTTCACCGAGCTCGAGACGTTCGAGACCATGCACAACTGGCCATGCCCGTGCCTGATCATGATCAAGGCCATCGACTGATCACTTGACGTCGCTTCGCCAGTTGTCCGTTTCGGGAATGGGTTCCCTGAATCCGCTGACGCGTCCCGACTCGTCGAAGTAGACGACCCAGACCCGGTCCGGTGCGTTCTCGGGAAAGACCGCTCCGGTCGCCCTCGTGCTGAAGTTGTCTCCGTACTGCCATCGCTCCTGGTAGGCGTTGTCGACCTCGGCTCGACTCTCCTCGCTTGCGTAGAACGTCATGGACGGTTCGCCGAGGAGATCCCGGACCTGCTGGTGGCTCATGCCGTCGTGCAGGGCCCCGAAACCGGCCTCATGCGGTTGCTGGCATCCCGCGTTCGGGATCGCCAGGAGCATCGTCAGCAGGATGAGAAGGCGTTTCATGGGCATCTCGACATGGTATCGCCTCGGGAAATCCCGACAGGCTGTGCAGATGGGGGTTTTTTTCGGCATAGGAAGGGAGGGTCGAAAGGAAATGCCAGCTTCAGGCATCCTCCTTCTTGCTCGAAGGGAGGGTTCTTTCGAGATTGAAGACAGGATGAAAGGAAACGAATGACCAACCCTCGATTTCACACCTTTGAAGCCAAGCGCAACCTCCCGTTCTATTCGACCGGAAGTCTCGCGATTGGAAGCATCATCGTCGCCTGCTGTGCCATCATCATGGCATTGAGTCCTCTGCTGCTGCCGGCGTTCCTGCCGGTCGCCCTGGTCGGTCTCGTTCTGGCGATCCTTGGGCTGTTCTCCTATCAGGACCGCTCCGCCCTGCAGGTCGCGGCCATGTCGATCAACGGTCTGCTCGTGCTCTTCGCACTGCTGAAGGGGCCATCGGGCATGCTTCAGCCGGCCAACGCCGCGGAGTATGCGGTGTGGCCGCAGGCGAACCTGCTCAGCGGCTCCAGCGATGTGATTCCCGGCTGGCTCCTGCAGCGGGATCAGACCGCGTCCAGCGACGGCATCGGCATGGATTTCGTCGTTCAATGGGACGTGTCGGGCATCGAAGGTCACTGGAACTGGTTCGAGGGAACGCTCTCTGTCCAGAACGCACGAACCGGAGCGGAGCACGAACTGACTTGGGAGATCCATGGACCGATCCACTCCGGCGTCATCGTCATGCAGGGGCACAGTCTGAGCATCTCCGAGTCCGAGATGGAACTGGCCTGGTTGCTCTCGAGTCCGATTGAGGATCTTGTGATCGGCTTCAGGCCGATCCAGTGGGAGCACTCCGCTCCCGACCAGCATCAGTTCGCACGGTCGGCGTCGAACCTGCCCACGGTGTCCAGGCGGTACGCCCGGGACATCGGCGGCATGCAGTAGAGGCGGACGTTCCTGTCCGGGTGATCAGCCGCCGTCGCAGGATCCCCATGATGCGATGACCAGGAGCAGATCGGAGACGTCGACCGTCAGGTCGCCGTTGAGATCCGCTTCACAGTCTCCGTCGCAGGCCCAGTCGGCGATGACCTGCAGGAGGTCCTGCACGTTGACGAAGCCGTCTCCGTTGACATCCCCAACGCAGTCCTCGGCATCGATGCATTCGCTGGCGACGATGGTCACGCCGTCGATTCCGGCCTCGATGACCGAGCCGTCGGCTACGTCGGACACGATGAACTTGATCCGGAACTGATCGGTGGGTTCGATGCCCTGGATGTCCGAGATCGCGAAGGAGGCTTCGATCCAGCCGCCACTCGTTCCGGGGCCGGCGGGACCGATCGTCTCGAGATTCACCCAGGTCGATCCACCGTCATCGGATACGTCGACGACGAAGATGTCTGCGTTCGGGGCCGCCCCTGCACTGTTGGAATACCAGCGGAGATAGCTCAGCACCGCTCCATCGACGCTTGCGTCGATCGTCGGTGAGATCAGCTCCGTGGAGCCCGTATCGACGTCGCTGTTGCCGAAGACGTTGTCGGTGAGCCAGCATTGTCCGCTCGCATCGCCGTCGTTGGGCGGGTCGCCCCGGTCTCCGACGCCGGCGGGAATGCCGCGATCCCAGCATCCGTCGGTCGCATTGCAGACGACGGTCCAGCCGGGATCCGATTCGCCGTCGTCCGCGAACGTGCTGACGATGTCCGACACCACGTCGGCCGAATAGAATTCAAGCGGCGCAAGCAGCGGATCGGAGACCGACGTGCCGTTCGCGTTGACCGCGACGATGTAGTACTCGGGGGTGTCGGAACACGAGGCGGCCGGCAGCGATGCCTGCCAGCGGTTTCCGGGAAGGTTCGTCAGCGGGCTGGCGATCCAGTCTCCTCCGTCGAACCGGTAGAGGATTTCGGCACTGGTGACGGAGGAGGAACCACCCTCGAGTTCGACCGTGAACACGGTCGGGTTCTCGGTGTCGAGGCGAAGGGGGCGGCCGTCGGGGTAGCCGACGTCGATCGGTACTCCAGCCCATTCCATCATCGCCAGAATGCCCTGGAAGTTCTCTTCCGCGGTGGGTCTGATCTGTTCGGGAGGCAGTTCGAATCCGGGACTGCCGGTGGGGCGGAGCTCGATGGTGTAGCCGAATGCGCCGGTCGCATCGTAGGTCCAGTCGGGAAAGACGCCGCTGGCCAGATAGAGCAGTTCGTCGCCGCCTCCATGGGGGTACGAGACTCCGTTGACGTCGAAGATGGCGTCGGACATCGCGCCGCCCAGCGCGTCGATCTCGGCATCATCGGGGGGTGGGACGCTGGTCCATCCCCAGTTCTGCAGGATCACCTGGGAGTAGCAGTGGAAGTCGATGTGGGAGACGATGTTCGGTCTGGCCAGGATGAAGTCGCGCATCGCGGTGGTTTCCGGCTCGGAGAACGGAGCGCTGCCGACATAGATGTCGCTGCAGGTGTCGGTGCTCGTGCTTTCGCCGCCGTTCCAGTCGATGTCCCAGTTGCGGTTGAGATCGACTCCGGCGCAGGAGGTGCCGTTGTCGCGACGGTTCTTTCGCCAGAAGCGATCTCCGCCGGATGCGTAGGTGTAGACGTATCCGTCGGGATTGACCACGGGGACGATGTAGACGTCCACCAGTTGAAGCAGGGCGGTGACGCGTCCATCCGTTCCGTAGCCGGCGGCGAGTTCCTCGGCGATGAAGGTCGGCACCATCGTGGCGACCCATTCCCGGGCGTGCTGGCATCCGTTGAAGAGCACGGCCGGCTTGGTTCCGGCTGCGCCGGTTCCGATGCGCACGCCCTGGATGATGCGGCCCTCGATCGTGGTTCCGATCTCCAGCCCCTCGACGATGTCGGGATGCGCGGCTTCGATCTGATCGAGGCGTGCATTGATCTCCTCCCACGTGTGGTAGCTGGCGTACCAGTCCTCGCCACGCAGGCTCATGGACTTGCGACGTTCCTCCTCGACGTGGGCGGGGACGTCCTCGACGAGCATCCGGTTGGGAATGCCGATCTGGTCGATCAGTGCCAGTTGTTCGTCGGTGAGGAGCCATGCGTCGGTGCCGGGGGTGGGACGACACGCCATGGGGCGAAGTCCTTCCTCAAGCAGCATGTGCATCAACTCGACGTCGTCGACCGTGAGCTCCATGATCCTGGTGCCCTTCAGTGGGTCGGCCGGTTGATCTTGGATCGAAAGGGCAGAACTGCCGATGGCGAGGGCCAGCGTGGTGGTGGCCAGGAGGGGCATTGGCGAGGGCATTTTGAATCTCTCAGGGTCTGAAGGGGTGTTGATCCGGATCTGTTCGACTCGGAAATCGGTATTTGGAGAGTATGACACCGCCTTGGGTGAAATCAGCCCGGAATCCCG
>DEYK01000020.1 GCA_002364485.1 Phycisphaerales bacterium UBA3160
ACCTCCTTTCTAAGGGATTTCCTTAGACCCGGAGTGGTGTCATCTTCTTCGATCGAGATTTTTCGATCGATCTAACGGGTGTCATCCTGCAGAGCGATCTGCACCGGGAAGTCAGCATATGCTCGTCCGGATTCGTTCCGGTTTCCGATGTCGCAAGACGTTGGAGAGCGCAAACCAAACTGTTCACTTTTCCTGGAGCTCGGCTCCAAACCCCGCCTCACGGCGGGGTTTTTGCTGCGCGGATCCCCATCTTCCGTACGGCATGTATGGTGGTCGCCATGGACCTCACATTCGAAACCGCGGCGGGATACTACTTCATCGATCTTCTGGGCATCATCTGCATGCTCGCGTCCATCTGGCTGCTTGGAAATCAGCGGCGATCGGGCTTCGTGATCGGCCTGGTCGGGGCGACTTCCTTCGTCGTCTTCGGTGTCCTGGCCCTGAGTCTGTTCGCAATTATCGGTAATTCGATCCTTGCCGTGATCTATATCAGAGGCTGGATCCGTTGGAAACCGAGTACGTCCACAACCGTCTGAAAAACCGCTTGGAGTCCCGAGTACCCGGGATACACTTGAAATGACGATTTCAGGTACCCGGGTGTGTGGCATGGGGCTTCAGGAGGTGAGAGGTGCATATGCCCTCCAGACATGTCTATTGGATGTATTCCTGCATGGCGGCGGCCGTCGCCCTCGTGGCAGGATCCGCATCGGCCCAACTCGCGGTTGGAACCTGGAACATCGCCCAGCTCAGGGGTGATTTCTCTTCGATCGAGCATGTGTTGTCCGAGGCCTCCACGGACGACAAGCCGGGATTCGAAGTTCCGATCGCCGTCTGGGTCTTTCAGGAAGTCGATACGGACAACGTGGATGACCTGCACGACCTGCTTGGTCCCCAGTATTCACAGGGGACCTACACGTCGAGCAGCGAGGATACCTACAGTGGTGCCCAGGCGATGTTCTTCCATTCGTCAATCGTCACGGAGATCACATCCGGTCACGACGACATCTACACCGGGGCTGGTCGCAGAAGCGATCGGTGGCAGCTTCGGCTGGTCGGTTCGAGCCCGGCGTGCGACTTCTACATCTACTCAAGCCACTTCAAGGCCAGCACCGGAAGTGCGAATCAGGCCGACCGTCTCTTCGGCGTCGAGCAGGTACTCGAGAATGCAGAGGAGCTGCCCGCCGGCTCCTGCGTGATCTATGCCGGTGACTACAACATCTACTCGAGCGGCGAGCCTGCCTACGAGGCGCTTGTCGCCGATGGCCCTTCTATGGCCATCGATCCCTTCGGAAACGGTTCGTGGTCCGGGGCCGGCAACGCACTCAAGCACACGCAGTCGCCCCGAGCCAGCACGGGTGGGGGGCTGATCGGCGGCTCGCTCGACGACCGATTCGACTTTCTGCTGTTCAATCAGGAATTCCAGGATGGTGCCGGACTCGACTACATGTCTGGAACCCTGCGATCATTCGGAAACGACGGGAACCACTACGACGACGCCATCAACGACGGCACCAACACCTACTTTCCAGGCAACAACTCGAGATCCAATCAACTCGCGGATGCTCTGCACGACGCATCGGACCATATTCCGGTCATCGCCAACTACACCCTGCCGGCTGTCCTTTCGGCATCGGTCGTCTCCACATTCGGCCCGGTCATCGTCGGCGGTTCGGCCGATGTGGTGCTGACGATCGGCAACGACGTCGACGTCGTCACCCCGGCGGGAGGCGCCGATCTCAACTGGTTCGCCACCGGCTCGGGTTCGCTCTCGTCGATCGACGAGTCGGGGAGCATCTCGGCCGGATCGGCTGATCAGTTCGTCGCGATTCCAGTCGACACATCGTCGGCAGGGGGTGTCTCCGGGCAGCTCACCATCGATTCCGTCGATGCAGGGACCCAGCTGGTCCCGTCGACGTTGTCGGTCTCCGGCACCGTCCTGCGTCACAGCAACGCATCGTTCTCCTCGGCCAACGATGAGAACTTCAGGGTGTTCTTCTCCCAGTTCGAGGCCGACTCGGGCGTCCAGCAGATCGACATCGAACTGTTCAACTACGGATTCGACTCCAGTCAGGCGACGATGGATTTCCTCGGGATCGAGGCTCCGGCGGCTCCCTTCGGGTTCATCGGAACGCCCATCGACGGGATCGGTTCGGAGTCGATCGTGATGCCAATCACGTTCGACACCACCGGGCTCGAAGCGGGCACGATCATCGAGAATCTTGCCGTCTACGTCGAGGACCAGGACCTCCCCGGCGGCACGGCCGATTCGATCGTCCTGGTGCTCTCCGTGGAGGTGATCGACACGCCGTCATGCGTGGGCGACTACAGCGGAGACGGTCGGACGGACGTCCAGGACCTGCTCTTCGTGATCAAGAACTGGGGTGCCGCCTTGGACATCACGGATCTGCTGCTCGTCATTTCCGACTGGGACTGCAGTTAAATCCCGAGGATCAAGAGCCCATTCCATCTCATTGGGCTGCCTGCTGTGCACGGTTCAGATCGTCACGCCTCTTGTGTTTCCAGCATTGCGCGTGAAGTTCAGCGACAGGCATTCGCTCCGTTTTTCCCTTCGGGATCATGAAACGATATTATCTGCGTCTGAATAGACTCGATTGCGACAAGCAGAATCCATCGAGCATCCGGTCTCGTACCGTTGCCTGAGCACACGAAGGATATTCTGTGAGCAACAGGTGGTCCCATGGGTGTGGTCTGAATGCTGTGATCTCTACATGCTTCAATCGATGGAGTCTCTGACACAGTGTCTGTATTCAGTACGTTATTAGGCCGAATCTACGAGAGCTATCTCATGCCCTCGCGCATGAAGGACTACCGTGCCTTGCTCGAATCCGCGGTTGCTCACTCCTATGAACCGATTTCGGTGCTGAACTTTCACCGGCTCGACCAAGCTGGAGGGATCGATCCTGGTCGACGCTACCTGATCCTGCGCCATGACATCGATACCGATCCAGATGCGGCTCGCGAGTTCTGGCAGATCGAATGCGACTTCGGAGCGACTGCAAGTCATTACTTTCGTCTTTGTACGCTCAGTCTCGATCTCATGAATCAGATAGAGGATTCGGGTGGCGAGGCAAGCTATCACTATGAAGAAATCGCCACGGTTGCCAAGGAGGAGTGCTTGCGGACAAGGGCTGAGGTCACGGCTGCGATGCCGCGTATTCGTGAGCGGTTTGCACGAAACTATCAGTGGTTGCAGAAGGTTTCAGGGCTTCAAATGAAATCAGTCGCATCTCACGGAGACTTCGTGAATCGAAAGCTCCTGATCTCCAACGATGAGATCCTCGTCGATCAGGATCTTCGTGACGACCTTGGAATCGAACTTGAGACCTACGACGATGATGCTCAAGTCCATATCTGTTCACGGCATTCCGACCATATGCGTCCGAAACTGTGGCATCCCAGTTCGCCATTTGAGGCAATCGAGCAACGGCATTCAGTCGTATATCTGCTCACGCACCCCCGGCACTTTCGCTGCCGGATAGCTCAGAATCTTTCTTGTGACATGCGACGGCTGTACGAGGGGATCTGCTTTAAACATGCGATGCGGAGCCGGCATCGTGTGATGCGTCAACCCATCGTCGGTGAATAGACGTATCTCAAATAAGGGATGATCCGGACGGTTGGCGAACCGATCCGCAGCGGCTGACTTCAGGGTGCATGTCCGTCTGGCCCGTGTCGGCTCATCTGAGCCTGTGCCGTGGATATGCCTCTTTTTGAGACGGTTGAATGTCCATTCAAACCTTCTCATTGAGTATTTGCGTAAAATTACTTCCACCGGGCAGTGGAATCGCCTAATTTTGAAATGTGGTCTGGCGATGGCCTGACTAGGAGTGGAGCGAGAAATCGGGATCAGGGCCATCGCAGCCCGTCCCCCATTTGGAGAAGTGAAAATGCAATTCAGGCTGTCCTGTACCGCGGCTGCTGTCGTCGGTCTTGCCTCGTTGACCACCATCGCCTCCGGCGACATGGTCATTACCGCTGCCTTCGACGGACCTCTTTCCGGCGGTACACCGAAGGGCGTCGAACTCTACGTGGTCAGCGACATCGCCGATCTGAGCACCTACGGAATCGGGTCCGCCAACAACGGCGGTGGAACCGACGGCCAGGAGTTCACCTTCCCCGCCGGTCCGGCCACGGCAGGTACGTTCATCTACGTGTCTTCGGAAGCCGCGCAGTTCACGGCGTACTTTGGCTTCGCTCCCGATCACACATCTTCATCGATGGGAATCAACGGTGACGACGCGGTCGAGCTCTTCGCCAACGGTGCCGTCATCGATACGTTCGGCGAAATCGACGTCGACGGAAACGGTACTCCCTGGGAGTACCTCGACAGCTGGGCGTATCGCAACGACGGCGTCGCGGCCAACGGGGGAAGCTTCGACTCGGCCAACTGGTCGTTCGGCGGAGCCAATGCCCTCGACGGGTGCTCGTCCAACGGCACCTGCGAAAGCCTGGTCCCGCTGGGCGCATGGATGGGCGGTGGTTCCGAGCCCGTGATCCACGAGGTCCTCGTCTCGAACTTCAGCTACGTTCCCCAGGTCGTGGACGCGAACATCGGCGACACCATCCGCTGGATCCACACGGGTGGAACCCACGATGCCGTCGATGGGAGCATCGACAACTGTGCCGGAGTCGGCCAGTACTTCGACGTCCTCGTCACCCTCGCCAACCCGCAGGCAGACTGGGTGGTCACCGAAGACGCTCCCGAGCAGATCGACTACATCTGCACGGTCGGATCCCACTGTGCGTTCGGCATGGTCGGCACGATCAACGTCCTCGATGCCGGCATCCCCGATGCCGACGACGACGGTGTGGCCGACGAGGATGACAACTGCGTCAACGTTCCCAATGAGGACCAGTCGGATGTCGACGAGGACGGGGCCGGCGATGCGTGCGACAACTGCGACGCGATTTCCAATCCCAATCAGGCGAATGCCGACGGCGACCTCTACGGAGACGCCTGCGACAACTGCCCATTCACCTTCAACGACGATCAGCTCGATTCCGATGATGATGGCTTCGGCGACCCCTGCGACCTCTGCCCCGGCGAGGACGATCTGGCCGACGACAACAAGAACAATGTTCCGGACTGCCTCGAGGTGGACCCCACCCTTGATATCTCGATCAACGAGATCAGAGTCGATCAGGATCTCGCCGACAACGACGAGTACGGAGAGATCATCGGTGCTCCCGGCACCGATCTGGCCGGCGTCTACTGGATCGTCATCGGTGACGGTACGGGAGGATCCGGTACCGTCGAGGCGATCGTCGCCCTGGAAGGGGTGATCGACGAGACGGGACTCTTCCTGATCACGGAGAACTCCTTCACCCTCGCGCTCTCCGAGGTGGATCAGTTCGCGACGCTCAACTTCGAGAACGGCGACAATGTCACGCATCTCCTCGTCGGAAACTACTTCGGTGGCTTCGACGATCTCGATCCGGACGACTCCGGAACCCTTGCGTCCACACCCTGGCTCGTGCTGTTCGATTCGGTCGCTCTGGTGGATTCCACCGACGGCACTGGTGAGCTGGTCTACAGCGACAACCAGGTCGGTCCGCCTGCCACGGAAGGCGACAGGCTGGGGCATGTCTACCGATGCCTGGAGACGGGGGCCTGGACCGAGGGGGTCTTTGATCCGCTGGGTGAAACCGATACCCCCGGGGCACAGAACCTCGAATGCGCAGCATCCGGCTGCCCAGGGGACTTCACCGGCGACGGTGTGGTCAACATCGCCGACCTGCTGTTCGTGATCGGAAACTGGAACGATCCGTACACCGTGAGCGATCTGCTCCTGGTCATCTCCGACTGGAACTGCGGTCTCTGATTGATCCGCAGACGGCATCGTGAACAATACCGGCCCGGCGCAGATGCGTCGGGCCGGTTTCATTACGGAGTCGTCGATGTCCCGCTCAGGTGCCGACGGATGAGCCTGGTGCCCCGTGCTCACTGGTGGTCGCGGTCAGCTCTTCGGACTGCATCACGGCCTGGACGATCTCCGCGTCGGTCGACTGGATCCAGCCCTTCTCGCCGTTGCCGAGTTCGATGTGCAGCCAGTCGGGTCGCTCCTCGAGGACTTCGAACTCGACGCCTCGGTTGATGGGTTCATCGAACTGCGGCGAGAAGCTCTCCGCGTTGCCCTTGCGGACGATCACCTGATCGCCCACGAGCACGCCACGGGTGTTTCCGGAATCGATCCCGATGTCCCACAGGGCGGAGGCACCGAGCATGAGCGAGATCGCCGCTGCGCACCCGGCAAGATAGTTCCAGCCGGGATAGTGACGCACGGAACGGACGATCAATGCGCCCCACAGGACGATCCACGCGATCCCGAATCCCCAGATCCGCAGGCGAAGCGTCCATGAATCGTGCCAGAAGACAAGGCTTCTCAGCAGTGCGACGTGATCGTTGTCGGTGATCTGCGGTCGGACCTGTGACCGTGCGTAGGCCAGATTCGCATCGAGTCGGGGATCGTCCGGCATCAGCCGTTCGGCACGCAGGTAGTTGGCGATGGCATGTCCCAGGTCACCGGCCTGGTACCAGGCGTTCCCCAGATCGTAGTAGAGCGATCCGTTGCTGATGCCGCTGTCGACGAGCAGCTGGAATCGGGCGGCGGAGGCGCGGAACGCATCGGCGGCTTCGGCGGGATTCGTACGGAGCATCTTCGCTGCTTCATCGTACTCCTGCTGGGCCTCCGTCAGGACGAGCGCCTGTTGCTGGGGATCCATCGATTGCGCCTTGAGGGGCGAAACGCAGGCCAGCAGCGAAATGGTCATGAGCATGAGCGTCGGAAGCGGTATGCGGATCATCGGAGTCGGACTCCCTGCAGGGACTTCAGGCATGATGCGGCGGATTCCATCAGGTCGGGATCGAGGCGTGAGCCGTCGCCGGCGTACTGGAGCTGTTCGCACCTCGAGAGCACGTCATCCACCTGCTCGACGATGTCGGGAGGAACGCTCCCTCGATCCAGATGTCCACGCACTTCGTGACGGGTCAGGGCGGCGGGAGGAAGATCGAGTCTGTCGGCCACGTATCCCGTGATGGCGCCGGAGATTTGACTGCTTGATTCCGCCGCCTGAAGCGCCGAACCGGCGGTGCGGGCTGCTGATCTGGATCGGGCGAGTCCGGTATCCCCCTGGAGACGCATCCGCTTCTGGTTGACGACCGCAATCGTCAGGAATGCGATCGGCGGAAGCAGGAGCAGGACGAAGAGTCCGTAGGACGGATCGACGGACTGGTCCGTCAGCAGATCCGTGCCCGTGTAGTTCGCGAGAATGCCGCCGGACACGTTCTTGAGTTCATCGGGCGAGGTCTTGATCGTTCCGCCCGCTGAAAGCACGTTCGAGGATGATACGGTCGTGGAGGTCCGGACCTTCAGTGGTATGGGCTTGCTCCACGAAGTCACGTATTCGTCGCCACCTGGTTCGAAGAAGGTGAACGGAAGTGACGGGATCTCGGATACGGAATCGCTGGTGGCGCGGATCGTCTGCGTGAAGACCTTCGAGGATCCCTGTACGGTGCCACCGAGCTGCTCCCGAGGTACCCGGAACGATCCGTCCAATTCCTTCATGCGGTCGATCTTCGGCGCCTGGAGGAGTTCCATGTTGGCCGGACGCTGGCCACGATCGGTGACCCGCATCGTCAGCGTGATCGGATCGCCGACCGCGACGTCGGTGGGGGTGGCGCTGACGTCGAAGACGAACCGTCCAACCGCGCCGCTGAACCATGCGGGCTGCCCTTCGTTCGGCAGGGGGATGACGGTGATGTCGAGGCTTTCCGGGGATGCGGAGATCGGTCGGGCCTCGTCGATCGCGAGTCCGGAGTTGAAGAATCCCCGACTTCGCGTCAGGCTCAACGGGTACTGCATTGCGATCCGGACGTCTCCGGCCGCCACCGGTCCGAGACGATCCGGCCAATCCTCGATCTCGAGTTCGTAGAGGTACGCGAGGCCGGGCTCGGATTGTTCGCCGGGAACCGTCACGAGTCGGCCTCGTGGTGCCTGCCGCTGCGAGTACAGCTCGGACATGGTCGGCGCGAAGGGGCCCCATTCGCTTTCGGGATCGACGAGATTCCACATGTCGCGTGATGAGAGTTCTGTTCCGTACTGGATGTCCTTGTAGGGCTTGATCCATATGCGAAGCGTGAGGTTCGTCGACTCGCCGAGGTAGATGCGATCCGGATCGCCTTCGATGGCGACACGCAGGAGGTCGTCGGCTTCGGAGCTGACGAACGTCAGATCGATCGCCTTGGTCCTGAACGCGTTGCCGTCGACTTCGATGATGAACTCGGGGATGGTGTAGGTCCCGGCCGCGAGAGCGTTGACGAGGTAGGTCCACTCCGATGTACGTCGGGTCGTGGTGACTCCGTTGATGCTGGTCATCTGTGTGGACACGTTCGGAGTCGACAGTCGCTCGATGGTGAGCCCCTCGACATCGGGCATCGTCGGTGCGGCATCATCAATCGCGTCGGAAATGATCAGTTTGATCGGAATGGGCGATCCGACGTAGCCCTGTCTTCGCGTGACCTGCATGCTCGCTTCCGCGGCAAGCAGCGAGTCGCCGGCAAGCAGCGTGATCAGGAGCCAGAGGACGTATGTCAGCTTCTTGAATGCAATGGTGTCCATGATCTACCAGTCCTTGCCCGTGGCGGGTGTGCCTTCCCGCTCTCGTTGGATCTGTTCCAGTCGTCGTAGCCGTTCCTTGTCCCGTACGGCCTGAAGCAGTCGCTGCGCTTCGTCCCTCGTCATCGTCTCCGGACGGTTCTGATCAGACTGATCCATCGGTTCGTCGGCGTTTCGACCATCAGTCTCCTGGGATTCCTCCGGTTCCTCCTCGGAGTCCTCGTCTGCTTGTCCCTGCTGAATGCCAGCTTCGAGTTCCTGCTTCATCTTCTCCATCTGATCCTTGAGTCTTTCGAGCTCGTCCAGTTCGGCCTTGGCCTTGCTGTCCTCGGGATCCTGCTCCAACTGCTGTTCTCGTTGGTCGATCGCCTGTTCCAACTGTTCCATGGACTTCTCCAGTTTGTCCATGGCGTCTTCCAACTTCTGCTGTTCATCCTGCTGATCCTGCTGCTGATCTTGTTGCTGCTG